>NZ_JACKXE010000001.1:2669578-3336973 GCF_014212315.1 Nocardioides luti
CGCAGTCGGGGCACTCCTGGCGTCTGGTGCTGCCGACGCTGCTCGACGCCGGCTTCCGGGTGGTCGTGCCGGACCAGCGGGGCTACTCGCCCGGCGCCCGGCCCGACGACGTCGAGGACTACCGGATCGGGCCGCTCGCGGGCGACGCCCTCGGGATCCTCGACGCGCTCGGGGTCGACCGTGCCCACGTCGTCGGCCACGACTGGGGCGCGGCGGTCGCCTGGCAGCTCGGCGCCCGGCACCCCGAGCGGGTGCGGACGCTCACGGCGGTCTCGGTCCCGCACCCGCGGGCCTTCATCACGGCGCTCCGCACGGACGACGAGCAGCGGGCGGCCTCGACCTACATGCGCGACTTCGCCACCCCGTCGTACGACGCGGTCCTGCTGGCCGACGACGCGGCGCGCTTCCGCTCGCTCTTCGGGCCGATGCCGGGCGCGGTCGACGTCGAGCACATGCTGGTCCGGGCGCGGGAGCCGGGCGCGCTGGCCGCGTGGCTGCGGTGGTACGCCGCCCAGCGGCTGGAGGACGTCGCCGACACCCCGGACGTGCCCGTCCCGACCCTGCACGTGTGGTCCGACGGCGACCACGCGCTGCGCCGCGCCGGCGCCGAGGGCACGGCGGCCTGCGTCAGCGGTCCCTACCGCCTCGACGTGCTGCCGGGCGTCTCGCACTGGATCCCCGAGGAGGCCGCCGACGCCCTGGGGGCGCTGCTGGTGGAGCACCTCGGGAGCGCGCTGCCGGGATAGTCCGACACGAATCCGTCGTTCCCGGGTCCCCCGAGTGACAAGTTCGTGGCGGACTATCCCACCGACGCCGGCTGGCTAGGCTGGCGCCAGGTTCCGCCCGATCCCGCAGCCCGACCCGCAGGAGGCCCCGATGCCGGTGACCCGTGGCTTCTTCCGCCGCCGCCCCGACGGCCCTGAGAGCCGGCTCCCGCCCGGGCAGTACGACGTGGGCGCCGGCTGGCCGGTGCTGACGGCCGAGGCCACGCCGCACCTGGAGCGGGACGCCTGGAGCGTCCGGGTGGACGGGCTGGTCGACCGGCCGACCACCTGGACGTGGGACGACGTCCAGCAGCTGCCGCGCTCGGCGTACACCGGCGACATCCACTGCGTCACGACGTGGTCGAAGTTCGACGTGACCTTCGGGGGCGTCTCGGTCGACACCCTCCTCGAGGCGGCCGGCCCGACGGCGGACGCCGCCTTCGTGGTGGCGCACGCCAGCACCGGCTACACCACCAACCTGCCCCTCGCGGACGTCACCGGCGGGAGGGCCTGGCTGGTCTGGGAGTACGCCGGCAAGCCCCTCACCCGCGAGCACGGCGGACCTGTCCGGCTGCTGGTGCCGCACCTGTACTTCTGGAAGTCCGCGAAGTGGATCAGCCGGCTCGAGCTGGTGGCCGAGGACCAGCCGGGGTTCTGGGAGCGCAACGGCTACCACGACCGCGGCGACCCGTGGCGGGAGCAGCGCTACCAGGGCGACGCGTGAGCGCGGACGGCCCGGACGGCCCGGACGACGTGGGCGCGATCGACGCCGTCACCGCGACGACGACGGCCTGGACGACCGGTCGGATCATCACCCACGACCTCCCCGCCCCCCACCTGGTCCGGCTCCGGATGCACGTGGAGGACCGCCAGCGGCACCGGCCCGGCCAGCACTACCTGATCCGGCTGCGCGCGCCCGACGACTACACCGCCCAGCGGTCGTACTCCCTCGCCTCCGACGACGACGACCCGCTCGTGGAGTTCCTCGTCGAGAGGCTCCCGGGCGGCGAGGTGTCGGAGTTCCTGGCCGACGTCGCCGAGGTCGGGGACGTGCTCGAGCTGCGCGGCCCGATCGGCCGCTGGTTCTCCTGGGACACCCGCACGCCGGCGCTCTGCCTGGTCGGGGGGACGGGCGTCGTGCCCGCGGTCGCGATGACGCGGACCGCCCGGCGCCTCGGCCGGCCCGACCTCGTCCGGGTCGTCGCGGTCGGTCGCGGTCCCGACGACCTGCCGTACGCCGACGAGCTCGACCGCGCCGGCGCCACGCTGGCCTTCACCCGGCAGAGCGTGGGGGAGCGGCCGGCCGGACCCCCGACGCGCGAGGAGGTCGCGGCGCTCCTCGACGGCGTCGAGGTCGCCTTCGTCTGCGGCTCGTCGCGCTTCGCCGCGTTCGCCGAGGGGCTGCTGACCGAGGCGGGGCTGAGCCCCGACGCCATCCGCGTCGAGCGGTTCGGCGTCACCGGCTGAGGGAGCGTGTTGGCGGGATAGTCCGCCACGAATTCGTCGTTCCCGGGCCTCCCGGGCGACAAGAACGTGGCGGACTATCCCGCCGCAGCGGTCAGCCCAGCGCCGCGGACACGACCTCGCGGGCCTCGGCCTGCACCTGGGCGAGGTGCTCGGCGCCGCGGAACGACTCGGCGTAGATCTTGTAGACGTCCTCGGTGCCGGACGGGCGGGCGGCGAACCAGGCGGACTCGGTGGTGACCTTGAGACCGCCGATCTTCGCGCCGTTGCCGGGCGCCTCGGTCAGCTTGGCGGTGATCTCCTCGCCGGCCAGCGACGTGGCCGACACGTCGTCCGGGGAGAGCGCCGCGAGCGCGGCCTTCTGGGCGCGGTCGGCGGGGGCGTCGATGCGGGCGTACGCCGGGTCGCCGTGCTCGGCCACCAGGTCGGCGTAGTGCTGCGACGGGGTCTTGCCCGTGGTCGCCAGGATCTCGGAGGCGAGCAGACAGAGGAGCAGGCCGTCCTTGTCGGTCGTCCAGGTGGTGCCGTCGGTCCGCAGGAAGGAGGCCCCGGCCGACTCCTCGCCGCCGAAGCCGAACGACCCGTCGAGCAGGCCCGGTACGAACCACTTGAACCCGACCGGCACCTCGACCATCGGCTTGCCGATGGACGCGGCGACCCGGTCGATCATCGACGAGGACACCAGGGTCTTGCCGATCCGCGCGGAGTCCGGCCAGCCCGGGCGGGCGCCGCCGAAGAGGTAGCCGATCGCGACCGCGAGGAAGTGGTTGGGGTTCATCAGCCCGCCGTCCGGCGTGACGATCCCGTGCCGGTCGGCGTCCGCGTCGTTGCCGGTGGCGAGGTCGTACTCGTCCTTGCGGCGGATCAGCGACGCCATCGCGTTGGGCGACGAGCAGTCCATCCGGATCTTGCCGTCCCAGTCGAGCGTCATGAAGCGCCACGTCGCGTCGACGAGCGGGTTCACCACGGTCAGGTCGAGCCCGTGCCGCTCGGCGATCTCGCCCCAGTAGTGCACGCTCGCGCCCCCGAGCGGGTCCGCCCCGATCCGCACGCCCGCCTGCTTGATCGCGGCCAGGTCGACGACGTTCGGCAGGTCGTCGACGTACGTCTCGAGGAAGTCGTAGCCCTCCACGGCCTTCCGGGCACGGGTGTACGGCGTCCGCCGCACGTCGCCGAGCCCGGCCTTGATCAGCTCGTTCGCCCGGGCCGCGATGACCGAGGTCGCGTCGGTGTCGGCGGGGCCGCCGTGGGGCGGGTTGTACTTGAAGCCGCCGTCGCTCGGCGGGTTGTGCGAGGGCGTCACCACGATGCCGTCGGCGAGCCCGCGGCCCGCGCCGGTCGAGCCCTTGCCGCGGTTGGCCCGCAGGATCGCGTGGGACACGGCGGGGGTGGGGGTGTAGCCGTCGCGGTCGTCGACGAGCACGGTCACGTCGTTCGCGACGAGCACCTCGAGCGCGGTCGCCCACGCGGGCTCCGAGAGGCCGTGGGTGTCGCGGCCGATGAACAGCGGGCCGTCGTACCCCTGCTCGCGGCGATAGTCGCAGATCGCCTGCGTGGTCGCCAGGATGTGCGTCTCGTTGAACGACGTCTTGAGGGACGTGCCGCGGTGGCCGCTGGTGCCGAAGGCGACCTGCTGGTCGACGTCCTCGGGGTCGGGGACGCCGGTGTAGTACGCCGTGACGAGGTGCGCCACGTCGACGAGGTCGGAGGCTTCGGCGGTCTGTCCGGCGCGGGGGTCGCTCATGGCGACATCATGCACCGCGCGGCCACCCGCCGTCCGCGTCGTGTGCCTGAGGACGCGCCGGGGCGCGTCCTCAGGCACACGCGGCGGACGCGGGGCATCGGGTCGACGGATGCCGAGCATCCGGACGGCGTGCTTCCGCGCGCGGACGAGTCGCGGCAGAGTCGGCGCGTGAGCGCGCTGACCCCGGACCCGACCGACCCGGCCCCGATTGCCCCGCCCGACGCGTGGCAGGCGCAGTGGGTCTCGCCCGCGGTCCCGGCCGACGAGGTGCCGCCGGGCGGCCGGCGGCCGGCGTACCTCCTGCGCGGCGCGGTCGACGTCGCCGCCCCCGTGCGGCGGGCCGTCGTGCACGCGACCGCGCACGGGATCTACGAGCTGAGCATCGACGGCACGCGGGTCACGGCCGACGAGCTGACGCCCGGGTTCACGGAGTACGCCCACCGCGTCCAGGTCCAGTCGTACGACGTCACGGCGATGCTCGCGGGCGCGCCCGGCGCCCACCGGCTGGAGGCGCTGCTCGCCGACGGGTGGTACCGCGGCCAGGTCGGCATCCTCCGCGCCACCGACCAGTGGGGCGACACCACGGCGTTCCTCGCGCAGCTGCACCTCGAGCACGAGGACGGCACGACCACCGTGGTGGGCACCGACGAGACCTGGCGGTGGACGCCGTCGTACGTCCTCCAGGCTGACCTGATCGAGGGTCAGCACGAGGACCGCCGGCTCGTGGGGGCCGAGCCCGAGGCCGGGTGGCAGCCGGTCGTCGTCAGCGACCGCGGCTTCGACACCCTCACGACCTCGCCCGCCCCGCCGGTTCGCCCGGTCGAGGAGATCCGGCCGGTCGGGGTCACCGAGCCGCACCCCGGGACCTACGTCGTCGACCTCGGGCAGAACGTCAACGGCCGGGTCCGGCTGAGCAGCCTCGGCCCGGAGGGCACCGCGATCACGCTGACGCACGGCGAGGCGCTCGGCCCGGACGGCGACGTGACGATGACGCACCTGCAGCCGGCGATGCCGTTCCTGCCGCACCCGCTCAGCGCCGGGCAGGTCGACCGCGTGGTCTCGGCGGGGCGCGACGGCGACGTCTTCGAGCCGCGGCTGACGACGCACGGCTTCCGCTACGTGCGGGTGGAGGGCCACCCGGGGCCGCTCACCGCCGACGACGTCACGGGCGTCGTGGTCCACACCGACCTCGCTCCGCGCGGCGGCTTCACGTGCGACGACGACCGGGTCAACCGGCTGCACGACGCGGCCGTGTGGAGCTTCCGCGGCAACGCCTGCGACATCCCGACCGACTGCCCCACCCGCGAGCGGGCTGGGTGGACGGGCGACTGGCAGCTCTACGTCCCCACCGCGACCTACCTCTACGACGTCGACGGCTTCTCCACCAAGTGGCTGCGCGACGTCGCGGCCGGCCAGTGGGAGGACGGCACGATCGGTGGCATGGCGCCGATGCCGGTCGCCGAGATGACCGGCTTCCTGCGCACCACCAACGGCTCGGCCGGGTGGGGCGACGCGTCGGTGCTGGTGCCGTGGGAGCTGCACGAGGAGTACGGCGACACCGCCGTCCTCGAGGAGCTGTGGCCGACCATGGTGGCCTGGCTGGACCGGACCGAGCGGATGGCGACGGGTGCCCGGCACCCCGACCGGGTCGCGGCCCGACCGGAGCCGCTGCCGCACGAGCAGCACCTCTGGGACACCGGCTTCCACTGGGGCGAGTGGCTCGAGCCCGGCGGCGAGCCGGCCGACTTCGCGGCGTTCATCGCGGCCGACAAGTCCGACGTCGCGACGGCGTACTACGCCTGGTCGACGCGGCACGCCGCGGCGATCGCGCGGGTGCTGGGCCGTGCGGAGGACGCGCAGCGGTATGCCGCCCTCAGCGCGGCGGTCGTCGACGCCTGGCGGTGCGAGTTCGTCGACGCCGGGACCGGGCGGGTCTCACCCCGCACGCAGGCCAACCTGGTCCGCGCGCTGCGCTTCGGCCTGGTGCCCGACGAGCTGCGCCAGCAGACCGCCGACGACCTCGCCGCGCTGGTCCGCGAGGCCGGCACCCACCTGGGCACCGGCTTCCTGTCCACACCCGACCTGCTGCCGGTGCTGGCCGACCACGGCCACCTCGAGCTGGCCTACGAGCTGCTGTTCCAGGACACCCAGCCGTCGTGGCTGGCGATGATCGACCGCGGTGCGACGACCGTCTGGGAGCGCTGGGAGGGTCTCGACGAGGACGGCGTGCCGCACGAGTCGCTCAACCACTACTCCAAGGGGGCGGTGGTGTCGTTCCTGCACCGGTACGTCGCCGGCCTGCAGCGCACCGCCACCACCTGGCGCCGCTTCCGCGTCGCCCCGCGTCCGGGCGGCGGGATCACCTCGGCCTCGACCTGGCACGACTCCGTGCACGGGCGGATCGAGGTGGCGTGGTCTTCGGCCGCGGCCCCGGGCGGCTCGGGCATCTCGCTGCACGTCACCGTCCCGCCCGGGTGCACGGCCGATGTCGTGCTCCCCGATGGGACGGCGTACGAGGTGGGCGGCGGGACGCACAGCTTCTGAGCGCCCCGCGCCTGCTGTAACGCGGTGTCCACGTAGCGAATGGGGTGCTGCAGCACCGCACCAGTGACGGGGACACCGCGTTACAGCGGCCGGACGGTCGCCTACGGCGCCATCCGGGCGCTGGCGCGCTCGAGGTCGGTGCCCTGCGCGCGGACCAGCGTGACGCCGCTGCCGTCGCGCTCCTGGACCGTCAGCAGCAGCGCCTGGTTGGTCTCCCACGCGGCGGCGTCGAAGAAGCCGGGCGTGCGGTAGGTGACGAGCTTGCGGCCCGTCGCGCCGTGCACCTCGAGCTGGCCGATGGGGCCGTCGGTGTTGAGGTACGTCGTGAGCAGCCGCCGGCCGCTCGGCGCGATCGCCAGGACGGCCTGCTGGCTGGAGCGCCAGAGCGTCGTCCTCGGCTTCGCGAGGGAGGTGACGAAGCTCGACCCGACGGAGCCCTCCGCGGTGCGGCTGAAGGTGCCGACGCGGTCGGCGCGGATGTCGGCGACGTACCCCTCGCGCTTCGAGATCCGCGACGTCAGGTCGGACTGGTTGTTCCACCAGAAGGTGCGGGCCGGGCCGGTGCCGCCCAGGACCGCGCGGTCCTCGTCGGCGTCGAGGACGCGGACGTAGCCGTCGAAGGTACGTCGCGCCACGCGCTCGCCCGTGACCGCGTCGAGGACGGTCACCCGGGTGGTGCCGACCCGCGGCACGACGCCCTCGAACAGCTGGCGGCCGTCGGTGGAGAGCAAGATGTCGCCGCGGATCCCCTGGAGGATCGTGGTGCGCTCGCCGTCCTTCGTGACCCGCTCGACCCGGCTCGAGCCGTTGCGGCCCCAGACCCCGATCACGTAGGCGCCGTCCGAGACGCCGTACAGCTGGACCTCCTGGGCCCGCGTCGTGATCTTCGTGCCGCGGTCCAGGATCGTCGTCCCGAGCACCTGCGGCACCTTCGGGCCGGCGCCGCGGTCGAGCGTGGCGGGCCGGACGTTGACGGAGTCGGCGCGGTGGGGCGCGGTCGGTGCCGCGGCCTCGAGGGTGGCCGGGGCGGCGTCGGCCGGTCCTCCGACGGCGAGGGCGGGGGCGGCGAGGGCGGCGAGGCCCAGCAGGGCCGGGGCCAGGATCCGAAGGGGTCGAGTGGTCACGAGAGGTCCTTTCCGGGACAGCGAGCGGGGGCTCCGAGCACCCCCGTGCCCTGAAGACGGGATCGGGGGCCGAGAAGTTGCGGCCCCGGCTGCGATTTCTTTACTTTCGCGGGCCGCCGGCCCATTCGGGCGGTGCGTGAGCAACCGAGTCCGGAGCGGGAACGGTTGCTATGTCACCGCTCCCCGACGCCGAGCCCCCGCCAGCGCCGCCGCAGGGTGTGGGCGGCGGCCTTGGGGCGGCGGTCGCGGGTGAAGACGCCCTTGCGGTTGCCGTCGACGCGCGAGATCGCGTCGGCGGTGGCGAAGTCGGCGAAGTTCCAGACGTGCTCGCCGACGACGCCGTCGACCCGGTCGAGAACGCGGTGGGTCATGTCGAGGAGCGCCGACTGGTACTCCTCGGTCCACGGCACGTCGGCGATCCCGTGCAGGCCGGCGATCGCGTCGCCGCCGTACTCCGTCAGGAAGACCGGCTTCCCGGTCGCGGCCCACGCGCGGAGCTCGGCCTCGAGCTTCAGCTCGGCGGCGGCGAGGTCGCCGGTGTCGAGGTACCACCCGTAGTAGCGGTTGACCATCACCAGGTCGCACAGGTCGGTGACGCGGCACCGGTCGGGCGGCGCGAGGAACATGTTGACGACGCCGACCGGCCGGGTCGGGTCGAGCGCGCGGGTGAGGTCGAGCAGCGGCGCGAAGTAGGCGCGCGCCTCCTCCGACGTCGTCTCGGGCTCGTTGGCGATGCACCAGACGACCACGCTGGGGTGGTGGCGGTCGCGGTCGACGAGCTCCCGGATCGCCTGCGCGTGCACCTCGCGCGTCGCGTCGTTCACCGTGTCGGGGGAGTACGTCGGCCGCTTGTCCGCCCCGATCTGGCCGCCGGACAGCGGCAGGTTGAGGCCGACCGCCGCGGTCTCGTCGACGACCACGATGCCGCGCCGGTCGGCGAGGTCGAGGACCTCCTCGGCGTACGGGTAGTGCGCCGTGCGGATCGAGTTCGCCCCGATCCAGTCGATCAGCTCGAAGTCGTGCAGCATCAGCGCGTCGTCGTGGCCCTTGCCGCGCACGGCCGCGTCCTCGTGCTTGCTGAAGCCGCGGAAGTGGAACGGCTCGCCGTTGATCAGCAGCTGCTGCCCGCGCACCTCGACCGTGCGGATCCCCACGGGCAGCACGTAGGTGTCGACCAGGACGTCCCCGCGGTGCACCGAGACGACCAGGTCGTGGAGGTGGCCCTCACCGGGTCGCCAGGGGTGGACGTCGGGCACGGTCAGGACGCCGGACGCACCGGTGCCGGCGGCCACCTCGCGGCCGGCGCCGTCCCGCAGCACCACCCCGACGGTGGTCCCGGCTGCGGACCCGCCCAGCGTGACGTCGTACGCCACGGAGCCGGTGCCGCCGTCCAGCCCGGTCGTCACGGCCAGGTCGGCGACGTACGTCGTGGGCGTCCGCGACAGCCGCACCGAGCGGTGCAGCCCGGCGTAGTTGAAGAAGTCGTGGTGGTACTTCTGCCGCCGCCGGCCGTCGCTGCCCGGCGGCAGCGGCTCCCCGGGCGGGATCGACTGGAAGGTCAGCTCGTTGTTGACGACGACGGTGAGGCGTACGGCGGCACCGGGCGTGACGTGCGCGGTGACGTCGGCCTCGAACGGCGTGTAGCCGCCCTCGTGCGACATCACCTCGACGTCGTCGACCCACACCGTCGCGCGGTGGGTGGCGGCGTCGAGGCGCAGGACGACGCGGCCGCCGCCCCAGGTGGCGGGGACGTGGACGGTGCGTTGGTACCACGCGTCGCCCACGTGGTCGCGGAACTCCCGGCTCGGGACGATGTCGTTGAAGCTGGCCGGCACCGGCATCGGGCGGGCCTCCGGGAGCGCCCGCTGCCACCAGCCCTCGTCACGCCCGACCCCGTCGCGGTCGAGCGCGAAGTCCCACAACCCGTCGAGGGTCCGGGTCTCGCGCGTGGGGGAGTCCTGCGGCCGCAGCATCGGGGCGCCGGGCGCTCAGGCGTGGCTGACGATGGGGCCGCCGTTGAGCGCGACCATCTCCGGCCACAGGGTGGGGATGGCGAGCCGGACGGTCGGCTCGTAGTCGGTGAGCTCGACGTAGGCCCGGTGCAGGTTGCACACGACCCGCTCGCCCTCGGGCAGGTCGCCGTAGGGGCCGTCGCGGTGCTTCATGGCGGCCTCGAGCGGCGTGAGGCCCTCGGCGTACGACGAGGTCGCGATCGACTCGATCCAGCCGACGTACTCCTCCAGCTCGTCGAGCACCTTCTCGACCTCGGCGCCCCGGCAGACCGGGCCGTGGCCGGGCAGCAGCACCTCGGGCTCGAGCGCGCGCATCCGCTGCACGGCCTTCCGGAAGCCGTTCATCGAGCCCTCGAGGAAGATCGGGTGACCGCCGGAGAACGCGAGGTCGCCCGCGAACATGACCTTCTGCTCGGGCAGCCAGACGCCGACGTCGTTGGTCGAGTGCGCCGGGCCCATCACCTCGAGCTCGACCGGGAAGTCGGCCAGGTGCAGCGTCATCCGCTCGTCGAACGTGACGTCCGGCGGGCGCACCACGAGGTCGCCGTAGTCCGCCGGGAGCTCCTTCGTGGCGGCCAGGCCGGCGCGCAGCACGCCCTCGCGGCACAGGTGGTGGCCGATGATCGTGGTGGTCTCGGGCAGGAAGCCGTTGCCGTAGGTGTGGTCCGGGTGGCTGTGGGTGTTGACGGCGATCTTGGGGTCGCGGGCGGACACTCCGGCGACCTCGGCGAGGAAGGCGCGGTTGCGCTTCTCGGTCGACGTGGTGTCGACGATCACGGCGTCGCCCGCGGCGTCGGTGATCACGCCGCAGTTGTTCACCATCCACCCACCGGCCGGCTGCACGAAGGCGTACACGCCCGGCGCCATCTCGTCGAGGTAGCTGTCTCCGTCTTCCCAGGTCATGCCACCAAGTCAGCCCTACGGTGACGGCCGCCACAAGGCCGCGAGGCATCACGAGGACCGATCACAGGCATCCCGAGCACGCCGTTCCGCCGTACCGCCCGCGCTGTTTGACTGCGTGGGTGACGGCCCCTGCCGCGCCCGCGACGGGCGCCCCCATCCGCTGGCCGCTGCTGCTCGTCCTGGCCTCGCTGGCGGCGCTGGCACCGGTCGCGACCGACCTCTACCTGCCCGGCTTCCCGGCGATGGAGGACGCGCTCGGGGCGGACGCGAGCGGGGTCCAGCTCACGCTCACGTCGTTCCTGGTCGGGCTCGCCTTCGGCCAGCTCGTGATGGGGCCGCTCTCCGACCGGTACGGCCGCCGCGTCCCCCTCCTGGTCAGCGCGACCGCCTGCGTGGTGGCCGGCGTCGTCTGCGCACTCGCGCCCTCGCTCGGCGTGCTCGTCGTGGCCCGGCTCGTCCAGGGCTTCGCCGGCGCCGGCGGGATGGTCATCGGGCGGGCCGTGATCGCCGACGTGGTGACCGGCCGCGCCGCGGCCCGCGCCTTCACCCTGATGCTGACCGTCGGCGGCGTCGCACCGGTCCTGGCCCCGCTGGTCGGCGGCTTCCTCGCCGGCCCCGTCGGCTGGCGCGGCATGCTCTGGACCGTCGTCGCCCTGTGCGTCGCGATGCTCGTCGGCGTGCTGCTCGTGATCGACGAGACGCACCCGCCGTCGGCGCGCAGCACCGGCGCGACCTCGTGGGCGCGGGACCTGCGTGCCGTGGTCGCCAACCGCGCCTACCGCGGCCCGGTCGCAGTGTTCGCGTGCTCGTTCGCCGTGATGATGGCCTACATCTCGGCGTCGCCGTTCGTGTACCAGAACGTCGTGGGCCTCTCCGAGATCGCGTACGGCGTCGCCTTCGGCGTCAACGCCGGCGGGCTGATCGCGGCCGGGTGGTTCACCAGCAGGCTGGTCGACCGCGTCGACCCGCGGCGCCTGGTCCGGATCGCGATCACCGTGCAGCTGCTCGCCACCGTGTCGTTCGTGCTGCTGGCCGCGCTGGGGGCGCCGGGCTGGACCTACCCGGTGCCGATCTTCCTGGCCGTCACCGCCAACGGCGGGATCATGGGCAACGCCGCCGCCCTCGCGATGGCCGAGGTGCGGCCGGTCGCCGGCACCGGCAGCGCGGTCCTGGGGTTCAGCCAGTTCGCCCTCGGTGCCCTGGTCTCGCCGCTGGTCGGGCTCGGCGGGTCCGGCTCGGCCCTCGTCCCCGCGGTCGTGATGGCGTGCGCGTCGGCGCTCGGGTTCACCGCCAGCCGGGTCGGGCTGCCCCGTCCTACGTCGGCAGCACCTGCGGGCCCGGGGTCCGCTCAGGACGTGGCGAGCTCGTCCTCGACCGAGACGGCCACGTCGTAGAGCAGCCGGCGCAGCCACACGACCGCCGGCTCGTTCTCGCGCCGCAGGTGCCAGTGCGCGGCCTCGGTGATCTGTACGGCGGTGAGGTCGGTGGCGGCGATCTCCAGGTCGAGGACGTCCAGGCAGCGCCGGGCCAGCCGGGCCGGGACGAACGCGCACATCTCGGTGCCGCTGACCGCGAACGGCAGCGTGAGCAGGCTGGTCACCTGGACGAGCACGGCGCGGTCCACGATCCCGCGCCGCTCCAGCTCCACCTCCAGCGGGCGGCGGCGCTCGCCGGCAGCGCCGAACTCCGCCACCGCGTGCGGCATCTGCTGCAGGTCGTCGAGCGTCAGGGCCCCGTCGACCAGCCGCGGGTTGCCGCGGGCCACGACGCAGACGAGGTGGTCGGTGAAGACCGGCTGCTTGCGGCCCGGGAAGTCGAAGCCGATCGGGCCGATGATCAGGTCGCGACGCATCAGCTGCGTCTCGAACTGGTCGGGGCTGACGTTGACCGCGTCCAGCGCCACGGAGCAGCCGGGCGCCTGCTCGGCCAGCAGCCGGGTGAGCGGCTCGGCGAGGACGGTCATGGCGTACTCCGACATGCTCACCGTGAAGCGCCTGGTGCTCGACGCCGGGTCGAAGTCGCGCTGGTTGCCGAGCAGCGCCTCCGCGGCCTCGATCGCGTCGGCCACCTCGGCCCGCAGTCGCTCCGCGAGCGGCGTCAGCTCGAAGCCCCGGCCCACGCGCACGAGCAGCTCGTCGTCGAAGTGCTTGCGCAGCCGGGTCAGCGCCCCGCTCATCGCCGGCTGGCTCATCGTCATCCGCTCGCCGGCGTGGGTGAGGTTCTTCTCCTCCAGCAGTGCGTGCAGTGACAGCAGCAGGTTGGCGTCGACGTCCCGCAGCCGTTCCCTCACCCCACAGACACTAGTGGCAGAGTGACGCCCGACACACACCCCCTGGTGGTTGAGGAAGGCGCCCTGGCGCCTGTCTCGAAACCACCACCACACCCCGGTGGTCGAGGAAGGCGCCCTGGGCGCCTGTCTCGAAACCACCACCACCTCCACCCGGTGGTTGAGGAAGGCGCCCCGGCGCCTGTCTCGAAACCACCACCTCCACCCGGTGGTTGAGGAAGGCGCCCTGGCGCCTGTCTCGAAACCACCCCAGCCAGCACGACGGAAGGACGGCAGATGACCCTGGGCGGGACCGACCTCAACCTGCTGCTGTCGCTCAAGGTCCTTCTCGAGGAGGGCAACGTGACCCGCGCCGGCGTCCGCCTCGAGCTGAGCCAGCCCGCGATGAGCGCCGCCCTGGCCCGGCTGCGCCGCCGCTTCGACGACGAGCTGCTCGTGCGGGCAGGGCGCGACTACGAGCTGACGCCGTTCGCGAAGGACCTGCTCCCGGAGGTCCAGCACGCCGTGCGCCTGCTGGGCCGGGCCCTGCACCTCGAGGACGAGTTCGACCCCGCGACCAGCGAGCGGGTCTTCCGGCTCTCGATGAGCGACTACGCCATCGCGGTCGTCCACGAGCCGCTGCTGCGGCTGCTGCGCGCCACGGCCCCCGGCGTACGCCTCACGATCTCCAACCTCGGCCCCGAGTCCCGCTCCTCGGAGCGGGTCCTGCTCGACCACGACGCCCTGATCGCCCCGCTCGGCTTCGGCTTCCCCGGGGACTCGCGGCCGCTGTGGAAGGACCGGATGGTGCTGATCGCCGACCGCGCGAACGCCCGCCTGCGCGACGGCGCCTTCACCCTCGACGACCTCGCCGAGCTGGCGTACGCCGTCCCGAGCTTCGGCCCCGGCGTCCTCACCCCCGCCGACCGGGCCTTCGGCGAGCTCGGCATCGACCGCCGCATCGCCCTCCAGGTCGCGGGCTTCCTGCCGCTACCGTTCGTCATCGCCGGCACCGAGATGGTCGCCCTGGTCCCCGAGATGCTCGCCCGGATCCACGTGCGCGACGACGGCCCGCTGGTGGTCGTGGAGCCCCCAATGGAGGAGATCGTGCTCGCCGAGGGCTACTGGTTCGCCCCCGACCGGCTCTCCGACCCGGCGCACCTGTGGTTCTTCGACCGGCTCGACGAGCTTGCCGTTGAGCTGGCTGCTGGTGGCTGAGCGGGGCGCGCGACCGCGCAGGTCGCACGCTTGAGCGAGTCACTCCGGCGAACTCGACGTTCTCTGACGCGACCTAGTCGTCGGTCGACTGCACTACGGTCCACCCATGCGAAAGATGCTCGCGGTCTGCGCGGCTTTGGTCCTGCTTGCCGGTTGCGGTGGCGGTTCTGGCGACTCCGCAGATTCGAGCGACCCCAGCGCTCAGAGCGCGGCGCTGGTCCTGCAGTCACAGATCCCCGACATTACGGAATTGATCGAGCTCGACGAGGACAACGACCCGAACGACCTCATCGGACGCCCGAATGGGTACACGGCCGCAACCGTTGTCTTCGACTCGCGAGTGTCCTGCGAAGGGGACGAGCCGGGGGTCGACTGCGGCGCGACCATCGAGGAGTGGCCTTCGCCGCAGGACGCGGAGAAGCGGTCCGAGTACATCCAGGACCTGCAGTCTGGCAGCAGCCTCCTGGGGAGCGAGTGGAACACGCTCCGCGGCAACCTGCTCCTGCGCGTCACGGGGAACATGGACCCTTCTGACGCCGAGGCCTACGCGGACGTCTTCAAGTCCGCGGACCTCGGTGAAGACGTCAGCGACAAACTCCCCGATGCGGCAGGGTCGGAGGCTGGCAGCGGTGCCCCGTCACCCGAGGACGAGCCGTGGACGCTGGTGGACTCGGGTTTCGGTACCCAGTACGGCTACGCCTGGACGATCGCTCGGGTGCAGAACGACGACGACCACGCCGGCCAGACCGTCACCGTCAACTTCAACCTGCTGGACGAGTCCGGCGAACTACTTGCAAGTGGCTCCCAGGTCTCTCACTTCAGCTGGCCAGGGCAGGTGCTCCCGGTCGCAACCCAGGTCGAGGTGCCGAAGGGGAAGAAGCCAGCAACCGTCGAGGCCACGGTCCTGGTCGAGGACGAGGGAACCTTCGACGACCAGACATCTGAGGACTGGGGCACGTTCCCCGGCAAGATCTACCAGCCGGAGTACTCCGACTCCTACGCCGTGCGGTTCGAGGTCACGAACCCGACTAGTGAGCCGCTCGATGGGGCGTCCTTTCAGGTGGTCTGCACGAACAAGGCCGGTGAGATCGTCGGCGGTGCCGGAGAGTACCCAGATCTGATCCCCGCATCGGGACGTGTTTTGGTCGACGTGTCCTCGCTCTACACCACAACCAAGCCGGCCGAGTGCACCGGCTACCTCGCCCCCTGGATGTAGTCACACCCGGCTAAAGGGCATGCCGCGACCCGTTTGAATCGCCGCTCGGACCATGCAAGTTGACCTGCCTCATACCGCCGCGAAGGACCGCGAATGACAGCCCGACGCCGCGTCGTCCCCCCGTTCATCAGGCCGGCGGTCTGACGCCGAGCCGTGACCTCCGCCACAGGGGCGTCGTTGAGCCCTCCGTGCCGTGACCGACCCCGCCCGACGGGCGGAGGGTCGCGGGCGACAGGAGGACCCATGACCGTGCCCGCTCCGCGGACCCGCACCGCCGCCGTCCTGGTGGCGATCTTCTCGCTCGTGCTCGTCGGCCTGGCCACCGTGGCCGGGTCGCAGGCGCAGGCGGCCGACGACGGCTTCACCGCGGGCGGCAGCGCGCGCCAGGTGTACGCCGTGGGCCTCCCGCCCGGCGCCGGTGTGAGCCTGCTCGACGCGAGCGGGGCCGTCGTGAAGCGGCAGCGGGCCAACGCGCAGGGCGGCGTGCTCTTCCGCCGCATCCCCGCGGGTCAGGGCTACCGGGTGCGCGAGGACGGCACCGGCCACCGCTCCGGACCGCTGACCGTGCACACGAACAGCCCGCGGCAGTGGAACAAGAAGATCTACGACCAGTCGATCCCCACGGACGGCTACGGCTACCTCACGACGCGCGACGGTACGAAGCTCGCCTACACCGTCCACCCGCCGACGAACCCCGCCGGCATCGCGGGCACGCCGCTCCCGGCGCCCCCGTCGCAGGCCTCCCCGCCGTACCCGACGCTGATCGAGTACTCCGGCTACGGCTACGCCAACCCCGAGAGCCCGACCAACGGCATCGCCGCGGTCGCCAACGCGATGGGCTTCGCGGTCGTCGACATCCAGATGCGCGGCACCGGCTGCTCCGGCGGCGCCTTCGACTTCTTCGAGCCGCTGCAGGCGATCGACGGCTACGACATCGTCGAGACCGTCGCCCGCCAGCCGTGGGTCAAGGGCGGCAAGGTCGGCATGTTCGGGATCTCGTACGGCGGCATCAGCCAGCTCTTCACCGCCGCGCTGCGCCCGCCCCACCTCGCGGCGATCTCGCCGCTGTCGACCATCGACGCGACCGCGACCACGCTCTACCCCGGCGGCAACCTCAACACCGGCTTCGCCGTCGCCTGGGCGCACGAGCGCCAGGAGCAGGCCCAGCCGGCCGGCACGGGTGCGAAGGGCACCCAGCCGTACGCCGAGCAGCGGGTCGCCGACGGCGACCAGGTCTGCACCGACAACCAGGCGCTGCACGGCGAGGCCGCCAGCCTGATCGGCAAGATCCGGAAGAACAGCCACTACAAGCCGAAGGTCGCCGACCCGCTCGACCCGGTGTCGTTCGTGCACAAGATCAACGTGCCGACCTTCATGGCCTGCCAGTTCGAGGACGAGCAGACCGGCGGCCACTGCCCGGCGCTGGTGCGCCACTTCACCGGCACCAAGAAGAAGTGGTTCACCTTCACCAACGGGGCGCACATCGACTCGCTCGACCCCGAGACGATGAACCGGCTCTACGACTTCCTGTCGCTCTACGTCGCCGACCAGGCGCCGAACGTGAACGCCGCCGAGCTGCGCGCCGTCGCCCCGGTGATCTACCAGGCCGCCATGGGCATCCCCGAGGACGACCCGATCACACTTCCGGCCGACCCGGTGCAGCAGCAGCCGACGTACGACGCCGCACTCGCCGAGTTCGAGAAGGCGCCGTCGGTCCGGGTGCTGTTCGACAACGGCGCCGGCACGTCGCCGGACGGGCGCCAGACGGCCGGCGACCCGTACCCCGGCTTCGAGCACTCCTTCACCACGCTGCCCGTGCCGGGCGTCAAGGCCCGGTCGTGGTACCTCGGCGGCGGCAGCGCGCTGCACACGAAGGCCCCCGCCCGTCGTCACGTGGTCCGCTACCGCTCCGACCCCCGTCTGCTGCCCGGCACCGATTTCAAGGGCGTCACCGGCACCGGCGGGCTCTGGGGCAACGCCTCGCAGTGGAGCTGGGACTGGAAGCAGCGCCAGCACGGCACCGCCGCGTCGTACGTCTCCGCGCCGCTGAAGAAGGACGTCACCACGGTCGGCGCCGGTGCGGTCCAGGTCTGGGTGCGCTCGTCGACCCGCGACCTCGACCTGCAGGCCACGATCAGCGAGGTCCGGAAGGGCAAGGAGACCTTCGTGCAGAGCGGGTGGATGCGCGGCAGCGAGCGCAAGCTCGCGACCGGGCGGAACAACCTGATGAAGCAGCGCTCGTCGCTGCTCGAGCCGGTCCCGTCGATGCGGCGTGCCGACGTGCGCCCGATGCCGGCCGGGAAGTTCGTGAAGGTGGTCATCCCGCTGTACTTCCAGGGGCACGCCTACCGCTCCGGCTCGCGGATCCGCGTCACGATCTCCGCCCCCGGCGGCGAGCAGCCGATCTGGTCGTTCGCCCAGGCCCGCCCGCGCTCGGGGTCGTCCCTCGTGCGGATCGACTCCTCGCGCCGGCACCCGTCGCGGCTGGTGCTCCCGGTCGTCCCCGGCCTCGGCACCGACACCCCCGCGCCGCCGTGCCCGGGGCTGCGCAACGAGCCGTGCCGGGACTACGTGCGGTTCACCAACCGCTGAGGGGCGTCGCTGCCCGAGGCCCAGGGGGGTCTCGATCCGGCGGTGGCCCGGTCACCGATTCTGTGGGGGATGTGGTGGTCGGGTCATCGTCGCTCGGCGCGGCCTTGGTGCGGCGGTGGGTGATCAACCTTCGAGCGGTCCCGCGCGGTTGACGGGTCACCGCCGGTGAGCGCGCCCTCGGCTTGTGTGGTGGATCCGGTTCACCTGGTGAACCGGATTAACCACATGGCGGTGGCGACTGGCATCGCAGGGTGGTTTCGAGACGGTCGCTGTGCGACCTCCTCAACCACCGGGATCCTGCAGCGCTGTGACGCGTGAAGCACCTGGCCCACGGCGTGTCGGGTGCTTCGTGCGTCATGGCGTGGCGGGGGGGGTCTCGATACGGTCGCTGCGCGACCTACTCGACCAACGAGGCCGGTGGGGTGGTTTCGATACGGTCGCTGCGCGACCTACTCGACCGACGAGGCCGACCACCGGCGGGTGGTTTCGAGACGGTCGCTGCGCGACCTCCTCAACCACCGGGATCCTGCAACGCTATGTCGCGTGAAGCACCTGGCTCTCGGCGTGTCGGGTGCTTCGTGCGTCATGGCGTGGCGGGGTGGTCTCGATACGGTCGCTGCGCGACCTACTCGACCAATGAGGCGGTCGCTGCGCGACCTACCCGACCAACGAGGCCGGTGGGGTGGTTTCGAGACAGGCGCCAGGGCGCCTTCCTCAACCACCGGGGCTGACCACCGAGGGTGGTTTCGAGACAGGCGCTGCGCGCCTTCCTCAACCACCGGTCGGGCTACTCCCAGTGGTTGCGGTTGGTGGCGCCGTGGGGGCCGGCGAGGTAGCCGACGAACACCTCGTCCGGGTCCCAGGCGGCCCGCACGTCGGCGAGCCGTGACCACGCGGCGTCGGACATGACCCGCACCTGGCGGCGGGAGAGGTCGGAGTCGCCGAGGTACTGCCCCACGGTCACCGGCTCGAGGTCGGCCATGGCCGAGGCGAGCCACGCCTGGTTCGCTGCGTCGTCGTCGGGCGACTCCCACAGGACGTACGACGCCAGGTAGATCTCCGACTGCAGCGAGAACGCCATGTCCGGCAGCTGGCGCAGCGGCGCCATCGAGAACCAGATGGTGAACGCCTTGGCGTTGGGGAGCGTGCAGTAGGCCCGGCGCATCGCGGGGACGACCTGTGAGGCAGGACCTGACAGCCAGGCGTTGTCGACCGCCCACCGGTGCCCCTCGGGGTTGTCGACGAGCTGGCGGGCGCGCTGCTCGTCGATGGTCGTCGGGACCGCGTCGAGCACCATCAGCGCGCGGTCGAGCGCGGGGGAGGTGCGGAACGGCGCCAGCGCCGCGTCCGCCTCGGCGGCCGAGGAGACCAGCGCGACGCCGGTCACCAGCAGCACGGGCTCCGGTGCCAGCTCGGCGTCGGTCTTGGTCAGCGCCACGATCTCGACGGTGTCGGCGACCGACGCGTGGGTCTCGTGCAGCCAGGTCATCACCTCGTCGAAGTCGTCGAGTGAGTACGCCTGCACGGTCTGGCCGACGTACGCCGGTCGCTCCATCGTCCGCAGGTGGAAGCGCGTCACGACGCCGAAGAAGCCCGGCCCGGAGCCGCGCGCGGCCCAGAAGAGGTCGGCGTTCTCGGTCTCCGACGCCCGCACCAGCTCACCTGCGGCGGTCACCACGTCGATCGCGACGACGTGCTCGGCCGCCCAGCCCCAGCCGCGGCAGTTCCAGCCCTGGCCGCCCTGCAGCAGGAAGCCGCCGATGCCGACGGTGGGGCAGTGACCGCCGGGGAAGAACCGCCCGCGCGCCTCGAGGTACGGCGACAGCTCGGCGCCCCCCTGCACGGCCGGGGACGCCGACACGATGCCGGTCGCGTCGTCGTACGAGATCTCGCGCAACCCGCCCAGGTCGATCACGAGCGCGTCGGTCCGCACGGACCACTGCGCCCACGAGTGCCCGCCGGAGCGGACCGCGACCTGCCAGCCGCGCTCGCGCGCCAGCCGCACGGCCGCGACCACCTCCGCCTCGGAGGTCGGCCGCACCACGGCCGCCGGCTGCCGGGTGGCGAGTCGCCGGTTGAAGATCCGGTCGACCCGGGCCTCCTCGAAGCCCGCGTCCTCCGGCCCGACGAGCGGCAGGGGAGAGCTCATCAGGCTGGAGCGACGAGGGCGTGCAGGGTCTGGCCCATGATCCGGCCGGGGTCGGCGCCGGGCGTCTCCGGGTGGATCTCCCACTCGGCGAGCTGGAGGCTGTTGTCGAGCACCATCTTCACGCGGGGGAAGCGGCGCTCCATGAACGCCGGCAGCACCTCGTCGACGGACGCGAAGTCACCCGACGTCAGCATCTCCGCCAGCACCACGGCGTCCTCGGCGCACATGGCCGCGCCCTGGGCGATCAGCGGCGGGCAGGCGTGGGCGGCGTCGCCGATGATGATCGAGCGGCCGCGGTGCCAGGGGGCGTCGACGCAGATCGCCTCGATCCACTGGTAGTTCACGATCGCGTCGTCCGCCAGGGAGTCGCGCACCTCGCCCCAGATGCCGCCGTACCCGGCCCCGCGCTCCTTGAGCAGCGCGCCGTTCGGGCCCTCGCCGACGAAGGAGCGGTCGAGGTTCTCCTCGAGCAGGAAGGCGTAGCAGAGGTCCTCGGAGATGGGGGTGTAGCCGGCCTTGTACTTCGGGCCGCCGTAGTAGAGCTCCGAGCAGTCCATCGCGGCCGGCCGCTTCGCGACCGTGCGCCAGATGCCCATGCCGACCGCGTGCGGCTCGGTGTCGATGCCGATCATGGAGCGGACCTTGGAGCGGATGCCGTCGGCGCCGACGAGCAGGTCGACGGTCTCGGTCGAGCCGTCGGACAGTGTCACCGTGACGGAGTCGCCGTGGTCGTCGATCGCGGTGAGCGTGGTCTCGAGGCGTACGTCGACGCCCGCCTTCTCGACCTCGACCGCGAGGATGTCGGCGATGTCGCCGCGGACCGCGCCCATCGTGCCGGGCAGGTCGGGCCCGCCCATCGGCGGCGTGGGGATCTCCGCGATCACGTGACCGCCGTCGGCGGTCTTGAGCCGCAGGTGGTTGAAGGGGAAGCCGTGCTCGGCGAGCTGGTCGTAGATGCCGACGGAGCGGAAGGCCTTGAGCGCGTTGCCCTGGAGCGTGATGCCGTGGCCGACGCCGGTCAGGGTGCTGCGGAGGTCGACGAGCACCACCTGGACACCCTGCTGCGCGAGGGCGAGGGACAGCACGCCGCCGGCGATGCCGCCGCCGACCACGAGGACGCGCTCGACGGTGGGGCTCTGGGACTCGGCCATGGGGATCTACTCCTAGGAGGTGGTGACGGGTGAGAGGGGGTCGGCCACGGTCGCGGCCATCAGGTCGAGGACCTGGTCGACGGGCTCCAGCCGCGCCGACAGGTTGAGGAAGCCGTGGAGCATGCCGGTCGCGAGGTGCTGGTGCACGGCGACCCCGGCATCCTCCAGCTGCTGGGTGAAGGCCTCGCCGGAGGAGCGCAGGTCGTCGTACTCGGCGTTGACCAGCACGACGGGGCACAGGCCGGTGAGGTCCGCCAGGGCCGGGAACGCGTAGCCGTCCGCCAGCTCCGGGGGGCCACCGAGGTAGTTGCTGTTGATCCCGGCGGTTGCCTCGGGCGTGAACATGAGCATCGGCGGGACCTCGGTCAGCCGGTCCCGCAGCTCGGGCGAGGGATCGGGCAGCTGCACGTGCTGGACGGGATAGACCGGGAGCAGCGCGGCCGGCAGCCAGCCGTCCTCGTCGCGCAGCCGCAGCGTCGCCGCGGTGGCGAGGTTGCCGCCGGCGCTGGCGCCGCCGACGCTGATCCGCGATGGGTCGACGCCCAGCTCGGCGGCGCTGTCCCGGACCCAGCGCACGGCCGCCACGACGTCGTCGAGCGGCACCGGGTGGTGCACGCCGCCGACGGCGAGGCGGTAGTCCACGCTGACGACGACCGCTTCCGCCCGGGCGCAGACCTCGCGCCCGGTGCGGTCGGCCTCGCCCATGTCGAGGTCGCCCATCATGAAGGCGCCGCCGTGCATCCACACGAGCGCCGGCCGGGCCGTCGACGCCGAGGCGTCGCCGTACACCCGGACGGGGACCGGGCCGTGCGGGCCCGGCACCGTCAGGTCCCGGGTGGGTACGTCGGGTGCCGCATCCACCGGCGGCGCCATGAACTCGCGCATCCGGCGGTCCATCTCCGGGTCGGCCATGGCCGCCTGGATCGAGGGGATGCCCTCGAGCAGGTGGAAGCGGGAGGCGACCTCCTCGTGGACGGGCATGACGTCAGCGCGCCGGAGCGGCGTCGAACATCGAGGCCCGCGAGCCGGTGATCCAGCCGACCACGTGGTCGCGGTCGGTGGTCGCGGCGGGCACGTCGGCGACCTTCTTGCCCCGGTTGAGGATCACGATGCGGTCCGCGACCTCGTAGCAGAGCGGGAGGTCGTGGGTGACGATCACGATCGCGATGCCCGCGTCGGCCATCCGGCGGATCAGCGCCTCGACGTTCTTGGTCTGCTCGTAGCCCAGCGCGGCGGTCGGCTCGTCGAGCAGCAGGATGCCCTGCGACTCGCCGTTGACGCGGATCGCGCTGCGGGCCAGGGCGACGACCTGGCGCTGGCCGCCGGACAGCATCTCGACCGGCCGGGTCATCGGCGCGGTGCGGACGCCGAGGCGGTCCAGCTCGGCCTCGGAGCTGCGCCGCATCGCCTTGCGGTCGACGAAGCCCAGCCAGCCGAGCGGGCCGCGGCGCAGCGTCTCCTGGCCCATGTTGAGGTTGGTGGAGATGTCCTGCGGCTCCACGAGCGCCAGGTCCTGGTAGACCATCTGGATGCCGGCGGAGGACGCGTCGCTGGGGGCGCTGAAGCTGTGCTCGGTCCCGTGCACGCGGATGCTGCCGTGCGAGGGCTTGTGCGCCCCCGACATCACCTTGAGGAGCGTGGACTTGCCGGCGCCGTTGTCGCCCAGCAGGGCCACGACCTCGCCCGGGTTCACGTGCATGTCGATGCCGTCGAGCGCCCGGACGAAGCCGTAGTGCATCTCGATGTTGCTGAGCTGCAGGGCCGGCGTGCCGGTGCTGGAGGGGGTCGTGGTCATGATCAGCCCTGCTTCGCGTGGACGGAGAGGTTGGCCGACATCAGCCGCTCGGAGACGCCGTTCTGGAGCATCCGCTCGAACAGGAGCGAGAAGATCAGCAGCGCGCCGGTGGCAACCGTGGCCCAGTAGGGCTGGATGCCGCGGATGGTGAGGCCGTTGGCGATGGTGGCCAGGATCAGCGCACCGACGAGGACGCGGGGCAGCGAGCCCCGGCCACCGGTGAGCGAGACGCCGGCGAGTGCCACGGCCGTGAGGGCCGTGAAGATGATCGCCGGGCTGGCCGCCGGGTTGGCCTCGGTGACGTTGGCGGTGTTGACGAGCCCGCCGACCGCGGCCAGGAGACCCGAGATGACGAACCCGAGCACGGTGTAGCGGGTGCTGGGGATGCCGGCGCGGCGGACCGCCTCGGCGTTCGCCCCGACGGCCATCAGGCGCAGGCCGTCGCGAGTCCGGGTGAGGAAGATCGTCCCGATCACGAAGACTGCGACCACGATGAAGACGGGGGCGGGGATGCCCGGGAACGTCGACCCGTTGTCGCCGAGCCGCAGGTAGCGGTGGGTGCCCATGAACTCGAGCTGGGTGAGGCCGGGGAACGTGTAGCCCCCGGCGACCACCGCGGCGAGCCCGGTGAGCACCGACAGCGTGCCGATGGTGACGATGATCGGGTTGAACCCGCGCAGGGTGATGAAGCCGTTGACCAGCCCGACCACGACGCCCGCCCCCAGGCCCGCGAGCAGCGCGAGCCAGGTGGGGTAGTCGTTCGTGAGCAGCCAGCCGCAGATGCAGCTCGCGATCGCGGCCGTCCCCGGGAGGGACAGGTCCAGGACGCCGGTCATGATGCCGATGCCGACGCCGGCCGCGAACAGCGCCGTGAGGGCGCCGGCGTTCGCGATCAGCAGGGCGTTGTCGACGGTGAAGAAGTACGGCGAGCACCAGAACGCGAAGGCCACGATCAGCAGCCCCCACAGCATGAAGATGCCGCGGTCGCGCAGGAAGACGAGCACCGACACCGAGCGGGGGACGTCGTGCCCGGTGGGGACCGGGGCCGCGGCGTCGGCCGCGGCTCCGGTCCCTGCGGACTCCACTTCAGAGCTGGTCACTGCGGTCACCCGTCTGCCTTCACGACTTCCTGCGGGACGGTCAGCTGGACACCGGTGGCCGACGGGTCGTCGATCATCTTGGTCAGCGCGTCGAAGGACTGGGTCATGTCGGCCGCGAACTGCAGCGCGACGACGGCGTAGATGTCGCCGGACTTGACCGCCGCGAGGCTCTCCTCGTTGCCGCCACCCTCGGTGATGCAGGGGATGTCCTTGCCGGCGGCCTTGAAGGCGCCGACGGCGCCGAGCGCGCCCTCGTCGTTCTGGCCGAAGACGGCGTTGACGTCGGGGTTGCCCTGGAGGGCGCTGCCGATGTCGGTCTGGGCGGCGGTGCGGTCGCTGACCGTCGTGGTGGCGACGATCTCGGCGTCGGGGGCGGTGGCGGCGAGCGCGTCCTTGACGGCGCCCTCGAACTCGGCCTTGCCCGCGGTGCCGGCGGCGGACTCGGTGAAGATCACCTTGCCGGCGCCGTCGTACCGCTCGTTGATGCAGTTGCCGAGCTCCTCGCCGGCGGCCTTGCCCTCGGCGGCGTAGTCGATGGTGGAGAAGGAGACGCCGGGCTCGAGGCCGTCCAGGCCGTAGTCGGCCGGGGTGCCGTTGAGGATCATCGGGACACCCTTGTCGAGGGCGGTCTTGACCAGGGCGGACATCGACGGCGGGGCGATCGCGATCGACCACACGCCGGCGGCCTTGCCCGACTCGATGACGGTCTGGAGGTCGGTGACCTGCTTCTGGGGGTCGAGCTTCGGGTCCTGGACGATGACGTCGTAGCCCTTGCTCTTGCCGTAGCCCTGCACGCCCTCGGAGAGCTGCTTCATGGCGGGGATCTGGAGGCCCAGCGGGGAGAAGACGATGGTCTTCCCGCCGGAACCCGAGCCGGCGCTGGTGTCGGAGCCGGCAGCCGGCTGGGTGTCGCCGCCGCCACAGGCGGCGAGCAGCGTCAGGCTGCAGACGGCCATCGCGGCGAGGGCCGCGCGGCTCTTCGAACGGTGCTGCATCGTGGTCTCCTGCGGGTCGAGGCGGCCTGGCGCCGCCTGTGGGTTCGGTCACAGAGAACACCGTGACCCCGATCACCCGGAACCCCGATCGCGCTGATGTCTGGCATCGACGGTCGCGCTTTCCCCGGATCGCCGGACCGCGCCTAGCGTGATCGCGTCAGCCATCCGACTGACCCCCCACGACCGCTCGAAGGAGCACCCATGGCCTACGTCGTCAGCGCCACCTGGACCGCCGAGCCCGGCAAGGAGGACGTCGTCCTCGACGCGATCACGCAGCTCTCCCCGCTCTCCCGCGAGGAGGAGGGCAACGTCTTCTACCAGGCCTACCAGGACGCCGCCGAACCGTCGGTCTTCCGGCTGTTCGAGATCTACACCGACGAGGCGGCGTACGCCGCGCACGGTGCGTCGGACCACTTCAAGCAGTACGCGCTCGAGCAGGCCATCCCGGTCCTCGCGAACCGTGAGCGTGCCTTCTACGAGACGATCGGCTGACCTTCGTGCGACTCGCTGCCTTCCGCCGGCCCACCGACGAGCCGGACGCCCGGTTCGTCGGGCTGGTCCTGGGTCAGGGCGAGCACCTCCGGGTGCACCCCTTCGACGCCGGTGCCGACCTGGTCGAGCTCCTCGGGGAGTCCGCGGAGTGGCGCGAGTCGCGCGCCGACGTCGCCGCCGCCGCCGACGGCCTGACCCTCGACGAGGTCGTGCTGCTGCCGCCCGTCTACCCCGTCGCGATGCGCGACTTCCTGACCTTCGAGGCGCACGTCGACGGCATGGAGCGCGGCCACGGCAACCCCGGCCCGCCCGCCGAGTGGTACGAGTCGCCGGTCTTCCTCTTCATGGCCCCGCACGCGGTGACCGGGCCGTACGACGACGTCGCGATGCCCCCGGACACCGAGAGGCTCGACTTCGAGCTGGAGATCGCCGCGATCGTCGTCCGCGACGTCCGCAACGGCTCCGTCGAGGACGCCCGCGCGGCGATCGGCGGCTACTGCGTGATGAACGACTGGTCCGCCCGCGACGTGCAGGGCCGCGAGATGCGGCTCAAGCTCGGTCCCTCCAAGGGCAAGGACTTCGCCACCACGATCGGCCCCTGGGTCGTGACGGCCGACGAGCTCGACCCCTACCGCGACGAGGACGGCTTCCTCGACCTCGCCATGAGCGTCTCGGTGAACGGCCGGACGGTCGGCGAGGACCGCTCCGGCCACATGGGCTGGTCCTTCGAGCAGCTCGTCTCGCACGCGTCGCGGGCGTCCTGGGTCAAGGCCGGCGAGGTCCTCGCCTCCGGCACCTGCGCCTCCGGGGCGCTCGCCGAGGCGTGGGGCCGCAACGGCGCCCTGGTGCCGCCGCCGCTCCAGGTCGGCGACGTCGTCGAGATGACCATCGAGGCGATCGGCACGATCACCAACCGCGTGGTCGAGCGCGAGGTCGTCGCCGCGCCCGTCCCGCCCGCCCGCCGGCGTACCCGCGTGGAGGCGTGATGGGGCGGATCACCACGGTCGACCCGGCCACCGGGCACGACCTCACGACGTACGACACCTTCGACGAGGCCGCGCTCGACGCCGCGATCGGCGGCGCGCACGCGGCGTACGCCGCCTGGTCGCAGCACCCGCTCGGTGAGCGCACCGACCTGCTCCGCGCGGTCGGCAAGCTGCTGACGGAGAAGCGCGAGGAGTACGCCGCCCTCATCACCGCCGAGATGGGCAAGCCGCTCGCCGAGGCGCTCGCCGAGGTCGACAAGTGCGCGTGGAACTGCGACGTCGTCGCCGACTCCGCCGCCGGCTGGCTGGCCGACCACGAGGTCGCGAGCTCGGCCTCGAGCTCGTGGCTGTCCTACGAGCCGCTGGGTGTCGTCTTCGCCGTGATGCCCTGGAACTACCCCTTCTGGCAGGTGCTGCGCTTCGCGTGCGCCGCCCTGGTCGCGGGCAACGCCGGCGTGCTCAAGCACTCGCCGAACGTCACCGGTTGCGCGCTCGCGATCGAGACCCTCTTCGCGGAGGCCGGCGCGCCGGCCGGGCTGTTCACCACGGTCGTCCTGGCCGACGACCAGCTCCCCGAGGCGACGCCCCGGATCATCGGCGACCCGCGGATCGCGGCCGTCACGCTGACCGGCTCGGAGCGCGCGGGCGAGGCCGTCGGCGGCGCCGCCGGCCGGTTCCTCAAGAAGTCCGTGCTCGAGCTCGGCGGCTCGGACCCGTTCGTGGTCCTCGACGACGCCGACCTCCCGGCCGCTGCGGCCGCCGCCGCCAAGTCCCGCTTCGGCAACAACGGCCAGAGCTGCATCGCGGCCAAGCGCTTCATCGTGTCCGCGTCCGTGGCCGACGAGTTCGTGGCCCTGCTCGTCGAGCGGGTCGCCGCGCTCGAGCTGGGCGACCCGACCGCGCCCGGCACGACCGTCGGCCCGATGGCCCGCTCCGACCTCCGCGACGGCCTGCACGACCAGGTCACCCGCGCGGTGGCGCAGGGCGCGACCCTGGTCACCGGCGGCGAGCCGGTGCCGGGCGCCGGCTACTACTACGCGCCCACCGTCCTCGACCACGTCGAGCCGCGCACGGTCGCCTTCGACGAGGAGACCTTCGGCCCCGTCGCCGCGGTCGTCCGGGCCCGCGACGACGACCACGCGGTCGAGCTCGCCAACGACACGGACTACGGCCTCGGTGCGGCCGTCTGGGGCTCGTCCCCGCGCGCGCTCGCCGTGGGCCGGCGGATCCGCTCCGGCGCGCTCTTCGTCAACGCCATGGTCGCCTCCGACCCGCGGCTGCCGTTCGGCGGCATCGGGCGCAGCGGCTACGGCCGCGAGCTGTCGGCCGAGGGGACCCGCGAGTTCACCAACGTCCGCACCGTCTTCGTGGGTGGTGCGTGATGCGCTTCGACCACGTGGGCCTGTCGGTCGCGGACCTGGACGCGATGACGTCCTGGTGGTGCGCGGCCCTGGGCCTGGAGGTCGAGTTCGACTTCGCCCTGGAAGCCGTGGACCTCCGCGGCGCGATGCTGCTCGGCCCCGACGGCTGGCGCCTCGAGCTCCTGCACCGGGTCGGCAACGCGGCCGGCCTGCAGGCCGCCAATCCCGCCGAGGCCGCGCTCACGCGCGGCTACGGCCACCTCGCCCTCGACGTCCCGGACGTCGACGCGGCGTACGCCGACCTCCTCGCCGCCGGTGCCAGCGACCGGATGACGCCCCGTCCCTCGCCCGAGCCGGGCGTGCGGATGGCCTTCGTCGCCGACCCCGAGGGCAACCTCGTCGAGCTCCTCGACCGGACGACGTCCCGCGAGGGTGGTTTCGAGACGGTTGCCAGCGCAACCTCCTCAACCACCGACTCGGCCCCGGTGGTTGAGGAAGGCGCCCTGGCGCCTGTCTCGAAACCACCCACCGGGGTCGCACCCGTTGGGGAGCCGTCATGACCGGGCGCCTGAGCGGCAAGATCGCGCTGATCACCGGCGTCGGCGGTGGCATGGGGGTGGCTGCAGCCTCCATGTTCGCCGCCGAGGGCGCCCGGGTGGTCGGCTGCGACCTGGACGCCGCGGGTGCCGCACGCACCGAGGCCCTGGTCCGCGAGGCCGGGGGCGAGATCACCTGCTTCGGCGGGGTCGACCTGGGTGATGCCGAGGCCGCGCGGGCCTGGGTGGACGCCGCCGTGGCGACGTACGACGGCATCGACGTGCTCTACAACAACGCCTCCACCCAGCGCTTCGGTGCGCTCGACGAGCTGAGCATCGAGGACTGGGACTTCACGATGCGCAACGAGCTCGACCTCGTCTACTACACGGTGCGCGCCGCGTGGCCGCACCTGAAGCGGTACGGCGGCGGCTCGATCGTCAACGTCGGCTCGATCGCCGCCATCCGCGGCGTGGAGTTCATGCCGCAGAACGCCCACTCCACCGCGAAGGGCGGCGTGATCGCGCTGACCCTGCAGCTGGTCGTCGAGGGTGGGCCGCACGGCATCCGCGCCAACGTGATCAGCCCCGGCATGACCGAGACCCCGAACACCGCCCCGCTGCTGGCCGACCCGCCGGAGCGGATGCAGAAGGTCGTCCTCGACCGGATCCCGCTGGGCCGCCACGGCCAGCCCGAGGACGTCGTCAACGCTGCGATCTTCCTGGCCTCGGACGAGTCCTCGTGGATCAGCGGCACCAACCTCGTCGTCGACGGGGGCGGCTCGGTCCTCGGCTGAGCGCCCACAACAAGAAGGAAGACCATGAACCAGCTGAACGAGCACGGCATCACCCACCTGCGTCACGTCGACCTGGCGGTGACCGACTTCGAGACCCAGCGGACCTTCTACAAGGACACCTGGGGCCTCACCGAGCAGGGGCGGGACGGCGACCTGTCGTACTTCGCCGCCGAGGGCTCCCCGGAGCAGTACGTCATCCGCCTGCGCCGGGCCGACGAGAAGCGGCTCGACCTCATCTCCTTCGGCGCCGACAGCACGCAGTCGGTGGACGCGCTGGCGCAGAAGCTCGGCAGCGAGGGCGTCCAGCTGGTCAGCGAGCCGGGGACGCTGCAGACCGCCGGCGGCGGCTACGGCTTCCGGTTCTTCGACATCGACGGCCGCACCATCGAGATCTCGACCGACGTCGAGACCCGCCAGCACCGCGCGATCGAGGAGGGCGAGGCGATCCCGGTCCGCATCTCGCACGCGGTGATGAACTCCAACGACCCGAACCGGACGCGCGACTTCTACGCGAACACCCTCGGCTTCAAGCTGTCGGACACGCTCTGGGGCGAGCACATGGGGGAGATGATGCACTTCATGCGGTGCAACGACTGGCACCACAGCCTCGCGATCGCCCGCGGCCCGCACACCTCGGTGCACCACGTGTCGTTCGAGATGCGCGGCCTCGACGAGTACATGCGCGGCACCGGTCGCGTGATGCGCGCGGGCATCAAGAAGATCTGGGGCCCGGGCCGGCACAACGCCGGGAACAACACGTTCTCCTACTTCCTCGACCCCAGCGGCAACACGATGGAGTACACCACCGAGCTCGAGAAGATCGAGACCGACCAGTGGCACCCGGCCGTCTACGACATCGCCGACCCGATGACCCAGGACCAGTGGGGCACCGCCGACCCGATGTCGGAGATCATCGCCCGCGACTCCTTCAACGCCCCCGACAAGGGCGTCTTCGTCGCCCCGCCCGTCTGAGTCCCTCGTTGGGCGAGTAGGGCGCGCAGCGCTGTCGTTGGTCGAGTAGGGCGCGCAGCGCCCGTATCGAGACCCCGGTGGGTGACAACCACAGGTGGTTTCGAGACGGTTGCCAGGGCAACCTCCTCAACCACCGGGCGCTTTCGTTGGTCGAGTAGGGCGCGCAGCGCCCGTCCGGCTCTTTCGTTGGTCGAGTAGGGCGCGCAGCGCCCGTCCGGCTCTTTCGTTGGTCGAGTAGGGCGCGCAGCGCCCGTATCGAGACCCCGTCACGGAACAGGAACTGCAGTGAAGCTCACCGACAAGATCGTCGTCGTCACGGGTGCGGCCCGTGGCCAGGGCGCGGCCGAGGTCGCCGCCCTGGCCCGTGAGGGGGCCACGGTCGTGGCGACGGACGTGCTGGACGAGGAGGGGCTGGCCCTCACGGAGATGCTGTGCGCGGAGGGGTACCGCACGACGTACCGCCACCTCGACGTGACCAGCCCCGCGGAGTGGGCGGCGCTGGCCGAGGAGCTGCGGGTCGAGGACGGCACCTGCCACGCACTCGTCAACAACGCCGGCGTCGCGGCGCGCGAGCGGCTGCCCCACGTCACCCTCGAGACCTGGCAGCGGACCTTCGACATCAACGTCACCGGTCCGATGCTCGGCATCCAGGCGCTGGTGCCGCTGATGCCGCCGGGCTCCTCGATCGTCAACATCTGCTCGGTGGCCGCGATGGCCGGCCACGCGGCGGCGGCGTACACGTCGTCGAAGTGGGCGCTGCGCGGCCTGACGCGTACGGCGTCGCTCGAGCTCGGGGCGCGCGGGATCCGGGTGAACGCGATCATGCCCGGGCTCGTCGACACGCCGCTGATGGCGTCGGCGTCGCCGGCGTTCACCGACGCGGCGCTCGCCGAGATCCCCCTCGGCCGGGTCGGCGTGCCCGCGGACATCGCCCCGACGGTGGTTTTCCTGTGCACCGACGACTCGGCGTACTACAACGGCGCCGAGATCGTCATCGACGGCGGCCTGACCGCCCACGTGTCCCACAAGGGCATCGCCGACGCGACACGGCCTCCGGCATGAGGTTCGCGAGCCTGCGTGTCCGACAGGATGTCGTCGGCGTGGTCGTCGACGGGGACTCGGCGTACCAACTCCCTAGCGCTCTCTCCGTCGGCGACCTCGTCCGACTCGGCCTGGACCGCGCCCTCGAGATCGGCACCGACGCCCTGTCCGGGCCGGCGATCGAGCTCGACGCGAGCGCGCTCGTGCTGCCGTACAAGCCGCCCAGCGTCCGCGACTTCGTGACCTTCGAGTCCCACGTCGAGGGCGTCCGCAAGAGCATCGACGACGCGGTGGGCGTGCCGGAGGCGTGGTACGACAACCCGACGTTCTACTTCACCAATCCGCACGCGCTCTACGGTCCCGGCGAGGCGATCCCGCGGCCGGCGACCTGCCGGGCGCTGGACTTCGAGATGGAGGTCGGCGTCGTGCTCGGTCGGGACGGCTCGGACCTCACCGAGGACGAGGCGCGCGACGCGGTCTTCGGCTACACGATCGTCAACGACTGGTCCGCCCGCGACCTGCAGTCCCGCGAGATGAAGGTCGGCCTCGGCCCCGCCAAGGGCAAGGACTTCGCGACCAGCATCGGGCCGTGGATCGTCACGGCCGACGAGCTGGCGCCGTACCTCACCGACGACGGGCACCTCGACCTCGACTGCCGCGTGCACGTCAACGACGAGCTGGTCGGCCACGACCGGCTCTCCCACATGCACTGGACCTTCGCGCAGATGATCGCCTACGCCTCGCGCGACTCGGTGGTGCTCGCCGGGGACCTGCTGGCGTCCGGCACGACCGGGGGCGGCGGCTGCCTGGCCGAGCTCTGGGGCCGCAACGGCTCGCAGACCCCGCCGCCGCTGGAGGACGGCGACGTCGTGCGGATCGACGTCGAGGGCCTGGGCTCGCTCGTCGGGTCGCCGGTGGCGCGTCGATGACCGGCTCGACGGGCTCGACCGGCTCTGGTTGGCAGGTCGACGACCTCGACCTGGCCTCGGCCCGCGCGCTCGTACGACGTGCCGTCGACAAGGCCGAGCAGCTCGGCCTGTCCGGCGGGATCGTCGTGGTCGGCGCGAGCGGTGCGCTGCTCACCGGCTCGCGGATGGACGACGGCGGCGCCGGCGGCATGGGCCGCGCGCGCTCCAAGGCGTGGATCGCCGCGACCCAGCGGATCCCGAGCACGGCCCACCTGCACCGGCTCGGCGTGATCGCGCCGGCCGTCGCCGAGGGCTTCTCGCGGATCTCCCCGGAGGCCGACTTCCCCGGCGCGGGCGGCATGCCGATCCGCGTCGACGGCCGCGTCGTCGCGGGGATCGCGGCGTCCGGCTCGACGGTCAGCCCGTTCTTCCCGCCCGGCATCGACCGCGAGCTGATGATCGCCGACGGGCAGCCGGCGAACCCCGAGGACCTGCTGATCGCCTACGCGCTCGAGCAGGAGTACGCCGGCCAGCACGGCGACGACCTGGCGCGCTGGCACGCGACCTTCGGCGAGTGGCCGGCCGAGCCGCCGCGCGGGGTGGGCATGGCGACCGCTCCTGCAGCGTCCCGGCAGAGCGACCTGGACTGGTGCATCGCCCTGGCGGACGCCGTGATCGCGGCGGCCGAGGCCGCCGGGCTGCCGGTCGCCGTCAGCGTGGTCGACCGTCGCGGCGAGCCGATCCAGCACGACCAGATGGACGGCGCCCCGACCGGTGGGGCGTACGTCGCGGAGGCGGTCGCCGCCGCCTCCGCCCTCTTCCACGCGCCCAGCGGCGACCTCGCCGAGCGGGTCGAGGGTGCCGGGCACCTGCTCCCGGTGGCCGTCTCCGCGCTGTCGGGCGGGCTCCCCGTCCGTCGCGACGGAGTCGTCGTCGCCGGTCTCGGCGTCGGCGGGCCGGCGCCGTTCCGCTGCCACGACCTCGCGGTCGCGGCCCTGGCCGCCTTCACGGAGCGCGGATGACGGTCCGCGTCTGCGTGGTCGGGTGCGGCGCGATCGGCAGCCTGTACGCCGCCCACCTGGCCACCCTCGACGACGTCGAGGTCTGGGCGGTCGACGTGTCGGCCCCGCACGTCGCGGCGATCGAGGCCCACGGGTTGCGGGTGACCGGCCGGGCCGACTTCACGGCGCCGGTGCACGCCCGGACCGATGCGGCCGACGTGCCGCCGTGCGACCTCGGCATCGTCGCGACCAAGGCCGCGCACACCCGCGACGCCGTGGCCGCCTGTGCCACGGTCTTCGCCGACGCGGCGGTCGCCAGCGTCCAGAACGGCCTCGGCAACGAGGAGGTGCTCGCCGAGCTGGTGCCGCGGGTGATCCGCGGGACGATCCTGCCGGCGGGCGCCGTCACCGAGCCGGGCGTGGTCCGCTTCGACGCGCAGGGCGACACCTGGCTGGGGCCCTTCGAGCCCGCGCCGGCCGCGACCGAGGAGGTGGCACTGCTCGCCTCGCTGCTGACCCGGGCCGGGTTGCGCACCCACGCGCTCGCGGACGCCCGCGGCCCGCAGTGGGACAAGGTCGTCTTCAACTCCGCGACCAGCCCGCTGGCCGCGCTGACCGGCCTCCCCGTCGGTCCGGTCTGCGAGGACCCGGCCCTGCGGGCCCAGGTGGACGCCCTGGTCGCCGAGGCGCTGCAGGTCTGCGCGGCGCTCGGGATCGCGACGTCGGCCGACCCCGCGGCCCTGGTCGCCGAGGCGATCGAGGTCGCCCACGACCACCGGCCGAGCATGCTGCAGGACGTGCTCGCCCGCCGGCCCACCGAGATCGACTGGCTGAACGGCGGCATCGCCGCTCAGGGCCGGCTCGCCGGCGTACCCACCCCGCGCCACGACGCGATGGTCGCCCTCGTCCGCGGCCTCGAGCGCTCGTGGTCGCTTCCTCAGGAGCACTGATGGACCTGACGCACTTCGGCCACGCCTGCCTGCTGGTCGCCACCGACCGCGCCCGGCTGCTGATCGACCCCGGCACGCTCTCGTCCGGCTTCGACGAGCTGTCCGACCTGGACGCCGTCCTGGTCACGCACGAGCACGCCGACCACGTCGACGTCGCCGCCGTACGCCGCCTGCTGACCCGCCACCCCGCGGCGCGTCTCGTCGTCGACTCCTCGACGGCGGTGCAGCTCGCCGGTGAGGACGAGTTCGCCGACGTGCTCGCCGACCGGGTCGAGGTCGCTCAGCCCGGGGACACCCTCACGATCGCGGGGGAGCGGGTCGACGTCCTCGGCGGCACCCACGCCCCGGTCTGGGGTGACGTCCCCGGCTGCCCGAACCTGGCCTACCTCGTCGGCGACGGTGCCTTCCTGCACCCCGGCGACTCCCTCCTCGCCCCGCCCGGCGACGTCGACGTCCTCGCCGTCCCCATCGACGGCCCGTGGCTCAAGCTCGCCGAGGCGGTCGACTGGGTGCGCGCCGTCGGCCCCCGGGTCGCGGTCCCGATCCACGAGGGCGAGCTCACCGACCCGGCGAAGTACGCCGGCATGCTGAGCGCCTTCGTCGGCGAGCGCACCACGGTCCGCCGCCTGCCCCTAGGTGGTTGAGGAGGTCGCGCAGCGACCGTCTCGAAACCACCCTTCGTCGGTCGAGCAGGGCGCGGCCCTCTTCGTTGGTCGAGTAGGGCGCGCAGCGCCCGTATCGAGACGCCGCCCGATCCCTCGAGCAAAGTCATGTAGGTTCATACAACTACATGAGTCTGCTCGAGGAGATCCGATGTCCCAGCGCCCCACCCCGTCCCGCCGGTCCCTCCTGCTCGGCGCCACGCTCGGCCTGCCGGCCACGGCGGTCGTCGCCGGCACCGCAGCCCCGGCCAGCGCCCGCGGTCGCCACGGGCACGGCGGCCACCCCGCCGACCCCGGCGCGGCGGCCGGGCTGGCCCACGGCTGGCACGTCCTGACGGAGGGTGCGCTGGCGGCGGCGGCCTTCCCGGAGCCGATCACGCAGTCCCGCACCTGGGCGGTCAGCTGGCTGGCCGCGGCGCGCGCCACGAAGGGCCAGCGGGGCACCCTCGCCTCGGCGGCGTTCGTCCAGGCGCTCCACGACACGCTCGTCTCCCTCGTGCCGGCCCAGCAGTCCGCCCTCGACGCCGCGCTGGCCAGCTCGCTGGCGACCCTCCCGGCCGGCTCCGCCAAGACGCAGGGTGTCCAGGCGGGCGCGGCAGCCGCCTCGGCCGTGCTGGCCGAGCGCGCGGGCGACGGCACCGACACCCAGTCGGTCAACACGCCGTTCACGCCGGGCCCCGCGGCGCCGGGCGTGTGGCAGCTGACGCCGCCGACCTCCCGCCCGGCCGTCCGGGCCGGCCAGAAGAACGCCAAGCCGTTCTTCCTCACCAGCAGCAACCAGTTCGACCCAGGCCCGCCGCCGGCGCTCGACTCCGCGACGTACCTCCGCGACCTCGCCGAGACCCGCACCCTCGGCCGCGCCGACTCGACCGCGCGGACGCCGGAGCAGTACGCGATCGCCAAGTTCTGGTACCCCGGCATCGCCGGGTTCTCCGCCCAGATCACCCGCCAGCTGATCGCCGCGCAGCCGAAGGCCTCGCTCGCGGAGCTGTCCGAGGTCGTCGCGGTTCTGCACACGACGAGCGTCGACGCGCAGATCGCGCTGGCCCGGACGAAGTACGACTACCTCTTCTGGCGCCCGTTCACCGCGATCACCACCGGCGACGTCGAGCAGGACCCGAGCTGGACGTCCCTCGAGGTCGCGCCGCAGCACCCGGAGTACCCCTCCGGCCACACCCTGCAGGGCGGCGCCCAGCAGACCGTGCTCGAGGCCCTCGTCGGCCGCCGCGCACCCAGCCCCGTCGCCCTCACCAGCTCCAACCTCACCGGCGCCTCGCGTCTCTCCTCCGACTGGGCGACGATCGACCGGGAGATCATCGACGCCCGCGTGTGGGAGGGCGTGCACTTCCGCAACTCCGACCGGGTCGGCTCCGCGCTGGGCAAGAAGGTGGCGGCGTACGGCCTCAAGCACCTGGACCGGATCGGCCTCTGACCTGTTCGTCGGTCGAGAGGGGAGTCTCCTCTGGCGTCGGGGTCTCGATACGGGCGCTGCGCGCCCTACTCGACCAACGAGGGGCGCGCTCGACCAACGAGGGGCCAGGGTCTCGATACGGGCGCTGCGCGCCCTACTCGACCAACGAGGGGCGCGCTCGACCAAAGTGGGGCCGGGGTCTCGATACGGGCGCTGCGCGCCCTACTCGACCAACGAACGGCGCGCTCGACCAACGAGGTGCGCGACCTACTCGACCAACGAGGGCACGTCGCGCCACGAGTGCTCGGGGGAGAAGCCGAGCAGGTCGCGGGCCTTGTCGATCGCGTAGAACGTCTCGTCCGGGCCGAGCTCGCGGCGCACCTCCACGCCGTCGTAGAACCGCTCCCGGATCTCCTGCGTCGTCGCGGACACCGACATGTCGGCGTTGGCGACGTTGAAGACCTCGTAGCCGAGCCCGTCGGTCGTCAGGCAGCGCTGCACCATCTGCCCGAGGTCGCGGACGTCGATGTAGGCGAAGACGTTGCGGCGCCGCAGCGACGGGTCGTCGAGGAAGGCGGGGAACATCTCGGCGTACTCGTGCGGCTCGATGACGTTGTTGATCCGCAGCCCGTAGACGTCCGCCCCGGTGCGCGCGTGGAACGACCGCGCGGTCACCTCGCCCGCGACCTTGGACATCGCGTAGGAGTCCTCCGGGACCGTCGGGTGCTCCTCGTCGACCGGGAGGTAGAGCGGCCGCTGCTCGCCCTGGGCGAAGCAGATGCCGTACGTCGTCTCCGACGACGCGAAGACGACCTTGCGGATGCCGAGCCGGGTCGCGGCCTCGAGGACGTGGTAGGTGCTGAGGATGTTGGCGGCGTACGTCGACGCGTCGGACGTCAGCAGGATCCGCGGGACCGCGGCGAAGTGCACGACCGCGTCGTAGGACGGTTTCTCGGGCAGGTCCAGCTCGTCCATCGTCGCCAGCCCCGCGAGCGCGGAGTAGGTCTCCCCGGCGTCGGTCAGGTCGACCCGGAGGTCGTGGACGTCGGGGTGCCCGAGCGGTGCGAGGTCGGCGTTGGTGACCTGGTGCCCCTGGGAGGCGAGGAAGGGAGCCACGTGCTTGCCGGCCTTGCCGCTGCCGCCAGTGAAGAAGATGCGCATGCGGCATGCGTACCCGTCGATGCCTGAGGCATCCCGGGAAAGGCGTGTGACGTCAGCCCGCCCGGGAGCCGTCGCCCGCGGGCCGGGGGCCGAGCACGGAGTCGAGCAGGCCGGGGAAGACGGCGTCCAGCTCGTCGCGCCGCAGGCTGAGCAGCCGGCCGCGCCCCTTCGGCACGTTGCGCACGACGCCCGCCTCGCGCAGGACCTTGAGCTGGTGGGACTTCGTCGCCTTCGGCACCGGCCCGCCCGTGGCGCTGCAGGCGGCCATGTCCATCGGGCCGTCGACCAGCTGGCGGGCCAGGTCGAGCCGCGCCGGGTCGCTGAGCGCGAACAGCACGTCGGTGAGGGCGACGTCACTCATCTCGGGGTGCTGGAGCTCTGGCGCTGCGGGCATGGTTCGACAATAGTTGAACCAACGGGAGATCTCACGTACGGTTCCCAAGGTTCGAAAAGATTCGAACCATCGCCCCGCGCACCCGGACCCCCGAGGACCCCCCATGACCGTCGCCGCCGACGCCACCGCCCCGGCCGTCCGCAGCCGCACGCCCGGCTTCGTGCTGGCCCTCGGCGCCCTGCTCGCGATGATGGTGGGCGCGAGCGCGCCCTCGCCGTTCTACCCCGTCCTCGAGCGGGAGATCGGCTTCTCGCCGGCCACGCTGACCACGATCTTCGCGGTGTACGCCGTCGCGCTGCTGCTGACGCTGCTCGTCACCGGCTCGCTCTCGGACCACCTCGGTCGCCGTCCGGTGATCTCCGCGGCGTTCGTCCTGCTGGCGCTGAGCATGCTCGTCTTCTGGCACGCCGACTCGGTCGCGCTGCTCGTCCTGGCCCGCGTCGTCCAGGGCGTCGCGAGCGGGCTGCTCCTCTCGTCGCTGACCGCGGCGGTCGTCGACCTCGAGCCCGAGGGCCGGCCCGGTCTCGCCGCGACGTTCAACAGCGTCGTCCCCCTCGCCGGCCTCGCGGTGGGCGCGCTGGTCGGTGGTGCCGTCATCGACGGGGCGGACTCGCCGATGGCCGCGGTGTTCGGCGCGCTGACCGCGGTGTACGTCGTCTTCGCCCTCGCCCTGTGGCTGCTGCCGGAGACCTCGCCGCGCCACGACGGCCTGCTGCGCTCGCTGCGCCCCCGGGTCGGCGTACCCCCCTCGGCCCGTCCCGCCTTCGCGCGCAGCGCCCCGGCGCTCTTCGCCGGCTGGGCCACCGGTGGGCTCTACCTCTCGCTCGGCGCCCCGATCGTCGCCCAGGAGCTCGGGGGAGCGAACCACCTCGAGCAGGGTCTCGTCGTCACCACGCTCACCGGCGTCGGTGCGCTGTCCTGCTTCCTGGCCCGCGACCGCACGTCGCGCCAGATCACGCTCTACGGCACCACGGCCCTCGCCGTCGGCACCGCCCTCACGCTGGTGGCCCTGGCGCTCGGCTCGTACTGGGGCTTCATCGCCGCCGCGATCGTGGCCGGCTCGGGCTTCGGCACGTCGTTCCTCGGCATCATGCGGTCGATCACCCCGACGGTCGCCCCCGACGAGCGCGGCGAGCTGTTCGCCTCGGTCTTCGTCGTCAGCTACCTCGCCTTCGGCATCCCGGCGGTCGTCGCCGGCGTCGTCGCGCCCCACCTGGGCCTCGCCACCACGACGTACGCCTACGGCGGGCTGGTCGTCGTCCTCTCGGGCGCCGCCGCCCTGCTGCGCAAGCTGCGCTCGACCGACTGACGCGGCCGCCGGCTGGCCGACCGGGCTAGTCGGCAGGCAGCGTCAGGTGGCCGTCGGTTCGTCCGCTGCTCCGCCGGGGCCCATGATGGCGGCGTGAGCAAGTTCCTGGACCACGACGCCGCCGTGCTGGTGATGGCCGACAAGCTGGCTGAGGTCAAGCCACGGCTCCGGGGATGGCTCCACGCCGGGTCGGTCCCCCTCGTGGTGGCGGCCGGGATCGTCCTGGTGACGTTGTCCCCGACCGCCGGCACCAAGGTCGGCTCGGCGGTCTTCATCGCGACCGCGCTGCTGCTCTTCGGCGTCTCGGCGACCTACCACCTCGGCACCTGGCAGCCGGCCGTCTGGGCGCTGCTGCGCCGACTCGACCACTCGAACATCTTCATCCTGATCGCCGGCACCTACACCGCCTTCGCGATGCTGCTGCTGGAGGGCAGCGCGCGTGTCTGGCTGCTCGTGGGCATCTGGGGAGGAGCCCTGCTCGGAGTCCTCTTCCGGGTCTTCTGGACGGGCGCCCCGCGGTGGTTGTACACGCCGATCTACATCGGACTCGGCTGGTTCGCCGTCTTCTTCATCCCCGACTTCGTCGACGGCGCCCACCGCATGAGCACCCCGCTGGCGATCGCGACCCTGAGCCTGGTCGTGGCGGGCGGAGTGCTCTACACCCTCGGCGGTGCGGTGTACGGCCTCAAGAGGCCGAACCCGAGCCCCGACTGGTTCGGCTTCCACGAGGTGTTCCACGCCCTCACGGTCCTGGCCTTCATCGCGCACTACCTCGGCATCTCTCTGGCGACGTACGCCCTGCGCTGACCGCGACCCTCCGCCGGACCGTCCCTCCTACTCGGCCCCGGGGAACCCCTGCTGCCGCCAAGCCTCGTAGGTCACCACGGCCGCCGAGTTCGACAGGTTCAGCGACCGGCGGCCGGGCACCATCGGGATCCGCAGCCGGTCGGTGACCCGGGGGTGGTCCAGGGCCTCGGCGGGCAGGCCGGTCGGCTCGGGGCCGAAGAGGAGGACGTCGCCGGGCTCGAAGGCGACGTCGGTGAACCAGCGGGTGGCGTGCGCGGTGAAGGCGAAGACCCGCGAGGAGGCCAGCGCAGGGGTGGCCAGGGCGGCGTCGAGGTCCGGGTGGACGACCACCGAGGCGAGGTCGTGGTAGTCCAGGCCTGCCCGCTTCAGCTGCGGCTCGGACAGGTCGAAGCCGAGGGGCTCGACCAGGTGGAGGGTGGCACCGGTGCCGGCGACCATCCGGATCGCGTTGCCCGTGTTGGGCGGGATCCGGGGCTCGAGGAACATCACGTGGAGCACGCCTCAACGTATCCCGGCGTCCGGCGCCGCCCGCACGGCGCATGACAGGTGTCATGCGCAGGTGGTGACACCGTCCCCGGGGCACGGCGGCGACCGGCCAGCAGGCTGGAGCCATGACAGCACCAGCACTGCAGGCGACCGGCCTGACGAAGACGTTCCGCGGCCCGGGCGGCGAGACCGTCACCGCCGTCGACGGCATCGACCTGACGATCGGCTCCGGCGAGATCGTGGCGTTCCTCGGCCCGAACGGCGCCGGCAAGACCACGACCGTCGACCTGTTCCTCGGGCTGACCTCGCCGACGAGCGGCACGATCGAGGTGTACGGCGGGGCGCCGCACCGGGCCGTCGCGGACGGTCGGGTCTCGGCCGTCATGCAGACCGGCGGGCTGCTGCCGGACTTCACGGTGGGGGAGACGGTCCAGGCGATCGCGGCCCTCCACGGCCGGCCCGAGCGGGTCGACGTGGTCATCGAGCGTGCCGGCCTCGGCCCGCTGGCCAAGCGGCTGGTCAAGGCGTGCTCGGGCGGTGAGCAGCAGCGGCTGAAGTTCGCCCTCGCGCTCGTCCCCGACCCGGACCTGGTGATCCTCGACGAGCCGACCACCGGCATGGACGTCGGCGCCCGGCAGGAGTTCTGGGACACGATGCGCGCGGACGCCGCCGACGGCCGCACGATCGTCTTCGCGACGCACTACCTGGCCGAGGCCGACGCGTTCGCCGACCGCACGGTGCTGATGGCCGGCGGCCGGATCATGGCCGACGGCCCGACGGCGGAGGTCCGCGCGGCGTACGGCGGCCAGACCATGACCCTGCGTCCGCCCGCCGAGGTCGTCGGGCCGCACGGCATCGACCCCGCGTGGCTGGCCCGGGTCCGGGCCGCGGTCGCTCCGCTCGGCATCACCGACGTCGAGGTCAGCAGCGCCAGCCTGGAGGCGGCGTTCCTCGCCCTGACCGGCGACCCGACGACCCCCACGACCCGCACCACCCGGCCCGAGGAGGCCCTGCGATGACCACGACGACGATCCCCGACCTGTCGACGGCGACCACCCGGCGTACGCCCCGGCCCCGCGCCGTCGCCTACGCCCGCCTCGACCTCAAGCGCCAGATCCGCGACCGGATGGGAATGTTCTTCATCGTCGCGCTGCCGGCGTTCCTCTTCTTCGTGTTCGGGATGGGCGACGACGAGGCGTACGGCAGCGCGAACGTCGCGATGTACGTCATGGTCTCGATGGCCGCCTACGGCGCCGTCACCGCGACCACGACCGTCGCCGGCGCGGCGGCGACCGAGCAGACGATGGGCTGGGGGCGCCAGCTGGCGCTGACCCCCTTCAGCCCCTGGGCGTTCGTGGCCGTCAAGACCGCCGTGGCGATGCTGGTGGCGGCCGTCCCGATCGCGCTGATCTACGCCATCGGCGCGGCCACCGGCTCGTCCGGCAACGCGGTCGACTGGCTGGCCAGCGCCGGCACCGTGTGGCTCGGCTCGGCCCTCTTCGCGGTCTACGGGCTGGCCGTCTGCCTGCACTTCAAGGGCGAGAACGCCGCCGGCATCGCGTCCGGGCTGATCGTGATCATGAGCTTCCTCGGCAACGTCTTCACGCCGATGGACGGGCTGATCCTGGCGATCGGGCGGTTCACGCCGCTGTACGGCTACGCCGGGTTGGCGCGCTACCCGATCTCCGAGGGCTACCTCCCGAACGACGCCGGCCACGACTCCGTGTGGCTGCTGCTCGCTAACGTGTGCGCGTGGACGCTGATCTTCGCGGGCCTCGCGGTGTGGGGACTTCGCCGACGCCGCGAGCGGGTGTGACCACCTGCGCCGCGCCGACCGACCCCGTCCGCTCGCCCTGGGAGCGCTTCGGCTGGGTGGTCGCCGCCATCTGGCTGGTCTTCCTGGCCTACCCCGTCGGCGAGGTGCTGCAGACCGACGCGTCGGTGCCGGCGCAGGTGCTGACGCTCACGCTGATCGCGGCGTACGCCGGGGTGTACCTCCTCGGCTGGGCCGTGTGGCGCCCGCACGCGCTCGCGATCTGGGTCGCGATGATCGCGCTCGGCGCCGCCACCGTGCCGGTCATCGGCATCGAGTCGATCGGCCTGACGCCGTACCTCGGCGCGTTCTCCGCGCTCATGGTCCCCGCCCCCTGGTGGAAGGCCACCACGGTCGTCAGCGCGCTGCTGCCGGTGCTGTCGCTCGTCGACGGCGACTTCCCGGCGTTCTTCTTCCTCATGGTGTGGCCGATCATCGGGTTCTGCGCGGCGATGCGGGTCTTCTCCGAGCTCGACGGGCGCGCCGACGCCGCCCGCGCCGAGCTCGCGCTGGTCGCCGAGCGCGACCGGGTCGCCCGTGACGTGCACGACGTCCTCGGCCACTCGCTGACGGTCCTGTCGATCAAGGCCGAGCTCGCGTCCCGGCTGATCGAGGTCGACCCCGAGCGGGCCCGGGCCGAGCTCACCTCCATCCAGGAGACGGCGCGTCAGGCGCTCGCCGAGGTGCGCTCGACGGTCGGCGGCCTGCGCGCGGCCAGCCTCGAGGCCGAGCTCGCCGCCGCGCCCCGGATGCTCGCCGACGCCGGCATCGAGACGCGCGTGGTCGGCACCGTCGCCGACACCGACCCGCGGCACCGCACGCTGCTCGCCTGGGTGCTCCGCGAGTCGCTCACCAACGTGGTCCGCCACGCGCGGGCGTCCACCGTCTCGATCGAGCTGTCGCCGCAGGGGCTGGTCGTGGCCGACGACGGCGTCGGCTGCTCGGCGGCCGAGGGCAACGGGCGGCGGGGGATGCGCGAGCGGGTGCTCGCGTCCGGCGGCACCCTGGACGTCACCGGGTCGACCGGCTCCGGCGGCACCCGCGTGCAGGTGCTGCTCCCGTGATCCGGGTCCTGCTGGCCGACGACCAGGCCCTGGTCCGCGGTGCGCTCGCCGCGCTCCTCGACCTCGAGACCGACCTCGAGGTCGTGGCCCAGGTCGGCCGCGGTGACGAGGTGCTCGCGGCGGCGCGGGACTCGCAGGCCGACGTCTGCCTGCTCGACATCGAGATGCCCGGCCTGACGGGGCTCGAGGTCGCCGAGCAGCTGCGCGCCGAGCTGCCGGGCACTCGGTCGCTGATCGTGACGACGTTCGGCCGGCCGGGCTACGTGCGCCGCGCCCTCGACGCGGGCGCCGCCGGCTTCCTGGTCAAGGACACTCCCGCACGCGAGCTCGCCGACGCCGTACGCCGGGTGCACGCCGGCCTGCGCGTCGTGGACCCCGACCTCGCGACCGAGTCGCTGATGTCCGGGCCGTCCCCGCTCACCGCCCGCGAGGCGGAGATCCTGCTGCTCGCGCTCGACGGCTCGCCGGTGGCCGTGATCGCGGCGAAGGCACACCTGTCGATGGGGACGGTGCGCAACTACCTCTCCGCCGCGATCGGCAAGACCGGCGCCTCGACCCGGGCCGAGGCCGCCCGCGTCGCGCAGGCGAACGGATGGATCTGAGACCTGATCGGGCCCCTGGCGCGTCTTCTCGTCGTACCCGTCCCTGACCGAGAGGAGCCTCCGTGCGTGGCAGCCGGCGTGACGACGCGGAGTTCACCGCGTTCGCCGCCCAGCACTCCGACCGGCTCTACCGGAGCGCCTACCTGCTGACGACCTCGCCGTACGCCGCCGAGGACCTGCTGCAGACCACGCTCACCCAGGCGTTCGTCGGCTGGCGCCGGCTGCGCACCACCGACGACCCGGTGGCGTACTGCCACCGGATCCTGCTCAACGCCTTCCTCTCCGAGCGGCGGCTGCGCCGCAGCGGCGAGCTGCCGACCGGTGACCTGACGATCCTGCGCGGGCGGCACGACGTCGGCACCTCCGCGCCGGCCGCGGACGTGGCCGACCGGCTCACGCTGATGGCCGCCCTGGCCGAGCTCGCGCCGCTCGACCGCGCGGTCGTGGTGCTGCGCTTCTGGCACGACCTCAGCGTGGCCACCACGGCCGCCGACCTCCACCTCAGCGAAGCGGCGGTGAAGAACCGCACGAGCCGCGCGCTGCGCCGGCTGCGGGACCTGCTCGCCGACGACATCGACCTCCCGAGGAGCACCTCATGAACGACGACCGCGAACCCGTCGACGGGCTCGACCACCACCTCCGCGACCGGATGGACCGTGCCGTCGGCGGGCTGCGCGCTCCCGACGTCCTTCCTCTCGCCCTCGCCCGCGGGGCACGCCGGCGCCGCCACCGGAGCGTGGCGTACGCCGTCGGCGGCGTCGCGGCCGCGACCGCGCTCGCGCTCGCCGTGCCGGCCTTCGCGCAGGACTGGCCCGGTCGGGACACGGACCCCACGACCCCGTCGGTGGCGGCCGACCCGAGCGGCTCCGCGCCCGCGAGCCCCACGGCGTCGTCCGGGAAGGGCGCGTCCGGGGAGGATGCGTGTGGCGCTGCCGCGACCGGGTGGTGGAGCAAGTCGACCGAGGAGATCCGGGACGAGCTGGCCGGGCTGCTGCCCGCGGGCGTGGGCATCGGGGAGACGGACGACCACGGGTCCGGCACCTGGGGCGGCAACCTCGTCAGCGGGGGCGACGCGGACTTCGCCAGCGTGACGCTGCTCCCGCCGCCCGGGGTGCCGGGCGGGCGGCGAACCCTCGCGGAGCTCTCGTCCGGAGGCCCCTGTGCCGGGGGCAGCAACGCGCCGTCGCAGCCGGTGCGCCCGTGTGCCGAGCTGACGGGGAACGAGTCCTGCCAGGAGATCCGCTCCGCGGACGGCACGCTGGTCGGCGTCGTCACCGACAAGGTCGAGCGGACGGTCGTCGACCGGCAGGAGCAGCCGACCGACCGGGCCTACGTCCTCGCCACCCTCGCCGGACCCGGTGGCGGCCACGTCGAGGTCTACGTCGCCGAGGGCACCCGGGCGGACCGGCCCTCGACCGTGCACGACCCCGCCGACGTCCCCGCTCTCGACGCCCAGCAGGTCCGCGCGATCCTGACCGACCCGTTCTGGACCAGCTGACGGCCCGGCCGCACCCGGTGCGGGCGGAGGCCCTGCCGGGATGGGATACTCCTCGGGCCGGGCTCGTCAGGGCCCGGTCGCGCGGACGTGGTGTAGTTGCAGCACGCTTCCCTTCCAGGGAAGGGGTCGAGGTTCAAATCCTCGCGTCCGCTCCACTCTTCCTCGTTCCGGCCCTGCGCCCGGGCGTCTTCGCCGATACTCGCTCTCGTGCGTCGTCACTTGTGGTGGGTCCTCGGCCTGGTCCTCGTGGTCGCGGGCATCGTCGTCGCGCTGTCGGTCGGCCCCGGCCCCGGCGACGACGTCTACTACCTCACCGAGCGTCCCCCCACCCGCCCCGACTGGTTCACGGGCTTTAGCCAGGCGGACACCAGCGGGTCGCTGGTCTTTCTGAGCCGCGGGCAGCTGGCCGGCTGCGCGCTGGCGGTGCTCGGGCTGCTGGTCGTCGCCGCCGGACTGGGCTTCCGCATGGGGAGGCGCCGCGCCGGGGTCGGACGGTGACCGGCCCGGTGCGCCGGGCCCTCGCCACGGTCGCGCTGGCGGGTGCGCTCGCGGTCGCAACCGGTCTGGCGCTGGTCCCGGGTGCCACCGCCGCGGGCGGCGAGGACCCGCACCTGCCCGAGGTCGTCAACGCCCCCGGTGCGTGGTCGACGCACGAAGGCGTCGACGGCCCGGTGGCCGCGATGGGAATCTCGATGCGCAGCAGGACGGTCGGCGTCCTCGACAAGCGCCAGTCGCTGGAGGTCTTCGCGGTCTCCGCCGCGGACGGCAGCGCCTCCTGGCTCCGTCTGCCCGGCTTCTCCCACCGCCGCTGGGGGCTGTCCGGCGGGACCGCGCTGTCGCCCGACGGGCGCTGGATCGGCTGGGTGCGCCCCGCGCGCGACGGTCGCGGCGGGATGCCCGGCAACGCGTCGAGGTGGTCGGTCATGGACACCACCACGGGCGAGATCCGGCAGCTCGACGTACCCGGCGCCTCCTCGGTCCGCGGCACCCTGTCCGACCTGGCGTTCTCCGGGGACTCCCGCTACCTGCTGACCAGCTACGAGGACCCCGACCTGCCGCGCAGGCAGCGCTCGCACGAGCACCAGCTCGTCGCGTGGGACGTCCGCGACGGCAGCCCCACCGTGGTCGAGGAGCCCGGCCACTACTGGCTGCCCGTCCTCGGCACTGCCCCCTCGGGCGTCGTGTGGGCGCGGGGTCGCACGGTCCACCGGACGGATCCCGACCTCGGCGCCCCGTCGTCGGTGCGGCTGCCCTACCAGGTGATGGACGCCTCCTGGGGGCCGGACGACACGACGTTCGCCTCCATCGGCCACCGTGTCGGCAGGCCGCGCTCGCCGTGGCGTCTCTACGCCGGGGCGGCGGGGCACGAGGCGGACGCGCGGCCCCTGGACCTGCCCGCGGGCGTCTCGCCCGGCCAGCTGCTCGGGTGGCGCGACCCGACCCACGTCGTGGTCGGGCACTGGCGCACCGAGGTGCACGTCGTCGACATCGTCGACGGCGACGTCGAGGCGATCGAGCTGCGTGGCTACGGCGAGCAGGTGAACGCCCCGGACCTGGCCACGGCGCTGTGGCAGCGGCCGCTCGGGCCTGCGGCGGAGCCGGAGGCGACGACCGACCCCCGGCGACCGTGGCACCGGGCGGGCGCTGTCGCCCTGGTGCCGGTGGCCGGGTCGTGGCTGCTGTGGCGCCGCCGCCGGCGACGTGTCCCGTCCGGGGGCCGGTCAGTCAGGCGGCCGCCCGGCTCGCGGTGACCGACTCGATCAGGTCGGCGCCGGCGGCGGCACCGGAGGTGGCGCGGAGGGTGGAGCCCAGTCGGGCCGCGGCGATCCGGTGCGGACCGTCGCCGATCAGCTCGGTCACGGCGGCCGCGATGGCCGCGGGAGCGGCCTTCTTGGAGAGGAGCCGACCCGCGCCGGCGTCGACGAGCGACTGCCCGACCATCCTCTGGTCGAGCATCGGGTGCATCGGCATCACCAGGACCGGGAGGTCGTGGGCCAGCGCGACCATCGTGGTCGCGTGGCCGCCGTGCCCGATGACCATCGACACGGTCGGGAGCAGCTCGGCGTGGGGGACGAACCCGCGGAGCTGGACGTTCGGCGGCGCTGTGAGGTGCTCGATGCCGATGGAGGGGCCGACCGTGGCGACGGCGCGCACCCCGAGGGTGCCGAGCGCGTCGAGGATGTGCTGCATGGCGCGCGCCTGGCCCGGGAAGTTGACCGTGCTGAGGCTGACGAGCACCGTCGGCACGGTGGGCGCTGCCGGGACGCCCGTGACCACCGGACCGGTGTAGTGCAGGTTGCCGGGGAGTCGTCCCCGCCCGGCGGGGTCGAGCTCGGCGCTGCAGGCGACCACCCGTGCGGCCGCGCTCCGCAGCAGCCTGCGCGCGGGAATGCGCTTCACCGTCATGGCGAGGCCCATCGGGCCGCGCAGCCAGCGCCGGACGAGGTAGGCGTCGTACATGTGCTCCAGCACGACGTACGGCACCCCCGCGGCGGCGACCGCCTGCATCGCGCCGAAGAGGATGCAGTCGATCACCACGAGGCCGGCCGGCTCGCGCCGCAGCTCCTCCACCACGTCGCGGCCCATCCCCCGGTCGCCGAACACGCCCGCGTAGTCGACGGGCGTGCTGCTGTCGGTGGCCGTGAAGGGGCGGGCATTGCGGAAGGGCGTGAAGTCGAGCCCGGCGGCCTCCACCTGTGCCCGCTGCGCGGGGTGCCCCATGACCCGGACCCGGTGGCCGCGGTGCTGCAGCTCGGTGGCGATGCCGAGAGCCGGGGGGACGTTGCCACCGCCGTCCCACGTGACGACGAGGATGGTGCTCATGACGGCGCTCCTTCGGGTTCGGCGCCCTCGAGGATCGAGGTCGTGAGGCGGTGCATCAGCTGTTCGGTCCGTGCCCGCGAGTAGCGGCGGTCGCGGCGCAGCAGCTTCCACGTGTAGACGTCGGTCGCGACCACGAGGAGGTCGATGACCGGGTCGCGGGGGCCGGCGTACGGGGCGAAGACGGTCTGCACCCAGGTGCGGTGCATCGATCGACCACGTCGGGTGAGCTCGGCGACCTGCGGGTCGGTGGACTCCTGGGCGAGCATCAGGAGCGCCGTCTGGCCGCGGTCCTCGTAGTGGTCGACGATCACCCGGACGGCCGCGGCGACGTCGCCGACAGGGGTACGCCGCTCCTCGGTCACGGCAGCGATCGCGTGGTCCATGGTCGCTTCGTACAGACCGGCGCGGCTCGTGAAGTGCCGCAGGATGGTCTGGACGCTGACACCGGCCGCCTCGGCGACGTCGTCGAGGGAGATGTCGGGGAACATCCGCTCGCGGCCGAGGTCGAAGAGCGTCTCGAGGATCCGCCGCCGGGTGTCGGCGACGGCCTGGGCGCGAGCCCCCATGGTGTAGCTGCGTGTCGATTTCATGTCAATTGACGTTGACACGAAAAGGGTGGTGCGTCAATGGCGTTCTGGACGACAGCCCTCGGGCTCAGAGGGCGCCCTTCTTGGCGATGAAGGTCGGGTGGGCCTGGTCGAACCAGGTGCGGCTGATGTGCGTGCGCGAGATCCGCTCGTCGAAGGCCCAGGCGGTCGCCCAGACGTTCTGGTCCGGGGCTCCCCAGTCCAGGCCGCGCTCGGCGCGGAGGGCTCCCTCCTTCGGCGGCTTGAAGCCCGCGTCGAACTGCCGCACGACCTCGCCCTTCTTCGCGACCGTGACGGAGGTGTCCAGCTCGACGTCGGTGAAGAACTCGGCCGCGCGGCCGTGGCGCGACAGCCGGGCCAGCGCGGCGTCGTCGAGGACGCCGTACGGTGCGTAGACCACCACGGCGTGCCCGCGGCGCTGGACCTGGACGACCCGGGGCCACGAGTAGTCCGCCGTGACGTGGTCGAAGAGGTAGGTCTCGGCCTCCGTGGGGGTCATGGCGGCGAGCTTCCGCTTGACGCCGCCCAGGTGCCTCACCACAGCGGCGCGACCCATGCCCCGGACCACGACGATCGTGTAGGTGTCGGACGGGGTGATGTCGTCGAGCCACGCGTACTTGCCCGGCATCGCATGACGCGAGCCGTGCCAGTCGTCCGTCCGCGCCGAGGCGGCCGTGGTGAGGGGCGGCCCGACCAGGCCGGCGGTGCCGAGGACGGTCGCGAGGAGGAGTCTGACGGCCGTGCGCACGGGCCGATGCTGGCACAGGCCCGGCGGCGGCATCGGGGAATCCGGGCGGTTGCCCCGGAGCCTCTCAGTCGACGATCGCCGGCCGCTCGGCGTGCACGACCGACGGCTCGATCCGCAGCAGCCGGGCGACCCGGTCGGGCAGCTTCCAGTTCCAGGAGCCGAACAGCGACACCAGCGACGGCACCAGCAGCGAGCGGATGATGGTGGCGTCGAGGAGGATGCCGATGCCCAGTCCGGTGGCGAGCACCTTGATGTCGGTGCCGGGCCCGGAGGCCAGGGCGGCGAAGGCCAGGAAGAGGATCAGGGCGGCGCTGGTGACCAGACGGCCGGTGCGGCCGATGCCGCGGACGACGGCCTGGTCGGTCGAGGCACCGGCGTCGTACTCCTCGCGCACCCGGCTCAGGATGAAGACCTCGTAGTCCATCGACAGGCCGTAGAGGAACGCGAAGACCATGATCGGGATCCAGAACGTCACCGCGCCGGTCTCCGCGATGCCGAAGACGGCGTTGGAGCCGTAGCCCTCCTGCCAGAAGAGCACCATCGCGCCGAAGACCGCGGTCAGTGAGACCAGGTTGAGCAGCACCGCCTTGAGGGGCAGCAGCAGCGAACGGAACGCGCGGACGAGCAGGACGTAGGTCAGCAGGCAGATCAGCCCCAGCATCAGCGGCAGGTTGCCGTACACCGCGTGCAGGAAGTCGACCTGGTCCGCGCCGAGCCCGGCCACCCCGATCACCCCGTCGGTGGAGTCGGCGACGTCCTGCACCCGGCGTACGACGTCCACGCTCTGGGAGTTGACGGTCTCGCCGTCCGGGATGAGCACGACGACGGTCCGGCCGTCGACGTCCGCGCCGTCGCCCGTGGGGACGACGGCGGTGACGATGCCGTCGACCTCGCCGAGCGTGCTCGCGACGGCGTCCGCCTTGTCGGTCTCGGCGAGCACCTCGATGGGGGTGAGCACGCCGGTGGATACGCCGCCGTCCTCGAGCGTGCGCAGGGCGTCGTAGGCGGCCCCGTTCGACGCCAGCGACTCGGAGTCGGCCGCCCCGATCTTGATGCCGGTGAAGGCGGCCGTCAGCAGGCCGAGCATGAGGACGGCAGCCCCGGCCGCGATCCAGCGGCGGCGGACGACGAGGCCCGCCCAGCGGGTCCATGCCGGGCTCGACTGGTTCTCGTGACGGATCTTCGGCCAGTCGACGCGCGGGCCGATGCCACCCAGGATCGCCGGCGTCAGGGTGAGCGTGACGAGCACGCTGGCGAGCGGGATGAGCGCGCCGCCGTACCCGATGCTCCGGAGGAAGGGCACCGGCAGCACCACCAGCGCGAGCAGCCCGATCGCCACCGTGATGCCGCTGAACAGCACCGCGTGGCCGGCGGTCTCCATCGCCGTCACCACGGCCTCGTGGTTGTCCTTGCCGTGGTCGCGCTCCTCCCGCCATCGGGTCACGAGCAGCAGCGAGTAGTCGATCGCGACCCCCAGCCCGACCAGCGCGATGAGGAACTCGACGATGAACGAGACGTCGGTGAGGTAGGTGATCGGGAGCAGCAGCAGGAACGTCGTCAGGATCGAGACGGCAGCGACCAGCAGCGGCATGAAGGCCAGCAGGGACGCGAAGACGAACAGGAGCACGGCCAGTGCGCCCAGCCCGCCGAGCAGCGTCTCGGCGAGCACACCGGGGCCGCCGGTCTCGTCGCCGACGGCGAGCGCGTCCATGCCGGTCACACCGACGGTCGCCCCCTCGGGCACCTGCGCCGCGACCGCCTTGCGGACCACCTCGGTCGGCAGCACCGTCGCGAAGCTGTCGGGGAAGGGGTAGAAGACCAGGGCGTACGCCGTCGCGCCGTCCTCGGTGCGGAACGCCGCGTCGCCGGTGTTGGCCTCGTCGAGGACGCGGAGGGGTACGTCGGCCTGCGTCACCGACGCGAACGCGTCGCCGATCTGCTGCTCGCTGCCGGTCACCTTCTGGCCGTCGGGCATCGTGACCGTGACGACGAGCGGGACCGTGTTGCCCCCGTTGCCGTAGGCCTTGATGATCTGGGCCGCCGTCTCGGTGCCGGGCTGGCCGGGCAGGGAGAAGTCGACGGTGAGCCGGTTGTTCACGGTGCTGGTGACCGCCATGCCGGCGACCGTGATGAGCAACCAGCAGAGCATGACCATCTTGCGGTGCCGCAGCACCCACTCACCCAATGCGCGCATGGTCGACGGTAGCGGCCGCCGGGCGCCCGACGCCGGGAGTTTTGCCCCGTGGCGCGGGGTCCGGTCAGGTGGGTGCGCGGCGGGGGGTGGGTCAGGGCTTCCGGGCGCTGAGCCGCACCGGCCCCGCAGCGCCGCCGCCGCTGTGGTCGATGTCGACGAAGCCCGCCGCCCGGAACTCCGCACCGAGCTGGGCGGGCGAGCGCTCGGGGACGCCCCACGAGTCCAGGATGACCCGGAACACGGCGTACTCCTGGCGCTCCGGGCCGGTCGGGTCGGCCTCCATGGCCGGGACGTCACCCAGCACGGGAGCCCAGGCGGTGCCGCCGGGGCGGAGGTTGGTGAAGAGCGCGGCCAGGGCCGGTCCTCGACTCGCGGTGGGGAAGAAGAACTGGCTCCAGAAGCCGAAGTCGAAGGAGTCGGGCTCGAGGTGGGTCCCTGCGTCGGAGCGGACGACGGTCAGGCGGTCCGCCACGCCCAGCGCCTCGGCCCGGCGCTCGGCCTCGTCGGCGAGGTCGTCGGCCAGCTCCACCCCGACGGCCGTCAGGGCGGGGAAGGCCTGCAGGCAGGTGAGCAGCCGCCCGGCCACGCCGCAGCCGAGCTCCAGCAGCCGCCCGCCGGCGCGCAGGGCCGCGCGCTCCGGGTCGTGCTCCGCGGACGCGCGGAAGGACGCGACCAGCCCGGCCGCGAACGGGTTGGGCGAGATCGCGCGCGCGAACGTGAGCCGGTCCTCGCTGGGCATGGTCCAGTAGTCCGCCCCGGCGCTCACCGACCGGAGCAGTCCGGCTTCGATGTCGCCGCTGCGGAGCAGCAGCTCGAGGGTGGTGAAGGCATCGTCGCGCAGCAGGGCGTCCCAGGCGGGGGTCAGACCCAGTCGGCCCTCGGACTCGTCGACCACGCCGGTGCTGGCGAGCGCGTCGCCGACCGCGCGGACCGTGTGCTCGGGCAGGCCGGTCGCGCGTGCCAGGGCCGCCGGGTCGCCGCCGGTCCGGAGTGCCTCGAGGAGGCCGGAGGCGTGGGCGCCGTCGACCAGGGCCAGCACGTGGCGGCCCCTCGACAGGGGCATGAGCGCGGCGTCGGCGGCCGCGAACCAGGACATCGGCTCGTCCACGGCCCGATCATGGCAGCGGACCCGGCGCCCTGAGAAGGGGGCGCGGGGCGGTCGGTGTCCCCGTGTGCGCCGTCCGAGCGGCCCGCAGGAGGGCTGGTGCAAGATGGCTGCATGGGACACGTGCAGCGCTTCGACCACGTCGGCCTCACCGTCGCCGACCTCGACGCGGCGACGGCGTTCTTCGTCGGCCTGGGCCTGGAGGTCGAGGGCCGGGGCTTCGTGGAGGGCGAGTTCGTCGAGACCGTGTGTGCGATCCCCGGCGCACGGTGCCGACTGACGATGCTGCGGGCGCCCGGCGGGGGCTCCCGGCTGGAGCTGTCGAGCTTCGAGCACCCCGAGCACCTGCCGGGCTCGCCCACGGCGATGGCCAACGAGGTCGGCCTGCGCAACGTGTCCTTCGAGGTCGGCGACCTCGACACGGCGCTCGCATCGGTCGCGGCGGACGGCTACGGCCTCGTCGGTGGGGTCGGGGAGTACGAGCACAGCGTGCGGATGGCGTACGTCCGTGGCCCCGAGGGGATCGTCGTGTCGCTCTTCGAGCAGACCGGCTGACGCAGCGGGCCGCGAGGCACGGGACTACCGTGGGGGCCCGGCAACACGACCCCTGCGAGGACATCGACCATGGCGCGCTTGGCTCCGCAGACCGTCACGCTGCACGGGCACGACCTGTCGTACGTCGACAGCGGGACCGGCCCGGCCGTGCTCTTCATCCACGGCATCCTGGGCTCGCAGCGGCAGTGGGGGCACCTCGTCGACGCGATGCACGACGACCACCGCGTGGTGCTGCCCGACCTGTTCGGCCACGGCGAGTCGGCGAAGCCGCTGGGTGACTACTCGCTCAGCGCGCACGCCGCCGCGATGCGCGACCTCCTCGACCACCTCGGGATCGAGACCGTCACGCTGGTCGGCCACTCGCTCGGCGGCGGCATCGCCATGCAGTTCTTCTACCTCTTCCCGGAGCGGGTCGAGCGCCTCGTCCTGGTCTCCAGCGGTGGCCTGGCCCGCGAGGTCAACCTCGTGCTGCGCTCCGCGACCCTGCCCGGCGCCGCGCAGGTGCTCAGCGTGATCGCGTCCGCGGCGGTGCTCTCGCGGGCCGAGGCGCTGGGTCGCGGCGCGGCCAAGGTCGGCTGGCGACCCGGCGCCGACCTGGGCGCGATCTGGCACGGCTTCAGCTCGCTGGGCGACCGCGGCAGCCGCCGCGCCTTCCTCGCCACCACCCGTGCCGTCATCGACATCGGCGGGCAGAGCATCAGCGCCCACGACCACCTCGAGGGCGCGCTGCCCGTCCCGACCATGATCGTCTAGGGCTCGAAGGACCGGATGATCCCGGCCTCCCACGCGCGCAGCGTCGAGGAGTCGCTGCCCGACTGCCGGGTCGAGATGTTCGAGGGCGCCGGCCACTTCCCGCACCTCGAGGACCCGGAGCGGTTCGCGCGGGTGCTGCGGGAGTTCGTTGCGGACGGCCCGGAGGCGACCGGCGGTTAGCCGAGCGACGAGCTCGCCGCGCGCAGGTCGGCGAGGGCGGCGAGGGTGTAGGGCGCCAGGTGATCCGTCCCGTCGCGGTCGCCCTCCGACCATTCGGCGAACCCCCGCTTGAAGGCGAGCACGCCGAGCTCGGCCGCCAGGTGGGCCACCGGGTCGGTCGTGCCGCGGGCCAGCAGGGCCTCCGTCATCGCGGCCGCCAGGCCGACGTTCTTCAGGACCGCGCGCTCCTGCAGCTCGGTGCTGGCCGCCACCGCCGCGCTGATGCGGGGCCCGAGCTCGCGGTTGGTCGGTCCCATCTCGTCGGACGCGCGCGTGAGCCCGGCGGCGACCGCCTCGAGCGGGCTGGCGCCAGCCGGTGCGTCGGCGATGCCCTCCGCCAGCAGCCGGCTGAGCGTCTCCTGGCCTGCAGCGAGGAGCTCGCGCTTGTCGGGGAAGTGCCGGAAGAAGGTGCTCTTGGTGATGCCGGCTCGCTCGGCGATCTGGGCGACGGTCGTGTCGTCGTACCCCTGCTCGGTGAAGAGGTCGACCGCGGCGACCACGATCCGCTCGCGTGCCCCTGGTTCCCACCGTGCCATGGGCCCATCCTACGTGACGGGACCGTTGTCCCATCACCCTGCTACGGTGACGGGACAACAGTCCCATCACTGAGGAGCATCCCATGCAGGTCTTCATCACCGGCGGCACCGGCCTGATCGGCACCGCCGTCGTCGCCGAGCTGCTCGAGCACGGCCACGACGTCGTGGCGCTCGCCCGTTCCGACGCCTCCGCGACGGCGGTCGAGGCAGCCGGCGCCTCGGCGCTGCGCGGCTCCCTCGCCGACCTCGACGCCGTCCGCGGGGGAGCGGAAGGGGCCGACGGCGTCATCCACCTGGCCTTCGCGAACGACTTCACGACACCGGACGCGTTGGCGAACGCGGTCGCCGAGGAGACCGCGGCACTGGAGGCCATGGGCGAGGCGCTGGTCGGCAGCGACCGTCCTCTGGTCACGGTCTCGGGTACCCCGTGGGTGAGCGGCCGGCTCTCGACCGAGTCCGACCCGCTGCCCGTCGACGGGCCCGTCGGCGGTCGTGGGCGGACCGTGAACGCGATCCTCGAGCTGGCCTTGCGCGGGGTCCGGAGCTCGGCGGTCCGCCTGCCGCGGACCGTGCACCGTGAAGGCGAGGGCGGCTTCGCGGGGCTGCTCACCGGCATCGCCCGGCAGAGCGGGGTCTCGGGCTACCCCGGTGACGGAACCCAGCGCTGGCCCGCGGTCCACGCGCTCGACGCCGCCGTGCTCTTCCGCCTGGCCCTGGAGACGGCGCCGGCCGGGAGCGCCTGGCACGCGGTCGACGACGAGGGCGACGCGGTCCGCGACATCGCGGCTGTGATCGGACGGCGGCTCGGTCTGGAGGTGCGGTCGGTCCCGGAGACGACCTACGGCCCGCTCGGTCCGATCTTCGCCGCCGACCAGCCGTCGTCGAGCGCCCGCACGCGCGCCGAGCTGGGCTGGACGCCGACGCACCCGCGGCTGCTCGCCGACCTGGAGAACCTCCAGCCGTAGCTCACATCGCTCGCTCGGAGGACGAGTGACGACAGCCTGAGGCCGGTCGGGCGAGGCGCAGTGACTGCCCGATCGCGACGGCTCAGCCGAGCAGCTTCCGCACCTTCGCGGACGCGTAGAACGGCGCGAGCTCGGCGCGCACGATCTGCTCCAGGTCGCCGGATGCGCGCAGGGCGTCCACGACGCGAGGCGCCATCCGGACGAGGTCGGCGACGAGCTCGTCGCGGTCGAGGTCGAGCTCGTCGAGGAGCTCGGTCGGGGTGTAGCCGCCGAACCGCTCGAAGAACGCGTCCACGACCACGTCGCCGATCCGGGCGACCTGCTCGGAGGACAGGGCGCTGATCGCGACGTCGTGGACGGCGTCGACGACGGCGACCAGCTCGTCGTACGACGCCTGTTCGCCGAGCCCGCGCACCTCCTGCGTCGCGGCGAGGTCCCAGACCTGCAGCACGGCCTCGCGGGTCGTGGGGTCCTGGAGGGTCTCGATGACGATCTTGTTGAGGCGGCGGACCGCGAAGGTGCCGCTCTTGCCGACCGTGTCGTTGATCAGCCCCTCGAACTGCTTGTCGGCCGCGCCCATCACCCGCGAGGCGGCGCTGGTGCCGAACGACATCAGCGACCCGAGCCCGGGCACCTTGTCGGCGACGGCCTTGTTGGCCTGCAGCACCTCGCCGACGATCCGTCCCATGAACCGCGACGCGATCGTTCCGACCAGCGGGCTCGCGGTCAGCCGCTCGAGCGCGCGCTCCAGCACCGGCGCGAGCCCCAGGACCGCGTCGACGAGGGCCTCGACCTGGTCACGCTCGGCGAGGTCGCCGAGGGGGTACGGCGTCGCGGGGCCGTCGTGCACGACCTGGACGGCCATCTGCAGGATGCCGCTCACCGCGGCGCTGCCGGGGACGGTCGCCATCGCCCGCGTCACGATGGCCTTGATCGCCGCCCGGTCGACCAGGTCCTCGATCTGGTGCCGCCCGGAGGCGTCGAGCAGCGACCCGGCGAGCCGGGTCACGGTGGCGTCGAGCTTCTTGCCCTTCAGTCGGTCGAGGTGGTGCGCGACCTGGAGGTCGAGCAGCTGGTCGGCGAGCGGCGTGGGGGCAGCGGCGGTGGGCACGGGCCGACGCTACGGGACGGCCGGCCCCCCGGCGTACGACCTCTCGTCCAGCGGATCGCTGGCGCGCTCGGTGTCGGCGCCGTCGACGGCGTCGCGGTCCTCGTCGTGGGTGCCGTGCCAGTCGAGGCACAGCAGCGTGGCGTCGTCCTCCAGCGCGTGGCCGGCGGCGGCGAGCGCGCTGTCGGCGAGCGCCCGGACGACCTCGCGCGGGTGGAGGTCGCGGGTGGCGCGGATCGCGCCGGGCAGGTCGACCGACGCCACGTGCCGCTCGAGCATCCCGTCGGTCACGAGGACGAGTCGGTCGCCGGGCTGGAGGACGACCTCGGTGCTGTCGTACGCCGCGTCCGCGAACAGCCCCAGCGGCAGGTTCGCGCGCAGGTCGAGGGTGGTGAGCTCGTCGCCGCGCAGGAGGTACGGCGCCACATGGCCGGCGTTGACCAGCGCGAGGGACCCGGTGCGCAGGTCCAGCCGGCCGACGAGCCCGGTGACGAAGTCGCTGTTCTCGCTGACCGCGTGCTCGAGGAGGGCGGCGTTGGTCGACGCGACCTGCTCGAGCAGCGACTGCCCGCGCCGCCGCCCGCCGCGCAGGCCGCCCAGGCACAGGCTGGCGGTGAGCGCGGCGCCGACGCCGTGGCCCATCGCATCGGTCAGCGACAGGTGCAGCACGTTGCGCCCGAGGCTGTAGTCGAAGGTGTCGCCGCCGATGCTCGCCGCCGGCTCCAGCCAGCCGGCCAGCGTGAACGCCGCCGCCTCGCAGGTCCGCGACTGCGGCAGCAGCCGCTGCTGGATCTCGGCGGACAGGCTGAAGCTCCGGTTGCGCTGGCCCCACTCGAAGAGGTCGGTGTGCTGGCGGTTCGCGATCACCACGAACGCCAGCAGGTGCGCGACCTGGCCGATCTCGGCGACGACCTCGGGTGCGGGGCGCTCCCGGAGGTACAGCTCCAGCAGCCCGATCGCCTCCCCCCGCTCGGTCACGGGCGCGAGCACTCGCCACAGGCCCTCGGCCCCGGCCGGCGCGTCCGCCTCCGCGGCCAGCACCTGCACGGTCTGGGTGCGGACCGCCTGCTCCTCGGGGCCGCCGTCGAAGGGGAGGTATGTCGCCGACTCCTCGCCCCGACGGCGCTCGCCGGGCTCCAGCGGGCTGCGGGTGGTGGCCAGGCCGGGCGTCGCGCCGGCGACGAGCGGCACGTGCGCGAGGCGTACCAGCGCGCGCCCGGACATGTCGGTGATGAGGAAGGAGACCGACACGGCGTCGTACGCCGCCCCGAGCTCGCGGGCGACCGACGCGACGGCGTCGAGCGGTGAGGCCGCCTCCGCCGCGTCGAGGATGCGCCCCACGTCCATCAACCGGGTGGGCGCCATCCGCAGGACCCTACCGGGGCGGGGCCTCCGCGAGGCGCTCATCGCGCAGCGCGGCCAGGTGGGCCAGTCCGGGCCCGACGTTGGCCCGCATCCGCGCGACCGCCTCGTCGAGCTCGGGCGAGCCCGGGTGGTCGGGCGCGATCCGGGCGGGGTTGAGCGCGCACCGGTCGGCCCAGTCCTTGATGTCCGGCTCGGAGTTGAAGGCCGCGGAGTTCTGCAGGCCGACGACGTTCATCGTGGCCCAGTCGGTGAGGCTGTTGCCGAAGGACGAGGGCCTGGCCAGGCGGTTCTTCTCGGCGTCGCCGCCCTCCGACCCGGCCGGGCGGGTCGCCTCGACGTAGCCCGCCAGCGCGGCCCCGAAGCACGGGAAGCCCGCCCGAATCGGCTGCAGCGTGATCGCCTCCGGCTGCCAGATCGGCACCAGCGGGGGCTGCTTGAGGCCGTCGGCGGCGCAGTTCACGACCAGCGCGTCGTCGGCGACAGCGACGGAGCCGTCGGCGAACTCCAGGCGCCCGCGGTGCGCGGTGACGATGTGCCCCCGGCGTACGACGTTCTCGACGGTCCGCAGCCTCTGCAGCTCCCAGGTGCCGAGCGTCGGCGCCTTGGCCATGGTCGGCGTGACCGAGCGGTCGATCCGCAGCATGATCCCGGCGTCCTCGAGCCCGAGGAACACCTCGTCGAGCGACGGCGCGCTCGCGCAGACGCCGAGCATGTCGGCCACCATCGCGAGATAGATCGCCGGGTCCGGCTGGATGACCGCGCGGTTCAGCATCCACGGGTCGCGCGGCCGCACCCAGCAGATCGCGCCGGGGTCGACGTCGTGGCCGAGCAGCCAGACGATCGCGTCGGTCGCGGTCTTGCCGGAGCCGACCACGACGTACTCGCTCGGCGCGTCCTCGACCCGGGGCAGGTCGTTGACGGGGATGACGCGTACGCCGTCGGCGACCCCGAAGCGGGGCGGCGTCTCGGCCGGGATCTCGGGCGCGAGGTAGCGCGCGTCGACCACGCGGCACCGCTCCGGCACCTCGAACCGCTCGCCCGTCGCCAGGTCCCGGAAGGTGCGGTCGCCGCTGTATTCGCACCCGGCGAACAGCTCCACCCGCCCCGACCCGAGCATCCGGTCGGCGAGCACACCGTCGTAGTACGCCTGGATCGTCGGCTGGTCGGCCCGTTCGTGCAGCCCCGCCTCGGGCCCCTCGGTCTGGATCCGCCCGCCGCCGAGCAGGGTCGACGCGACGCCGTAGAACGTGGAGGACTGGTGAAGCCGGACGAACGGGTACGCCTCGCGCCAGTGCCCACCCACCCCCGCCCGCCGGTCGACCAGCGCGACGCGCACGCCGTCGGCGTGGTCGATCAGCGCGTCCGTGAACGCCATCCCCGACGCGCCAGCGCCGACCACGAGGTAGTCGACGTCGACCAGCCGCTGCGCAGGAGTCACACGAGCACCGTGCCACATCTCCGCCCCTGGGCGGGCACGAGTTGGGCGAACTCCCGGCGTACGTCACCGCGCCGACCTAGCCTGAGCGCGTGATCCTGGTGTCCGTACGCCGCCTCGTCCTCGCCGTCCTCGTCGCCGTGCTCGTGGGTGTGATCGGTGTGGGGGGCGCGGTGGGCTCGTGGACGACCGCGTCGGCGCTCTCGCCGGGCGGTGACCGGACCGAGCCGAAGGTGCTGCACCGGGTGGTCTGGGACCACTTGAAGCACGGCCGGAAGGGCATCCACCTGCGGTCGGCCCGGTTGGACGGAGGCGGACTGCGCCGCATCTACGACGTGGGGCACGGCTTCATCACCGAGCTGACCCTGGACCGCGCTGGGCGTCGGGTGGCCTTCGCGCCGTGCTGTGGCGCGCGTCGGGCGGCGATCGTCGTCGTGCCGGTCCTCGGAGGCGAGCCGCTCGAGCCGCTCGCCCGGCATCCCCGGATCTTCGCCGCTGGCGGGATCGGGTGGTCCCCGGACGGCAAGCGGATCGCCTTCGAGGGTTACGTGGCCCACGGCGGCGATTCGATGACGTCGTTGTACACGATCCGGCCGGACGGGACCGGTCTCCGCCTGGTCCTGCGGAACTCGGTCTCGGACCACTACACGATCAACAACGCGCTCGCCTGGACCCGCGACGGCATCCTCTACTCGGACGGCCACGACCTGCGTTCGGCTTGGGCTGGTTCCTCGCACGTCGTCCTGCGTCGGGTCGGTTCGGTGCGGATCTCGGGCGATGGACGGCGGCTCGTGACCGAGCGCTGGAGCCAGCACGGCCCGACCGTCTGGATGAGCCGGACCGACGGGAGCGATGCCCGTCGGATCCTCCGCGTCCAGGCGCCGGCGCCGAATGCGACCATCTACTCCGACGTCACGCCCGGCTATGACGCGAGCGCGTTGCTGGCGGCACGCTTTCGCATCGCGGACGAGAGTGGCGGCCCCGGCCGGGACGACGTCGTCACCTGGGCGACCGACGAGCCCGCGGAGTCCAACACCGTCGTGGACGTGGCGCGCGGCGCGTTCGCCGTGACCTGGAACTGATCAGTCGGTCGTGGAGGCCCGCTCGCGCTGCTCGCGCGCCTCGGTCAGCCGCTGCTGCGCGGCGGGAAGGAACTCCAGGCACGGCGCCTCGGCGTCCGGGTGCTTCTCGACGAGGTGGAAGATCCAGCGGTCCATCGCGGCCATGAAGCCGTTGTCCTCGCCGGGCCGGTAGGTGCCCCACTTGAGCGTGCCCTTGGCCAGGCACGTGGTGCAGCTGATCTTGTAGACGAACTGCTCGTCCTCGTCGAGGTCGATCCTCAGCTTCGCGAGCGGGCCGGCCTGGGCCGCGGCCTTGCGCTCGCGAGCGGCTCGGCTGGCCACCATGGCGCGCCCCTCTCGTCGTAGGTGACGAGCCTAGGGCCGCTCGGTGATGTCGGTGGCGGCGGCTACGGTCGGGACGTGAGCCGACGATGAGCAAGATGGACGACATGCGCGCGATGCGGGAGGCCAACTTCGCCGCGGCGCCCCCGCGGACGGCCCGGGCCACCCCGCCGGCCGACGAGGTGCCGGTCGCGCCGCCCACCCGCAAGGCCGCGCCCGCGAAGAAGGCGCCCGCGAAGAAGGCGAGCAAGCCCCCGGCCGCGATGACGAGCGCGACCCCGGACGAGGGGCGCCGCTGCGGCCACCGCGCGATCAGCGGGCGGAGCTGCACCCGGGAGCACGGGCACGAGGAGAAGAGCCACCGCTACGGCTGAGCCGCAGCCGAGCGCGACCAACAGGACGAGCGACAAAGGAGGATCCCCGGCACCAGGTGCCGACGATCCTCCTTCGTCGTCACGGCCGCCGAGGCCCCACCCGGGACGCCGACGTCGGGTGACGTTCGAGGGCCGTGGCGACCAGGTGTGCGAGCGCCCGGGACGGGTCCTGCGCCCGGGTATGCAGGCGCATGGTGGCGAGAGGCGCGTCGGCCAGAGGGACGAAGGCGATACCGGGCCGTGGGAACATCTCGATCGCGGACTCGGCCACCACGGTGCCACCGAGGCCGGTCGCTGCCATCTCCACCGCCTCCTCGAGGTTCGTCGCGTCCGCCAGGACTCGCGGCTGACCTGGCACGAGTGCCTCGATCGTCGCGAACCACTGGGGGTTCCGCGGACCGTTCGGACCGCAGATCAGGGTGATGCCGGCCAGGTCGGACATCATCGCCCGGGGCCTCCGGGTCAGCGGGTGGTCCTCGCGCACGGCCAGCACGAGTCGTTCGGTCCACAGGTCGTACGTCGCGATGCCGTCTCGCGGTGTGGCGGGGCGCAGCCCCGCGACGAAGGCGCAGTCCAGCTCGCCCCGGAGCAGGTGCTGGTCGGGCGAGGTGAAGGGGAGCTGACGCAGCTTCCAGTCCACGCCCGGCTTCGTGGCCCGGGCCGCCTCGACGACGGCACGCAGCAGGGTGCTCGAGGCGAGCATCCCGATGCGCACGGCGGCGCCGGTCTCGGGCCCTGCGGCCCAGGCCACCACCTCGTCCATGCTCTCGACGGCGCGGCGCGCGAGCGGGGACAGTGCGGTCGCCGCGTTGGTGCACGCCACGCTGCGCGACGTCCGGACGAAGAGGGTGACGCCCAGCCTGCGCTCGAGCGAGGCGATCTGCTCGCTGACCGTCGACGGACTCAGGTGCAGCCGCTCGGCGGCGCGCGTGAAGCTCAGCTCGTCGACCACGGCGAGGAAGCACCGCAGGTGCTGTGTGGTCAGGTCCACCGCCGACGCCTCCGGTCCTCGCTGGCCCCGCACGATCGTTCGGTCGGACCGAATGGTCGTGCGCTGTTTCCCGCTGGTCCTGGTCGCGTGGCGACCTCATGGTGGTGCCAACCGCCTCGCTGTCGCGGGGCCCTCATCCTAGGAGAACCACCATGTGCGGAGCCCACGTCCACGAGGCTGCGGAGCCGACCCCCACGGGGGCCGGACCCCGGCTCGCTCCCACGCGCCGGACGGCCCTGCTGGGCGCCCTCGGCATCGGAGGAGGGATCGTGGCCTCGTCCGCGCTCGCCGGCGTGTCCGCGTCCGCGGCACCGGCGTACGCCGTGAAGACCGGCGCCGCCGACGCCACGGGTGACCGGGTCGTGATGCTCGGGGTCAACGGCGGACCCAAGATCAACGCCGGGCAGGCGAAGCCGGCCCTGGCGCTGGTGGTCAACGGCAGGACGTACCTGGTCGACTGCGGCTACGACACCCCGAACCAGCTGGTGAAGTCCGGACTCGGCTTCACCACGGTCGACCAGGTGTTCATCACGCACCATCACCTCGACCACACGTCCGGACTCCCCGGGCTGATGCTGCACGGCTGGACCGACCCGAAGCCGCTCCCCAGCAAGATTGGGGTCTGGGGGCCGCCGTCGACCACGCGCATGCTCGAGGGGATCGACGCGGCGTTCGGCCGGGACATCCGGCTCTTCGAGAAGGGTGGGGGCTTCGGCACGCGCCCTGTCGTCAAGGGCCACGACGTCCGCCTGGCCGAGCACCGCACCATCACCAAGGTCATGGAGGACGAGAACGTCGTCGTCCACGCCACCCGTGTCTCACACGGTCCGGAGGTGCGCAACGCCTACGCCTATCGGTTCACGATCAAGAGCTCGGGCAAGCGGGTGGTGTTCTCCGGTGACACCGCCGCGCCGGACGCCAACCTGATCGCCCTGGCCCACCAGTGCGACCTCCTCGTCCACGAGGCGCAGGACAACGACCTGATCCCGGTCCTGCTGCAGTTCGTGGCGGCCGACCAGCGCGACGCGCTGCGCGAGCACCTGCTGGTCTCGCACTCGAACGTGATCGACCTGCCCGGTGTGGCCCAGGCGGCGGGGGCGAAGAGCCTCGCGTTCTGCCACTACACGCCGCTTCCCCAGCCGGCCAGCGTCTTCCTCGGCAAGGCTCAGCAGGCGGCCAGCCAGATCGGCTACACCGGCTCCATCGTGGCGCCGGTTGACCTGGACGTCATCACCCTGTGAACGCACCGGCCCGGCGTCGTACGACGCCGGGCCGGGGCAGCGGGCGAGGGGGATCACGCGCCGGTGACCTGCGCCTTCACGAACGCGGCGTACACGCCGGCGCTCGGCTTCGGGGTCCGCACGAACGTCTCGCGGTCGACCTCGTGCAGCCCGAGCTGGTGGCCGTAGCCGAAGACCCACTCGAAGTTGTCCATCAGCGTCCAGTGCAGGTAGCCCAGCACCGGCACCCCGGCCTCCATCACGTCGAGCAGCCCGTCCAGCGACGGCTCGATGAACGCCGCGCGCTCGGTGTCGTCGGCGGTCGACATGCCGTGCTCGGTCACCAGGACCGGGACCCCGGTCGCCTCGTGGGCGTAGCGGACCGCCCCGCCCAGCGACAGCGGCTCGATCGCGCTGCCCATCTGGTTGACCGGCACGCCCTCGGCGGGCGGCACGGCCCCGTTGCCGTCGTACGGCACCCGCTCGTAGTTCTGCACCCCGATGAAGTCGTCGTCGCGGGCGAGCTCGAGCCAGCGCTCGTAGACCTCCGCGCGCTTGCGGTCCCGCACGGAGGCGTCGTCGCCGACGACCACGTCGTCGATGACCGCGAGCGAGAGCCCGACGGGCAGGTCGGCGCGCCGGGCCTTGATGGCGGCGCGCGCGGCGACGTGCCCGGCCTCCATGCCGTCGGCGATCGCGTCCATCTCCTCGGGGACCATCACGTTGCCGAGGCGGTACGCCGCCACGCCGGTCGCCGCGGTGGCCGCCTCGAGCGTGGCGCGCTCGAGCCCGCGGACGAACTCCGGCAGCTCCAGCCAGCTCAGCAGGCGGGCGAGGTTCGGCTCGTTCATCGTGACCGCGACGGCGATCCTGTCGCCGAAGGCCTCCATCACCTTGTCGCAGAAGCGAGCGAACAGCGCCGGCGCTTCCGGGTCCAGCCAGCCGCTGCGCATCGCGAACCAGTGCGGCGCGGTGAAGTGCTGGAACGTCACGACGGGCGCCATCCCGCGGGCGCGGCACTCGCGCACGATCGCGCCGTAGTGGTCCAGCGCCTCCTGCGACCACGCGCCCTCGCTCGGCTCGACGCGGGCCCACTCGACGGAGAAGCGGTACGCCGTCAGGCCCAGGCCCGCGGCCAGCGCGACGTCCTCGCGCCACAGCTCGTAACCGTTGCAGGCCTGCCCCGACGGCTCGGAGAACACGGTGGGGGTGACCAGCTCGGCGAACCAGGTGTCGCTGTTGCTGTTGTTCCCCTCGTTCTGATGGCCGGCGGAGGCCACGCCCCAGAGGAAGTCGGACGGGAAGCGGCGGTCGGCAGCGGTCATGGCTCCATCGAAGGTGACGGGCGCCACGTCGGGAAGCAGACGTTGGCGATACCTCGCATCACGCCGCCGGGGGAGCGAGTCAGGCGTCGGCGACCAGTGGGGCGACCTCGGTGCCGAGCAGCTCGATGCCGCGGAGCAGGTCGCTGTGCGCGAGCCGCGGGTTCGTCATCTGCAGCGAGAGCCGGTCGACGCCGCCGAGCTGGTCGGACACCCGGCGGATCTTGTCGGCGACCGTCTGCGGGTCGCCGAGGAAGAACGCACCGTTCGGCCCCGACGTGGCGTCGAACTGCTGCCGCGTCGGCTGCGGGAAGCCGCGCTCGCGGGAGACCTTCGTGAACATCTCGTGCCAGCCGGGGTAGATCGTGTCCGCGGCCGCCTGCGTGCTCTCGCCGACGAAGCCGAAGACGTGCAGCCCGACCTGCAGCCGCTCCGGGGCGTGGCCGGCCTGGGCGCCGGCGCGGCGGTACAGGTCGACGAGCGGTGCGAACTGCCGCGGCTCGCCCCCGATGATCGCGATCATCAGCGGCAGGCCGAGGAAGCCGGCGCGGGCGAACGACTCCGGCGTCCCGCCGACGCCGACCCAGATCGGCAGCGGGTCCTGGACGGGGCGGGGGTAGATGCTCTGCCGCACGAGCGGCGGCCGGTGCCGGCCCGACCAGGTGACCTCGACGTTGTCGCGGATCTGGAGCAGCAGCTCGAGCTTCTCGCTGAAGAGCGTGTCGTAGTCCGCGAGGTCCAGCCCGAAGAGCGGGAAGGCCTCGGTGAACGAGCCGCGGCCGACGACCAGGTCGATCCGGCCCTTCGAGATCAGGTCCAGCGTCGCGAACTGCTGGAAGAGCCGGACCGGGTCGACCGCGCTCAGCACGGCGACGGCGCTGCCGAGCCGGATGCGGGTCGTACGCGCGGCGGCGGCCGCGAGGATCACCGGCGGCGCGGAGTCGTAGTACTCGCTGCGGTGGTGCTCGCCGATCCCGAAGGAATAGAGCCCGCTGCGGTCCGCGAGCTCGATCTCCTCCAGGAGGTGCTCCATCCGCTCGGCCGGCCCGACCACGTGTCCCGTGGTCGGGTCGGTCACGGTCGAGACGAAGCTGTCGACACCGATGCGCATGTCAAAGATTCAACCACCTGGGTGGGTGGCGGAGGGATGGCGGACCGCCGCGCGGCGGTCAGCCGTCCTTGCGCTCCTGCTTCTTCGCCTCGGCGAGCTGCTCGAGGCGGTCCGCGTCGGCCCGGGCCTCGGCCGCGGCGGCCTTCGTCTCGCGGGCCTGCTCGAGCTCGGACTTGGCGTCCTTCTGCGCGGCCGTCTTCTTGGCGACGGCCTTCGAGGTGGTCGCCTTCTTGCGCTGGGTGGCGGCGGCCTTCTTCGTGGCAGCCGTCTTGTCGGCCGCGGCCTTCTTGGTGGCGGCGGCCTTCTTCGCGCGGGCGGTGGCCTCCTGCTTGCGTCGGGCCTCGGTGACGTCGGCCTCCTCGAGACCCTTCGCGGCCTTGGTCTGCGCGGCGGCGCGCTTGCGCTCGGCCTCCTGGCGACCGGCGGCAGCGGTCTTCGCCGCCTGCTCACGGCGTACGGCGGCCTCCTCCTCGAGCCGCGCGGCCCGGGCGAGCTTGGCGGAGCGGTCGAGGCGCTCGGCGCCGCGCGTGGCGATGCCGGGGTTGCCGAGCAGGGAGCCGGCCAGCGAGTCGACGGTCCCCATCGCGCGGTCGAGCGTGGCGCGGGCGGCCGAGTCCTGCGGCAGGCGGCGCGCGACGTTGGCGTCGACGACGGCCAGCGGCAGGCGGGCGATCTCGTAGGGCAGGGCGATCAGGGTGCGGATCATGGTGGTCCTCAGCTCTCGGGCGTAGCGGTCTGGGCGGTCTCGGCGCGCAGCTGCGCGGCCTGGCGTTCGGCGTCGGCGGCCTCGCGCTGGAGGCGGGCGGCCTCCTGGGTCTTCCGGAGCTCGGTGGTCTCGGCGTCGTGCTCGAGCGCCTCGGCCTCGCGCAGGCGGGTCTCGGCGAGCGCGTCGGCCTCCTCCTCGGCGGCGGCACGTCCGGCGGCCTCCTGCTGCTCGGCGGCGCGGGCGGCCGCGGCGTGATCGGTGGCGCGCTGCTCCTCGACGGCGGACTCCTCACGGGCGGCCTGCTCGCGGGCGACGCGCTCCTCGGCGGCGGCCTTCTCGTTGGCCTCACGGATCTCCTGCGCGGCCTCCTCGCGCTTGGCGTCGGCGACGGCGTCGTCGGCCAGCGCCTCCTTGCGGGTGCGCGCCTCGGCCTGCTGGAGCTGGCCCTCCTCGACGAGGTGGTCCTTGCCGGTGACGGCGCCGGCGACCTCCTTGGCCTTGCCCTTGATGCTGTCGAGCATGCCTTCGCGGGCCTGGGCCGCCTGGTCGTTGCTGTCGTGGCTCATGCCCTCCCGTGCCCCGTTCGGGCGATCCGAGACCGATCCGGGGCTGTGACCCTGACCTCCCCGCCGTGCGGCGGGCGTCAGCGGGGGGTGAGGTCGACCGTCAGCAGCACCTTGTTCGTGCGGATGACGTTCTTCCGGGCGCCGCCGGGGAAGGCGGAGTTGACCGCGGGGTACGCCGCGTAGGTGTCGCCCCCCGCGAGCTCCGGAGGGAGGAACCGCACCGTGGCGGTGCCGCCGTCCGGTGCCGGTGCGAGGAACTGCTCGTCCGGGCGGACGGTCAGGTTCGTGTCGGCGCCGTCCCCGATGTTGACGCTCACGTAGAACGGCCCCGCGCCACGCGTCCTGTAGTGGAAGGACAGCTCGGCGACCCCGACCCGGCTCCCACCCTCCGGCACCACGAACCGCAGCGGTCGCACCTCGCCGATGCCGCCGGAGTCGCCGTCGTACTCCGCGGACGGACCGGCGCGGTAGTAGGCGTGCACCCGCTCCACGGCGGCCGGCACCGCGGGCGCGTCGTCGGCCGCGAGCGTCGCGGCCGCGGCGTACCCACCCCCTCCGACGAGCGCGAGGGCGACGGCGGCGACGAGTCCCGAGCGTGTCTTCATGGCGGGACGGTAGCCCGCGGCGTACGCCGCCACTGCGGGTTCGCGAAGACCGCCCCCCGACGGTGCCGTCCGACTGTGCCGCCAGCCTTCGCCGCACGGTCACCGCTGCGACGCCGGGAGTTTCCCGCGGTCCCGAGGCTTGCAGGGCCCCACCCTCTCGGACCCCTGGAGTGCCCCCGTGCCCAGCATCGACCGTCGACGATTCCTGCAGGTGGCCGGTGGCGCGACCGCCACCACCCTGCTCACCGACAGCATCGCCCGCGCCGCGTCCCTCCCCGCCAACCACGCGACCGGCTCCCTGGACGACGTCGAGCACATCGTCGTCCTCATGCAGGAGAACCGGTCCTTCGACCACTACTTCGGCACCCTGCGGGGCGTCCGCGGCTTCGGCGACCCGCACCCGGCGACGCTGCCGTCCGGCAAGTCGGTCTTCCACCAGCCCAACGGCGACCGCGAGGTGCTGCCGTTCCGCCCGGACATGGAGGACCTCGGCAAGGTCTTCCTCGAGGACCTGCCGCACGGGTGGAGCGACACCCAGGGCGCGATCAACCGTGGTGTGTACGACGGCTGGATCCCGAACAAGACGGCGACGACGATGGCGCACCTGCGCCGCAACGACGCGCCGTTCCACTTCGCGCTGGCCGACGCGTTCACCGTCTGCGACGCCTACCACTGCTCGTTCATCGGCAACACCGACCCGAACCGCTACTACATGTGGTCCGGCTGGACCGGCAACGACGGCAAGGGCGGCGGCCCGGTGCTCTACAACGACGAGGCCGGCTACGACTGGACGACCTACCCCGAGCGCCTCGAGGAGGCCGGCGTCTCCTGGAAGATCTACCAGGACATCGGTCTCGGGCTCGACCAGGAGCACTACTGGGGCTGGACCGACGACGCCTACATCGGCAACTACGGCGACAACTCGCTGCTCTACTTCCACACCTACCAGAACGCCGCCCCCGGCACCCCGCTCGCCGAGCGCGCGAAGACCGGCACGAACGTCGCGAAGGACGGCGGCTACTTCGACGTGCTGCGCGAGGACGTGCGCACCGGCAAGCTGCCGCAGGTCTCGTGGGTGGTCGCGCCCGAGGCGTTCACCGAGCACCCGAACTGGCCGGTGAACTTCGGCGCCTGGTACGTCGCCAACGTGCTCGACGCGCTGACCTCCGACCCCGAGGTCTGGGCGAAGACCGCGCTGCTGGTGACCTACGACGAGAACGACGGCTTCTTCGACCACGTCGTCCCGCCGCACGCGAACTCGCCGGTGGTCCCGGGCGACTCGACCGTCCCGACGGAGAACGAGTTCTACACCGGCCCCTACGGCCCCGGTTCCTACGGCCTGGGCCAGCGGGTCCCGATGATCGTGGTCTCGCCGTGGAGCACCGGCGGCTGGGTCTGCTCGGAGACCTTCGACCACACCTCGATCATCCGGCTGATCGAGCAGCGCTTCGGGGTCGAGGAGCCCAACATCACGCCGTGGCGCCGCTCGGTCTGCGGCGACCTGACCTCGGCCTTCGACTTCACCCGGCGCAAGCCGCACGTCGCCAAGCTGCCCGACACCTCGTCGTACGAGCCCACCGACCACGAGCGGCACCCCGACTACCAGCCCACCCCGCCGGCCCACGGCACGCTGCCGAAGCAGGAGCGCGGCACCCGGGCCTCGCGGCCGCTGGCGTACGACTTCGCCGTCGTGGAGCGGCGCCGCACCGGTGCGCTCGACCTCCGCCTGGTCAACGACGGCCCGCTCGGCGCCCAGCTCCAGGCCCGCTTCCTCACCCCGGCCGCCCCGCCGAGGTCCTACACGGTGGGGGCTGGTGACCACCTCGACGCCGAGTGGCCCGTCACGGGCGCGTACGACGTCACCCTGCACGGCCCGAACGGGTTCTTCCGCCGCTTCACCGGCCGCGGCGGTAGCGCCAGCGGCGGCGACCCCGTCCTCACGACGCTGCGGTCCGCACGCCGCGGGGTCACGGTCGCGCTGCGCGGCGGCCGCAAGGCCGTCGAGGTCACCGTGACCAGCGCCTACGACCCGCGCGACTCCCGCACGGTGAGCGTGCCCGCCGGGGGCGAGCGCGAGATCGACGTCGAGACCCGCTCGACGGGCGGTTGGTACGACGTGCGCGTCGAGGTCGCCGGCTCGCCGTACGTCCGCGTCCTCGCCGGCCACCTCGAGGACGGCCGCCCCTCGATCAGCGACCCGGCGCTGGGGCACTGACGCGGGCGCGGGTCACGCTGTGACGCGCGAAGCACCCGACACGCCGCGGGTCGGGTGCTTCGTGCGTCGTGGCGCGTTGTCCACAGGCCGCCGGGGCGCGAGTGAGGGGAACATCTGCGCCGGGTAGGACCCGGCCATGGACAGGAACTGGGACCCGGTCGCCGCGCCGGTGACCGGGCTGGTGCGGCCCGTGCCGCTCGACCCGGCCGGGAGCGTCGGGCCGACGCGCGGGCAGGCACGCGGCGCGGGCTGGCGGCGTACGACGACGGGGCTCTACGTGCCCGTCGACGTCAGCGACGCGCAGGTCGAGCAGCGGATCCTCGAGCAGTCGATGCGCCTGGGCGCCGAGCCTGGCGCCGGTGCCGTGACGGGCTGGGCGGCGCTGCGGCTGCACGGTGGCGGGTTCTTCGACGGGCTCGACCGTGACGGGCGCACCTGCCTGCCGGTGCCGCTGCTCGCCGTGGGGGACCGGTTCCGTGCGCACCCGGCGATCGCGGTGTCGCGGGAGCCGCTCGCGGGTGACGACGTGGTGCTGCGGCACGGGGTCCGGTGCGTCTCGGTCGAGCGGGCGCTCTTCGACGAGATGCGACGCGGGCGCGACCAGCGCGACGCCGTCGTGGCGCTGGACATGGCGTGCGCGGCCGGGCTGACGTCGATCGCCCGGATGCGGGCGTACGTCGCCCGGCGCGGCGGCTGGCGAGGCGTGGCCCAGGTCCGCTGGGCCCTGGACCACGGCGACGAGCACAGCCGTTCGCCGCAGGAGACGCGCCTGCGGCTGATCTGGGTGCTGGACGCCGGGTGGCCCCCGCCCCTCTGCAACCGGACCCTGCTGTCCCTGACAGGGGTCGAGCTCGGCACCCCGGACCTGTTGGACGTGGACCGTGCCGTGGTCGGGGAGTACGACGGGGCCGACCACCGCGACGGCGTACGTCACCGCCGCGACGTGGGTCGGGAGGACGGGTTCCGCCGGGCGGGTCTGGAGTACGTCGAGGTGGTCGGTGCCGACCTCCACGACGCGGCGCTCGTGGTGGCGCGCATGGAGGAGGCGGCCCGTCGCGCGGCGCGGGCCGGGTCGGCGGGGCTGCCACGGCGCTGGCGGCTGGGGCCGGCGCGCGAGTCCCTGGACGCACGCCTCGACCGGCAGGACCTGCGTCAGGCGATCGCTGCGGACCTGGCGGCGGACACGGCCGCGGGCGGCGTCACGCCATGACGCGCGAAGCACCTGGCCGTCGGCGTGTCGGGTGCTTCGTGCGTCACAGCGTCAGCGGTCGCGGTCCCGGTCGCGCACGTGGGCGGGGACCGGGCGGTCCGGGCCGAGGTCGGGGGCGTCGACGGGGGTGCCGGCGACCAGCCGGAGCGGGACGACCCCGGCCCACACCGGCTGCTCGAGGTCCGCGGGCGGGTCCTCGGAGAAGCCGTCGCTGACCTTGACCGACCACTCCGCGAGCGGGACCCGCAGCACCATCGTGGCGGCGACCTCCTTCGCCAGCGGGGCGCGGAGCTCGGCCCAGCGGCCGGGCAGCAGGTGCTCGGTCAGCACCTCCAACGCGCGCACCTTGTCGGCGGGCGGCACCTGGGTCGCGACGCCGAGGACCGTGGCGGAGCGGTACTGCATGCTCGACTCGAAGGCCGACCGCGCGTACACCAGCCCGTCCAGGTGGGTCACGCTGACGCAGACGGCGGCCCCGCCGGCGAGGGCGCGCATCAGCCGCGACCCCGTGGAGCCGTGCAGCAGCAGGTGGTCCCCGTCGCGGGCGCAGGCCATCGGCAGGACGTACGGCTGGCCGTCCACCTCGATCCCGACCGACGCGTGCAGGGCCTCGTCGAGGATCGCGTGCAGGGTCGCGAGGTCGTCGACCTGCTTCTCGGGGAGGCGGCGTACGGCGGTCCGCGGCGTGGGCTCGGGGGGCATGGGGTCATTGAAGCCCACGGGGGTGGTTTCGAGACGGTCGCTGCGCGACCTCCTCAACCACCGGGTGGGCCGGCGCTGCGCGACCTCCTCAACCACCGGGCGGGCCGGCGCTGCGCGACCTCCTCAACCACCGGCCCTCGACCACCGGACGCCCCGGCATCGCGTGGGCCGATGCCCGGCATCACGAGCGCGTGCTTCCGCGGTGGAGTGACCACCGGCACAGTCGGTGCCAGCACCCACACCCGACCCTGCGAGGACGCCCCGTGTTCGAGTACTTCCCCGGCAACTACATCTGGAGCTTCAGCGTCGCGGCGACCCTCAACTCGGGGGGCGCGATCGACGAGGTCGACCGGGCCTGCCGGCCGATCCGCGACCTGGCGCAGCAGGGCTCCGACGTGGGCACCCAGGAGTTCATGGCGTCCTGGCGCCGGGTGTCGGACCAGGTCGCCGAGGAGGCGGCCGAGGCCGAGAAGGCGGGGCACCTGCGCACCGCCGGGCAGAAGTACCTCCGCGCGGCGGCGTACCTCTGCCAGGCCGAGCGGATGCTGTCGAACTCCTCGCCAGACCGGATCCCGACCTACACCCTGCTCCTCGAGCTGATGGAGAAGACCTTCGCGCTCGTCGACCCGGCCACCACGCGGGTCGAGGTGCCATTCGAGGGCGCCACGCTGCCGGCGTACTTCACCAAGGCGGAGCGCGCGGACGGCAGCCCCGCGCCGACCGTGATCATGTGGAACGGCCTGGACTCCACCAAGGAGCACATGTACACCTCCGCGTGGCCGGCCGAGATGGCCGCGCGCGGGATCTCCGTGCTGCAGGTCGACTGCCCCGGCTCCGGCGAGGCGCTGCGGCTGCAGGGCCTGACCGCGCGGATCGAGACCGAGGACTGGGCGCGGGCCTGCGTGGACTACCTCGAGACGCGTGACGACGTGCGCCACGACCGGATCGGCCTGGTCGGCTGGTCGCTCGGTGGCTACTACGTGCCGCGCGCCGCGGCGTTCGAGAAGCGGCTCGCCTTCGCCGTCGCGTGGGGCGCCAACCACAACTGGGGCGAGGTGCAGAAGGCCCGGCTCGACCGCGAGGGCGAGAACCCGGTCCCGCACTACTGGGAGCACGTGCTGTGGGTGTGGGGCCACACCGACCTGCAGGAGTTCATCGCGTACGCCGAGGGCATCCACCTCAACGGCGTCGTCGACCAGATCACCGTCCCCTTCCTCATCACGCACGGCGCGAACGACCGCCAGATCAACGTGAAGTACGCCCACCAGTCCTACGACCAGGCCGTCAACAGCCCGAAGCGCGAGCTGCGCGTCTTCACGCCGGAGGAGGGTGCGACCGAGCACATCGGCCTCGACCACCTCCCGGCCGTCGGCGCCTTCACCGCGGACTGGGTCGAGGACACGCTGACCGAGCTCGGATGAGCTCGCTGGCCGGCCGGGTCGCGCTGATCACCGGGACCGCCGGTGGTCAGGGGCTGGCCGCGGCCGCGCTGTTCGAGGAGGCCGGCGCGACGGTGGTCGGGTGCGACGTCGCGCCGACCGACGGCTCGGAGCCGGTCGACCTGACCGACGAGGACGCCGTACGCCGGTGGGTGGACGCGGCCGCGGCGGAGCACGGCCGCGTCGACATCCTCTACGCCAACGCCGGCGCCACCCGCTTCGGCCCGCTCGAGTCGATCACCGCGGAGGACTGGGACTTCAACCTGCGCCACGAGCTCGACGTCGTGTTCTTCCCCGTCAAGCACGCCTGGCCGCACCTGAGGGCCTCCGGTCACGGCGCGGTCGTGCTGGTCGGCTCGACCGCGGGCCTCACCGGCTCGACCACCAACGCACGCGTCGCGCACACGGTCACCAAGGGCGGGGTGGTCGCGCTCACCAAGCAGCTCGCGGCCGAAGGGGCGGCGCACGGCATCCGGGTGAACTGCGTCAGCCCCGGCATGATCGAGACGCCCGCCACCCGGGGTGACCTGCTGGCCGACGACCACCCGATGCGCTCGATCGCCCGGTCCATCCCGCTCGGCCGCGTCGGCCAGCCGGACGAGGTCGCCCGCTGTGCGCGGTTCCTCGCGTCCGACGAGGCGTCGTACGTCACCGGCGCCAACCTGGTCATCGACGGTGGCTGGTCCGCGGTGCTGCCGGGATGACGGAGGGCGTCACGCGGGACGTCATACGGCCGGAGCAGGCGTCTCCACCGTCCGTATGACGCCCCGGCGACCTCCGCGGAACGTCCCGGCCCGCCCGGGCGTTGCTCCTCCATGGACACCGCACCCGCGCCCGCCACCGACCGCGGCCACGCCGCCGGTCGGGCGCGCAGCCGGTGGCTGCGGCGAGGCTGGCGGCGGCGCGTCCTGGTCACGGTCGCCGTTGCCGGAGTCGCCGCGCTGGTCCTGAACCTGCTGGACACCCAGGTCCGCACGCCGGTCGGGGCAGCGGGCGTGGGCCGCGGCACGTTCCCGGTCGTCGAGATCTCGGGGCTGGGCAGCGACGGCACCGGCTTCGCGGACCTGACCGCCGCCCTGGGCGACGAGGGCGTCACCGTGCTCGACTTCGACCCGGGCGCCGCGGGCACCCAGCCGCTCGTCTTCCCCCGCGACGCGATCACGGCCGGCACCGGCGTGGCCGACCTCGCCACGTCGTACGTCGCCCCGCAGGTGCGCGCCGCCCTCACCCGCGCCGGCCTCGACCCCGACACCCAGCAGGTCGACGTGGTCGCGCACTCGATGGGCGGGCTGACGGCGCGGTACCTCGTCGAGGAGGCCGGCTGGGCCGACCGCGTCGACGACCTCGTCATGGTGGCCACGCCCAACCACGGCAGCGACGTCATCGACTGGGAGACCCGCGGCAACGGGCCGTTCCGCACCCTCGGCCGGGACATGGCGCCGGGCTCGGCGCTGCTCGACGGGCTGGGGTACGCCGAGCCCGCCGGTGAGGTCTACACCGCGATCGGCGGTGACCCGTGGGTCTTCCGGTGGTACCGCCACGGCAGCCACGGCTTCGACGACCAGGTCCCCAGCGAGTCGCCGTTTCTCGACGGCGCGGCCAACAACACCTGGCCGGACTTGCACGGCCGCCTGCTCGACGACGCCGAGGTCGTCGACCTCATCACCGCGACGCTCCGGGCGTCCTGACGGCCGGGCGGGCGTCCGGCCGTCCGGCCGAGAGCCTCAGGCGATCGCGGTGACCTGCGTCAGCCGGAAGTTGTTGCCGGACGGGTCGCGGAAGCCGGCGTCGATGCCGTAGGGCCGCACCTCCGGCGTCTCCTGGAACTCCACGCCCCGCGCCACGAGGTCCTCGTACGCCGCCTGGCAGTCGTCCGTGACCAGGAACAGCGTGCTGGTGCCGCCCTTGGCGAGCAGGTCCTTGATCTGGTCGACCATCGCCGCCTCGAACATCGGCGGCTCGGGGATCGCCATCAGCACGATCGCGAGGTCGTCCTGCCCGACCGGACCGACGGTCAGCCAGCGGAAGTTCCCCATCTCCGCCATCGTGACGTCCTCGCGGACCTCCATGCCGAGCTTGGTCGTGTAGAACTCCAGCGCCTCGTCCTGGTCGTGCACCCAGACCTGCGTGGTCGCGATCCTGAACATCGTCGTCTCCTCCGTCGTGCATCGGGTGGTGCGGTCGGGGACGACGCTAGGGATCATGCGGGTGCGCCGTCTTCTCGAAACGTGCGGTTCTGCGGGCGGCCGTGGAAGCGCGTCACGCAGGCCGGGACGACGGCGTACGCCGAGGCCGGGGGCGCGGCCGCGCGGTACGCCGTCGGCGACTGGCCGTAGACCCGCGTGAACGTCGTCGTGAACGACCCCACGCTGCTCAGCCCGACCGCCACGCAGATGTCGGCGACGGTGCGGTCGGTGCGCCGCAGCATGGACGCGGCGCGCTCCAGCCGGCGGGTCAGGAGGTAGACGTGCGGGCTCAGCCCGAACGCCCGGCGGAACTCCCGGCTGAAGTGCGCCGGCGACAGCCCCGCCGCGCGGGCCAGGTCGGCGACGGTCAGGGGCTCGGCGAAGCGGGCGTCCGCGAGGTCCCGGGCGCGCACGAGGTGCCGAGCGGTCGGGTGCGAGGCCACGGCGCCATCGTGGCAGACGCTGCCGACGTCGTACGGGTGTCCGGGCCCCCGGCCGCCACCGCGACGTGGGAGCATCGGCGGGTGAACCTCGCACGTCAGGTCGCTCGGGTGACCCTGACCGGGCTGCTCGTCGTGAGCCTCGTCGCCTTCGTCAACACCGCGACCCTCGGCTACGTCGCGTTCTCCCTCGACCGCGACGTGCGGCACGCCACCGACGCCGCCCGCGCGGTGCGGCTGGCGCACCTGGCCATGCTCGACCAGGAGACCGGGCTCCGGGCCTACCTCATCACCGGCGACGAGACGTTCCTGCAGCCCTACCGCGAGGGCAGGCAGGCCGTCGAGCAGAACCTCGCCGTCGTCCGCGAGGAGAGCGCCGGTGTCTCGTCCGTGCTCACGCTGGTCGACCGCGAGCAGGAGCGGATCGACGCCTGGGACGAGCAGTGGGTGACCCGGGCCCTGCGCGACGGGGACGCCATCGCGGCGATGCCCGCCGGACCCGGCAAGGAGCAGTTCATCGCGGACGGCAAGGCGCTCTTCGACGCCTACCGGACCAGCCACGACGAGCTCGAGACCGCGGCGGACGCGCGACGCGCCGACCTCGAGCAGCGCCAGTCGGACGTCTTCGTCATCGCGCTGATCGTCGAGCTCTGCCTGCTCATCGGCACGATCCTCGTCGTACGGCGTCAGCGTCGTCGCCTGCGGGACTCGATCGTCGAGCCCGTCGAGTCGCTGCTCGGCACGATCGGCCTGATCCGCGACGGCGACCTCGGGGCGCGCAGCCACGGCAAGGGGCCGCAGGAGATCCGCGACATCGGCACCGGCCTCGACGAGATGGCCGACGCGCTGGTCCTCGAGCGGGAGCGCACCGAGCGCCGCGAGGCCGACCTGATCCAGGCCCGCACCGACGCCGAGGCCGCCAACGCCGCCAAGTCGGCCTTCCTGTCGACGATGTCGCACGAGATCCGGACGCCGATGAACGCCGTCGTCGGCATGACCGGCCTGCTGCTGGACAGCGACCTGACCCACGAGCAGCGGTCGTTCGCCGAGACCGTCCGCACCTCGGGCGACGCGCTGCTGACGATCATCAACGACGTGCTGGACTACTCGAAGATCGAGTCCGGCCAGCTGGAGCTGGAGCGCTACCCGTTCGTGCTGCGCGACTGCGTCGAGGGCTCCCTCGACCTGGTCGCCGCGCAGGCCGCCGCCCACGGCCTCGACCTCGCGGTCGAGATCGACGCGGACGTCCCGCCCGTCGTCGAGGGCGACTTCACGCGGCTGCGCCAGGTGCTGGTCAACCTGCTCAGCAACGCCGTGAAGTTCACATCCGCCGGCGAGGTCGTCGTGACCGTGCGGGTCGTGGACGCCACCGACGCCGAGCGCCCGACGCTGGCGTTCGCCGTCCGCGACACCGGCGTCGGCATCCCGGCCGACCGGATGAACCGGCTGTTCCGGTCGTTCAGCCAGGTCGACAGCAGCACGACCCGCGTGTACGGCGGCACGGGGCTCGGCCTCGCGATCAGCCTGCGCCTCGCCGAGGCGATGGGCGGCGACCTCACCGTCGAGAGCGAGGTCGGGCAGGGGTCGACCTTCACGCTGGTCGCGGCCCTACCGCGCGTGCACGAGGTCGAGGACCGCGTCCGGGTCGCGCCCGCCGAGCTGCCCGGCCGCTCGGCCCTGGTCGTCGACGACAACGCCACGAACCGCACGATCCTGCGACGCCAGCTCGAGGCCTGGGGCATGGACGTCGTGGACCACGAGCACCCGGGGGAGGCCCTGGCGGAGCTCCGGGCATCGGGCCGGGTCTTCGACGTGGGCGTGCTCGACATGCACATGCCGGACCTGGACGGCGTCGAGCTGGCGCGGGGCCTGCGGGCGCTGCCGGGCTGGTCGCGCGTCCCGCTCGTGCTGCTGACCTCGCTCGGCGAGCGGATCACCGGCGTCGAGGAGCTCGACCTGGTGCACCTGACCAAGCCGGTCAAGGCCGCCGCGCTCCGCGCCACCGTCGCCCGGGCGCTGGGCGCCCGCGAGCAGGACGAGACCGTGGCGCCCGAGCTGGAGCCGATCGGGCAGCTGCGGATCCTGCTCGCCGAGGACAACACCGTCAACCAGAAGGTCGCCGGCCTGATGCTGGAGCGGCTCGGCCAGCGACCCGTCGTCGTCAGCAACGGGCTGGAGGCCCTCGAGGCGGTCCGCGTGGCGCCGTACGACCTGGTGCTGATGGACGTGCAGATGCCGGAGATGGACGGCCACGAGGCGACCCGCCGGATCCGGGCCGAGGTGCCCCAGGACCGCCAGCCGCGGATCGTCGCGATGACCGCCGGGGCGCTCTTCGAGGACGTCGAGGCCAGCCTGGCCGCCGGCATGGACGACCACCTCGCCAAACCGGTCCGGGCCGACGAGCTGGCCGACGCCCTGCGCCGGGTCCACCCGGTCCGCCCGGTCGCGGAGACCGTCACCGAGGTCGCCGAGGAGGTCGAGGCGGAGGCCGCCGCGGATCCGGCGCCGCCGGTCCTCGACCGCAGCGCGCTCGAGCTGCTCACGTCGTACCTCGGCGACGGCGCCCGTGCCTTCGAGCGGACCCTCGTCGACGCCTGGCGCCGCGACTGCGAGGCGCAGGTCGTCCGCCTCGCGGAGGCCGCCGCGGCCGGGGACGCCGAGACCGCCGCCCTGGTCGGCCACAGCATGAAGGCCGCCAGCGCCTCGCTCGGCGCGATGCGGCTCTCGCGCGCCGCCGCCGACCTCGAGGCGGCCGCGCTCGCGGGCGCCGACGCCGAGGTGCTCACCGCGCACCTGCGAGCGATCCGGGCCGACGTCGACGAGGCGGGGGCGGCGTTCGACGCGTCGTGATCCTCGTTGGTCGTCGGCCCGCGACGTACGCCGTGTGGCGCCCACCGGGCGTCGGTCGTGCGTGGCAGGATCCCGTCCGTGGACGACATGGCCTGTGACAACTGCGGCGCCCAGATGCGCTGGGAGACTTCGCACTCGCGCTGCGACCGCTGCGGCCACATCCGGCCGTGCTGCGAGGGTGCGCCGGTGACCGCGAGCTGCGTGGTGCCGCGGTCCGAGCCCGCGGTCCCCTGACCCCGCCCCGGTGAACCCCGCCGGTCGCGTCCTCAACTCCCTCGTCCACACGGTCCACCGCTGGGTCGACCGCGCGGGTGAGATCGTCCCCGGGACGGCGGCCGCCGAGCGCTTCGGCAGCTTCGGCACCGACAGCTGCATCGCGTTCCCGCCTGCCACCCTCCTCAACGTCGCCTCCATCCACCTCGGCGAGCGCGTGCTCGTGGGGCGGCAGGCGACGCTGTCGGTGGGGTACGGCGAGAACGACCCCGGCCTCGTCGCCCGGGGCCTGGTGCTCGGCGACGGCTGCATCCTCGGCGCCCGCACGAGCATCACCGCGCACGCCTCGATCGTGCTCGGCGACGCGGTCTTCTGCGGCCAGGGCGTCTTCATCACCGACACCAGCCACGGGTACACCGACCCCACCCGCCCCGTCGGCCAGCAGTTCGGCCCCCACCAGCCCGTCTCGATCGGCTCCGGCACCTGGATCGGCCACGCCGCGGTGATCCTCCCCGGCGCGCAGATCGGTCGGAACGTCGTCGTGGCCGCCGGCGCGGTCGTCCGCGGCACCGTCCCCGACCACGCCGTCGTCGCGGGCAACCCCGCCCGCGTCATCCGCCGCCTCGAGCCGGGCGTCGGCTGGGTCGGCGCCGACGGCGACGTCCGGCCGGTCACCTCCGGCGACTTCGGCGGCTGAGCGGCCTCCGGTGGTTGAGGAAGGCGCGACGGCGACCCCGGTGGTTGAGGAAGGCGCTCCCGGCCCGGTGGTTGAGGAAGGCGCGCAGCGCCTGTCTCGAAACCACCACGACGGACCCGCCGATCCCGGTGGTTGAGGAAGGCGCGCAGCGCCTGTCTCGAAACCACCCGACGGCCCCGCCGGGCGGTGCCCTCAGACCAGCAGTCCGACGACCAGCACGACGACGGCCGACGACCCGGCGACGAGCAGCACCTCACCCAGCGACCCACGACGTCGCCACCCGACGACGGCGGCGACCACGGCGAGCAGCAGGCTGAAGGCGACCGTCCCGCCGCCGACGGCGTTGCTCGCCCAGGTCAGGCCGACGCCGAGGGCGAGGGCGTACCCGACCGGGTGCGGCCGCGGCCGGACGGTCATCGTCGTGGCCAGGGCCGCGGCAACCAGGGCGACCCCGGCGAACCAGACGTAGTGACCCACGACCTCGTCCCACAGGTGGGCGGTCGGTCCGGGCGCGGCATTGCCCACGGAGTTGGCCGCGAGGTGGATGCCGTGGCCGGAGGCGTAGGCGACCACGCCGACTCCGAAGAGCGCCCAGGTCCGCGGCCCGACCCGGGCCACCGCGAGCGTCCACGCCGCCGGCGCCAGCACCAGCCACGGGACGAGCAGGTCCAGCCAGTCGGCCCACCGGGTGCCGCGCGGGCCGTCGCCGAGGCCGCCCGGCAGCAGCCCCAGGTGGTGCAGCACGACGTACGACAGCGCGGTCGTCGCGAGCGCCCGGGGGTACATGCCGCCCAGCATGCCGCCCCGTGTGACCCGACCGGCACATAACGTGCGGTCGGTGACGGTCGTTACAGCCTCCGTGACCACCCACGCCGTACGCCGCACCCGCCGCCGACTCACCTCCCTGCTCGTCGGGACCGCCCTCGCGACCTCGACGCTCGCCGTCACCACGCTCACCGGCGGGGCGACGGCGGCCGCGCCGGCGCCGCGCGCAGCCTCGACCGCAGCCGCAGCCGCGCAGGGCGCTCCGAAGCCCTGCCCGACGCAGACCGCGCACCCGTGGTGCGACCGGTCGCTGTCACCGGACCAGCGGGCGCAGAAGTTCCTGCGGGCGATGACGGTCGACGAGGAGATCACCCTCGTCGGCGGCGACAGCTTCGGCGCCGCGCCGCACACGGGTGCGACGTACGCCCTGCCCCGCCTGGGCCTGCGCCCGGTCTACTTCAGCGACGGCCCGGTCGGGCCGCGCCAGGGCGAGGCGACCGCGATGCCGATCCCGATGGCGCTCGCGGCGACGTGGGACGCGCGGCTGGCCCGCACCCACGGCCGCGAGATCGCGGACGAGGCGAAGGCCAAGGGCAACGACGTCGTCTTCGCGCCGACGGTGAACCTGATGCGGACCCCGCAGGGCGGGCGGACCTACGAGGCGTACGGCGAGGACACCTTCCTCACCGGGCGCACCGCGATCGGCTGGATCCGCGGGGCGCAGAGCACCGGCGTGATCGCGAACGTCAAGCACTACCTGGCCAACAACCAGGAGGGGCAGAACGGCGTGCCCCCGCTCAGCTCCGGCAACGGCGGCCGCCAGGTCGTCGACGTGCAGGCGACCGAGCGGACGCTGCGCGAGGTCTACCTGCCGCAGTTCGAGGCGGCCGTGAAGCAGGCGCACGTCGGCACGATCATGTGCGCCTACAACCGGATCAACGGCGACTACGCCTGCGAGAACCACCACACCCTGCAGGAGATTCTCGAGAAGCAGTGGGGCTTCAAGGGGATCGTGCTCGCCGACTACGGCGCCTCCAAGGACACCGTCGGCAACCTCAACAACGGTCTCGACTTCATCCCGAACCAGGGCCAGGCCGACCAGTCGTACCGCCCCGAGCTGATCCAGGCGGCCCTCGCCAGCGGCCAGGTCACCCGCGCGACCCTCGACGGCCACGTGCTGCGGATCCTGCGGACCCTCTTCGCCTACGGCGTGTTCGACCGTCGCGGCTACGTGAACGACGACGGCCAGATCGCCGTGCGCGCGCACCAGCGGACCGCTCGGCGCACGGAGTCCCGCGCGATCACCCTGCTGAAGAACCAGGGCGTCCTGCCGCTGAAGAAGGGCGTGCGGAAGATCGCCGTGATCGGGCCGTACGCCGACCGCTTCATCACCGGCGGCGGCTCCGGCACCGTGACTGCCCGCCGCGTCGTCACCGCGCTCGAGGGCATCCGGACCCGCGCCGGCAAGCGCGTGAAGGTCACCTACGCCGACGGCAGCGACCAGGCCGCCGCGGCCGCGCTCGCGAAGGCCGCCGACGTCGCGGTGCTCGTCGTCGGCGACGTGCAGACCGAGGGCCAGGACAAGGACTGCCTCGGCCTCAACTGCCCGAGCGACACCGCCAACAGCGAGGCGGTCCTGGTGCTGCAGGGCTCGTCCTGCGCGCAGGAGTCCTGCCCGCTGAACGGCACCGACCAGGACGGTCTGATCAGCGCCGTCGCCGCCGTGCAGAAGAAGACCGTGGTCGTGCTGGAGACCGGCGGCCCCGTCCTCACGCCGTGGCGCAAGGACGTCGCCGCGGTCGTCGAGGCGTGGTACCCCGGTCAGGAGGGCGGCACCGCCATCGCCCGGATGCTCTTCGGCGACACCGACCCGGGCGGGCGCCTGCCGGTGACCTTCCCGCGCACCGCCGACCAGCCGCAGACCGCGGGCGACCCGCGCCGCTACCCCGGCGTCGCGGAGACCGTGGAGTACAGCGAGGGGATCCTCGCGGGCTACAAGTGGTACGACGCGCAGCACTTCACCCCCGCCTGGGCGTTCGGCGCCGGGAAGTCGTACACGAAGTTCCGGTACGGCGCCCTGCACGTGCACGCCGCCCGCGGCGCCAACCGGGTCGCCACCGCCACGATGACCGTGCGCAACGTCGGTCGCCGGGCCGGCGTCGCCGTGCCGCAGCTCTACCTCTCCAAGCCGTCGACGGCGGCGCTGGAGCAGGCGCCCCGCCAGCTCGCCGGCTTCACGTCGGTGCGGCTGCGCCGGGACCAGGCCGCCCGGATCACCTTCCCGCTGAACAACCGCTCCTTCGCGACCTGGGCCGGCACGGGTGCCCACGCAGGCTGGAAGGTGCTGCCCGGCTGCTACCGGCTGGCCGCCGGCCGCTCCTCGCGGGCGCTGCCGTCGCACGCCGTCATCGGCCGAGGTGCCGGCTGCGGCTCCGCGGACCTGCGCCTGGGCCGCCGTGGCTCGCTCGTCGACCCGCTGCCCGCCGCGGCCCGGGCGGTGCTGCTGCGCTGACGCCGCCGGACGTCATACGGAGGGTGTCGGGGGTTGCTCCGTCCGGATGACGTCACGCGGGACGGCGGCCCCGGCGATCGCTGATGCCACCCATCCGCGGGGCCTCCGGGCTCGCCGTGGCGGGTAGGTTCGGGAGCAGACCACGAGGGAGACCCACATGACGACCGTCAGCGGCACGATGGCCACCGACCGACCCGAGCGCTACGCCAAGCAGCTCGTCAGCCACTGGAGCAAGCGCGGCCCGGTGAGCGAGGAGGACGGCGCAACCGTCCAGCGCTGGGACACCGGCCAGGTGCTCGTGCTGCGCCCGCACGACGGCTCGCTCGAGGTCCAGGTGACCGTGCCCGAGGGCGACGACGCCGCCCGGTTCGCGCAGGTCGTCAAGGAGCACCTCGAGCGGTTCGGCCAGCGCGACGAGCTCGACGTCGTCTGGCACGTCTGAGCCGTATCTGGGCCCGTCCGGGCCCACGCGCCCCGGGTGCCCCACGCGCCCCGCGTCTTGAGAAACCTTCCCTACAGTCGGGGGACCGCGGGATCCACCGACGTCGGGACCACCGACGCCGTTTCGGGGTGAACGACTCCCACGCCGCCGGTCCGGCGGCCCTCTGGACTCCATGCCCCTGCGCACCGCGCCACCCGCCACCCTGTCCGCCTTCCAGCCCGCCACCCCCGCACCGGCCATCGAGCCGGTCGCGCCGCACCGGCCGCGGCTCGCGACCGTCGTACGACGCGTGGGCCTGAGCCTGCTGATCGCCTGCGTCATCCCGGCCGCGCTGTTCTACGGCGTGTTCGCGGTGGCCGGCGTGTGGACGGCGATCGTGGTCGCGCTGGCGTGGTCGTACGGCGCGATCGGCTGGCGCGCGCTGACCGGTCGGCGCACGTCGGGCCTGCTGCTCCTGACCGCGCTGCTGCTGACCGTGCGGACCGGGATCGCGATGCTGACCGACAGCACCTGGCTGTACTTCCTCCAGCCGGTCATCACCGACGGCGTCGTCTCGACGCTCTTCCTGCTCTCGCTGGTGAGCGCGCGGCCGATGGTGGCCCGGCTGGCCGGCGACTTCTACCCGATGGACCACGAGCTCGCGCTGCGGCCGCGCATCCAGCGGCTGTTCCGCAACCTGACCGTGCTGTGGGCGCTGCTCGGGCTCGCGAAGGCCACGATGACGCTCTGGCTGCTGCAGTCGACGTCGATGTCGACCTTCATCCTGGTGAAGAGCATCTCCGCGCTCACCATCAACATGGTCGCGGCCGCCGCGACGATCGCGCTGGCGGCGTACGTCGCCCGCCAGGAGGGCCTGCTCGGGCACGCCCCGGCGGCGCTGTAGCGAGGGTCGCGGCCCCCGCAGGGCATGATGCCCGGGTGAGCGTCGACCTGCACTACGTGTGGTTCGGCCTCGGGCTGTCCGCGTTGACCGGGCTCACCCTGGCCGTCGGCCGGTGGGCCCGGATCGGGCTGGGCTGGTTCCCGCTGTGGGCGATCGTCCGCGCGGTCGTCCAGCTGACGGTGATCGCGCTGGTGCTGCGCGGGATCCTCGCGGTGCCGTGGACCGTGGTCGCCTTCGTGGTGCTGATGCTGAGCACCGCGTCGTGGACCGCGATGGGGCGTCTCAAGGAGCTCCACCGCGGCCGCCGCACCGCCGTCGCGGGCGTGCTCACCGGCGCGCTCACCACGATCGTGGTGATCTTCGTCCTGCACCTGGTGGACTTCCAGGTGCGGTACGTCGTCGCCGTCGGCGGCATCATCATCGGCAACTCCATGTCCGCGGCGACGCTCGCCGGCCGCAACTTCCTGCGCGGCTCCCGCGCCCGCAAGGACGAGGTCGAGGCCTGGCTGTCGCTGGGTGCGACCCCGAGCCGGGCGCACGAGGAGATCGGCCGCGAGGCGGTCCGCGAGTCCCTCCTGCCCAACCTCGACCAGACCAAGTCGACCGGCCTCGTCACGCTGCCCGGGGCGTTCGTCGGCGCGCTCTTCGGCGGGGCCAGCCCCGCCACCGCGGCCCAGTTCCAGCTGGTCGTGCTCGCCGGCATCGCGCTGACCATGACCATCACGGGCGTCGTCGTGACCCGGCTCGCCGGCCGGACGCCGTACGTCGTGTCCGCCGACGCCTGACCGGCGAGTCGGCGCGTCTGCAGGCACGGGAGGTGCCGAGTCGGCGCGTCTGCAGATCGGCCGTCTGCAGATGCGCCGACTCGAGGCCCTGGGCGTCTGCAGATGCGCCGACTCGGCCCCGACCTAGGCTCACGGCATGGCCCTCCTCCACCACGCGACCCTCACCCCCTCCAAGCGCGACCTGATGGCCGCCTGGCTGGCGACGCGGGACTGGTGCCCGGACCCGGACGTCACGGTCGTGGCGTCGTACCGCTTCGACGACCCGGCCGGCGAGGTCGGCATCGAGGCGGCCGTGCTGCGGACGCCGGACGGGACGCTGCTGCACGTGCCGCTGACCTACCGCGGCGCGCCGCTCGAGGGCGCGGACGCGCACCTCGCGGGGACGATGGAGCACTCGGTTCTCGGGGCGCGCTGGGTGTACGACGCGTGCGGCGACCCGGTCGGCATGGCCGCGCTGGCGACCGCGGTGCTGACGGGCGGGTCGGAGGCCGAGCAGTACTTCGAGGAGGACGGGCGGCGCGAGGTCCGCGAGCCCAGCATGACGGTCCGGGGGAGCGGGTCCGACGAGCCGAGCGACGCATCGAGCCCGGCCGCGGACGCCGTCGAGCCCCACGACGACGGCGGCGTCACGACCATCCGAGTGGATGCGCGGGAGGTCCTCGTCGCCCGCGTCCTCGGCACCGACCTCACCGCCGGTGGGCCCGTCGACGGGACCCTCACCGGCCGGTGGGACGGCCAGGAGCCGGTCACCCTCGCCGCCGTTCGCCACCTGCCCACCACCTGACCGGCACCGGTCCGGGCACGGTGATGCCGCGCGCGCCGTCGCCGCGCACGGCCGCGTGGTGCAGGGTGTGCAGGTGACCGACGCGCATGACCCCGCAGCCTGGCTGCTCAGCAAGGACGAACGCGGCAACCCCAGCACCCGCCTCGACGACCACCTCCCGGGCGACACCGCCTGGTCCGAGGGCAACCTGGTCCGTCCGCTGGTCCACGGGGCGACGTACTTCGCCGAGCTCTACGAGCGCCTCCAGGCGACGCGCAAGGGCGACCTCGTCTTCTTCACCGACTGGCAGGGCGACTTCGACGAGCGGCTCACCGACGATCCCGACAGCGAGGTCGGCGAGGTGCTGGCCCGCGCGGACGAGCGCGGCGTCGACGTCCGCGGCCTCGTGTGGCGCTCCCACTCGGCCGCGATGGGCTTCACCTCGGAGCAGAACCGGCACCTCGGCGAGCGGCTCCAGGCCCGCGGCGCCGAGGCGCTGCTCGACATGCGCGTGCGCAGCGGCGGCTCGCACCACCAGAAGATGGTGATGATCCGCCACCTCGGCGAGCCCGAGCGGGACATCGCCTACGTCGGCGGCATCGACCTGTGCCACTCCCGCCGCGACGACGCCGACCACGGCGGCGACCCGCAGGCGATGGAGCTCGCGAGCGAGTACGGCCCCACCCCGCCCTGGCACGACATGCAGGCCGCGATCACCGGCCCCGCGGTGTACGACGTGGAGACGGTGTTCCGCGAGCGCTGGGAGGACCCGACGCCGCTGAGCCGGAGCCCGCTGCGCTGGGCCAAGGACAAGCTGACCGGGATCGACCTCGACCCCGACCCGATGCCCGAGCAGCAGCCCCCGCCCCCGCCCGTCGAGGGCGGCACGCACGCCGTCCAGCTGCTGCGCACCTACCCCGACCTGCGGCTCAACCGCGACTACCCGTTCGCCAACGGCGGCGAGCGCAGCGTGGCGCGCGGCTACACGAAGGCGCTGGAGAAGGCGCGCCGGATCATCTACGTCGAGGACCAGTACCTCTGGGGCAAGCACGTCGGCAAGGTCTTCACCGACTCGCTGCGCCAGCACGCCGACCTCCGGGTCGTCGCCGTCGTACCCCTCCACCCCGACGTCGAGGGCGCCTTCTCGCGCACGCCCCAGCTGGTCGGCCGCGCCCGCGCGATGCGGGAGATGGCGGACGCCGCGCCCGGCCGGGTCGGGATCTACGGGCTCGAGAACCACGCCGGCACGCCGGTCTACGTGCACGCCAAGACCTGCGTCATCGACGACGCGTGGACCACGATCGGCTCCGACAACTTCAACCGGCGCTCGTGGACCCACGACTCCGAGCTGTCCGCGGTCGTCATCGACCGCAGCCAGGAGGTGCCGAACTACGCGCTGCGGCACCGGCTCACGCTGGCCGCCGAGCACCTCGACCGCGCGGTCACGCCGGAGACGCTGCTCGACGTGATGGCCGACTGCGTCGACCCGCACGGCATGTTCGAGGCGTACGCCGACTGCGCGGCGCGGCTGGACGCCTGGCACGCCGGCGGGCGCGAGGGGTCACGTCCGGCCGGGCGGCTCCGGCAGCTGGCGATCCCGGACCCCGGGCCGGTCGCGCGGTTCCTGTCGCTGCCGATGTACCTCACGCTCCACGACCCCGACGGCCGACCGCGCTCGCTGCGCCGCAAGGACGCCTTCTAGGACTCGAGCCCGTCGGGCCGGACGTGCAGGTCGCCCGCGGCCGCGCTCGCCGGCAGGGTCGCCAGCAGCTCGGGCGTGAAGGCGGCGTCGACGAGCACGAAGACGACCTTGGCCACGGTGTCGCCGCGGTTGGCCCACGCGTGGTCGGTGCCGCGCTGGACGACGACGTCGCCGGCGCGCAGGGTGACCTCGGAGTCGTCGAGGACGAGCGTGATCTCGCCCTCGAGCACGATCCCGTAGTCCACCGACGCGGTCCGGTGCACGGGCGACTGCAGGCCCGCCTCGTTCAGGTGGCCGGGCGCGAACTCGTTGACCCGGATCTTCGTCCCCAGCGGGGGCGGCGGCACCGCCAGCTCGCGCTCGGTCGGGTCGACCTCCTCGACGGCCGAGAGCGGGGCCGGGGCGCCGCTGGTGTTCCAGATCTCGTGGAAGGCCACGCCGTCCTGCGGGATCTGCCGGCTGACCGGCACCGGCCCGTCGGAGACGACGACCGAGACGCCCTCGGGCGAGTGGCCGGTGACGACGCGGCGGGGAACGGACGTGCGCTCGGTGCTCATGGCCCGAGCCTCGCGCGCGTCCGCGCGTGCGGACAAGGGGCGGGGGCATCGGTGGCCGGGATGCCTGCCATGCACGGGGTGGTCGTCCGCGGGGACCCGATCGCCTCGTGTGCCTGAGGACGCGCCCCGGCGCGTGCTCAGGCACACGGCGCGGGTGGGGGCGGGTGGGGGCGGGTCGGCCCGGGCGGCGAGTTCGCGCAGGCCTCCCCGACGGTTCACCCGGCGCATGCCGTGGCGTCGTACGCCGTCGCTTGGCTCGCGGCATGACCTCTCGGACGATCACCCGTCATGCCCGCCTCGTCGCGGCCACGCTCGCCGCGACCCTCGCCGGCTCCACCCTGCTCGTCGCCACCACGGCGACGAGCGCGGACGCCGCCCGCCCCCACCAGGCCGATGCGCCGCTCCAGCAGGTCGACCGGCCGCTGGTCTTCGGCCACCGCGGCGCCCCGGGCTACCGGCCCGAGCACACGCTCGCGTCGTACCGCCTGGCCATCCAGCTCGGCGCCGACTACATCGAGCCCGACCTCGTCCCGACCAAGGACGGCGTGCTCGTCGCGCGCCACGAGAACGACATCACCGGCACCACCGACGTCGCCGACCACCCGGAGTTCGCGGACCGGCGGACCACCAAGACGATCGACGGCAAGCCGATCACCGGCTGGTTCACCGAGGACTTCACGCTCGCCGAGCTGAAGACGCTGCGGGCCAAGGAGCGGCTGCCGCAGGTGCGGCCGGGCAACACGCGGTACGACGGGCGCTTCGAGGTCCCGACCTTCGCCGAGGTCCTCCAGCTCGTGCAGGACGAGGAGCGGCGCACCGGACGCACCATCGGAGTCGCGCCGGAGACCAAGCACCCGACGTACTTCGACTCGATCGGGCTCTCGCCCGAGGAGCCGATGCTCCGCACGCTGCGGCAGTTCCACCTCGACCGGAAGCGCTCGGCGGTGCTGATCCAGTCCTTCGAGGTGTCGAACCTCCAGCAGCTGAACCGGATGACCGACCTCCCGCTCGAGCAGCTGACCGACGCGACGGGCGGGCCGTACGACTCGACCGCCGCCGGCCGCCCGGTGACCTACGCCGACATGGTGAAGCCGGCCGGCCTCGCGAGGATCGCGGCGTACGCCGACTGGCTCGGGCCCAACAAGGACCAGGTGCTCCCGCGCGACCCCGCGACCGGTGCCACGGGAGCGCCGAGCCCCGTGGTCGCCGACGCGCACCGCGCCGGGCTGCGGGTCGTGGTGTTCACGCTGCGCGACGAGAACCAGTTCATGGCGACGAACTTCCGCCGCGGCACCGACCCGAACGCCAAGGGCGACATCCACGCCGAGGTCACGGCCTTCCTCGACGCCGGGGTGGACGCGCTCTTCGCGGACTACGCCGACTCGGCCGTGGACGCCCGGGACGACTGGCTGGGCTGAGCGCGCTTGTCGCCTGCTTGACGTCTGGCGGGATGGGAATGCAATATATTGCATGCCCATCCCGCAGGACGCGCCCGCGCTCGACCGCTCGCTGCTGCGCGACGACGTGTTCCGCCGGCTCCGCGACGCGATCGTCGACGGCACGCTGGCGCCGGGGGAGCAGCTGCGCGACATCGAGCTGGCGACCTGGCTCGGCGTGAGCCGTACGCCGGTCCGCGAGGCCCTGCTGCGGCTCGGCGAGGCCGGGCTCGTCGCGGCCAGTCCCGGCCGGTCGACCGTGGTGACCGGGCTCGACCTGCGCGCGGTCCGCGACGCCCGCGACGTGGTCGCCGCGATGCACGAGGTCGCGGTCCGCGAGGCGGTGGCGCGGCTGACCGCGGCCGACGTCCGGGCCATGAAGGCCGCGAACCGCCGCTTCCGCGACGCCCTGCGGGCCGGCGACGCCGAGGCGGCCCTGGCCGCGGACGACGAGCTCCACGGCGTACCCGTCCGGGTCGCCGGCAACCGTGCCGTCGAGATCGTGCTCGACCAGTTCACCCCCGTCCTGCGCCGTGCGGAGCGGCTGCGCTTCTCGACGCTGACCGGGCGGGGCTCGATCGCCCTGCACGACCGGCTGATCGCCTTCTGCGAGACCGGTGACGCCGATGCGGCGGCCGGCGTCGCGTTCGCCACCTGGCACTCGCTCGACCCCGCCGACCCGGCGGACCCCGCCACCCCGACCCCCGGAGACCCCGCATGAGCCTCGACGACTTCCCGCGCTACCCGCTGACGTTCGGCCCCAGCCCGGTGCACCCGCTCGAGCGTCTGAGCCGGCACCTCGGCGGCGCTGCGGTCTGGGCCAAGCGCGAGGACGTGAGCTCGGGGCTGGCGTACGGCGGCAACAAGACCCGCAAGCTGGAGTACCTCGTCCCCGACGCGATCGCCTCGGGCGCCGACACCCTGGTGAGTATCGGCGGCTACCAGTCGAACCACACCCGGCAGGTGGCTGCGGTCGCGGCGAGGATCGGCATGCAGTGCGTGCTCGTCCAGGAGAACTGGGTCGACTGGCCGGACTCCGTCAACGACCGGGTCGGCAACATCATGCTGAGCCGGATCATGGGCGCCGAGGTGCGGCTCGACCCCGCCGGCTTCGGTATCGGCTTCAAGGACTCCTGGAAGCAGGCGCTCGAGGACGTCGAGGCACGGGGCGGGACGCCGTACGCCATCCCGGCCGGCGCGTCGGACCACCGCCTCGGTGGCCTCGGCTTCGCGGGCTGGGCGCGCGAGGTCGAGCAGCAGGAGCGCGAGCTCGGCGTCTTCTTCGACACGATCGTCGTCTGCTCGGTGACCGGCTCGACGCACGCCGGCATGATCGCGGGCTTCGCCGCGCTCGAGGACGCCGGCGGCCGGCCGCGCCGGGTGATCGGCATCGACGCCAGCGCGAAGATCGACGAGACCCGCGCGCAGGTCGAGCGGATCGCCCGGCGTACGGCGGAGCTGATCGGCCTCGAGCGCGCCCTGCGCGACGACGAGATCACCGTGCTGGAGGGCTGGGCGGGGGACCTCTACGGCATCCCGGTCGAGTCCACGATGGACGCGATCCGGCTGAGCGGCCGGCTCGAGGGGATGATCATCGACCCGGTCTACGAGGGGAAGTCGATGGCCGGGCTGATCGACCTGGTCCAGGACGGGACCATCGCGCCCGACTCCACGGTGCTCTACGCCCACCTGGGCGGGCAGCCCGCGATCAACGCGTACAGCGCCCTCTTCCGCTGAGAAGGCTCGAGTCGGCGCATCTGCAGACGTGAGGGGTGCCGAGTCGGCGCATCTGCAGACGTGAGAGGTGCCGAGTCGGCGCATCTGCAGACGCACGATCTGCAGATGCGCCGACTCGACGGTCCTGGGACCTGCAGACGCGCCGACTCGACCGGGGGCGGGGAGTCAGGAGCCGATCGTGTCCAGCACATGCAGGTCCTCGTCGTCGAGGGACAGCCGGTCGGCGGCCATGTTCTCCTCGAGGTGCGCGACCGAGGAGGTGCCGGGGATCAGCAGGATGTTCGGGGAGCGCTGGAGCAGCCAGGCCAGGGCGACCTGCATCGGGGTGGCGCCGTGCTTGGCGGCCACCTGGTCGACGGTGGACTCCTGCAGCGGGCTGAAGCCGCCGAGCGGGAAGAACGGCACGTAGAAGATGCCCTGCTCGTTCAGTGAGTCGATGAAGGCGTCGTCGCGGCGCTGGGCGAGGTTGTACTCGTTCTGCACGCACGCCACCGGCGCGATCTGCTGCAGCTCCTCGACCTCGGAGGCGTCCACGTTGCTGAGGCCCAGGTCTCCGATGAGGCCCTGCGAGCGCAGGTCGGCGAGGACCGTCCACTGCTCGGCCATCGAGCCCTCGTGGCCGTCCATCTTCCGCAGGTTGACCGCACCGAGGCGCTCGACCGCGAGCCGTCCCAGGTTGTCGTGGACTGCCTGCCTGATCTCGTCGGGGGAGAACGCCGGCAGCCAGGCGCCGGTGTCGTCGCGGCGGGCGCCGACCTTGGTGACCAGCACCAGCTCCGACGGGTAGGGGTGGAGGGTCTCGCGGATCAGGTCGTTGGTGACGTACGGGCCGTAGTAGTCGCTGGTGTCGATGTGGTCCACGCCGAGCTCGATCGCCCGCTCGAGGACGCGGGCGGCCTCGGCCGGGTCGGCCGGGGGACCGAAGATGTGGGGGCCGCTGAGCCGCATCGCGCCGTAGCCGATGCGCTTGACGTCGGAGAGTCGCTTCATGCCTCCAGCCTGCCCGTCGCGGCGTCGCGAACCAACCCGGAGTGCGCTCTAGGCTGGCCGCATGAGCGCTGTTCCCCTGCAGACGCGGGCGACGTCCCACGTCACTTGCACCGTCGTGGACGGCGTCGCCCAGGTGCGGCTCGACCGCCCCGACAAGCTGAACGCCCTCACCCTCGACCTCCTCGACGACCTGGTGGCGACCGCCCGTGCGCTGCGCCGGGACCGCACGCTGCGGGCCGTCGTCATCGCCGGCGAGGGCGACGCCTTCTGCGCGGGACTCGACTTCGCGTCGGTGATGCGGCAGCCCGCGCGGATCGCGGCGGCGTTCGTGCCGCGGCCCTGGCGCGGGACCAACACCTTCCAGGAGGCCTGCTGGGCCTGGCGCCGGATCCCCGTGCCGGTCGTCGCGGCCGTGCACGGGCACTGCCTCGGCGGCGGGCTGCAGATCGCGCTCGCCGCCGACTTCCGCTTCGCGACGCCCGACTCGCGATGGTCGGTGCTCGAGGGCAAGTGGGGGATCATCCCCGACATGTCGGGCATCCGCAGCCTGGCGCAGCTCGTGGGCATCGACGTCGCCAAGCGGCTGACGATGACCGCCGAGGTGGTCACCGGGGCGCAGGCGCTCGAGCTCGGCCTGCTCACCGGCCTCGACGACGACCCGCTGGCGGCCGCCGCCGCCCTGGTCGAGCAGCTCAAGCTGCGCTCGCCCGACCAGCTCGCGGCCGCCAAGCGGCTCTTCGACGACACCTGGACGGCGAGCCCCCGGCGTACCTTCGCGCGCGAGCGCCTCGAGCAGGCCTTCCTCCTCGCGGCCCGCAACACCAAGGTCGCCCGCGAGGCGGCCGCACGGAAGGTGGCGCCGGAGTTCGGTCCCCGGGGCCGATGAGGTTCCAGCGTTCCCTCGCCCTGCTGGGCGTCGCGTTCCTGTGGTGGGCGCTCGGGCCGTGGGTGCCCCTCGTGCTGCTGGTCGCGCTCGTGGTGCCGTACACCCGGCGCTGGATCTGGTGGTGGCTCGACCCCACCTGGAAGGTCGCCGGCATCTGGGCCGCCACCGTGCTCGCACTCGTCGGGCTGGTGGTGCTCGTGCCCGACGGCTGGCTGCCGATCCCGCCGGGGCCGGGCGCCTGGGTGACGCAGGGGTACGTCGGGCGGCCGGCCGTCGCGCAGCCGGTCCGGATGACGCTGCCGCAGCACCCGGGCCTGGCCCCGGCCGGGCAGAGCTCGATGCACGACGACCCGTGGGCGAGCGACGCCTACGCGTGGGCCGGCCCGCTGGGGGAGTCGCCCGAGGTCGACACGTCCTGGTTCGGGCTCGAGGAGTGCGCGACGCTGGCCGTCGACGGCGAGGGCCGGCTGGTCGGGCTGTGCGGCGACCTCCACGGACCGACGCTGCACGTCATCGACCCGGACTCGATGCGGCCGGTGGCGACCAAGGACCTGCCGGACCGGTCGGCGGCCGGCTCGGACACGGCGTCCTGGAAGCCGTGGGAGGACCTCTGCGCCGGCGCCTACTTCTACCTCGACGACCGGGACCAGGCCGTCGTCGCCACCACCGACCGGCACGTGCTGGTCGTCTCGACGCACGACTCCGAGGGCGACCCGGACCTGACCACGCAGGCGAGCTACGACCTGACCTCGGTGGTGCCGCGGAGCGACTGCCTGCTCGCGCTGATGCCGGACTGGGACGGCACGATCTGGTGGGTCACGCAGGACGGCCGGGTCGGCACGATCGACCCTGGCTCGGGCGACACCACGGTGCTCGACCTCGACGAGGAGGTCGCGAACTCGATCGCGGTCGACGCGGGCGGCGGGGTGTACGTCGTCACGACCGAGGCGACCTACCGGATCACCCGCGGGCGCACCGGCCCGCCCCGGGTGACTTGGCGGACGGCGTACGACCGCGGCTCGGAGGAGAAGTCCGGCCAGCTGAGCCAGGGCAGCGGCACCACGCCGACCCTGCTGCCCGGCGGCCTGCTCGCGATCACCGACAACGCGGACCCGCGGATGCACGTGGTGTTCCTCCGGCGCGAGGACGGTGCCGAGGTCTGCCGCGCCGCCGTCTTCGGCGACGACGAGAGCGCGACGGAGAACTCGCTGGTGTCCGTCGGCGGCGGGGGCGTCGTCGTCGAGAACAACCACGGGTACGACGGCCCGCTCAGCACCGTGCTCGGCCGGACCACCGACGCGGGGCTGGCGCGCGTCGACGTGGTCGGCAGCACGTGCCGCGTCGCCTGGACCGCGGACGTCGCGGCCCCGTCCTCGGTCGCGAAGGTGTCGCTGGCGAACGGCCTGCTCTACGCCTACACCAAGGAGCACAGCTGGTGGCTGGCCGACGCGTGGTACGTGTCCGCCTTCGACGTCCGCACCGGCCGCCGGGTCTTCGCCGTCCGCACCGGCACCGGCCTGCTGCGCAACAACCACTACGCCGCGATCACGATCACCCCCGACAGCTCGTTGTACGTCGCCACGCTCGGCGGGCTGGTGCGGGTGCGGGACCGCGGGGTGGGGTGAGAGCGGCTCTGCCGCCGGCCGGTCGGTCGCTTCATCACGGGATGCAGTCGGAGTGGTGCTTCCCACGGTGAGCTCGCCGTGGGAACCCACGCTTCGCCTGCATCCCGTGATGAAGCAGCGGCTCAGGGGAAGCGGATGCCCGTCACCCGCTCGGACAGCTCCCACAGCCGCCGCTGCGCGTCCTCGTCGTACGACGCCCTGCTGCTGGTGACCACCTGGGGCAGGCCGGCCATCTCGCCGAGGCCGCCGGGTCCGCAGTACGTCGCCCCCGGGAGGTCGGCCGTCGCCGCCATCAGGGTCGGCCAGGCGCCCATCGCGGCCGGCTGCGAGACCGCCTTCACGGCCGCGTCGAGGATCGTGGCGCGGCTCCCACGGGCCCGGCCGTACTGCCCGTTCGCGGCCAGGTGCGTCCCCGCGAAGCCCGGGTGCGCGGCCAGCGCCTTGAGCGGGAGGCCCGCACGGCGGGCGCGGCGGTCCAGCTCGTAGGTGAGGAGCAGGTTCGCCAGCTTGGTCTCGCCGTAGGTCGCCCAGCGCCGGTGCCGCCGCCCGCGTCCGCGCCCGCCGGTGTCGCGCGGGTCGTCGAGCGGGGCGCGGCGCGCGATCCGGTGGAACTGCGACGAGACGGCGACGACGCGGGTGTCCCGGGTGTCGCCGGCCTTGTCACCGGCCTCGCCGCCCGCGAGGAGCTGCGGCAGCAGCAGCCCGGTCAGCAGGAACGGCCCGTAGTGGTTGGTCGCGAGCTGCTGCTCGAGGCCGTCGGGCGTGCGGTGGTACGCCGTCCCCATGACGCCGGCGTTGTTGACGAGCACGTGGATCGGTCCCAGGCGCGCGGCGTCGTCGGCGGCGCGGCGCACCGAGCCCAGGTCGGCCAGGTCGACGACGAGCCGTTCGAGGGCCGCCCCCGGGACCTGCTCGCGGATCGCGGTGGCCGCCTCGGCGAGCTTGGCCGGCGTACGACCAGCGAGGACGACGCGGGCACCCTTCCGGGCCAGCTCGAGCGCGGTCGTGTGGCCGATGCCCCCGACCGACGGGCCGGTCACGACGACCGTGCGGCCGGTCTGGTCGGGGAGGTCGGCGAGGTGCCAGTGGCCGTCGGTCACGGCGTGGTCGCGAGGTTCGCGAGCACCCGCTCGCCGAGCGCCTCGTCACCCTCGACGCGCACGGTGCCCGGGGCGGCGCAGCGGCCACCGGCCAGGCAGATGAAGGACTCGCGGTCCATCGCGAGGCGGACGGTGGGGTCGGCCGGCGCCCGGGGCAGCCGCTCGCCGCGGCCGGCGTCGTTGACGGCGTACGCCGCGGGCTCGCTGCCCTCGACCTCGAGGACCGCCGTCGTACCGGCGGGCGCACCGACCCTCTTGGCGAGCACGAAGCCCAGGCTCTCGGCGAGGTAGTCGGCCACGTGCTTCGCCGCCGGGGTGTCGAGCCCGCCCGGGCGACCGATCGCCCGGCGTACGTCCTGCTCGTGCATCCAGACGTCGAGCGGACGGTTGCGCAGCAGCGTGCCCCAGCTCCACGGCACCCCGCCGAAGATGGTCTCCGGCCTGGCGCTCGCGTCGGTGGGCGGGTCGGCCAGCAGCGCGGTGTGGCGCCGCGTGGCGGCCTCGCGGATCTCGTTGATGATCTCGTCGGGGGTGCGCTCGCGGCGGGCGACGACGCCCTGCTCCGTGTAGAGCCCCATCAGCCCGGTCACGTGCGCCGGCTGCCCCACGTCGACGGTCTCCTCGGGCGCGCCGGCGAGGATGCCCTCGAGGTGCGCGATGTGAGCGGCCACCGCCTGCACGTCCCAGCCGGCGAGGTCGGTCGGCGTCGACCACTGCTCGGCGGGGATCTTCTCGAGGAGCCCGGTGAAGTCGTTGATCGCCTGCCACCAGACGTCGACGTACCCCGCGAGCAGCTGCTGGTCGGTGGTGCCCTGGTCGCCCTCGTCGCTCATGCGCGGCAGCGTACTGGCCGGTGGCGCCGGCAGGAGGCGACCCCGGCGCGAGCTGGTGTCATGGAACTGGCGCTGGTGTCATGGAATTCCATGACAGGAGCGCCAGTTTCACCGGGTACCCGGTGAAACTGCCCCCCTCACACCACCCGCGGCGGCCCCGCCTCGATCCGCCGCCGCACGTCGTCGAGCGAGTCGGTGCGCCAGTGGAACGCGTCCACCCACCAGGTCGCGCCGACCTCGGCGTACCCCAACGGGCGCTCGTCGGCCGGCCCGTCGGAGCGCGCCCAGACCAGCGCGTCGAAGGGGACGGCCTCCTGCGGCGTCCCGGCCCGGGCCTCGCGGATCACGGCCAGGCAGGCGGCGTACTCCTCGGGCGTCGGCACGTGGAACTCCTTCCACAGGGGCACGACGCCTTCGTACCGCGCCGCGCGCAGCAGCGGCTTGCGGTTCGGCCACCACCCGGCGACCCAGAACGGGATCCGGTCCTGCACCGTCGTGTCGTGCAGGACCGCGCCGTCGAGGCGGTACGCCGTGCCCTCGTGGTCGATCGGTCCGTCCTCCTCGAGAAGCCGCCGCACGATCTCGAGCGACTCGTCGAGCACCGCCGCCCGGTGCTTCGCGGGGGTCGGGTCGCCGACCGGCGCGAAGTCGACGTCGTCGCCGTTGCCGATGCCGAGCACCAGCCGCCCGCCGGACAGCTGGTCGAGGCTGGCGAGCTCGCGCGCGACCTTCCACGGCCGGCGCCGGGCCAGCGGCGTCACGAGCGTTCCGAACCGGACCCGGCTGGTCGCCAGCGCGATCGCGGTCAGCGCCACGGTCGTGTCCGCGCCACCTCGCCCGAGCGGGTCCCAGAGCAGGTGGTCCCAGATGAAGAAGCCGTCCCAGCCGGCCTCCTCGGCGGACCGCGCCAGCTCACCCACCGTCCGCGCGTCGAAGTCGCCGAACGTCGGCAGGCACACGGCTGTCCTGAGCGGGGTCGTCATGCCTGCACCCTAGGTCGGGCGGCGGACGACGCCCGCCCGGATGCCGAACCCCGTCGGCCGCACGCCCACCCCGGACGGACAATGGCGTCATGACCGCCCGCGTCCGCGCCCCCGAGCTCGTCGGCCGGGGCTGGCTCAACACCGACGGCCCGATCGCGCTGCGTGACCTGCGCGGCCGCTTCGTGCTGCTCGACTTCTGGACGTTCTGCTGCATCAACTGCCTGCACGTCCTCGACGAGCTGCGCCCCGTCGAGGAGAAGTACGCCGACGAGCTGGTCGCCATCGGCGTGCACTCGCCCAAGTTCGTCCACGAGGCGGACCCGGTCGCCCTGGCCCAGGCCGTCGAGCGCTACTCCGTCCACCACCCCGTCCTCGACGACCCCGAGCTGGTGACCTGGCAGGCCTACACCGCCCGCGCCTGGCCGACCCTGGTGCTGGTCGACCCGGAGGGCTACGTCGTGGGGCAGTACGCCGGGGAGGGCCACGCGCACGCGATCGACGCGCTGCTCGCCGAGCTGGTCCCGCAGCACCGCGAGCGCGGGACGCTCCAGCCCGGCGACTCGCCGTACGTCCCTCCCGTCGTGGAGCCCACCGACCTCCGCTTCCCCGCCACGGCGGTCGCGCTCCCGGGCGGCGGCACGCTCGTCGCCGACGCCGGCCACGACGAGGTCGTCGAGCTCGACGCCGACGGTGCGGTGGTCCGCCGCTTCACCGGCTTCCGCGAGCCGAACGGCCTGTGCCTGCTGCCCGACGACGTCGCCGCCGAGGTGGGGTACGACGTGGTCGTCGCCGACACCGTGCACCACCAGCTCCGCGGCATCGCGCTCGGGACCGGTGAGGTGTCGGTGCTGGCGGGCGACGGCGGCCAGTGGTTCCAGGGCGACGGCACCAGCCGCCTCTCGAGCCCGTGGGACGTCGCCTGGTGGCAGGACCGCGTCTGGGTCGCGATGGCCGGCATCCACCAGCTGTGGACCCTCGACCCGCGCACCGGCGACCTCACGGTCGTCGCCGGCACCACCAACGAGGGCCTGCTCGACGGTCCGGCGGAGGAGGCGTGGTTCGCCCAGACCTCCGGCTTCGCCCCCGACGGCGACCGGCTCTGGATCGCCGACAGCGAGACCTCGTCCCTGCGCTGGGTGCAGGTCGACAGCGACGGCGACGGTGACGGGGACGGGCCCACTGTCCACACCGCCGTCGGCTCCGGGCTCTTCGACTTCGGCTTCCGTGACGGTCCGGCCGAACAGGCGCTGCTGCAGCACCCGCTCGGCGTGACGGTGCTGCCGGACCACAGCGTCGCGGTCTGCGACACCTACAACGGCGCCGTCCGCCGCTTCGACCCCGCCACGGCCACCATGACGACCCTGGCGACCGACCTGGCCGAGCCGAGCGGGGCCTACGTCGACGGGACGCACCTGGTCGTCGTCGAGTCCGGTGCGCACCGCCTGACCCGGGTCGCCCTGGGTGCCGCCGCCACCGTCACCGACGGGTTCGCGCACAGCACCCGGCGCCCGGTCACCGAGGTGGGCGCCACGGTCGAGCTGGTGGTGGCCTTCGAGCCGCCGCCCGGCCAGAAGGTCGACGACCGCTTCGGCCCGCCCTCCCAGCTGGTCGTCTCGGCGACGCCTGCCTCGCTGATCCGCGACGGTGACGGCCGCGGCACCGCCCTCACGCGGACGCTCGTGCTCGACCCGCAGGTCGGGGAGGGCGTGCTGCACGTCGCGGCCCGGGCCGCGTCGTGCGACGTCGAGGGCGGCGAGGGCGCGGCCTGCCGGATGCACCAGCAGGACTGGGGTGTCCCGGTCCGGATCGGCGAGGACGGCGACGTCACGCTGCTGCTGCCGCTGGGCACCGCGGGCTGAGGACCGCTCAGCGGCAGCCGTTCCGGGTGCCCGGCGTGACCTCGCCCGTCCTCGACGCGTAGCCGGCGGAGTCGCCGTCGGCCGAGGCGCAGATCGTCATCGCGCCGGCGCCGTCGACGCCGTACTGGATCGTGAAGCCGTCCGCCTGGTCGATGCCGACGACCTGCTGGTACTCCGGAGACCCGGGCTTCGGGTACTTCCCGTTGGCCGTCTTGTACGCCTCGAGGTTCTTCGACAGCAGCGTCACGACGGGGATGGCCTCGTTCATCGAGACACCCTCCGAGCTCGCCGAGGGGCGTGCCGACGAGGGGTCCGCCGAAGCGGCCGACGAGACGGGGCCGGTCGCGGCGGCGTCGGGCTCGTCGCCCGAGCCGCAGCCGGCGAGAACGAGCGATCCGACCAGGGCGAGCACGGCAGCACGGTGGGTCAGGCGCATCAGGATCTCCCGAGGGGGCGGCGTACGGACGTCAGGTGTGGTTGCTGCCCGCCGCCCCCCGTCCCCAAACGTGGTGCGGGAGGTCACGCCGGTGACGATGCGAGGCCCGTGCGGGATCACCCGTAGACTGGAGGAAGCCAGTGGCCGTCCGGGTTTCCCGGTCCGGCCGCTTCCTTCTTCGAAGCCCGGTGAGGTGCGCGGACAGTCCCGCGCAGGACCAGAGATCGGGTGACTGAGACCGCGTCTCGCAAGGCTCGCCGGATCCGCACCTCTGTGGCTCCGCGCCGGACGCAACCACCCTGATCGAAAGTTGCGTCGCATGTCCGCGCCTGCCCTCGAACGACCCTCCGACTCCGCCGCCTCCGTCTTCACCCAGCTCCCCGTCGAGCTGATCGACGCGCTCGGCGTCCAGGGGATCCACACCCCCACCGCCGTCCAGGCGGCCGTCATCCCCGACGGCCTCGCCGGCCACGACGTCCTGGGCCGTGCCCAGACCGGCTCCGGCAAGACCCTCGCCTTCGGCATCCCCGTGCTCGCCCGGCTCGCCGGCGAGAAGAGCCGCCCGGGCCACCCGCGCGCGGTCATCGTGGTCCCCACCCGCGAGCTCGCCCAGCAGCTGAGCCGCGCGCTCACCCCGCTCGCCACCTCGCTCAAGCTGCGCCTCGCGACGATCTACGGCGGCACGCCGTACGACCGCCAGGTCCGCGCCCTCAAGAACCGCGCCGACGTCGTCGTCGCCACCCCGGGCCGCCTCGAGGACCTCATCAAGCAGGGCCACTGCGCCGTCGACGACGTGCAGGTGACCGTGCTCGACGAGGCCGACCACCTGTGCGACCTCGGGTTCTACCCCGCCATCGACAAGCTGGTCGGCATGACGCCAGCCGGCAGCCAGCGGATGCTGCTCTCGGCCACGCTCGACGGTGACGTCGACCGCCTGGTCCGCAAGCACCTGCGCTCGCCGAAGGTGCACCAGCTCGACCCCAACGCCGGTGCCGTCTCGACGATGACGCACCACACGATGGTCGTCGGCGGCTTCCGCGACAAGGTCGACGCGGCCGTTCGGCTGATCTCGGCCAACGGCAGCGCGGTCGTCTTCACCCGCACCCGCGAGGGCGCCGTCGAGCTGTCCGAGGCGCTCACCGCCGCGGGCGTCGAGGCCGTCGACCTGCACGGCAACCTGAGCCAGCGGGTGCGCGAGCGCAACCTGCACAAGTTCTCCTCCGGCAAGGTCCGCGCCGTCGTCGCGACCGACGTCGCCGCCCGCGGCATCCACGTCGACAACGTCGACCTGGTCATCCACTTCGACGCCGCCAGCGACGCCAAGGCCTACCTGCACCGCTCGGGCCGTACGGCGCGCGCCGGCAAGGACGGCTGCGTCATCACGATCACGACCCCGAAGTTCGTCGACCAGGTCGTCCGCCTGCAGCGCGGCGCCAAGGTCGAGGTCCTGCACCACGACCTCCGCACCGCCCCGCGCGTGCTGACCGCCGAGGCGCTCGCCGAGACCGGCTCCAGCACCCCGCCGCGCTCGTCCGGCCCCCGCACCGGCGGCTCCGCGCCGCGGTCGTACGGCGGCGGCTCGGGTGGCGGCTACCGCGGCGGTGCCGGCGGCGGCTCGCGCCGGCCCGAGGGTCGCGGCGACTCCCGCGGTGACTCGCGGGGCGGCTCGTCGCGCGGTCGCACCGGCGGGTCGTCGTACGGCCGCTGAGTCTCGCCCGGGACCCGCTGGTGTCATGGAACTGGCGCTGGTGGTGCGGAGTTCCGTGCCAGGAGCGCCAGTTTCACCGGGTACCCGGTGAAACCGCCGCCCCTCACCCCAGCGCCAGCTTCACCGCGATGAGCAGCATCACGACGCCGATCACCACGTCCAGCACCTGCCACGCGCGGGGCCGGGCGAGCACGCGGTGCGCCAGGCGCGCGCCGTAGCCCAGCCCGGTGAACCACACGATGCTCGCGACACAGGCGCCCAGCGCGAACCACCACCGGCCCGAGGGTCCCTGGTGGTTCGCGACGGAGCCGAGCAGCAGCACCGTGTCGAGGTAGACGTGCGGGTTCAGCCAGGTCAGGGCCACGGCCCTCGCGGCGGCAGTACGCCGGGAGGTCGGAGCCCGGCCGCCCGCAGCGGCCAGCGCCTCGGCCCGGCGGGCGCGTAGCAGCGAGCTGACGCCGTACCACCCGAGGAACGCGACGCCGAACCACCGCACCAGGGTCAGTGCCCACGGTGCCTGCTCGACGATCGTCCCGATCCCGGCCACGCCGGCGATGATCAGCAGCAGGTCGGACACCGCGCAGATCGCGACCACGAGCCCGACGTGCTCGCGGGCGAGCCCCTGCCGCAGGACGTAGGCGTTCTGCGCCCCGATCGCGACGATCAGGGACAGGCCGGTCAGCAGGCCGGCGGCGGCGGAGTCGATCACGGGGACCACGCTAGGGCCGCGGCGAGATGAAGCCCAGCGAATGATTCTGATGAACCATTAGCATCGCTTCATGGACCTCGCGCCCGCCCAGCTCGCCGCGCTGGTCGCGATCGCCGACCACGGGACCTTCGAGGCGGCGGCCCGCCACCTGCACGTCACGCCGTCAGCTGTCAGCCAGCGGATCCGCGCGCTCGAGTCCGCGGTCGGCCAGGTGGTCGTCCAGCGCTCGTCCCCCTGCCGGCCCACCGCTGCCGGGCAGACCCTGTTGCGGCTGGCGCGCCAGACCCAGCTGCTGCTCGACGAGGTCGAGGACGCCCTGGACCCGCAGCACCGCTCGCACGTCGACCTGCCGGTCGCCGTCAACGCCGACTCCCTGGCCACGTGGTTCCGCGACGTCCTCACCGCCGTCGCCGGGTGGCCGGACGTCGCGCTCCGCCTGCACGTGGAGGACCAGGCCTGGTCGTCCGGCCTGCTCCGCAGCGGTGACGTCCTCGCGGCCGTCACCTCCGACCCCGTGGCCGTCCAGGGCTGCTCGGTGGAGCGGCTCGGGACCCTGCGCTACGTCCCCGCGGCGACGCCGGCCCTGATCGAGCGCTGGCGCCGGGGCCGGGGCGTCGACTGGGCAGCGATGCCGCTCGTCGTCTTCAACGAGAAGGACGCCCTGCAGCACGACGTGCTCCGCGCCCACGGGGTGACCGAGGCGCCGCTGACCCACCGGGTCCCGACGTCCGCTGACTTCCTCGAGGCGGTCCGGCGTGGGCTCGGCTGGGGTGCCGTCCCCGAGCCCCAGCTCGCACCGGCCGTCGCCGAGGGCGTGCTGGCCCCGCTCACCGCCCGCGGCCACGTCGACGTCGCGCTGCACTGGCAGCGCTGGCGCCTCGACTCACCCGCGCTGGCGCGCCTCACCGACGGCGTACGCCGGGCCGCCGCCGCACACCTGCGCCGCTGAGCGACGCCCCGACCGCGCCAGGCCGTCAGGGCGTCAGGGCGTCGCCGACGGGGTCGCCGACGCCGGCGCCGCGCTCGGGGACTCCGTCGGGGTCGCCGAGGGCGACTCCGTGGGCGTCGCCGACGGCGACTCGGTGGGCGTCGGCGAGGACGACGGCGAGGTCGGCACCGTCTCGGTCGGGGTGGCGCTCGGCGTCACCGACTCGGACGGCGTGGCGCTCGGGGACTCGGTCGGGGTCACCGAGCCGCTGGGCGACTCGGTGGGCGACGGCGACGCCGAGGGATCGGCGCCCGGGTCGAGCGGGGTGGCGGCCTCGTCGTCCTGGATGATCTGCGTGATCTGCTGCTGGTAGTCCTCGAGGATGCCCTGCAGCTCCGACAGCGGCACCGACGTGATGTTCTGCGCGAACACCGCCAGGTCCTCCCAGACCGCCTGCAGCGCCGCCATGCCGGCGTCGCTGAGCGGACCGTCGAGCGTGATGACCAGCTGGCTCGCGAGCGCGTAGGTCAGGCAGGCGACGCAGTTGTACGTCGCCGACGTGGCGAGGTTCTGCGGCACGATCACGTCCGCGTCGTTCATCACGAGCACCACCTGGAAGCTGACCGCGACCGCGGCGCAGCCCGTGCAGCTCGCGGCGGCGACGGCCTCGTTGGTGTTCGTCACCGTGTCGCCGTCCGCCCAGACCAGGGCGAAGGCGACGTCGTAGGCGACCGTGCCGTCGGTCGTGTTGACCGCGAGCGCCTGGGTGTCGCCCTCCTCGGGCGGCAGCGGCTGGTCGAACGGGAAGACCCACGAGCCCGGGTCGCCGGACGGCGGCGGTGCGGGCGCGGTGCTGCCGTCGCTGGGTGCGTCGGTCGGCGACGCGCTCGGGTCCTCGGTCAGCACCGCGCCGGGCGAGTCGCTGGGCGACTCGCTGGGCAGCGCGCTCGGCGAGGAGCTGGGGGAGGTGCTGGGGTCCACGACCGGGGTCGGCGCCGTCTCGGTCGTGCCGCCAGCCGTCGGGTGCGGGACCATGATCAGCGCGAGGCCCGGGTCGTCCTTGGTGGGCATCGGGCTGCCGGCCGGCCACGCCGACTGGATCGTGCCCTCGGAGCCCTCGCGGAGCCCCTCGGTGGCCGGGGCGGAGCGGGCCAGCGGAAGTGCCTGGCCGAGCGTGCCACGCTCGTACGCCGCGATCGGCCGGTAGGTGTCGCCGCGGGGCCACCAGGCCCAGCCGAGGCCGGCCACGAGGGCGATCGCGAGCAGGCCGGCGATGCCGCGGCGCACGGGCTTGCCCTCGGTGCGGGCGAGCACCGAGGTGACGCCCTGCCGCACCAGGCGGGTGAGGATGTAGGCGATGCCGGCGATCGGCAGCACCAGGCAGACGATCGCGAGCAGGCGGGCCATCACCATGACGACGTCGCCCTCGCCGAAGGCCGACGTCAGCGCCGCCTTCTGCTCGAGGAGGCTGACCCACGCGGTCGCGATCATCCGCGGCAGCGTGAGCACCATCGTCACCAGCGAGAACGCCAGCATGGGCACGACGAGCAGCACCCAGATCGTGACGACGGCACGGGCCCACGGCTTGAGGATGCTGACCTCGGGGTCGTGCCAGCGCCACGGGAGCAGGCCGAGCAGCGTCGGCTTGATGCGGTGGTAGAGGTCGGGTACGCCGGTCAGGTCGGCCAGCACGTGGTAGCCGTCGAACCGGATGATCGGCGTGAGCTGGCGCAGGATCTGCAGGATCTGGGTCGCGACGACGAGCAGCAGCGCGTCGTACCCGCTGAGCAGCCAGGCGCCGACGATGCCGACCGCGACGATCGCGTTGAAATAGAGCCCACCCAGGTCCGTGCGCAGCCGCCCCACCCGGCCGAGGCGGTAGGAGTCGGTCACGTCGGTGTAGAACGCCGGCCAGAAGAGGTAGAGGCCGGCACCCATCGCCCCGGGTGTGGAGCCGCCGCGGCGGGCCGCGGCCGCGTGGCCGAACTCGTGGAAGCCCGCGGACAGCACGGTCACCACGAAGATCAGCAGCAGCAGCCCGGGCTTGTGGAAGGCCTCGTGGGTCGCGGACGCCAGGCCCTTGTGGAGCAGGAGCCACCAGGTGATGTAGAGGAAGGCGGCCGTCACCACCGTGACCAGCACCGGGTTGAAGAGCCGCGCGAACGGGTCGGTCAGCCGCTGGGTCTTCACCGGGTCGGTCACCGTGACGCGGTGGCGCAGCCCCAGCAGCGGGTTGGACTTCTTGAGCTCGGGCTCGGAGCCGTCACCCTTCAGCAGGACCCCGAGCGGACGCAGCTTGCCGTCGACCAGGGTCTCGATGTTCTCGGCCGAGACCAGGCGCCCGAACCTCTGGCTCACCTGCTCGGCGATCTCCTCGTGCGTACGCCGTCCGTCCACCGCGTCCAGGACGAGGTAGAGCAGCGGCGTCAGCTGGATCATCTGGCCGTCGCCGCGGCGGACGAGGGCGGGCGGGGTGCGGTAGCCGGAGCCCTGCATCTCGCCGATCAGCTGCAGCCCCTCGGCCCGGACGGGGACGTCGGGGGAGGGGGTGGCCGGACGCGGCGGCGCGGAGGCACCGCCGCGTCCCTCGGGACCCTGCGGTCCCTGGGGTGGGGAGGAGATCGTCACCGCGGACTACGGCTGGCTGATGGTGGAGTCCTGACCGGCGTCGGCGGAGGCGTCGCCGTCGATGGTCTGGTTGATGATGGCCGTCTGCTGGGCCACCGCGACGGCGTCGCTGTCGACCGAGCCGATGTTGGCCGACACGGCCGCGTCGATCGGGGCGGCGACGTTCGCGTTGGCCGCGACCGCACCGTTGATCGGGGCCGTGACGTCGGCGTCGGCCGCGAGGTCGACGTTGACGTTGAGCAGGCTGCCGTCGAGCGAGCTGAGGTCGCCGGCGTCGAGACCGCCGGTGGCACCGCCGACCGCGTCGGTGACGCCGCCGACCGCACCCGTGGCGCCGTCGACCGCACCGGTCGCACCGTCCACGGCACCGGTCGCGCCGTCGACGACGCCGCCCGTCCCGCCCGCGGCGTCGGTGACGCCGCCCACGGTGCCCGCGGTGTCGCCCACGGCGCCGGTGGCCCCGTCGACGGCACCGGTGACCGCGCCGGTGGGCGCGGAGCCCGCAGCGTCGGTCGGGGTGGCGCCGTCGCCCGCGACGGTGGTGGTGCCGTCGGCGGCCGTGGTCTCGACCGGCGCGCCGGCCGGGTCGATCGGGCCGGTGGAGGCGCCGGGGGCGTCGGCCCCGACCGGCGACGTGGCGTCGGTCGGACCCGTGAGGTCGCCGGGCGCCGTCGTGTCGGTCGGCGCGGGCGCGGCCTCGGGGGCGGTGGTGCCCTGCAGCACGGTGTCGTTGTCGACCGGGGTGCCCTCGATGGGGGCGGTCCCGTCCACGGGCGTCGCGCCGTCGACCGGCGGGGTGCCGTCGGTGGGCGCGGCGTCGACGGGGGCGGCGTCGACGGGCGCGTCGCCCTGGTCGATGACGCTGGCCTGGTCGGAGACGGCGCTGGCGTCGCCCACGATGCCCTGGTTGAGCAGGACGCCCTGGTCGGCCAGCGAGGTGCTCGTCGAGCCCTCGGAGAGGATGTTGGCGCCGACGGCGGCGTCGATGGGGGCCGCGACGTTGGCGTTGGCGGCGACCGCGAGGTCGATGGGGGCGGCGACGGCGAGGCCGAGGTCGAGGTCGGCGTTGAGGTCGAGGATCGACACGACCTCCTTGTCGGGGAGGGCGGTGCCGCCCTGCTCGGTGAGCTCGGCGTCCGAGAGCGGCTGGAGGTTCGATGCGTCGTTCATGGATGGTCCAGTTCCGGCCCCGGCCCCAGCCCGGACCTCGTCGAGAGTGTCGGGGCGGCTCGTGCCCGGCCGCGCGCGGGTGCAAACCCGGCCGGACGGTCAAATCTCGGGGCCGTCGTGCCCGGGAACGACACCGGCCCGCCCGGAGGAGTCCGGGCGGGCCAGCGGTCGAGCAGGGTCAGGCAGGGGGTCGGGACCCCCGTCGTGCGCTCAGAAGGAGGCCTCGTCGAGGTCCATCAGGCTGAGGTCGGTGCCCTCGGCGATCGCGCGCTCGGCGGTCAGGCGCGGCAGGTTGGTCTGCGCGAAGAACTGCGCGGCCGCGACCTTGCCCTCGTAGAACGCCTTGTCCTTGCCGGCGTCGCCCGCGAGCTTCTCCAGGGCCACCTCGGCGCCGCGGAGCAGCAGCCAGGCGCAGACCACGTCACCGAGCGCCATCAGCAGGCGGCTGGTGTTCAGGCCGACCTTGTAGATGTTGCGCAGGTCGCCGCCCTCGGAGCTGGCGTCGGCCGACATCAGGTCGTTGATCATGTGGCCGACGATCGCGTTGGCGTCGCCCAGCGCGGTCGCGAGCAGCTCGCGCTCCACCTTGAGGCGACCGTTGCCGGCCTCGCCGTCGATGAAGGCCTGGATCTCGGAGGCCAGGTGGCCCAGGGCCTTGCCCTGGTCCTTGACGATCTTGCGGAAGAAGAAGTCCTGGCCCTGGATCGCCGTGGTGCCCTCGTAGAGGGTGTCGATCTTGGCGTCGCGGACGTACTGCTCGACGGGGTACTCCTGCAGGAACCCCGAGCCGCCGAAGGTCTGCAGCGACTCCGTGCCCAGCAGCACCCACGAGCGCTCCGAGCCGTAGCCCTTCACGATCGGGAGCAGCAGGTCGTTGACCTTCTCGGCCAGCTCGTCGCGCTCGCCGGCGTGCTCGGCGAGCATCACCTTGTCCTGCCAGGACGCGGTGTAGAGCACCAGCGAGCGCATCGCCTCGGCGAACGACTTCTGGGTCATCAGCGAGCGGCGCACGTCGGGGTGGTGCGTGATCGTGACGCGCGGGGCCGTCTTGTCGGAGGCCTGGGTCAGGTCGGCACCCTGCTGGCGCTGCTTGGCGTAGTCCAGCGCGTTGAGGTAGCCGGTCGAGAGCGTGGCGATGGCCTTGGTGCCGACCATCATCCGGGCGTTCTCGATGACCTGGAACATCTGCGCGATGCCGTTGTGCACCTCGCCGAGCAGCCAGCCCTGGGCGGGGGTCTTCTCGCCGAAGGTGACCTCGCAGGTGTTGGACACCTTGATGCCCATCTTGTGCTCGACGTTCGTGACGTAGACGCCGTTGCGCTCACCCGTCAGCTCGCCCGACTCGTGGTCGAAGTGCAGCTTGGGGACGAGGAAGAGCGAGAGGCCCTTGGTGCCGGGACCGCCGGCACCCTCGACGCCCACGGGACGCGCGAGCACCAGGTGCATGATGTTCTCGCTCATGTCGTGCTCGGCCGAGGTGATGAAGCGCTTGACGCCCTCGATGTTCCAGGAGCCGTCGTCGTTCAGGGTGGCCTTCGCACGGCCGGCGCCGACGTCGGAGCCGGCGTCGGGCTCGGTGAGGACCATCGTGCAGCCCCACTGGCGGTCGACCATGAACTGGGCGATCTTCTTGTCGCGCTCGTTGCCGTTGCGGTAGACGACGTTCGCGAACGCCGGGCCGGCGGCGTACATCCAGATCGGGGCGTTGGAGCCGAGCACCAGCTCGCCGAGGGCCCACACGAGGCTCGAGGGGGCGGGCTGGCCGCCGAGCTCCTCGAAGACCTGCAGGCGCCACCACTCGGCGTCCATCCAGGCCTGGTAGGACTTCTTGAAGGACTCGGGGATCGGCGCGGTGCTGGTCTCGGGGTCGAAGACGGGCGGGTTGCGGTCGCTGTCCTCGTACGACGCCGCGAGCTCCTCGCGGGCCATCCGGTCGACCTCGGCGAGGATCGACCGTGCGGTCTCGCCGTCGACCTCGGCGAAGGGGCCGTTGCCCAGGACGTCGTCGCGACCGAGGACCTCGAAGAGGTTGAACTCGATGTCGCGGAGGTTGCTCTTGTAGTGGCTCACTGCTCGACCTTTTCGGTGTCGGGATCCGGCCGCACTGGTCTGCTACTGGCCGGTAACTTAATGATAGGAGCGGCACCCCCCGCGTGCAAGACGCGGTGACCCGGATCTCCTGTTCCCATGGGGGTTCTCACCCCTGCGGGCTAGGCCGATCGGCCAGGAGTGACCGGCTCTTGTTGACGCGCGTCGACTCGGCGTACTATGTCTAGTAATCCACTTCGATTACTGACATCAGGACGGTGAGCGGCATGCGTAAGCTGGTCCTGCTCGCGTTCGCCGGCCTGCTGGCCCAGCTCGTCGACGGCTCCCTCGGGATGGGGTACGGCGTCACGTCGTCCACCCTGCTGCTCGCGGGTGGCCTCGGGCCGGTCGCGGCGTCGGCCGCCGTGCACTTCTCCGAGATCGGCACCTCGCTGGTCTCGGGCGTCTCCCACCACGCCCTCGGCAACACCGACTGGCGCACGGTCGGGATCCTCGCGGTGCCGGGCTTCGTGGGGGCGTTCGCCGGCGCGACGTTCCTGGTGAACCTCGACGCGGAGGCCGCGCAGCCGATCGTGGCCGCGCTGCTGCTGGTCCTGGGCGGCTACGTCACGTTCCGCTTCCTCTCGGTCGCGCCGCGCCGCCTGGTCGTCGGCCGGCCGTCGGCGTTCTTCCTGGCGCCGATGGGTCTCCTCGCCGGTGCGCTCGACGCGATCGGCGGCGGCGGCTGGGGCCCGGTCGGCACCACCTCGCTGCTCTCCTCGGGCCGCCTCGAGCCCCGGCGCGTGGTGGGCTCGGTCGACACGGCCGAGTTCGTGGTCTCGGTGGGCGGCTCGCTCGGGTTCCTCGCCGCCCTCGGCTCGCAGGGCATCAGCTGGGCCTTCGTGGGCGCGCTGATGCTCGGCGGGGTGGTCGCCGCGCCGATCGCGGCCGTCGTGGTCCGCCACCTCGCGCCGCGCGTGCTGGGCGTGGCAGCCGGTGGGCTGATCGTCCTGACCAACCTCAAGACGCTCGGCGACTCCGTCGGTGCCTCGGGCATCACGATCGGGCTGCTCGCCTCGGTCGTGTTCACGCTCTGGGTGCTGTGGATCGCCTGGGCGGTCAAGCTCGAGCAGGTCCCCGTTCCCGGGACCGCGCTCGAGAGGGCCCGACCGCGCGAGCAGGTCGCCGCCCTCTAGCCGCAGCCGGGGAAGCTGTGGCACCGACTGCCGCGGTCCGGTGGGGCGCACCCCCCACCGGACCGCGGCACCCCGGCGAAGGTCGAGTGTCTGCATCGACAAATCTGACACACTGGCGCCATGCGCGTTTCCGCCAAGTCCGACTACGCCCTGCGTGCCCTCATCGAGATGGCCACCCGACAGGACGGGCGCGCGGTGAGCGCGGAGGAGCTGGGCCGTCTCCAGGAGATCCCCCACGGCTTCCTCCAGGCGATCCTGGCCGACCTCCGGCGTGCCGGCATCGTGATGTCGCAGCGCGGCCAGTCGGGCGGCTGGCGGATGGGTCGCACCCCCGAGAGCGTGTCGGTGGCCGACGTGATCCGCGCCGTCGACGGCCCGCTGGTCTCGGTCTACGGCCTGCGTCCCGAGGCGGTCAGCTACAACGAGTCCGCCGACGTGCTCCAGCACGTCTGGATCGCCGCGCGCCGCTCGCTGCGCGACGTCTTCGAGCAGGTCTCGATCCAGCAGCTCGCCGACGGCAAGCTGCCGAAGGCGGTCACCTCGCGGACCGCCGACGAGGACGCCTGGCAGCCGCACTGATCCCGGTGCGTCGGGCCCCGGTGGGCCCGGTGCCGATCAGTCCTGCGCGGCGCGGAGCCGCCGCTCCAGCTTCTTGCGCTTCTTCGTGACCGACTCGTGGCGCGCCACCAGCGCGCCGTGCGCGACCCGCAGCCGGGTGAGCTCGTCGCGCGCACCGGCCAGCGCGTCCGCCGCGGCCGCCAGCAGCCGTGCCAGCTCCTCGTCGCTGCGCTCCTCCCGGGCGGGCGGGACGAGGTCGGTCAGCTCGCCGTGCACGTCGTGGCCCGCCTCCGCCAGCTCCTTGGCCCAGCGCTCGGCCTGCTCGACGAGCAGCTCGTGGCGGGCCTCGGTCAGTGGCGCGTCCGGCACCTCCTCGACAGGCGGTACGACGGGGAGCGGGCCGGCCTCGAAGCCGACGATGCGACCGAGGGCGCGCCAGGCGTGGGCGTCGGGGTCGCCGTCGCGCGGGGGGACGACCACGTGCAGGCGGTCCGGGCTGCGCAGCGCGCTCGCCCAGCGGGCGGCCAGGGCCGCCGGGCCCTCCTGACCCGCGGTGCCGGGGGCGCCCGGCGGGGTCGCGGTCAGGATCACGTGCACGTCGAAGCCCGCGAGGGCGTCGAGCAGCAGCGCGATCTGGTCGCGCGTGGCGCCGGCCAGGTGCGGCTGGACCAGCACGACGCTGTTGCGGCCCTTCCAGGCCCGCCGGGCGATCCGCGACCAGGTGCCCTCGACGTCCTTGCGGCGCAGCCCCCAGTGCTGGTGGGTGCGCCGGATCTCGACCGCGGCGCTGAGCATCTCCTCCGCGGACCGCACGGGACGGCGTACGCCGTGGCGTGCGAGCAGGTCCGTCGACGCCGCGAGGGCGTCGTCGAGCACCTCGCTGCGGGTGTGGGTCGGGCCGATGTGGAGGTACGCCGTGCGCTTGACCATGCCCCGACGGTGGCAGCCGCGGGCGGCCGGTCGGTGAACGCGACGTGAAGGCCGGGGAGGGCGGCGCGAGAGCCGGGCCACTAGAACACGTTCCAGTTCCGGCCTACGATGCCCGCATGAGCCTGCCCGACGCCATCACCTGGAACGCCCCCTCCGGCGAGCACCCCGCCCGCACGGCCTCCCAGCGGTCGTACGCCGCCGTCGCCCGCGGCGACCTCGACGAGTGGCTCACCGTCTACGCCGAGGACGCGGTGATCGAGGACCCGGTCGGTCCCTCGATGTTCGACCCCGAGGGCCGGGGCCACCACGGCCACGAGGGGATCGCGGCGTTCTGGCAGCTCGCGATCGCGCCGATCGAGACCTTCTCCTTCGTCATCCACGACTCGCACGCGAACGGCAACACCTGCGCCAACACCGGCACGATCACCACGACGTTCCCCGACGGCGGACAGGTCGACACCGACCTGGTGATGGTCTACACCGTCCGTGAGGACGGCCGCGTGGCCTCGATGCGGGCCTACTGGGAGCCGGAGCGCGCGATGGGGACCTACCGCAAGGGCTGAGACCGTGTGACATTTCCTCCGGGCGCCGCGTCGTAGGGGTGACGCCAGCCCAGAGGAGAGAGATGACGAAGGACCAGGAGTTCGAGGAGTTCGCGCTCGCGCGGCTCGCGCACCTCCACCGGTCCGCCTGGTTGCTCTGCGGCGACCGGCACCGAGCCGAGGACCTCGTGCAGGAGACCCTCGCCAAGGTGTACGTCCGCTGGCACAAGCGCCTGGCCATGCCGATCGACAACCCCGCGGCGTACGCCCAGACCACGCTGGTCCGGGTGTACATCAGCGCGATGCGTCGCCCGAGCGCCCACGAGCGCCCGGTCGAGGTGCTGCCGGACCCGGGGGTCCGGGACGGGGACGTCGAGCTGCGCCTGGCCCTGGCGTCCGCGCTCGAGCAGCTGCAACCGCTGGACCGGGCCGTGCTCGTGCTCCGCTACCTCGACGACCGTCCGGTCCGGGAGGTGGCGGCCACGCTCGGCTGCAGCGAGGGGGCGGTCCGCAACCGCACCCTGCGGGCGCTCGACCGGCTCCGCGACGTCTTCGGTCCTTCGCTCACCGATCTCCTCCACCACCGACAGGAAGCGCCATGAACGACGAGCACGACACCGGCGTCGCCCCGCTGCTGGAGCGAGCACTGCCCTCACGACCCTCCGACCCGCACGGCCTCGTGGCCGCTGCCATGACCCGCGGCCGCGCGAAGCGCCGTCGCCAGCAAGCAGGTACGGCGGCCGCGGCGCTCGCCGTGTTCGGCGTCATCGGCGCCGTCGCGGCCGTCGTGCCGTTGTCCTCCGGGGGTGACCGCTCCGCGCCGGTCGCCACCGGGGGCCCGACCTCCGCCAGCGACCCCACGCAGTCGCCGACCGGCACGCCGACCCCGCCGCGGCTGACGCCGACCGACATCACGATCACGCCCCAGGAGATCCCCGCGGCGGTCGAGCAGGTGGTGGGTCGTCAGGAGGCCGGGGCACTGCGCACCGGTGCCGAGGGCCCCAGGGACACCCCCGACGAGGTGATCGCCCACTTCGACTGGGCCGGCACCCTGACCACGGTGGTCGTCGAGCGGGTCGGGTCGAACACCCGCGCGCAGTGCGAGTCGGGGGCCGACGCCACCCGGGGCACCTGCACCACCAACGCCGACGGCGACCTGCAGCTCACGTGGGGGCCGACCACCGGCGACGGGGTCAGCGCCCAGGGGGTGTCGGTGTGGCGCGGCACCTTCGAGGTCAGCACGCTGTCCTACAACGCCGCCGACGGCAAGGGCGTCGCACCGTTGACGACGGACCCGCCGCTCTCGCTCGACGACCTGACCGCGCTGGCGACCAGCGACGTCTGGTTCGACTGACGAGCGACGCCCAGCTGGCGTCAGCGCCCGGCCGGCAGGGTCGTGCTGGCGAAGTCCGCCTGGCCGGCGGGGAAGAGGATCGTCCCGCCCGTCGTCTCGGGGACGACCGTGCACTTCCCCGCCGGCACGGTGCAGCCCATCAGGGCGAAGCCGTTCGCGCCGGTGATCTTCGAGCCGTCACCCGTCACCGGCCCGGAGATCGCGAAGCCCACGGCCAGGCCGTCGGCGGTCCAGTGGTCGAGGTCCCAGCGCGGGGTCCCGGGGTCCGGCACGACCCGGTCGCCGTCCTGCGAGCGCAGGGTGTCGCGCAGGTCGTCGGTGTCCACGATCCGCCACCGGCCGTCCGGGCTGGTGGGGTCGCCGGCCCGGCGGTCCCACGAGCGGTCCGCCGGGTCGAGCTTCTCGGCGTCGCCGCTCGCGAGGTCGACGGCGTAGTCGCCGTCGAGGGCGCCGACGTAGGCCGTGTCGTCCGTGACCCGCTCGACCCCGATCTCGGCGTCGTTGTAGTTGTCGGTGAAGTCGTCCTCGGCGGGGTCGCCCATGCCGTCGGTCGTGCGGGTCTCGGTGCCCTGCTCCAGGTCGACCACCACGATCTCGGCCTGCGCGGTGCCGAAGCGGTCCTGCTCGCCGGTGACGACGTCGAGGAACACGAGGTAGCGCCCGTCGGGCGAGGCCAGCGGGGAGGCAACCCCGGGGGCGACCTCGCGTGCCTCACCGTCGCGCCCGGCGGCGTACAGCGGTGAGGCCGTGATGGCCGCGGTGTCGCCCTCGACCTGCTCGCCGGTCGTGAGGAAGACGTCGTCACCGGCGACGACGTACTCCTCGATCTTCTCGCCGGTGTCGATGGTGGTGCCGTCGCCGAGGTGCACCTCGGATCCCGAGGCCCAGCCCAGGCCGCCCGGGTCGAGCGGGTCGGTGGCGGCCGTCCAGGTCGAGGACGACGGGTCGCCCGACGGGTCGGCAGTCCCCGGCTCGTCGTCGCCGCAACCGGCGAGCAGGGCGGCCGCGAGGGTGACGGTCGTCAGCAGGCCGGCAGCCCGGCGGGCGCTCACCACGGGCCCAGCCGTTGCATCAGCCCGCTGACCGCCGAGTCCGTGGCCTCGTAGTGGTGGCCGGTCGCGAGGAGGGCCTCGGCGAGCCGGTGCGCGGCGGCCGCGCCGGTGCGGACGCTGTCGGCGGAGCCGGACACGAGGTCGTCGACCGCCGTCGCGAGGGTGGAGGCCGACGGGACCCGGCCGAGCGAGACGGCGGTGACGTGCACACCGGCCAGTGTCGACGACGCGCTGCCGAGCGTCGCGGCCGGGTCGCCCAGCTCAGCGGCGGCCTTCCGCAGGCTCTTCGGCTCGGCCTCGAACTCGCCGGAGAGGCCGAGCTCGCCGAGCGGGGTGCTGGTCATGTACGGGTTCGCCCAGAGGCTGTCGCTGTCCTTGACGCCCCAGAGCCAGCCCAGCTTGCCGTCCCAGTGGTCGTACTCCGCGGCCCCGGACTCGTACGTCGTGATCAAGTTGCCGTTCACCTCGACGACGCCCTCGGACATGTTCGGCATCGTGTACGGGTCGGAGCGGTCGCCCGAGTTGCGGTCCTGCACGATCAGCTGGCTCTCGTTGCCGCGCCCGCTCGACGTGCTGAAGACGAACTCCCCGTCGCGCACGAGCACGCCCTGGACGTTGTCCGGCGTCGGGATCGGGAGCGGCTGGCCGTTGCTGCCGACCACGGGCTGCCACTGCCCGTCCGGCCCCTTGTTGTAGGCGTACATCGTGTTGGAGTCGAAGTCGCCGACGTACAGCTGGCCGTCCTTGATGGTGGAGTAGGAGCTCGCCGCGAGCTCCTGCGGCGGCGCGACCTGCGGCACCTCGTCACCGGACGAGGCGTTCTGCATGTCGTTGAGCGAGTAGGTGTACACCTGCCCCTCGGACGTCACGTAGACGTTGTCCCCGTCGACCGCGACGCCGCCGGCGTGCCCCGGGGTGCCGTAGTCGGTGGGCCGGCCGTTGTCGGTGTAGCCGCCGAGGGCGACGTCGCCCATCGGGTGCCCCGACGTCGGGTCGATCAGCGCCATCGTCGCCGGGTCGCCGTGGTGGTTGTAGTAGCTCTGCAGCAGCAGGCCGCTCGCCGGGTCGTAGCCGAGTCCCTGCGGGATCCAGCCTCGGTCGTCGCCGGTGGCGGCGACGTACGGGATGATCGGGCCGAGCCCGCTGCCGTTGCCCTCGAGCCAGTCCTCGTTGCGGTCGAGGCCGTGCTCGACCCACTTCCGGGTGTCCTCGTCCAGCTCGTCGAGGTCGACGCTCTCCTCGCCGGTGAGGACGCCGGCGATCGCGGCGAGCGCGTGGTCGTACGACGTCTCGACCTCGAGCAGCCGCACGTTCACGACCAGTGCGAGGAGCTCCTCGATGAACGGCGGCAGGCCGCCCGGTCGGTTGCGCCAGAAGGAGATGAAGTGGTCGGCGTTCTGGGTGGCCGCGTCGTACGCCTTCGCGGCGGTCTCCAGCGCACCCCGTGCCCGCGCCACCACGACGTGGTTGACCTGGACGCCCTGCAGCAACCCCGCGGCGCGGCCCTGGAAGGCGGTGGCGCCCTGGCCGGTCCACACCGGGACGCCGGTCGCCTGGTAGATCGCGTCCCCGGCCCCGTCGAGGTCGCGCCGGACCTGGCCGAGCGTGTCGGCGGCGGCGTGCACGGCGCCCGCATCGCCGGAGACGATCCGCTGGTAGGCGATCTCGGGGTCGGTCACGGGCGTCCTTCCGTGGGACGGGTCCCGCTAGGGATGCCCCGTGGGGCCGGGTGGCAAACGCCGGTCAGCCCGTGGGGCCGGCCGCCCCGGCCATCGTCGACTCCACCCAGCTCACCAGCGGCGTCAGGGCCCGCCAGTCGTCGCGGACGGCGTCGAGCAGGTCGGGCGAGCTCACGATCGGGCCGAAGCCGAGGGAGTGGCCCACGGTCAGGGACCGGTGCCGGAGCAGGTCGATGCGCGGGTGGTCGGCGGCGTACCCGCGCGGCGTGGTCTTCAGCCGGTCGCCACCGACGTCCCAGCCGTCGGCCTCCAGCGCGGTGACGATCGTCTGCAGCTCGGCGCCGTAGTGGTCGTGGTCGATCGCGGCGCGGAACGCCGCGAGCCGGGGCGGGCCGGCGTCGTAGAACCCGGCACCGGTGCGGATCCCGCGCGGCGACAGCTCGACGTAGTACCCGGTGGCCGGGCCGACGGCGACGAACGCGCCCTGGTGCGTCTTGTAGGGCGTCTTGTCCTTCGCGAAGCGGACGTCGCGGTAGGGGCGGAAGATCTTGGCGGGGCCGAACTCCGGCTCCAGGGCCGCGGTCAGCGCCACCATCGGCGCCTTGACGGCCTCGTCGTAGACGGCCTTGTTCTTCTCCCAGAACGACTTGGTGTTGTCGACCTCGAGGTCGTCGTAGAAGTCGAGGGCAGCGGTCGGGAAGCCGGTGAAGCCAGTCACCCGTCCACAGTAGACGGGCGGCCGGCGGTGACCCGGGGGCGGTCAGCCGAGGTCGGCGCTGACCTGCTCGTCGCCGTCCTCGGAGAGCGAGGTGATCGTGAGCGTGTCGCCGCCGCAGCGCGGGGAGGCCACGAACGACTGCGGGCCCGAGGACTCGTAGACGACGTCGAGCGCGGTGCCGTCGAAGCGCATCAGCGCCGCCGGGCTGCCGTCGGTCTGGGGGTCGCGGACGAAGTACGCCGCGCCGGCGCACCAGGTCAGCGAGCCCGAGGTGCCGGGGCCGAGGTCGAGCCAGCTGTCGCCGGTGTGGGCGTAGAGGACGGCCTCCTCGACGCGGCGCGGCTTGGGGACGACCGCCCAGACGGCCCCGTCGTCGGTGACCAGGCCCTCCCAGGCGGTGCAGGCGGGGACGCCCGGGAACGGCGTCGTGCCAGTGCCGGACAGCGCGACGACCGTGCGGCACGAGGGCCGGCTGTCGTCGAAGGTCAGCAGCGAGTCGCCGGCCGGGGTGATCCGGGCGGCGTTGAAGCCGCTGCGGTCCGGCGCGCACCAGCCGATCGTGGACTTCTGCGTCGCGAGGTCGACGGTGGCGGCGCAGTAGGCGCCGTCGCGGACCGTGGCGTGCACCAGGTGGCCCTCGCCGAGCGCCCAGGTGCCTCCGGTGACCGTCGGGACGTCGGAGGACCCGTCGAGGGTGAAGCTCTTCGCGCCCTTGCCGAGGTCGTAGACCGTGGCGACCGCGGGCTGCGTCTCGCGCTTGTCCTGCACGACGACCACGGCGTAGCGGCCGTCCAGCAGGGCGTCGGAGATCCGGTGCCGCTTGTCGGTGGCCGTCCCTGCGGAGGCGCCGTCGCTGCTGAGCTCGGCCTTCTTCCCGAGCTCGTCGACGGTGAGCGTCCAGCCGCCGCCCCGGGTGACGGTGTCGGTGACGGAGCCAGGCACCGGCGTCCAGTCCAGCAGGGCCTTCCCGGCATCGAGCGGCTCCGGATCCTCGGCGGTGCCGACGCCCCCGCCGGCGGTCTCGCTCGGGCTCGCCGACGTGCTCTCGCCGGGCGTCGGGTCGTCCGTCGGGCTCGGGCTGGTGCTGGCGCTGCTGCTCGCGGACGCGGTCGGCTCGCCCCCGGCGCCGGGCGCCGGGTCGTCGCCCCCGCACCCGGTCAGGGCCAGCGCGAGGACGGCCAGCGGGACGGCGTACCGGCTCCGCATCAGACGCCGATGTTGTGCTGGAAGTGCGCCTCGTTGGCCCGGTAGGACTTGTAGGCCCAGCGCCACTGCACCCGCGCGATGTAGGGCTCGGAGGGGTCGAAGCGCTGCTGGTTCCACGGCTCGAAGTAGCTCACGACGGTCGTCTTCTTGCCGCGCTTGTCGTAGCCGCGGCCGGCCTGGAAGTGGCCCGAGGCGTCGTCGTCGAGGTAGGGGTAGTACTTCTTCAGCAGGATCGGGTGGAAGATCATCGGCGCCTTGTAGTCGACGATGTGGCGCATCGTCAGCAGCAGCCACTGCTGGTAGGTGTAGTCCTTGATGTCCAGCGTGATGTACGTGCCGGCGTAGTCCTTGCCGTCCCAGCCGGTGTTCTGGTTGACCACGCGGACCATGTCGCTGATCGCGGTGCCGCCCGTCGTGGTGCCGAGCTTGTCGGCCCAGTGCGCCTGGCCGAGGTCCTCCTGCTTCCAGCCCCACGTGATCATCTGCATGGTCGTCGGGCCGCACCAGTAGGTGCGCTCCTGCTCGGCGACCTGCGAGGGGTCGAGCACGGTCGCCCGGCGCGGGTAGTCCTTGCGGGTCTTGCGCTTCGCGGTCGGCGCCGGGGCCGCCGTCGGGCTCGCGGACGGGCTCGGCGAAGGGCTGGCCGACGCCTTGGCGGCGGTGGTCCCGGCGGTCGGGGCGCTCGCGCGGGCCTCCGGGTGCGCCTCGAGGAAGCCGTCGGGGAGCGGCTCGCCCTGGATCTCGTGGCGCAGCAGCCACACCTTGGCCACCGAGCGGGCGGCGTCGGTCAGCTCGCGGCGCTCGGCGGCGGCGCGGGCGTCGGGGGAGAGCGCGGCGGTACGCCGCAGCGTGCCGAGGACGTCGAGGTCGCCGGTCGTCGTGGTGGTGCCGGCGGGCCGGGCGGCCAGGGTGCGCGCCGCGGCGGCGGCCCGGGCGCGGACCTCGGCGGGCGAGCTCTCGGTCCAGCCCGAGCCCAGGCAGTAGGTCTGGCCCTCGAAGTTCGCGCAGCGCACGAGGTCGTCGACCAGGCTGGTCGTCGCGGCCTTGCCGCTCAGCCGGCCGAGGGCACGGCCCTGGGCGACGACGCGGTCGATCTCCGCCTGCATCGCGGGGGTGACCCGGCCGGCCACGGCCGTGCCGGACGTCGCGAGGGCGTCGTACTTCTCCTTGCCGGAGGGCAGCAGCGAGCCGTCCGGGTCGCCGCCGCGTGGGATGAAGGGGGTGGCGACGAGCAGGGCGGCGAGTGCACCGATGGCGATCGTGCGGGGGCGGGGCATCGGGATCCTCGAGACGGGGCAGGGGTGGTGGTCGCCTCACTGTCCCCAACAACCACACGAGTGGTCAAGTGTCCCATCGGTCACATCTGGGTGCCGGGCCGGTCACGCGTGGCGCGGCTCACGGCGCGCACGGGCGCGCCACGAGCGGTCAGGGGGACGGCCGAGGAGACGTTCGCGGGGGGCGGCACGCGGACGGTGGAGCGGGGAGAAGTGGAGCGGACGACGAGACTCGAACTCGCGACATCGACCTTGGGAAGGTCGCGCTCTACCAACTGAGCTACGTCCGCATCGGGCGGCGAACCGACCGGCGCACATGTTAACCGATCAGTGACCGCCGGGAGACGCCGGCGTCGGGGCCGTGGCGCCGAGCACGAGGCCGGGGATCCGGTCCAGCGCCGGGTAGCGCGGCCCGACCGTGTCGCCCGACGAGCGCCCGGTCAGCCGGCGGTGCACCCACGGGGCCGCCGAGGTCCGGGCCCAGGCGAGGTCCTCGCGCAGCTGCTCGCGGCGGCTCGGGGTCGCCTCATCGGCGAGGTCGAGGGGGGCCAGGTCGTGCGCGACGCCGAGGGTGTCGAGCACCTCGATCGCCATCCGCTGGTGGCCGGCCGGTCCCATGTGCATGCGGTCGGCGTCCCAGAAGCGCCAGTCGCGGTACTCGCGCAGCCGCCAGAAGTCGACGACCGAGGCGCCGTGCCGGTCGGCGCTCTCGCGGACGTGCTCGTTGTAGAGCGCGAACCGGCCGCGCACCGGTCGGTAGATCGCCGACCCGCCCGGGTCGAAGGCGGTCCACACGAGCAGCCGGGCGCCGGTGGCGGCCAGGCGCGCCAGCGCGGCGTCGTACGTCGCGGCGAGGGCGTCCAGGTCGACGCGGGGGCGGAGGATGTCGTTGGCGCCGGCGTAGATCGTGACGAGGTCCGGCTCGAGCGCGACGGCGGGCTCGACCTGCTCGGCCACGATGCCCTCGAGCTTGCGGCCGCGGATCGCCAGGTTGGCGTAGGTCGCGTCGTCGCTGCCACCGATCAGCACCTCGGCGACCCGGTCGGCCCAGCCGCGCAGGCCGTTGGGGCGGGTCGGGTCGGGGTCGCCCACGCCCTCGGTGAACGAGTCGCCCAGGGCGACGTAGCGGCGGAAGGCGGGCGCGGTGCTCATGGCTCCATGATCGGGGTCCCGCCAAGGCGGGTGGCCGGTAGGGTGCCAGCGTGCTGCTCTCCGACCGCGACATCCTGGCCGAGATCGATGCCGGACGGATCGCGCTGGACCCCTGGGATCCCGCGATGCTCCAGCCGTCGTCCGTGGACGTGCGGCTCGACCGCTTCTTCCGGGTCTTCGAGAACCACCGCTACCCGCACATCGACCCCGCGGCCGACCAGTCGGACCTGACCCGCGAGGTGGAGCCGGTCGGCGACGAGCCGTTCATCCTGCACCCCGGCGAGTTCGTGCTGGGGTCGACGTACGAAGTGGTGAGCCTGCCGGCCGACGTCGCGGCGCGGGTCGAGGGCAAGTCCTCGCTGGGGCGCCTCGGCCTGCTGACCCACGCGACCGCCGGCTTCGTGGACCCGGGCTTCTCCGGGCACGTGACGCTCGAGCTCGCGAACGTCGCGACGCTGCCGATCAAGCTCTACCCGGGGATGAAGATCGGACAGTTCTGCTTCTTCCGGCTGACCTCGCCGAGCGAGCACCCCTACGGCTCGGAGAAGTACGGCTCGCGCTACCAGGGCCAGCGCGGCCCCACGCCGTCGCGGTCCTTCCAGAACTTCCACCGCACGGAGATCTGACCGCCGCCGGACGTCGGGTAAGGTGACCCTAACTTAGGCTCACCTAACTCCGAGGACGTCCCGATGACCACGACCACGCACGCCCCGCTCCCGATGATCCTCGACCGGGTGGCGGTCGCCGGGGTCCGGCGCCTTTCGCCGAGCTTCGTGCGGATCGAGCTCGCCGGGCCCGCGCTCGCCGAGTTCGGGGTGGACGGGCCGCTGCTCGACCAGCGGATCAAGCTGCTGCTGCCCGGGGCGGACGGCTCGCTGCCGTCGCTCTCGTCGGCCGGCTCGGACGAGGGGTGGTACGCCGCGTGGCTGGCCCTGCCGGAGACGGACCGCGGCCACCTGCGGACGTACACGGTGCGGGCGCTGCGGGGCAGCGGCGCCGACGCCCGGCTGGTCGTCGACGTGGTCCTGCACCCCGACGACGGCGAGCCCGGACCGGGGGCGAGCTGGGCGGCCCGGGCCGTGGTGGGCGACGAGGTGGTGCTGCTGGGCCCCCGGCGCGGGGTGCCGTGGGGTGGCATCGAGTTCCTCCCCGGCGACGCGGCCACGGTGCTGCTCGCCGGCGACGAGACGGCGGTCCCGGCCGTCTGTGCCGTGCTCGAGCAGCTCCCGCCGGATGCCCGGGGGGCGGCCTTCCTCGAGGTGCCGGTGTCCGGGGACGTGCTGGCGGTCGAGCACCCCGTCGGGGTCGAGGTCGTCTGGCTGCCCCGGGACGGTCGCCCGCTCGGGTCCCTGCTGCAGCGGGCGGTGCTGGCCCACCTGGGGTCCCGCGCGGCGGTCGAGGACCTCGTCGGGCCCGAGGAGGAGGTGGACCCGGACCTGTGGGAGACCCCGACGTACTCCTCGGCCGGTGAGGCGGTGGCGGCGGATCCTGAAGCGGAGGGTGGGCCGGGGGACCTCTACGCCTGGGTCGCGGGGGAGTCCCGCGTGGTCACCGGGCTGCGGCGGGCGCTGGTGGCCGAGGTGGGGCTGGACCGGCGCCAGGTGGCCTTCATGGGCTACTGGCGCCGGGGCGTCGCGATGCGGTCGTGACGCGGCTCAGCCGTCGATCCGGTCCGCGAAGCGGCGCAGCCGCTGGGCGAAGCGCTGCCGCTGCGGGACGACCGGCAGGTGCGGCTGCGCGGCGCGGTTGAGGCGGTCGGCGATCTGGTGGCGGGCCTCGGTCTCGATCATGAGGTGGCTGTCGTACATGGCGGTCTCCTGGTGGGGTCGGGGTGGTGCGCGTGGGTGGTGACGGGTGAGGTGTGGTGGGGGGACGGTCAGACCTCGACGAGGACGATGTCGCCGCTGACGGTCTTGGCGCGGAGCTCGACGTGGTCGGCCCCGTCCTGGGGCTCGCCGGCCCCGCGCAGGTTGCTGACGACCTCGCCCGAGACGGTCGAGACGTCGGTCCACACGGGGATGCCGGCCGGGATGCCGACGCGCACGTCGCCGGAGGCACCCTTGGCGGTCAGTCGGCCGCGGGCGACGCTGCCGATGACGAGGTCGCCACTGCCCGTGGTGAGCGAGACGTCGGTCTGGGCGTCGACGACCTTGAGGTCGCCGGAGCCGGTCTTGACGACGGTCGGGCCGTTGGTGGTGGCGATCTCCACGTCGCCGGAGCCGGTCGAGACGACCAGGGCGCCGTCGGCGCTGCCGAGGTTGACGTCGCCCGAGCCGCTCTTGATGCGCAGCTCGCCGCGGGCGTGCTCGACGGTGATGTCGCCGGAGCCGGTCTCGACGAGGGCGGGACCGCCCAGGACGTCGAGCCGGACGTCGCCGGAGCCGCTCTTCACGTGCGTGGTGCCGACGGTGCCGTCCGCGGTGATGTCGGCGCTGCCGGTCTTGACGGCCAGGTCGCTGTCGGTCGGGACGGTGACGCGGACGTCGAGCCGCGAGTCGCCGCTCAGGAAGCCGGTGCGCTGCTTCGGGGCGATGATGCTCAGCTCGTCGCCGGACTGCTCGACCATCACCTGCTCGGCGTCGCGGCCGGTGACCTCGACGTACGACTCGGTGGTGTCGGTGGCGACGACCTGGACGGAGCCCTTGCCGATCTCGACGTAGAGCTGGACGGGGCGGTGGGCTTCGAAGTGGTGCTCGGTCATGGGTGCTCCCAAGGGTGTGTTCGGCCGTGGGACCAGCCTGGGGCTGGTCCCCTGACGGGGCTTGACGGTGGTTGCGGTGCGGGTGGGTCAGATCCAGCCGGTCATCCGGCGGCTGCCGCGGCTCTTGCCGCCGAAGGGGTCGCTGCCCCCGAAGAAGGGGATGCTCGACAGGTCGATGTCGACGTTGATGGCGTTCTCGCGGGTGGCGTTGCGGACGACGTTGACCAGCCAGGTGTTGAGCGAGTGGCCCGAGCGGGCGGCCATCTCCTCGGCCTTCGCCTTGACGGACTCGGGCATCCGGAGGGTGATCCGGGCGACGGCGCCGTCCTCGTCGAGCTCCTCGACGGCGGGCGGGGCCGGGGGCGCCGGCGGGGCCGGGGGCGTCATTGCCGCGGTCTGCACGACGAAGTCGAGCTCCCGGCCGCTGAGCCGGACGTCGACGCTGCCGGTCGGCATCTCGGCGGTGATCTCGGCGGCAGCCTGCGAGACCGCCTCCATCAGGGCCAGCCGCGCCGACGGGTCGAGGGCGAAGGTGAGGCGCTCGGCGGCCTGACGGGTCTCGGGGCCGGCGGCCTCCGCGGCGGCGACGAGGTCCCGGCGGAGGCTGTCGATGTACGGCGTGATGTCCATGTGCACCATCGTGACATCACTATGACGTCACGTCAAGAAGTTGTGACGTCATTTCTGGTGTCACTCGTGGGCGTGCGTGACGGCGCGGTGGGTACAGGTCTAGCGTGACGTCGCCGTCACACCCCTCGCATACGTTCCGGAAGGGCCACCCATGGCTGACTCGGGCATCACCGTCCTGGCGAGCGACACGCTCATCCAGGCGAACGCCGTCGACTACCTCGTCATCGCCGTCTACTTCGGCTTCGTGATCGCCATCGGCTTCATGGCGAGCCGACGGGTCTCCGACTCGTTGGACTTCTTCCTGTCCGGGCGCTCGCTGCCGGCCTGGGTCACCGGGCTCGCCTTCATCTCGGCGAACCTCGGTGCCGTCGAGATCATGGGCATGTCCGCCAACGGGGCGCAGTACGGCCTGCCGGCGGTGCACTACTTCTGGATCGGCGCCATCCCCGCGATGCTCTTCCTCGGCGTCGTGATGATGCCGTTCTACTACGGCTCGAAGGTCCGCTCGGTGCCGGAGTTCATGCTCCGACGCTTCGGGCCGGGCGCGCACCTGGTCAACTCGATCTCGTTCGCCGTCGCCCAGCTGCTCATCGCGGGCATCAACCTCTACCTGCTCGGCAGCATCATCCAGGCGCTGCTCGGCTGGAACCTCACGCTCGCCCTGCTGGTCGCCGCCGTGATCGTCCTGTCGTACATCACCCTCGGCGGCCTCAGCGCCGCGATCTACAACGAGGTCCTGCAGTTCTTCGTCATCGTCGCGGGCCTGCTGCCGCTCACCCTCATCGGCCTGCACCAGGTCGGCGGCTGGGGCGGCCTGAAGGACAAGATCACCGCGAACGCCGGGGACGGCGGCTCCGCGACCGCGGCCCAGCAGCTCAGCTCCTGGCCCGGCACCGACCTGACCGGCTTCGACTCCTCGATCCTGTCGGTCATCGGCATCGTCTTCGGTCTCGGCTTCGTGCTGTCCTTCGGCTACTGGACGACGAACTTCGTCGAGGTCCAGCGCGCGATGGCCACCGAGTCGATCTCCGCGGCCCGCAAGACCCCGATCATCGGCGCCTTCCCGAAGATGTTCGTCCCGTTCATCACGATCCTGCCGGGCATGATCGCCGCGGTCCTCGTCGCCGAGATGGTGAAGACCAAGGCCGGGGAGACCGTGGCGGGTGGTGCGAGCGGCACCGTGAAGTTCAACGACTCGCTGCTCTACCTGATGCGCGACCTGCTGCCCAACGGCCTGCTCGGCATCGCGATCACCGGTCTGCTGGCGGCCTTCATGGCCGGCATGGCGGCCAACATCTCGGCGTTCAACACGGTCTTCAGCTTCGACCTGTGGGGCCAGTACGTCGTCAAGGACCGCTCCGACGGCTACTACCTGAAGGTCGGCCGCATCGCGACGGTCGGCGCCACCCTGGTCGCGGTCTTCACCGCCCAGCTGGCGTCGAACTTCTCCAACATCATGGACTACCTCCAGACCCTGTTCGGCTTCTTCAACGCGCCGCTCTTCGCGACCTTCATCCTCGGGATGTTCTGGAAGCGGATGACCTCGACCGCGGGCTGGGTCGGGCTGTCGTTCGGCACGATCGCCGCCGTGTTCGTCGCGTTCCTCTCCGAGGGCACCCTCGGCTCCCTGAGCATCGGGGCGATCCCGCTGAGCGGCCAGGGGGCGTCCTTCGTGGCGGCCGGTGCGGCGTTCGTCGTCGACATCGTGCTGAGCGTGGTGGTCTCGCTCATGACCGCGCCGAAGCCGGCGTCCGAGCTGGTCGGGCTCGTCTACTCCGAGACCCCGGTGGAGCAGCGCACCGACGAGCACGAGGCGTCGTACCCGTGGTACCGCCGTACCGTCCCACTCGCAGGCCTGGCACTCGCCATGGTCGTCGTCCTGAACATCGCGTTCTGAGGAGGCTCGCATGGCAACCGAGAAGCACACGGCAGGGGCCCTCGACATCCGCAACATCATCGGGGCGGTGCTCGGCATCTACGGCGTCATTCTGCTCGGGATGGGCCTCTTCGGCGACACCGAGACCGAGAAGACCGGCGGCGTGAACGCCAACCTCTGGGCCGGGATCGCGCTGCTCGTCGTCGGTGTCGGCTTCCTCGCCTGGGCGCGGATCCGCCCGGTCGTGGTCCCCGACGACGCCGGGCACACGACCGACGACCAGTCGCACGTGGGGAGCTGACGCTCCGCTAGGGGGAGCCGGCGGAGTCCGAGCCCTGGGGGCGCGGGCTCCGCACCACGACGGTGTCGACGGCGCCGCCCCGGCGGTAGAGGTCGACCGTCAGCGGGCACCCGCCCGACTCGGTCGCCAGGGTGATGGCGAGCTCGACCGCCGTACGCCGTCCGAGGTCGTCCGGGCGTCGCACCCCGCACGCCTCGGCCGGGGGGACGCCGTCCATCACGACCAGCGTCGGGCCGAGGTAGTGGCCGTCGTCGACCCCGATCCGCCCGGCGGCGTCCGCCACCCGGGACAGGGCGTTGCCCCACAGGCTCGGGTCCCGCGCCTCCCGGCGCGACAGCCTCACGGGCAGCCCGCCGTCGACGGAGACGGTGACCTCGCGGGCGAAGCGCGGCGGTGCCCCGCGGCCCGTGGCGAAGTCCAGGAACGCCCAGGACTCCACGCGCGCGGGGTAGTCGTCCCCGCACGACGACGGGTCCACTCGCGGCACGACGAGCTCGACGGTGTCGCCGGGCTGGAAGCTGGTGCCGATGCCCGGGTTGGTCCCGAGCACGAGCCCCGGCGGCTCGCACGCCTCGACACGGGTGACGTCGACGCGGAGGACGTACGCCTCGAGCCGCGCGGTCGCGTCGCCGACGCGGTAGCCGAAGAACGACGGCAGCTGGTTGCCCCGCAGCGTCAGGGGCAGCGGGTCGGCCTGGGCCGCCTTCGCGTCGGGGCGGCCGGGCGGGTCGCCCTGGAGCTGGAGGGCGATGCCGGTCAGCACGGCCAGGGCCGCGGCCGCGGCCACCGTGGGGAGCAGCCACGCGCGACCCCTGCTGCCGCGCGGGGGCCTGGTGGGCAGCGGTCCGGCGGGCCGCACCAGGATCGTGTCGCCGGCCTGCGCCAGCAGCTGCCGGGCGTCGTCCCCCTCGGTGACCCCGAGGGCGGCCAGCGCCGCCGCGGCCCGCGGCGGCAGGTCGCGCCGCTCGAGGCCGAGCGCGTCGGCCGCGTCGGCCGCGGTCAGGTCGCAGAACCAGAGCAGCACCGCTGCGTCACGGACCTCCGCCGGCATCGCCCCCAGCGCGTGCCGCACCGCCAGCCCCTCGTCGTCGAGGCCGGGCGGCTGGTCGGGGCGCTCCTGCGGCACCGCCTCCGCGGGGTGCCCGATCCGGTCCGTCTCGACCGCGGCGTGCAGGGTGCGCAGCACCTCCGGGTCCGGGTCGTCGGACCGGCGGATCGCCCGGGCCCGCTCGCCCAGGGCCTCCTCGACCAGGCTGCGCGCCCGCTCCAGCGGCCGTCCCATGAGCACGGCGGCACGGACCAGCATCGGGTGCCGCGCGACGACGTACTCACCGATGTCCATGCCCGCCTCCTGTCGGGTTCACCGTACGGGTGGGCTGGTCGGGCGGTGGTTGGTCGAGGAGGCCGCGCGGGGCATCGGTGGTTGAGGAGGTCGCGCAGCGACCGTCTCGAAACCACCCACCGCACGAGGGGAGGGCATCGGTGGTTGAGGAGGTCGCGCAGCGACCGTCTCGAAACCACCCACCGTGCAGGGGGGGGCGACGCCGGTGGTTGAGGAGGTCGCGCAGCGACCGTCTCGAAACCACCCCGCGCGCAACCATGGTGCGTGGGATCAGGATCCGCGCCCGGATTCCTTGATCTGACGCACACGCACGGCTGGTCGGCAGACACCGTGACGCACGAAGCACCCGACACGCCGGGCGCCGGGTGCTTCGTGCGTCGTGGCGATCAGAGGTCGAACAGCGAGCCGGACTCCTCGATGTTGACATCCGTCTTCGGCTGGTGGGCCGCCCCGCTGGAGGCCGGCTTCGCCTTCTCCTCGGCGGGGTCGGTGGTCGCCTCCGCCTCCGGCTCGGCCTCCGGCTCGTCCGCCTCGGGCTCGGCGTCCTCGGGCTGCTCGGCCTCGGCGGCGGCCGGGGTGGCCTCCGGCTCCGGCTCGGGGTCACTCGACTCGGACTCGGCCTGATCGGTGTCGGCCTCGCCGCTGGCGCTGCTCGCCACGGCGGTGGCCGCGGCGCTGATGGCGGCGCCACCGGTCAGCTGGGTGCCCTCGTCGGACGACGTCCCTGCCTCCGGCTCCGCGGCCGCCTCGGGCTCGGGCTCGGGCTCGGACGCAGCCTCGGGCTCGGGGGTCGCCTCGGCCGCGGGCTCCGGGGTCGGCTCGGGTTCGGGCGTCGTCTCAGCCTCGGGCTCCGGCTCCGGCTCGGGGGTCGCCTCGGGCTCGGAGGCTGCCTCGGGCGCGGGCGCCTTCGCGGCGGGGGCCGTGGTGGGCTCCGGTGCGGCGATGTCGAAGAGCGAGCCCTCCTCGGGGATCTCGGTGCCCGGCGTGCTCGCAGCACCCGACGACGCGGGAGCTGGGGCGGGTGCCGGCTCCGGCTCCGCCTTCGTCTCCGGCTCGGCCGGGGCCTCGGGCTCCGGCTCCTCGACCGTCTCCGCGGCCGGCTCGGCCTCGGCGGGCTCGGGCTCGGGCTCCGACGCGGCCTCGGGCTCCGAGGTCGGCTCCGGCTCCGCCTCGGCGGCGGGGGCCTTCGCGGCCGGGGTGGGCTCGGGGGCCTCGAGGTCGAAGAGCGAGCCGCTCTCCGGGATCTCCGTGCCGGGGGTGCTCGCGGCACCGCTGGCGGCGGGGGCTGCGGGCGCGGGCTCCGGGGCCTCGTCCTGCGGGGTGGCCTCGTCCTCGGCCGGGGCCGAGTCCTCCTCGACCGCCGTCGGCTCAGCCTCGGCAGCCTCGGGCTCCGACGCGGACTCGGGCTCGGGCTCGGCCTGCGCAGCCGGCTCGGCCTTCGCCGGGGCGGGGGCCTCCTCGGGGGCGGCGAGGTCGAACAGCGAGCCGCTCTCGGGGATCTCCGTGGCCGGCGTGCTGGCCGACCCGGACGAGGATGGGGCCTCGGTCTCCGGCTCGGCAGGCTCCGCAGCCGCAGCAGGGGGAGCCTCGTCCTCGTCCTCGGACCCGGTGTCGGCAGCCTCGGTCTCGACCGCAGCCGGCGCGGCAGCGGCTGGCGCAGCAGCCGGCGCGGACGCCGCCTGGTCCGGGGTGTCGATGTCGAAGAGCGAGCCCCCGGACGAGGCGGGCTTCTTCGCCGCCGGGGCCTCGGGCTCGGCCTTCTGGGCCGCAGGTGCGGCCTTCTCCTCGGTCGCCGGGGCGGCCGGCTTCGCGGCCGGCTTCTCCGCCGGGGCGTCGGCGGGGGTGTCGAAGAGCGACCCGCCCGACGTGGCGGCCCCGGCCTCCTCGGAGGGGCTCTTGTCGGCGTCCGCGGTGGCGGGCTTCTCCTCGGCGAGTGCCTCGGACGCGTCGTCGGCAGGCGTGTCGAAGAGCGAGGAGCCGCCCGACGCCTTCGCGGCGGGGCCGGCGTCGGCCGTCTCGGTGACGGTGTCCTCGGTCTGGGTGTCGTCGCCGGCCTCGGGCTCGGCCTTCGTGGCCTCGTCCTTCTCGGGAGCGGCGGGGGCCGCGGCGGGCGCGCCCTTCTTGGCCGACGGGGCGCCGGCGCCACCGCCGGGCTTGAGCTTGGTGGCGACCTCGCCCTTGACCGAGGCGAGCAGCATCTGCGCGACGTCGAGGACCTCGACCTCCTCGCGGGCCTCGCCCTTGGCCTGCTGGGCGGTCAGGCCGTCGGAGAGCATCACGCGGCAGAACGGGCAGCCGACGGCGATCTGGTCGGCACCGGTGCCGACGGCCTCGACGGTGCGGTTGACGTTGATCCGCTCGCCGATGTTCTCCTCCATCCACATGCGGGCGCCACCGGCGCCGCAGCAGAAGGACTTCTCGGAGTTGCGCTCCATCTCGACGAACTCGGCGCCGGGCAGCACCTGGAGCAGCTCGCGCGGCGGCGTGTAGACGCCGTTGTGGCGGCCGATGTAGCACGGGTCGTGGTAGGTGATGGAGCGCTTCGAGGCGCCCTCGCCGTCCTTGATCGGGGTCAGCTTGCCCTCGCGCACGAGGCGGTTCAGCAGCTGGGTGTGGTGCACGACCTCGAGCTCGACGCCGAACTCCTTGTACTCGTTCTTGAGCGTGTTGAAGCAGTGGGCGCAGGTCGAGACGACCTTCTTGACCTTGTACTCCTGGAAGGTCTCGACGTTCTGCTGGGCCAGGCCCTGGAAGACGAACTCGTTGCCGGCGCGCCGGGCGGGGTCACCGGTGCAGGTCTCGCCGTTGCCGAGCACGCCGAAGCTGACGCCGGCCATGTCGAGCAGCTCGGCGACGGCGCGGGTGGTCTTCTTCGCGCGGTCCTCGTAGGCGCCGGCGCAGCCGACCCAGAACAGCCAGTCGACCTCGTCCAGCGACTCGATCGAGTCGCCGACGACCTTGACCTCGAAGTCGAGGCCCTTGGTCCAGTCGAGCCGGGCGTTCGGCGACATGTTCCAGGGGTTGCCCTTGTTCTCGAGCCCCTTGAAGAGGCCGTTGAGCTCGGCCGGGAAGTTCGACTCGACGAGGATCGCGTAGCGACGCATGTCGATGATGTGGTCGACGTGCTCGATGTCGACGGGGCACTGCTGCACGCAGGCGCCGCACGAGGTGCACGACCAGAGCACGTCCGGGTCGATCACGCCGGAGCCGTCCTCGGGCATGTAGAACCAGTCGTCGCCGGTGTCGCCGATCAGCGGGCGGTCGACCTCCTTCTGCAGGGTGTCGTTGCCCTCGAGGAGCGCGGCGCGCTCCTCGTCGGAGCCCGCCTGGAGGTACGGCGCCTTCGCGTACGCGTGGTCGCGCATCGCGGTGATGAGCAGCTTGGGCGACAGCGGCTTCTCGGTGTTCCACGCGGGGCACTGCGACTGGCAGCGGCCGCACTCGGTGCACGACGTGAAGTCGAGGATGCCCTTCCAGCTGAAGTCCTCGATGGCGCCGACGCCGAGCTTGGAGTCCTCGTCGAGGTCGTCGATGTCGTCGAGGGTGATCGCCTTGCCGTCGGAGGTGAGCGGCTTGACCGCGCCCAGCGCCGTACGACCCGACGACTCGCGCTTGAAGAAGATGTTGAAGAAGGCCAGGAAGCGGTGCCAGGCCACGCCCATCGTGAGGTTGAGCGAGATCGTGATCATCCAGATGAAGGAGATCAGGATCTTGATCATCGACACGAGGTAGATGGCGTTCTCGAGGCCGCCGACCGACATCCCCGAGAAGAAGCTGCCGACCCAGCCGGTGAGCGGGTAGTGGAACAGCGTCGCGGTGTCGTGGCCCTCCTGCTGGCCGAGCTGGTACTCGAGGCCGCGCAGGAGCACGATGCAGATGCCGACGCCGAGGATGACGCTCTCGACGAAGTAGGCCTGCCACATCGTGGAGCCGAAGAACCGGCCCTTCGGCCCGCGCACGCGCTCCTTCGGGCGCGAGACGCGGTAGGCGATGAAGGCGATGATCGCCGCGATCATCACCCAGGTGACGAACTCACTGACCCACTCCCACAGGAAGAAGTGGCCGATCAGCGGCAGCTGGAACGACGCCGAGAAGAGCTGGCCGAAGGCCGTGACCAGCGTGAAGAAGAGCAGCCCGAAGCCGATGAAGATGAACCAGTGCCCGGCCCCGACCCAGTGCCACTGCAGCATCCGGGTGTGGAGCAACGACTCCTTGAGGAGGGTGACCGTACGACGGCCCGGGTTGTCCGTCCGCGAGGCCGGCTGACCGACCTTGATGACCGCGATCATCGACCGGATCGCCCTCACGAAGAGGGCGGTGCCGACGACGGCGATCGCGAGCGAGACAACGATGGCGACAATCTGCATGGACTACTGCTCCTCGTCGGGGCGGGTGCACGTCGAACCGTTGCGGGGACGCGTGGCGCGAGCCTAGGGCGGGACGCGGGTCTGCGGCAGCCCCGGACCGCTGTGAGAACGATCCTACTTGCAGGTAACTTCACCGCGCCCCACCCGTCCGGGTCACCCGGGGACGACGAACGGCCGGCCCCCCGAGGGGCCGGCCGTCCGGTGCTGCTGGGTGGTGCGGGTGCTGCGGGGTGGATCAGTTGACGGAGACCGCCGACCAGGCCGCCTTGACCGCCGCGACCTGCGACGACGCGGCGCCGTACAGGTCGGTGGCGGCGTTGACGTTGGCCACGCGGGCGCCGGCGTAGTTCGTCGTCGACGTCATGTAGACGGTGAGCGCGCGGTACCAGATCTTCGCGGCCGTGTCCCGGCCGATGCCGGTCAGCGTCGAGCCGTTGCAGGTGGGGCTGTTGTAGGCGACGCCGTTGATGGTCTTCGCGCCGCTGCCCTCGGACAGCAGGTAGAAGTAGTGGTTCGCCGGGCCGGACGAGTAGTGCACGTCCAGCGACTTGAGCTGCTTGGACCAGCAGTCCTTCGATGCGCCGTCCATCGAGGGCTTGTCCTGGCGGCGGATGTAGTTCACCGCGGGGTTGTAGGCGCGGTAGATCTGCTCACCGATGACGTAGTCCGGGTTGTCGCCGGCCATGTTGGCGTACCACTCGACCATCGTGCCGAAGATGTCGGAGTTGGCCTCGTTCAGGCCACCCGACTCCCCGCGATAGGCGAGGTTGGCGGTGCGGCTGGTGACGCCGTGGCTCATCTCGTGGCCGGCCACGTCCAGCGCGACGAGGGGGTACGTCGTGGAGTCGCCGTCGCCGTACCGCATGCAGAAGCAGGAGTCGCTCCACGAGGCGTTGACGTAGGCGCCGTCGTGGACGAACGAGCGGGCGCCCTTGCCGTCGTTGGCGATGCCGTTGCGGCCGTACGCCGACTTGTAGAAGTCCCAGGTCTTGGCGATGCCGTAGTGGGCGTCGACGCCGGCGGTCTGGGCGTTGCTGGTGCTGCCGTTGCCCCACACGTTGTCCGCGTCGGTGAACAGCGGGGTCGAGGCGTTCGCGAGCGGGCCGTTGTACGTCGCGTTGCCGCCGCGGGTGGCGTCGACCATCGTGTACTGGCCGCCGGTGAGGGTGGTCTCGAGCGGGACCGTGCCGGTGAACAGGCCGGTGCCCGAGCCGGTGTCCTCGAGCACCGAGGGCCAGCTGTCGAGGACCTTGCCATGGCGGGCGCCGACGAAGACGTACTCGCCGGCCGGGGAGCCGTCGGCGTTGCGGCCGGTCACGTCGACGCGCCAGGCCAGGGCCGGGGCGCGGTCGACCGCGAGGACGACCAGCTCGGGGCTGGACTTCGCGGCCTTGAAGTCGACGGTGCGGGTGGCGCGCCGGGCGGCCGAGCGGGCCGACAGGGTCGGCTTCGCGCTGACGTGGATGCCCCGGGCGAGGGTGCGGCCGCTGACGGAGCGGAACGCGTCGCCCCTGGTCTGGTGGACCACGAAGTCGCCGCCCACGACCGGCAGGCCGTGGAAGGTGCGGGCGAACCGGACGTGGCTCGCGCCCGAGCCGTCGAGGACCGTGTCGCGCACGACGAGGCCCTGGGCGCCGGTGACGCCGGCGTGGTCGTGGGCGAACGCGCGGGCCGCGGCGATGCTGTCGGCCTTGCGGTGCTGCGCGGTCGGTGCCGCCTGGGACGTGCCTGCCGTCGTCACCAGGGCTGCGGAGACGCAGCCGAGGGCGAGGGCAGAAGCCAGCAGAGGCTTCATGGGTGAGCTCCTGGGGGTGGGGGGATTCCGGACGTCGTCCGTTCCGAGGTCATCGGTGAGCGGAGTTCATCCCGCGGGCACCCCGTCCCGCAAGGGATCTGCGCTGCATCTTTCTGTTCTGCAGGAACCTGAGGCAGCCCGGCCGGAACGACCGGCCGGGCTGCCCGAGCGGGCTCAGCCCCGGCGGCGCAGCGCCGTGACGTGCCCGGACCGGTCGAAGCTGACCTGCATCCGGACCTTCGGCGCTCCCGGTGCCGTGGCGCAGAAGGTGGAGTGCCGGCCGAAGCGCGTGAACGGCTGGCCGACGGCCTTCATCACCTGCCGGGTGGTCATCCCGCGGTGCACGAGCGACTGGACCCGGGTGACGCTCGTGCGCAGCCCGGGGTTGCGGCACGAGTCCGGCCTGATGCCTTGGGCGCGCTCCCATATCTGCAGGTAGGCCTCGGCGCCGCGCGACATGTCCTCGACGATCGCGGCGCCGTCGCCGTCCTGGGTGTCGGCGACCTTGCGGAGGTCCTGGATCCAGTCCGGGTAGAGGCCGTACTGCGCGACACCGTCGCGGTTGATGTCGTAGACCCGCTGGCCGGCGTGCTGCTTCTTCACGGTGATGCCGTTCATCCCGCGGAACGGGTAGGTGACCGGGTTCGGCACGTCCGCGCCGCGCGGGTCGCCCTGCGCGCCGAGGCCGTTCATGTCGGCGCCGTACCCGATACCCCAGTAGAACCGCTTGTCCGCCCAGCCCAGGTGCGCGCGCCACTTCTCGACGAAGCCGGTCGAGTCGCCGGCGTACGGCGTGATGAAGCCGCCCAGCTTGTAGATGCGCGGGTAGGCGTCCTGGGTCGACCACGAGTGCGACGAGACGACGCCGGGGTACTTCATCCGCTCGAGCTGGTCGAGCGAGGACTGGCGGGCCTTCACGCTCATGTGGTCCGGGTCGAAGATCATGTGGCGCTTGGCGAGCCCGCGGATCGTGTCCTCGCCGAGGGTGGTCAGGCCGCGGCTGTTGCAGTGGTCCGGCGGCGGGTAGACCGGCCCGACCTGCTGCGCGCCGAAGACCTCGCCGAGGGCGCCGAAGAGCGCGTCCTGCTGCTCCGGGTCGATCTCCGGGGCGGCGTACTGGTTCTTGTCGTGCGCGTCCGGGTTGGCCGGCTCGCAGTGCTGCATGTCCCAGTAGGTGCCGGTCTCGGAGAAGTTGGCGTTGTTGACGACCGCGCCGGTCTCGCCCGCGTCACCGGCGACGCCGGTGAGCGCGTTGTCGAACTTGTTGACGAGCTCCATCTGGCGCACGCCCCACTTGTGGACCATCGTCAGCTGCTTGTCGATCGACTCCGCGGTGCACGCGGCCGCGGGGACGTCGCCGGTCGGCAGCGCCTTGAACGTGCAGCCGAACGGGACGCTCGTCTCGATCCCCATGATCACCGCCATCTTCCCGGCGTTGATCACCTTGCGGGCCTGGAAGGGGTTCTTCACGATCCGGTAGAAGCCCTTGCCCGGGCCGCCGAACTGCGCGTCGACGTAGTTCTGCATGCGGTACATGTCCTTGGCCTGCCGCGCGACCGACTCCATCTCGTCGCACGTGGCGTCGGACAGGCCGTCCCGCTTGTAGGGGTAGAGCCGGCAGAGCTGGCCGTTCTCGACGAGGAGGTTGACGAAGATCCGCTGTCCGCCGCGCCACGAGCGCTCCAGCCAGCGGTAGTAGGTGCCCTCGTGGGTCAGCGACTCCGGCGCCGGCCAGTCCTTGAAGGTCGGCCAGCCGACCGGGTCGTGGCTCGGGTTGCCGGACAGGAAGGACTCGAGCGGGTTGACCCCGGTCATGTGGTCCGGGCAGTCGACCAGGGCGTACGGCGCGCCGTACGCGTCCCACGGCTTGCCGCAGTGCGCGCCGCCGAGGAACTCGAAGGCCATCCCGTGGGTGTGCGCGTCGACGTACCCGCGCACCTCCTGGTACGGCGTCACGCCGGCGTGCGGCCGGCCCTTGATGCCGATCTGCGACTCGGGGTAGGACGCGCAGCCCTTCGCACGGGTGAGGCGGAAGGCCGTGCGCCCGCCCTGCTTCAAGGGCGTCGAGCCGCTGCGGAAGGTGAGCTTCCGGCCGTGCTTGCGGGCCTTCCAGACCGTGTCCGTGCTCGGCTCGGCCGCGGTGCCGCCGGCGGCCGTGACGAACTGGCGCCGGGCGTCGTAGATCAGGTAGCGGCCGAGCTCGGTCGGCTTGAAGAAGTAGGGCTTGCCGCGGCGGGTGAGTGTGTAGCAGCCGTTGGCCATCGCGTAGCGCGTGCGCGGGTGCTTCGTCCGGTGCGGCGTGACCCGGACCGTGGTCAGCGCCGGGTCGGCGGTCTGCCGCTCGGCCGCAACGTACGCCGCGTTGGCGCGCTTCTGCGCGGCCGTGGTCGGGTCCTGCACGTCGGCGCCGGTCTCGCCGGCGCGCGAGAGGGAGTTCTTCGTGGCGGGGTCGTTGTGGTCGTGCGGCGCGGCGCCGGGTGGGTCCGTGTGCGGCAGCGCCTCGAGGACGGCGGCCTTGGTGGCGTCGTAGCGCCGCAGCAGGTCACCCCCGCGGCTGCCGTACGTCGGGAGTGCGACGGCGCTCGTGACGACGAGGGCGCCGACGACGCCCGCCCACACGACACGACGACCCGGACCTGCGTTCTGCTGACGCCTCACGCGTTCCTCCTGTGATCTGCCCGTGCGACGGGCTCGCGCACCCAACGATCCGCCGGGCACGAGGTCACCCCCCAGGTGAATGGAGCCGACTCTGGCACCTGCGGCGGTGGTGTGGACAGGTTTCTGCGATGCGGATCGGTCGGCGTCCGGTCAGACTGGTCGCGTGGAGGCGGAGACGACGGCGCGACGGCTGGTGGCCGAGCAGTTCCCGGAGGCCCGGGCGGCCTGGCTCGGGGGCAGCGTGGTCCTCGGCGGCGCGACGCCGACCTCCGACCTCGACGTGACGGTGGTGCTCGGCGAGGCCGTGGTGCACCGCGAGTCCCTGACGTACTCCGGCTGGCCGGTCGAGCTGTTCGTGCACACCGAGGACTCCGTGCGGCACTTCGTCGCGAAGGACCTCGCCCGCCGCCGGCCGACGATGGCCCGGCTGGTGGGGGAGGGAGTCGTGCTCGTCGACGCGGACGGGCTCGGCGCGTCCCTCGCGCAGGAGTGCCGGGCGGTGCTGGCGGCGGGGCCGGCGGCGACCACGCCGGCGGCGCTCGACCTCCAGCGCTACGCGCTCACCGACCTGCTCGACGACCTGGCCGGCGGCGCGGACCCGGCCGTCCTCGGGGCCACCGCGGTGGCGACCTGGCAGGCCGTCGCCGAGCTCCGGCTGGCCACGGGCGGTCGCTGGTCGGGCTCCGGCAAGTGGCTGGCACGCGAGCTGGCGGCGTACGACCTCGACGCGGGCACGGCGTACGCCGTCCGGCTGCACGAGGCGCTGGTCGCGGCCGTGTCCGGAGCGACGGCCGGACTGGTGGCGCTCGCCGACGAGGTGCTCGCGCCGGTCGGCGGCCGGCTGTGGTCCGGCTTCCGCGCCGACGCGGTCCTGGGCTGAGCGGGCTCAGGCGCCGGGCGGGCCTCCGCCGATGCGCCGGGTCAGGGCGGCGGCGGTGCGGCGGACCTCGACGCTGAGCGCGTGCGGGTCGCCCTGCTCGAAGGTGATCGCGACGCCCGCGACCGGGTGGCCGTTGTGGTCGACCACGGCGGCGGCGACGCTCGCGAGACCGGGCGTCACCTCGCCGTCCTCGGTGGCGTAGCCGCGCTGACGGGTCTCGGAGAGCACGCGGCGCAGCGCGCTCAGGCTGCTCGGCCCCACGCCGTGCCGGTCGACGAAGGCGGCGGGGCCGGGATAGAGGGCGCGGACCTGCGGGCCGGGCAGGAGGGCCAGCACCGCGCGCCCGCTGGCGGTGAGGTGCGCGGGCAGGCGGACGCCGACGTCGGTGACGAGCGGAGGACGGCCGGGGGCGCGCTCCTCGAGGACGTAGAGCACGTCGCGCCCGTGCAGCACCGCGAGGTGCGCGGTCTGGCCGGCGCGGTCGACGAGCTGGGCGAGCGGGCGCCGGGCGATCCGCTGGAGCGGCTCCTGCCGGGAGTAGCCGCTGCCGACCTCGAAGGCCGCGACCCCGAGGCCGTAGCGGTGCTCGTCGGGCAGGTGCACGACGAAGCCCTCGGCGACCATGGCGGCCAGGAGGTGGTACGCCGTGCTGCGGGGCAGGTCGCAGGCCCGCAGGATCCGGTCCAGGGGGACGGGGTCCGGCTGGCTGGCCAGGAAGCGGAGCACGCGCAGGGTGCGCGTCGCCGCCGGGACCTGGCTCATGCCGTGAGGCTAGCGGCCCCGGGCGTCGACCCGGGACCGCTCGCTGCTCGGACGGTGGTGCTGGGGGGTGGTGCTCAGACGGTGCCGGGTGCGCGGTGGCTGCCGCCGGTCTGCGGGTCGTTCACGGCCGGGTCGATGGCCGGGTCGGTCGTGCCGGCCGGGTGGGTGCCCTCGGTGCCCTCGGCGGCGTAGGTGCCGGTGCCCGACTCGGTGGCGACCGGGGTGCCCTGGACGGGCGTGGCGGGGGCGTAGTCGTCAGCCCGGTGGTCGACGTCGGGGTCGATCCGGTCGGCCTGGCGGACGGCGTCCTCCTGGCGGGCCTGCTCGAACTGCGCGCCCTGACGGGCCTCGGCCGCCTGGCGCTCGGCGCGCTCGGCCTCGGCGCGGGCGACCTCGGCGCGGGCCTCGGCCTCCTGGGCGTCGCGGTGCGAGGCGTCGATGGTCGGCGCCTGGGTGGCGGCGGCCGAGCGCAGCTGCTCGGCGTGGGCACGCTTCTGCTCCTTGTTGCGCTTGCTCATCATGACGCCGATGACGGCTGCGAGCAGCACGACGACGACGAGCACGATGATGAGGACGGTGAGCGTGGTCATGCGGTCTCCTAGGTTTCGGCCCCGGGGATCGCCCGGTGCTCGTCGACGACCGTAGGCAGGTCGCGACCGCGTTGGCCAGCCCCGCAGGGGTGAGTCAGGAGAGCCGGCGCTCGTCGCGCACCGGCACCAGCGGGGCCGCCACGACGGGGAAGAGGGCCGCTAGGGCGAAGGCGGCGGCGTAGCCGGCGTGCGTCACGACCAGCCCCGCGACCGGTGGCACGGCCGAGGCGGTGAGGAACTGGGCGGTGTTCTGCACCCCGAGCGCGCGACCGGACCAGAAGGGCCCGGAGCGCTCGGCGACCGCGGTGAACGCGAGGCCGTTGTCGGCGACCGTCAGCACGGTGGCGACCACCATCAGCGCGACGGCGAGCGCCCAGCCGAGCCCGGCGGTCAGGCCCAGGGCGGCCATCGTCGTGGCGGCGGCCAGCGCCACCCAGCGCAGCGGTCGCAGCCGGCTGCCCACGCGGTCCGAGAGCGCGCCGGCGGCGATGCGCCCGAGGGCGCCCCCGATCTGGGCGCCGGCGACGAGCGAGCCGGCGGCTGCCGGTGCCCAGCCCCGGTCCTGCACCAGCCAGACGAGCGCGAAGGTCCACACGAGGAACTGCGGGACCACCAGCAGCACCGACACCGCGTGGATGCGGGCGAGGTAGCGGTCCGAGCGGTAGGGGTTCGGGACGGCCGCGGCCGTCCGGGCGTCCGGCCGGGGCGGGTCGACGACCACGACCGCGACGACCACGAGGGCGACCAGGCAGGCGAGGGTGGGCACCCACAGGGCGGCGTAGACGCCCCGGGCGTCCGCGACGACGGCGATGCTGACCGCCGCGACCCCGACCCCGACCGGCTGCGCCATCTGCCGCACGCCCATCGCCAGGCCGCGCCGCTCGGGCGGGAACCAGCCCACGACGACCCGCCCGCTCGCGGAGTTGGTGCTGGCGGCGGTCGCACCGGCCAGGAAGAGGGCGACGGCCAGGGCGACGAGGCTGCCGCTGAGGGCGGCCGCGGCGCCGAGCACGGAGGTCGCGGCGAGCCCGGTCATCAGCACGAAGCGCTCGCCGCGCCGATCGGTCAGCGCGCCCCAGAGGACGAGCGTCAGCATCACGCCGATCGTGGGGGAGGCCGCCACCAGCCCGGCCCGGGCCAGGCTCAGCCCCTCGCGGTCGTGCAGCACCGGGATCAGGAAGGCAGGGCCGTGCATCATGACCGCGGCCGCCGCCTGGGCCAGCGTGCTGGCCCCGAGCATCGACCAGCGCCGTGCGGTCGTCACCCGCACGCCCGGATCGGTCGAGGTCGCCATGGCCCCAGTCAACGCCTGTCATCCCGTCGTACGTCATGGCGTCCCGGAGGGTGACCTGTGACCTTTCCCATCGCCGGTGCCGCTCCGGACGCGACGAGGCCGGTCATCCCCCGTGCGGGTGACCGGCCTCGTCGGTGCTGCGGTGCTGCGGTGCTGCGTCGGTGTGGTGCGGCGCCTCAGAGCCCGGGGCGCTTGATGCGGAGCTGCGCGCGACCGAGGTCGATCACCGCGCCGCTGCCGTCGAGCAGGGTGATCTCGAGGGCGGTGATGCGGATGCCGGCGTGCACCTTCTTGACGAGGTTGCGCTCGAGCCGGGCCACGCCCGGGATCTCGAGGACGTCGGTGTCGGGGAACTCCATCGCCTGGCCGTTCGCGGTGATCGAGCCGATCGTGCCGATCGCCTTGCGCTTGAGCTGGCCGAGGTTGTCGCCCGAGCGGGTGACCTCGACGCGGCCCTTGATGCCCTCGACGACGAGCTGGCCGTCACCGAGGTCGATGCTCGCGACCCGCGACTGCTCGAAGCCCGTGGCGCGGGAGGCGTTCTGCTTGCCCATCTGACGGTTCTCGACCGCGCCGACGACGGCCTGGCCGCCGAGGTCGACCGAGGCGAGCGCCCGGACGCGGACCTTGCCGTCGGTGCCCTGGCAGGGGATCGGGGAGTACGGCGTGCGGCCGTTCGTGACGTTGCCCTGGAGGCCGGTGGCCTGGAGGGCGGCCGAGTAGCCGCCGAAGATCCCGGTGACGATGCCGTCGGCGATGCTCGCGTCGGTCTTGGCGATCCGGGCGCGCGAGCCGGTGGCGGCGGACTCGATGTAGATGACGTCGGCGTGCGCGCGGGCCCCGTGGGCGTCGCTCGTGGTGCCGGTGCGGCCGACGGTGATGGTCGCGACGCCGGGGACGTCGAGGGGCTGGCCCGGCGTAGGAGCGTCGAGCTCCTGGGGCGGGCCGGCCGTCGGGGTCAGGGTGATGGTGCCGACGCTGGTGGAGGTCGTGGCGTGGAAGCCCGAGTCGTCGTGGAAGGCCCGCGAGACCGACTTGATGCCCTCGATCGACAGGGTGCCCATCGGGGTCTCGGCCAGGTCGATGCGCGCGATCGTGTTGCGCGACATCGACGAGGTGACGCCCTTCTTCTTCTGGGTCCAGACCTTGGTCGCGACCTGGGACGCGGTGCCGATGCCGGGCAGCGTCTCGCTCGTGACGACGTTGTCGCGGGTCTTGCCGGCGAGGTTGGTGCAGCCGATCACCTGGTAGGCGCTGCTGCCGGAGCCCGCGGGGACCTGGCCGCCGCGCACGCGGGTGCCGAAGCCGGACGTCTGGAGCGCGAACTCCGTCGGCTGGGTGCGGGCCGCGGCGCCGGGTGCCGACGCGGCGCCGGCTCCGGGGCTGGTGAGCCCGATCGTCCCGGCCGAGGCGAGCGCCAGGATGCTGGTGGTGACGAGGATCTTTCGCATGTGTGTGCTCTCTCCCGTTAGAGAGCCCGCGGCGCACGGAGACGCCGGGGCCGTGTGGCCGATCCCGGCCGCTCCCCCGAGCCTGCGGATCTTGCGGGTGAAAGTACCCACTGGTAACCGCCGTCACTCCTCGCTGGAGGCAAAATCCCGCGGGCCGGGCGTGTCACCCGTCACATGAGTCTGGGATCCGAGACACCGGGCGGGGTGGTGGGTCTGGTGCGGCCCGGACGATCGCGGTTTCGTGGACGCATGCCTGCACCTGTGGTCGTCGGAGTCGGACCGGTCTCGCCCGAGGACGTCCTCGCCGTGGCGCGCGACGGGGCCGCGGTCACGCTCGGCGAGGACGCCGTGGCGGCGATGCACCGGGCCCGCGAGGTCGTCGAGGAGCTCGCGTCCGGGGCGACCCCGGCGTACGGCATCTCGACCGGGTTCGGCGCCCTGGCCACCCGCCACATCCCCACCGAGAGGCGCGCGCAGCTGCAGAAGTCGCTGGTCCGCTCGCACGCTGCCGGCTCCGGCCCCGAGGTCGAGCGCGAGGTGACCCGGGCACTGATGCTGCTGCGCCTGTCCACCCAGGCGACCGGGCACACCGGGCTCCGGGTCGAGACCGCACAGCTGATGGCCGACCTGCTGTCCCACGGCATCACGCCGGTCGTGCACGAGTACGGCTCGCTCGGCTGCTCCGGCGACCTGGCCCCGCTGTCGCACTGCGCCCTGGCGCTGATGGGCGAGGGCCCGGTGCGGGACGCCGCCGGCACGTTGGTGCCGGCCGCCGATGCCCTGGCCGCCGCCGGTCTTCACCCCGTCGAGCTCGAGGCCAAGGAGGGGCTGGCACTCATCAACGGCACCGACGGCATGCTCGGCATGCTGGTGATGGCGATCGCCGACCTGCGCCGGCTGCTCCGCACCGCCGACCTGACCGCCGCGATGTCGGTCGAGGGCCAGCTCGGCACCGACCGGGTCTTCGCCCCCGAGCTGCAGGCGATCCGCCCGCACCCCGGCCAGGCCGTGTCGGCCGCCAACCTGACCCGGCTGCTCGCGGACTCCGGGGTCGTCGCCTCACACCGTGGGCCGGACTGCAACCGGGTGCAGGACGCCTACTCCCTGCGCTGCTCGCCGCAGGTGCACGGCGGCGCGCGCGACACGGTGGAGTACGCCGCCACGGTGGCCGGCCGCGAGCTCGCCTCGGCCGTCGACAACCCGGTCGTCCTGGCGGAGGAGGGTCGCGTCGAGTCGAACGGCAACTTCCACGGGGCGCCGGTCGCCTACGTGCTCGACTTCCTCGCGATCGTCGCCGCCGACGTGGCCTCGATCAGCGAACGGCGCACCGACCGCTTCCTCGACAAGGCCCGCAACCACGGGCTGCCGCCGTTCCTCGCGCACGACCCGGGCGTCGACAGCGGCCACATGATCGCGCAGTACACCCAGGCCGCGATCGTCTCCGAGCTCAAGCGGCTCGCGGCGCCCGCCTCGGTCGACTCGATCCCCTCGTCGGCCATGCAGGAGGACCACGTCTCGATGGGGTGGTCGGCCGCCCGCAAGCTGCGCCGCTCGGTCGACGGCCTGACCCGGGTCCTGGCGATCGAGCTGCTCACCGCGGCCCGCGCGCTCGACCTCCGGGCGCCGCTGGAGCCGTCACCGGCCACCGCGGCCGCCGTCCGCACCCTGCGCGAGGCGGGCGTCGAGGGCCCCGGCCCCGACCGCCACCTGTCGCCCGAGATCGAGACGGCCGTCGCGCTCGTCCGGTCCGGCGCCGTGCTGGACGCCGTCGAAGCCGTCGTCGGGGAGCTGTCGTGAGCGCGTCAGGAGCTCGCGGCGGCGTCCTGCTGGACGAACTGCTGCACCAGCCACACCGTGAAGAGCACCAGCCCCGGGTCGACCCGGTCGTCGTGGACCCGGATCCGGGCCGGCGTACGTCCCCATCCGCGGGCCTCGACCGTCAGCAGCGGTGTCCCGTCACGGGCGAGCTCGTACCCGTTCTTCCAGCTGCTGCGGGAGGTCAGGTCGTGTGGCAGGCCGTTCCACACCACCGGCCCGCCGTGCCGGAGCAGCCCGCGCTGGGTGAACGTCCCGACGACCACCCCGGCCTCGTCCACGGCCTCGGTCGACCGCCCGAGGAAGCCCCGCTGCCGCGCGACCAGGGGGCGGCCCACCACCGGGCGGAGCTCGTGGCTGCGCCCGAGCAGTCCCTCGCGCCGCACCGATCCGACGCCGGCGAGGTCGTAGCGCCGGCGGTCGTCGGTCGACCGCGTCAGCACCAGCTCACCGTCCCCCGCCATGCCGCGACCCTAGTCCGATCCAGGAGCCACCGATGAGCACCAACCCCCGCCTCCCCGTCCGGGCCGCCCGCGGCACCGAGCTGATCGCACGCTCGTGGCAGACCGAGGCACCGCTGCGGATGCTGATGAACAACCTCGACCCGGAGAACGCCGAGCGTCCCGAGGACCTCGTGGTCTACGGCGGCACCGGCAAGGCCGCGCGCAGCTGGGAGGCGTACGACGCCCTCGTCCGCACGCTGACCACGCTCGGCGACGACGAGACGATGCTCGTGCAGTCGGGCAAGCCGGTCGGCGTGATGCGCACGCACCCGTGGGCGCCGCGGGTGCTGATCGCGAACTCCAACCTGGTCGGGGACTGGGCGAACTGGGAGGAGTTCCGCCGGCTCGAGGACCTCGGGCTGACGATGTACGGCCAGATGACCGCCGGGTCGTGGATCTACATCGGCACCCAGGGGATCCTCCAGGGCACCTTCGAGACCTTCGCCGCGGTCGCCGACAAGCGCTTCGGCGGCACGCTCGCCGGCACCATCACGGTGACCGCCGGGCTCGGCGGGATGGGCGGCGCCCAGCCGCTGGCCGTGACCATGAACGACGGCGTCGTCATCTGCATCGAGTGCGACCAGGCCCGCATCGAGCGCCGGATCGAGCACCGCTACCTCGACGTCCAGGCCGCGTCCCTGGAGGAGGCCGTCGCGATGGCCGTCGCCGCGCGCGACGAGCGCCGGCCGCTCTCGATCGGGGTGCTCGGCAACGCGGCCCTGATGCTGCCCGAACTGCTCGAGACCGGGGCGCCGGTCGACATCGTCACCGACCAGACGTCCGCGCACGACCCGCTGTTCTACCTCCCGGCCGGCACGTCGTACGACGACTGGGTGACCGAGCGCGAGGCCGACCCGGCCGGCTTCACCAAGCGGGCCCAGGAGTCGATGGCCGCCCACGTGCGCGCGATGGTGGAGTTCCAGGACGCCGGCGCCGAGGTCTTCGACTACGGCAACTCGATCCGCGACGAGGCCCGCAAGGGCGGCTACGACCGGGCCTTCGAGTTCCCCGGCTTCGTGCCGGCGTACATCCGTCCGCTCTTCTGCGAGGGCCGGGGCCCGTTCCGCTGGGCCGCGCTGTCCGGCGACCCCGCCGACATCGCGGCGACGGACCGGGCGATCCTCGAGCTCTTCCCCGACAACGAGCGCCTGCACAAGTGGATCACCATGGCCGGCGAGCGGGTCGCCTTCCAGGGCCTGCCGGCCCGGATCTGCTGGCTCGGGTACGGCGAGCGTCACCTCGCCGGCCTGAAGTTCAACGAGATGGTCGCCTCCGGGGAGCTCAAGGCGCCGATCGTGATCGGCCGCGACCACCTGGACTGCGGCTCGGTCGCGTCGCCGTACCGCGAGACCGAGGCGATGCTCGACGGCTCCGACGCCATCGCCGACTGGGCGCTGCTGAACGCCCTGGTCAACACGGCCTCGGGGGCCTCCTGGGTGTCGATCCACCACGGCGGCGGCGTCGGCATGGGCCGGTCGATCCACGCGGGCCAGGTCTGCGTGGCCGACGGCACCGCGCTGGCCGCGCAGAAGATCGAGCGGGTGCTCACCAACGACCCGGGCATGGGCGTGATCCGGCACGTCGACGCGGGCTACGAGCGGGCGGCCGAGGTGGCCGCCGAGCGCGGCGTCCGGATCCCCATGTCGGAGTGAACGTCTGGGTGATCGCCCGTGCGGGCGCCCGACTGCGTGCAAGAGTGACAGCGTGACGACGCAGCCGGCCCGATCGCGGGTGACCCTGACCGACATCAGCTCCCGTGCCTGGGAGCACCCGGCGGACCGGGGCGCGCTCGTCGCGCTGCGCAAGCTCAAGGGCTTCGACACCGTCCTGAAGGCGATGTCCGGGCTCTTCAACGAGCGCGCCGTACGCCTGGTCTACCTCGGCTCCGCGATCAAGGTCGACGAGCGCCAGTTCTCGCGCCTGCACAGCCTGCTGACCGACGTCGCGCGGATCCTCGACGCCCCCGAGCTGCCCGAGCTCTACGTCTCGGCGAACCCGGTCCCGAACGCCCTGACGATCGGCATGAACAAGCCGTTCATCGTGGTGACCTCCGGGCTCGTCGACCTGCTCGACGACGAGGAGATGCGCTTCGTCCTCGGCCACGAGCTCGGCCACGCGATCAGCGGCCACGCGGTCTACCAGACCCTGCTGCAGCGGCTGATCCAGCTCAGCGGGGTGCTCAACGCCGTGCCGCTGGGCGGCCTGGGCTTCCGCGCGATCATGGCGGCGCTGATGGAGTGGTCGCGCAAGGCCGAGCTGTCCGCCGACCGGGCCGGGCTGCTCGCGACCCAGGACCCCCCGACCGCCTTCCGCGTGCACATGCAGCTCGCGAGCGGCGGCCACCTCGAGGACCTGGACACCACGTCGTTCTTCGCCCAGGGGCAGGAGTACGACGACGCCGGCGACCTGCGCGACTCCGTGCTCAAGCTGCTGCTCGTCGAGGCGCGCAGCCACCCCTTCGCGGTGGTCCGCGCGACCGAGCTGCGGCGCTGGGTCGACTCGGGGGAGTACACCGCCTTCCTCGCCGGCGGCTACCCCCGCCGCGACACCGACGACGAGGCGAAGGTCAGCGACGCCGCCCGCGACGCGGCCCGCAGCTACACCGAGACCTTCCAGCAGAGCCAGGACGCCGTCGGCCGGCTCGTCCACGACGCCGCCGGCTTCCTCGGCAGCGCCAAGCTCTGGCTCGACGACGTCCTCGGCCGCAGCGGCCGGCCGGACGACGACGCGGTCTGAGACGGCGCGTGGGGCCGTCGGACCCGCCCGACCCGCCCGACCCGGCCCACCTGGCCGGGTTGCTGGCACGGGTCCCGGCGGGCTGGTCGGTGGCGGCGTACGACGGACGCCGCTACGGCGTGACCCGGTCGTCGGCCGCGGGCGGGCGGAGCATCGGGGTGTACGCCGAGGAGCTGGGTGGCACCGACGTCGTGAGCACCAACGTCTACCTCACCTCGTCCGGACCGCAGCTGCGGCCCTGCGAGATGCCGGCCGAGAAGGTGCTGGCCTTCCTGGCCGGCCTCGAGGTCGTCGACCCGCCGTCGACGCCCGCGTAGGAGCTAGTAGAACCGGCGCCGGGTGCCGCCGACCGGGACGAAGTTCAGCACCAGCCCGATGACCACGAGGGCGATCCCGATCCAGGTCAGGACCGTGACGTCGGCGACGAGCCCGATGACGAGCAGGACCAGCCCGAGGAGGACCACGGCTCAGTCCTCGAGCGCGCGGACGGCGTCGTGGATCGCCAGCGTGCGCTGGGCCGACTCGACGTGGAGGTTCTCCACCATCTTGCCGTTGTAGGTGACGACGCCGGAGCCCTTGCCGTCCTCCCAGGCCTGGAGGATCCCGCGGGCGTCCTCGACGGCGCGCTCGCTGGGGGCGAACGCCTCGTTGGCTCCCTCGATCTGGCCGGGGTGGATCAGGGTCTTGCCGTCGAAGCCCATCTCGCGTCCCTGCCGGCACTCGGCCAGGAACCCGTCGGTGTCCTTGACGTCGTTGTAGACGCCGTCGACGATCGCGATGCCGGCGGCGCGCGCGGCCAGCAGCGACAGCGACAGCGAGGTCAGCAGCGGGGCGCGGCCGGGGACGTGCTCGGCGTACAGCTCCTTGACGAGGTCGTTGGTGCCCATCACCAGCACCGCCAGCCGGTCCGAGGCGGCCGCGAGCTCGCGGACGTCGAAGATCGCCTGCGGCGTCTCGACCATGGCCCACAGCTTCGTGTGGTCGGGGGCGCCGGCCTTCTCGAGCGCGGCGACGAGGCCGCGGACCTCGTCGGCGCTGTTGACCTTCGGGACCACGACGCCCGCGGGGCCGGCCTGCGCGGCGGCGGCCAGGTCGTCGTCGTGCCACTCGGTGCCGAGCCCGTTGACCCGGATCGTCAGGGTCCGGCGGCCGTACTCACCGGAGGAGACGGCGGCCGCGGCGGCCTCGCGCGCGGCCGGCTTCGCGTCGGGGGCGACGGCGTCCTCGAGGTCGAAGATGACCGCGTCGACCGGGAGGGTCTTGGCCTTCTCGAGCGCCTTGGCGTTCGAGCTCGGCATGTAGAGGACCGAGCGCAGGGGGGTGAAGTCGCTCATGGCTCAGGCCTCCTCGGGCGCGTCGATGGCGTCGTACTGCTTCTTGAGCTCGGGGTCGATCGCGGCCAGCTCCTCGGCCAGGCGGACCAGCACCAGGCACTGCTTGAGCGAGGCGTCGTCCTCCATCTTGCCGTCGAGCATCACCGCACCGGTGCCGTCGCCCATGGCAGCGACCACGCGGCGGGCGTGGGTGATGTCCTCGACGCTGGGGCTGAAGACCTTGTTGGCGATCGCGATCTGCTTCGGGTGCAGGCTCCAGGTGCCGACGCAGCCGAGCAGGAACGCGTTGCGGAACTGGTCCTCGCAGGCGGTCACGTCGGCGATGTCGCCGAACGGGCCGTAGTAGGGGTAGATGCCGTGCATCGCGCAGGCGTCGACCATCCGGGCGATCGTGTAGTGCCACAGGTCCTGCTGGTACGTCGGGCGGCTGGCGTCCGGCTGGTCGGGGTTCGGGTCCTGGCGGACGAGGTAGCCCGGGTGCCCACCGCCGACGCGGGTGGTCTTCATCCGGCGGTCCGCGGCCAGGTCGGCCGGGCCGAGCGAGATGCCCTGCATGCGCGGGCTGGCGCCGCAGATCTCCTCGACGTTGGCCACGCCGCGGGCGGTCTCGAGGATCGCGTGCACGAGGATCGGGCGCTCCAGCCCGGCCTTGGCCTCGAGCTGGGCGAGCAGGCGGTCGACGTACTGGATGTCCTCGGCGCCCTGCACCTTCGGCACCATGATCACGTCGAGCTTGTCGCCGATCGCGGGGACGAGCGTCATCACGTCGTCGAGGAACCAGGGGCTGTCGAGCGCGTTGACGCGGGTCCACAGCTGGGTGGTGCCCCCGCCGCCGAGGCCCTCGGTCGACTGGCCGATCTTCACCAGGCCCTCGCGGGCGGCGACCTTGTTGTCGGCCTTGACGGCGTCCTCGAGGTTGCCGAGCAGCACGTCGACGGTGCCGACCATCCCGGGGATCTTGCCGGCCATCTTCTCGTTGCTCGGGTCGAAGAAGTGGATCGCCCGGCTCGGCCGCGCCGGGATCTCCGTCAACGGGGTCGGCGCCCCCACGGCGAGGGGGCGGAAGAAGTCCTTGGCGCTGCGTGAGCTCGACATGCTGCGGAAACTAGCAGCGGAGCGCTGGTGGTCGGTATGACCGATGTCTCGCGGGGGAGTTTTGTCGGTCGACCGACAAAACTCGCGCTGGGACGCCGAGACTTCACCGTCCCGCCGGGAGTTTCAGCGGTCGACCGATGAAACTCCCGCCAAGCCGCCCCCTCACCCCCGCCGGAACCAGCGCTTCCGGGGACGGGCGGGCTCGGCGGCCTGCTCGGCGCGGAGCTGGCGGGCACGCTCGCGAGCGGCCGCGGTGCGCTCGGTACGCCGCTCGGCCCAGGCCGCCAGGGTGGCGTCGACGTCGCGGGGCATGGTGATGAGCGGCGGGCCCTCGGGCAGGAGGTAGCGGGCGCGGATCACCCGGTCGTTGAAGTCCTCGACCTCGCGCCGGGCCTCGGCCGCGGAGCCGAGCCGGTCGAGCTTGGCGTCCAGCTCGGCGTCGTCCTTGCGCAGCTGCAGCGACGGCGGCAGCACCGCGATGCTCTCGCGCTCGACGAGCTTCTTGAGCCACCAGTCGGGGTCGTGCTGGCCGCCGAGCCCCTCGATCGGCTTGCCGTAGCCGGGCAGGTCGTCGAAGTCGCCCTTGGCCATCGAGACCCGGATCTGCTGGTCGACCCAGCTGGTCTGGTTCTGGATACGCGCCGCGGCGGCGCTGCGGCCGGTGCGGGCGTCGGTGTCGCGCGCCGGGTTCACCCGGTCCACGCGGTCGGGTCGGTCGGCCGGGTCCTCGGGCCGCTTGCTGGAGTCAGGCATCGTCATCACCCCTGCCGCCACGATAACCAACGCCCTGAAGTGCCGGCGCTCCGAAGGACCAGCCCTCGCCGCGACCGCCGCCGGGCCCGTGACCCGGGTTTCCCGCACCACCCGCAGGGGTAGACCAGCCTCGTGACCGACCTGCACGTGAAGTCCGATTCCCTCCGCACGGGGGCCGACGGCCTGCGCGTGCTGCGCGACGACGTCGCCAACGCCCGGGCCTACACCATGTCCTACATCGAGGTGCCCGACGGCGGGGGCGTCATCTTCGACATGTGCGAGTCGTCGATGAAGAAGGTGGCCCAGGGCGTCCTGGACATCCTCGGCGAGCTCAGCTCGGTCACCAACGTCTCGGCGAACGAGCTCGACCAGACGGCGCGGATGTACGACAAGACCGATCACGCGGTGGCCGCGGCCCACGACAAGAAGTACGCCGAGGTGGAGGCTCTCCAGCCCGGCTACGGCTACGAGGACCGGGCCGGCGACCCGATCGACACCGTGCCCACGGACCCGGGCACCCGCCCGCCGAGCGACGGCGAGGACCACCCGCCGACCAGCGGGTCCGGATCCGGCGGCGGCGGAGGCGGTGGTGGGTCGTGGTGACCGCGCCGAGCTTCACGCTCGACAAGCCCTACCCGGGCGAGCCGGTCCCGGAGGACCTGAACACGTTCATCGGGCTGCACGACTGGTTGCACCCGACCGAGATCATCCGCAAGGCGATCGAGTACATCTTCTCGTTCAACCCCGGCGAGATGGTCGCCGACTGGGTCGGCGGCGACTGGAAGGCCGTCAGCGAGGCGGGCGTCGCGCCGGAGCAGATGAACGAGTACGTCGGCCGCTTCGGCTACGAGATCAACCAGGTCCGCATCGACATGATGGACGACTGGGAGGGTCACGCCGCGTCCGCCGCGGACAAGTACTTCGAGCTCCTCGCCCTCCAGATCGACGAGGTGAGCAGCCACCTGCACGTGGCCTCCCAGCAGTACCACTTCCTCGCCGGCGGCATCCTGGCGCTGGCCGAGGAGGCCTCGAACGGCGTGCACGAGATCGAGGACAAGCTGATCGCGATGGGCGTCAAGGCGATCGCCGCGGCAGCACTCAGCGAGACCGTCGTCGGCTCCCTCATCTTCGGTGCCTGGGCGGCCAGCGACGCGAAGAAGTGCGTGGACCGCTGGCTCAAGGTCTACGAGCGCTACGAGACCACCATCACCGTCGTGCACACCTCGATCGGCGCCCTCGAGACACTGCTCGGGTCCTTCCCGTCGACCGGCGAGATGGTGCTGCCGGCCGGCTACGACCACCCGGGCGTCCCGTGAGCGGGCGCGACGAGCAGCCGCAGGTCCCGCCCAGCATCCTGGCCGCGGCCGGCGACCCCGTCGAGGCCGAGGAGCTGCGCCGCGCCTTCGTCGTCATCCGCGACTCCAGCAGCAACCCGGAGCTGGCCGACCTCGCGAAGCGGGTGCTGGACGGCCGGATGAGCTACCGCGAGTTCGGTCGCACCCAGACCTTCGACCAAGAGGCCGGGCGTGCGCTGCAGACCTTCGGCGAGGAGTGGCAGGCGCTGAGCGAGGACGAGCGCGAGGAGCTGGCGGCCCGCGGTCGGGCCGAGGAGCAGCGGCTCGCGGACGAGCTGCGCGATCGGCGCTGAGGTCGACCCGGCTGCCCGAAAGCGCCGACGACGTACGGCTCAGTGCGCGAGCAGGTAGAGCCCGACCCCGGCGAGGGCCGCACCGGCGACCAGCCAGGCCGCCTCGACGCCGTACGACGGCAGGTGCTCCTTCGCGATCACGTCGACGCGCGCGCGGTCGGCAAGCCACGTGCAGGTGGCGCCACCCAGCATCAGGGCGGCGGCGCCGGCGTCCAGCCACGAGTGGGTCCGCACGGCCGACAGCACGCCGAAGGCCGCGAGCACGACGATGATGAAGCCGATCCGCACGTAGCGCGACCGTGCGGTGGCGTCGACGTCGGCACTGGGGCGCTCGGGGTTGGTGCTGCTCACCGCGCCATCATGCCGTTCGGGCGGCCGCGTCCTCGGGTGCCTCGCGCGGCATCATCGTGAGGGCGGCCGCGGCGGCGAGCGCGGCGACGGCGCACACCGCCCAGACCACCAGGTAGCCGGACAGCGGCGCGTGCCCCTCGGTCGGGTCCTCGAGCGAGCCGGTCGAGGCCAGCGCGATCGCGAAGACCGAGGACGCGATCGCCCCGCCGACGGTCTTGGTCGCGTTGGTCATGCCGGTCGCGAAACCCGTGCGCTCCGGGGGCGCAGCGGCCGCCGCGGCCGCCGGGAGCGCGGCGACCAGCGCTCCGGAGCCGATGCCGGCGATGCCCATGTTGAGCAGCGCCTGCGCGGTGCTGTCGTGGAAGGGGATCCACAGCGCGTAGCCGAGCGCGACGAGGACGCACGACACCAGCAGGGCGTTGCGGGCGCCGAGGAGCCGCGAGGTCAGCGGCAGCGTGAACGCCCCGACCGCCAGCGAGATGACGTAGACGCCGATCAGCGTCGAGACGAAGCCGGCGCTGGCGCCGAGGCCGTAGCCCGCCACGTCGGGGTCGGTGCGGGCGAACGTCGAGAGCGGGATCTGCGCGCCCAGCACCGACATGCCGAAGAGGAACGCCGTGAGCTGAACCGGCCACTGCGCGCGCTGGGCGAAGAGGCGGACGTCGACGATCGGGTCGGCGTGCCCGGCCTCGTAGCGGACGAACGGCACCAGGGCCAGGACCCCGAGCACCACGAGCAGCCAGGCGAGCAGGCTGCCGGGACCCTGCAGGCGGATCGTGATCAGGCCGGCCATCACCAGGCCGAGGGCCAGGGTGACGAGGGCGAGACCGGTGAGGTCGATGCCGCCCGAGGAGACGCCGGGGCGGTCCTCGATCCCGAACCAGATGATGAGGAGGCAGATCGTCACCGCGATCGCCGGCAGCATCAGCAGCACCGGCATCGACAGCGTCTCGACGAGGGAGCCGCTGGTCAGGGCGCCGATGATGACGGCCAGCTCGAGCGCCCCGACCAGGATGCCGGCGGCGCGCCGCGTCAGCTGGGCCTGCCGGCCGCTGTCCGCCGTACGCCGGTGGATGATCGCGACCTCCATGGGCAGCCAGACGACGTACGCCCCCTGGATCGCGAAGCCGACGAGGAACGTGGTGAACGACGGGGCGAAGGCGAGGATCCACGACCCGAGCGCGGTGACCGCCGTCGAGAGCAGCAGCACCTTCTTGTGGCCGACCAGGTCGCCGAGCCGGGCGAGGAACGGCACGACCAGCGCGGAGAGGATCAGCTGGGCGGCCTCGAACCAGTTGACGTCCGCGTCGCGCATGTCGAGGTGGCCGGCGACGTCCTTCCAGATCGGGGTGTAGAAGCCCTGGAGGATCCCGCTCGCGATCTCGACGCAGACCAGGAAGCCGACGATCTTCGCCAGACCGGGGACGGGGGAGCGCTGCGCGGTGGCCGCCTGCTGGTCGAGTCCGGTCATGACGGGAGCCTTTCGATCAGGCGGAGGTACCACCCCACGCCGTCCAGGAAGTCGTCGACGCCGACGTGCTCGTCGAAGGAGTGGATCGACTGGCGCTGGGCCTTGGTCATCCGGAACGGCGCGAAGCGGTAGACGTGGTCGCAGATCTCGGTGAAGAAGCGGGAGTCCGTGGCCGCCATCATCACGTAGGGCGCGGGCACCGCGTCGGGGAACCGCTCGGCGATCGTGGACTCCAGCAGCGCGAAGGCCTCGTCGTCCGGACCCATCGGGGAGACGGGGCTGGGCTCGTTGGACTCGAGGACGTCGATGTGGACCTGGTCGTCGGCGATCGTGCGGCGGACGTGCTCGAGCACCCCGGCCACGGTGTCGCCGACCATGATCCGGATGTTGACGCCCGCCTTGGCGGTCGAGGCGATCACGTTGAGGGCCGGCGAGCCGGAGAGCGTGGTGACCGCGACGGTGGTGCGCACCATGGCGGCCGACTCCGGGCCGGCCGCGACCAGCGCCCGGGTGAGGACGGGGCGCAGACGCGCGGCGTTGGCGAGCAGGGGGCGCAGCGCGAGCGGGGCGTGCGGCGCCATCCGCCGCATCAGCTCGACGGTCGCGTCGGGGGCGCTGGCGGCCATCGGGGCGCGGTCGAGGCGCAGCACCGCGCGCGCCAGCCGCGCCGTGGGGCCGTTGCGGGCCGGCGTCGAGGCGTGCCCGCCGCGGCCCTCGACGCGAAGCTCGAGCGAGGTGGTGCCCTTCTCGGTCACGCCGATCACGCCGATCGGGGCGGCGACCCCGGGGAACGCCTCGATCGCCACCGCGCCGCCCTCGTCGAGGACGAACCAGGGGCGTACGCCGGCCGCGCGCAGGTGGGCGACCGCCGTCGGCGCGGCCGTGCCGAAGACCTCCTCGTCGCAGCCGAAGGAGAGCCAGACGTCCTGGGCGGGCACGTGGTCGCGCTCGAGCAGGGTCTCGACCGCCTCGCAGATCGCGACCAGCGAGCCCTTGTCGTCGAGGGTGCCGCGGCCCCAGATCGCCCCGTCGACCAGGTCGGCGCCGTACGCCGGGTGCTGCCACGGGGCGTCCTCGTCGACCGGGACGACGTCGAGGTGGGCCATCAGCACCACCGGCCGGTCGGCGCTGCGACCGCGCCAGTGGAACAGCAGCCCGTGGGTGCTGATCCGGGTCAGGTCGAGCCGCTCGTGCAGCACCGGGAACTGCCGCGCCAGCTCGGCCAGGAAGTCGTCGAAGAGTCCGGTGTCGACGAGGGCCGGGTCCCGGTGCGACACCGTCGGGATGCGGACCAGCGCCTGGAGCTTCGCGACCGCGCGGGCGTGCTCGACCGCGCCCTCCCTCGTGGACATGGGCTGCACGCTAGCGGGGTCCGGCCGGATCGGGGGTCGCGCCGGTGAAGTCGGTGCGTTGTCTCGGATGCGAGACCGGCGCGCGGCCGCGGTCGTTGACCCGGGTGGAGCGGACGGGTGGACTGGCGGGGTGCCCCCGACCCCCGCCGTGACCGCTGCTGCGTCAGGCTCGCCAGCCGCCGCGGTGCAGCACGTCGTCGAGCGGCTTGCGGGCCCGTCGCGCGGGGGAGCCGGCGTTGCCGGTGTCCTCGACCCGGTGGCCGATCGTGATCACGCCGACGGGGTCGAAGGTCGCGGGGATGACGAACTCACGGCGTACCGCCTCGTCGCGCTCCGGCGGGATCCCGAAGAAGCAGGAGCCCAGCCCCTCGTCGACCGCGGTCTGGAGGATGAGCAGGCTCGCCATGGCGGCGTCCATGTGCCAGAACGGCATCGGCCAGCGCGCCTCGGCCCGGTCCTCCCAGCCCTTGTCGGCCTCGGCGTAGCGGGCGAGGTACGCCGCCTTGCTGCTGCACGGGACCACCACGACCGGCGCGCGCATCATGCCGCGCAGCCAGTCGTCCGGGTCCTCGAGGGCCGCCGGGTCGGTCGTGACCTGCCACCAGCGGCGTACGTCGGCGGGCGTGTCCAGCACGACGAACGCCCAACCCTGGCTGAAGCCCGCGCTCGGGGCGTGCGTGGCGTTGGCGATCGCGCGCTCCACGACCTGCGGGTCCACCGGCCGGTCGGCGTAGTTGCGGATCATCCTGCGCCGACGCACCACGTCCTGGAACTCCATGGGGCCCGAGTATGGACCGGCCGTGGCTGACGACTTCGAGCGGATGTGGTCCGACCTGGCGCCGGTCGGGCGCTCGGCCACCTCGGGCGGCTACTTCCGCCAACCCTGGACCCCGGCCGAGGGCGAGCTGCGGGCGTGGTTCGTGGAGCAGTGCGAGGCCCGCGGGCTGCGGGTCGAGGGTGACGGGCTCGGCAACCTCGTGGGCTGGTGGGACGTCCCGTCGGGGTCGGTGGTTGAGGAGGGCGCGCAGCGCCCGTCGGGGTCGGTGGTTGAGGAGGGCGCGCAGCGCCCGTCGGGGTCGGTGGTTGAGGAGGGCGCGCAGCGCCCGTCTCGAAACCACGCCCTCCTGACCGGCTCGCACCTGGACTCGGTCCTCGACGGCGGGGCGTACGACGGCCCGCTCGGCGTCGTGGCGGCGCTGGCCGCCGTGGACCTGATGCGCGAGCGCGGCGTGGTGCCGGGGCGACCGGTCGGGGTGTCGGCGTTCGTCGAGGAGGAGGGCTCGCGCTTCGGGCTGGCCTGCCTGGGCTCGCGGCTGGCGACCGGGACGATGTCGTGGGCGACTGCGCGCGAGCTGCGGGACCGCTCCGGGGTGGCGCTGCCGGACGCGCTCGAGGCGGCGGGGCTCGGCCACGACGGGGGCTCCGGTCCCGGCGGGGTCTCGTCGCTGCTGGACGGCGTCGGCACCTTCGTCGAGCTGCACGTGGAGCAGGGCCGCGACCTGGTCGACCGCGGGGCCGCCGTCGGGGTGGCGAGCGAGATCTGGCCGCACGGGAGGTACCGCTTCGACTTCACCGGCGCCGCCAACCACGCCGGCACCACGCGGATGGAGGACCGCGAGGACCCGATGCTGACCTACGCGATGACCGCCCTGGCCGCGAACAAGCAGGCCCGGCTGGCCGGCCAGCGCGCGACCTTCGGGCGGATCGACGTCGCCCCCAACGGCACCAACGCGATCCCGTCGCGGGTGACCGCCTGGCTGGACGCCCGCTGCTCGACCGACGACGGGCTCGCCGCCCTGGTCGAGGCGATCTCGGCGCAGGCGACCGACCGGGCCGGCCGGGACGGCACGGCGCTGGAGGTCACCGCCGAGTCGGTGTCGTCCTCGGTGGCCTTCGACCCCGCCCTCGCGCGGGCGATCGCGGCCGACCACGAGGGCGGCGACTGGCCGGTGATCCCGACGATGGCGGGTCACGACGCCGGGATCCTGTCCGCTGCGGGCATCCCCACCGCGATGCTCTTCGTGCGCAACCCCACCGGCGTCTCGCACTCGCCCGCTGAGCACGCGGAGGTCGCGGACTGCCTGGTCGGCGTCTCGGCGCTGGCCGACACCCTCGAACGGCTGGCGCGCTGATGGCCCGCGCGACGGCGTACCCCCGCGAGCGGGTGCGGACCGACCCGGCGCTGCGCCGCGGGGACGGGACCCGTCGACGCCCCTCCGCGGCGACCCCGTCCGTCACTCCGGTCACACCGACCGGGGGAAACCCACACTTTCCGGGGGTTGCAACACCCGGAAAGCGCCAAATTCCCCGGATATCCGGGGAAACCGACACCCCCCAGGCGGCCCACCCATGACCCCCACGACGACCTACCTCCTCGAGCGGGCGTGGGTGGACGGCAGCGTCCAGAGCGACGTGCTGGTGGAGGTGACCGCGCACGGGCTGTTCGGGGCGGTGACGCGGCCGGGGCTCGACCTGGGGTCGTCGGGGGTCGCGAGTCTGCCCGCCGACGTCGTGCGGCTGCCGGGGCTGACGGTGCCGGGGCTGGCGAACTGCCACAGCCACGCGTTCCACCGGGCCCTGCGCGGGCGGACGCAGCGGGAGCGGGGGTCGTTCTGGACGTGGCGCGAGCAGATGTACGCCGTGGCCGGGACGCTCGACCCGGACTCCTACTACTGGCTGGCGCGGGCGACCTACCGCGAGATGGCGGCGGCGGGGATCACGACGGTGGGCGAGTTCCACTACCTGCACCACCAGGCCGACGGCACGCCGTACGACGAGCGCAACGCGATGGCCAAGGCGCTGGTCGCGGCCGCGCACGACGCCGGGATCCGGATCGCGCTGCTGGACACGTGCTACCTCAGCTCGGGCTTCGGGGCGCCCCTCGACGGCGTCCAGCGACGCTTCGGCGACCGGTCCGTGGACGGGTGGTACTCCCGGATGGTCCACCTGGAGCCCACCGCGACGACTGTCGTCGGGGCGGCCGTGCACTCGGTCCGGGCCCTGACGCCGGAGCAGATCGGGCAGGTCGGCGACCTCGTCCGCGAGCACACGGTCGAGGACCCGCAGCAGGGCTTCCGGTCGGTCCGGGGCATGCTCCCGCTGCACGTCCACCTCTCCGAGCAGGTGGCGGAGAACGACGCCTGCCGGGCGGCGTACGGCCTGACGCCCACGGGCCTGCTCGCCGAGCGCGGCGTGCTGGGGGAGCGCACCTCGCTCGTGCACGCCACGCACCTCACCGACGACGACGTGCGACGGATCGGCGAGAGCGGCGCGCACTCCTGCTTCTGCCCCACCACCGAGCGGGACCTCGGCGACGGCATCGGGCCGAGCCGGGCGCTGCGCGAGGCCGGCAGCCCGCTCACGCTGGGGTCCGACAGCCACGCCGTGATCGACCTGTTCGAGGAGATGCGGGCGGTGGAGCTCGACGAGCGGCTCGCGACGCAGCAGCGCGGGCACTGGACCGCCGCCGAGCTCCTCGAGGCGGCGACGGCGACCGGTCACGCCAGCCTCGGCTTCCCCGGCGCCGGGAGGATCGAGCGCGGCGCCCGCGCCGACCTCGTGACGCTCGACCTCACGTCGCCCCGGACGGCCGGCACCGGTCGCGACGAGAACACCGCGGTCTTCGCCGCGGCCGCCGAGGACGTCACCCACGTCGTCGTGGACGGCCGGGTCGTCGTACGCCCCGGCGACCGGGCCGACATCGGCCGCGAGCTCGACGCCGCCATCGACGCGGTCTGGAGGAAGGTCCCGTGAGCACCACGCTCTTCACGCACATCGGCGAGCTCGTCACGAACGACCCGACGGCCGACGACCTGCTCGGCGCGATCCCGGACGCCGCGCTCGTCGTCGAGGGCGGTCGGGTGGCCTGGGTCGGTCGGGCGGTCGACGCGGCGGCGGCCGACGAGGTCGTCGACCTGGGCGGGCGCGCGGTGCTGCCGGGCTTCGTCGACTCGCACTCGCACCTGGTCTTCGCGGGGGACCGGGCGCCGGAGTTCGCGGCCCGGATGGCCGGGGAGGCGTACGCCGCCGGCGGGATCCGCACGACGGTGGCGGCGACCCGGGCCGCGAGCGACGAGCAGCTCACCAGCCACGTGGCGCGGCTGGTCGCCGAGATGCGCCGGCAGGGCACGACCACCGTCGAGATCAAGAGCGGCTACGGGCTCAGCACCCGCGACGAGGCCCGCAGCCTGGCCGTCGCGCGGCAGTTCACCGAGGAGACGACGTTCCTGGGCGCGCACGTGGTCCCGGCCGGCCCGGACGGCGCCCCCGGCGACCCCGCGGCGTACGTCGACCTCGTCACCGGGCCGATGCTGGAGGCGGCGGCGCCGTACGCCCGCTGGATCGACGTCTTCTGCGAGCGCGGCGCCTTCGACGAGGACCAGGCGCGGACCGTCCTCGCGGCCGGGGCGGCGCACGGGCTGCGCGGCCGGCTGCACGCGAACCAGCTCGGCCCCGGCCCCGGGGTGCGGCTCGCCTGCGAGCTCGGCCTGGCCGCCGTCGACCACTGCACGTACCTCGACGATGCCGACGTCGACGCGCTGCGCGACGCGGGCACGGTGGCGACCCTGTTGCCGGGCGTGGAGTTCTCCACGAAGCAGCCCTACCCCGACGCCCGGCGGCTCTTGGACGCCGGTGTGCGGGTGGCGATCGCCAGCGACTGCAACCCCGGATCCTGCTTCACCAGCTCGCTGCCGTTCTGCATCGCCCTGGCCGTCCGCGAGATGGGGATGACCCCGGCCGAGGCCGTGCACGCCGCGACCGTCGGGGGTGCCCGGGCCCTGGACCGCGACGACGTCGGCGCGCTCGTCGTCGGCAGCCGCGCCGACCTGCTGGTGCTCGACGCGCCGTCGCACGTGCACCTGGCCTACCGCCCCGGCGTGCCGCTGGTGGCGGGGGTGTGGGTGGGCGGCCGCCCGCTGTAACGCGGTGTCCGCGCCACTGGTGCGGTGCTGCAGCGGGTGAATCACGACGTGGACACCGCGTTACAGCGGCGGCGGCCCCGGCTGATCGGGTAGGACGGTCCCATGGGACTCCTGCACTACTCCGCGCTCATGTCGCTCGACGGGTACGTCGTCGACGCCGACGGCCGCTTCGACTGGGCGGCGCCCGACGAGGAGGTGCACGCCTTCGTCAACGAGATGACCCGGCCGATCGGGACGTACCTCTACGGCCGGCGGATGTACGACGTCATGACCTTCTGGGAGACGGCCGAGACCGACGACGAGCCACCCGTCTTCGGGGAGTGGGCCGCGATGTGGCGCGCCGCCGACAAGGTGGTCTTCTCCTCGACGCTCGGCCCCGAGGACCTCCGCTCCGCGCGGACCCGGCTGGAGCCGCGCTGCACCGCCGACGCGCTGCGCCGGCTCAAGGACGAGACCCCGGGCGCGCTGAGCATCGGCGGCGCGACGGTGGCCGCCGAGGCCTTCGCGGCCGGCCTCGTCGACGACGTCCAGCTCTTCCTCGCGCCCGTGGTCGTCGGCGGCGGCACGCGCGGCATGCCCGACGGCGTACGCCTCGACCTGGAGCTGGTCGACGAGCGCCGCTTCGCCGGCGGGTTCGTGACGGTGCGGTACGCCGTGGGTGGGGGCGGCGCCGGCCTGTAACGCGGTGTCCACGTCACTGGCGCGGTGCTGCCACGCCCGTCGAGGGACGTGGACACCGCGTTACAGCGGACGCAGCCCCACCCGGCACAATCGACGGAGTGACCCCGACCCCCGACTTCCGCTGCGCGGCCTCCAGCGTCGCCGACGACGAGCCGATGGCGGGGAGCGCGCCGACCGAGACCGACTGGCTGCTCGTCGAGCACCCCGGGCCGTGGGGCCGCAAGGCCGTCGCGGAGAGCAACCTCGCCGACGAGGTGCGGGAGCACCTGGCCGGGCTCGAGGGCGTGCGCGTGCAGCTCATCCGGCGTCACGGGGGCGTCTCCGGTCCGGGGGTCCGGGTCTTCCGGGCCCACCTGGATCCCGCCGGCACCGGCACCACCGTCGAGACCGCCGTCCTCGCCGACGCCGCGGAGCTGCTGGGCGACGTGGCCTGGCAGCCGTACGACGGCCACCTCTGGCTGGTCTGCACGAACGGCCGCCGCGACGTCTGCTGCGCCGAGCTCGGGCGCCCGGTCGCCGGGGCGCTGAGCGCGCGCTGGCACGAGGAGACCTGGGAGACCACCCACCTGGGCGGGCACCGCTTCTCCGGCACGCTGCTGGCGCTGCCCAGCGGCGTCGCCCTCGGCCGGCTGGACGCCGACACCGCCGTCGCCGCCTGCCACGACCTGGCCCTCGGGCAGGTCCCGATCGCGCACAGCCGCGGTCGCGCCGGCGCGGCACCGGCGGCGCAGGTCGCCGAGCTGCACCTGCGCACCGAGCTCGGGCTGACCGGGCTCGACGAGGTCGCGGTCGGCTCCGTCGCGGACGAGGACGGGACCAGCGTCGTCACCCTGCACGCCAGCGGGACGGCGTACGACGTGCGCGTCGGCGGCCGCGCGAGCGAGCCGCGCCGTCAGAGCTGCGCGGACCTGGCGACCAAGCCGGGACGGGCGTACGACGTCACGCAGTGGGTACGGCACGAGGGCTGACGGCCTCCGCCTTGCGCGCCCCAGCAGACTGGCACCAGCACACCGAACCGACGCGCCGGCCGACCACGTCCGGCGCCACCGACGCCCAGGAGGACGCATGACCACGACGCCCGAAGAGCCTCTGTCCGACGACGACATCACCACGAGCGCGGCCGGGCCGGCCGGCGCGACCAAGCCTGCCGACGCCGACGGCACCGACGGCGGTGCGGACGCGGACGCGACGGACGGCGACGCCACGGACACCACCGACGGCGACGCCAGCGACGGCGACGCGACCGACACCACGGACGGCGACGCGACCGACGGTGGCGCCGACGCCGACGGCACCGACGGCGGTGCGGACGCGGACGCCACGGACGGCGACGCGACCGACACGACCGACGGGGACGCGTCCTGAGCGCTGACGCGCCCGGGTCGGCACTCGACCTGCTCAGCGGTGACGCCCAGACCTTCCTCGCGAAGGTCTGGGCGTCCCGCGTGCACGTGCACCACGCCGACCCGGACGCCCTGGTCGGCCTGCTCTCCCTGGACGACGTCGACGAGCTGCTGACGTCGTCCGCGATCCGTACGCCGTCGGTCCGGATCGCCCAGGACGGCGCGGTGCTCCCCGAGTCGTCGTACACCCGCGGCGCCACGCTGGCCGGACGTCCGCTCAGCGGCCTCGTCGACGGCCGCCGGGCCCTCGCCCTCTTCGACGGCGGCGCGACGATCGTGCTGCAGGGCCTGCACCGCTACTGGCCCGCGCTGACCGCGCTGATCGCCGAGCTCGAGCTGGAGCTCGGCCACCCCTGCCAGGCCAACGCCTACCTCACGCCGCCCGGCGCCCAGGGCTTCGCGGTCCACTCGGACTCCCACGACGTCTTCGTCTTCCAGACCGCGGGCTCCAAGCAGTGGGAGGTGCACACCCCCGACGGCGTCGAGGAGCCGCTGCTGGTGCCGGGGATCTCGATGTACCTCCCCACCGGCACCCCCCACGCCGCCCGCGCCCAGGACACCGTCTCGCTGCACGTCACCCTCGGCATCAACCAGCTGACCTGGCGCGGCCTGGTCGAGCGCAGCGTCCGCGACGTGCTCGCCGGCGTCAGCGACGAGCACCTGCCGGCCGGCTGGCTCGACGACCCCGACCGGCTCGCCGACGAGCTCGGCCGCCGTCTCGAGCTGCTCGCGGGCAACGTCCGCAACCTCGACGCCGGCGGCGCGGTCGACGCGGAGGTACGCCGCTTCCTCACGACCCGTCCCTCCCGGCTCGCGGGCGGCCTGCACGACGTGCTGGCGGCCGGTGACCTGGCCGACGGCACGCTCCTGCGCCGCCGTGCCGGGCACCCCTGCGTGCTGCTCGCCGGGGCCGACCCGTCGCGGGTCGAGGTGCTGCTCGGCGACCGCTCCCTCGACGTCCCGGCCCGGATCCGTCCTGCCCTCGAGGAGGTGCGCTCGCGGCGCGAGCTGCGGCCCTCGGACCTGGCGGACCACCTCGACGAGCAGAGCCGGCTCGTCCTCTGCCGCCGGCTGGTCCGGGAAGGGCTGCTCGAGGTCGTCCGGTGAGCGAGCCCGCCTTCCGGTGCGCCGGGGCGAGCCTGCTGCGCGACGAGCCGGTGGCCGGCACCGCCTCCACCGTCCGCGCCTTCCTGCTGCTCGAGGAGGCCGGGCCCTGGGGCGTCGACGCGCTCCGCGACGCCCGGCTGCCCGACGGCCTCGGGGTCCGGCTGCGCGCCGCCGCGGCCGCGTCGGGCGTCCGGATCCTGCTCGTGCGCCGCCCCGGCAGCCGTGCCTCGGCCGCGCCCCGCCGGGTGCTGGCGGCGTACGCCGACCCCGACGCCCCGCGCCTCGAGTCGGGCACCGTGGCGGACCCCGCGGACGTGCTCGACCTCGACCTCGCCGGGCTCCGCGCCGGAGGCAGCGCCGGGCTCGCGCCGGACCCCGGCACCGCCTTCGCCGTCTGCACCCACGGCCGCCACGACGCGTGCTGCGCCGAGCGCGGCCGGCCGGTCGCCGCGGCCCTCGCCCAGGCGCACCCCGAGGAGACCTGGGAGGTCTCGCACATCGGGGGCGACCGGTTCGCCGGCAACATGCTGGTGCTGCCGCACGGCCTCTACTACGGACGGCTCGACCCGGTCGCCGCGCTCACGGCCGCCGGCGCCCACCTCGGCGGCCAGCTCGACCTCGACCACCTCCGCGGCCGGTCCGGGCACCCGATGCCCGTCCAGGCGGCCGAGCTGGCGCTGCGCCGCGAGCTGGCCGAGACCCGCGTGGACGCCCTGCGCCTGGTCCGCCGGTCGGCCGACGACGGGGTCACCGAGGCGGTCTTCGACGTCGCCGGGGCGGCGTACGCCGTCCGCGTCCGCTCCACGATGCGCGGCTCCGAGCAGCTCACCTGCCGGGCGACCCGCGAGAACCCGGCCGTCCACCACGAGGTCCTGGGCGTCCGGCGCACATGAGCGGCACCCGACCCCTCGGTACGTTGGCAGGGTGAGCATGGCCAGGGACGAACCGGGCCGGGACCCGGAGGCCTGGGACCTGGTGGTCGTCGGCGCGGGACCGGCCGGCGCGGCCGCCGCCCTCGGGGCGCTCGCCGCCGAGCCGGGGCTGCGCGTGCTGCTCCTCGACCGGGCCGACTTCCCCCGCGACAAGTGCTGCGGCGACGGGATCGCGCCGCACGTCCTCGACGTGCTCCGCACCGTCGGCGCCGGGCACGTGGTCGACGGGTGGACCCCGCTGGAGCAGCTGGAGCTCTCCCGCGAGGACCGCTCGGTCACCGGGCGGATGGCCCGGCCCGTCTGGGTCGTCCCGCGCGAGGTCTTCGACGCCCGCCTCGTCGAGGCCGCGGTCGCCGCGGGAGCGGTGCTGCGCCGCCACCGGGTCCGCACCCTGGCCGCGCACGCGGGCGGCACGCTCGTCGACGACCACCTGCTCGCCCGGGTTCTGGTCGGCGCCGACGGCGCGCACTCGGTCGTCCGCACCCACCTCGGCGAGCCGAACGCCGGCCGCCGGGCGCTGGCGCTGCGCGGCTACGCACCCACGCCGGACTCCCGCAGGGGCCGGCAGGTGATCCGCTACGGCGACCGTCGCCAGCCGTCGTACGCCTGGGCCTTCGACCGCGGCGACGGCCTCTCGAACGTCGGGTACGGCGAGTTCGTCGACGACCACGCCGGCCCGGACGACGAAGGCGTGACCCGCGCGATCCTGCTGGAGCAGCTCGAGCGGCTGCTGCCCGGCAGCACCGAGGGCGGGACGCAGTGGCGCGCCCACCACCTGCCGCTGTCCGGCTGGCGCTGGGACCAGCCCGACGGGGCCGTGCTCCTCGCCGGCGACGCGGCCGGCCTGATCAACCCGATGACCGGCGAGGGCATCTACTACGCCGTCGCGACGGGGGTCCTCGCCGGCCGCACCGCCGCCCGCGTGCTCGCCGCCGACGAGCCGGAACAGGCCGGACGGGCCCACCGGGCGGCCGTCCGTTCCCTCCTCGGCCGCCACCTCCACCACACCTGGCTGGCCTCCCGGTTGACCCGCCGTCCCGAGGTCGTGGACGCCGGCATCGGGGCCGCCGGCCGCAGCCGGCACGCCTTCGACGCCCTGGTCGAGCTCGGCCTCGGCGACGGCCGGATCACCCCGCGGCTCGCGGCCGGGCTGGCCACCGAGCTGGTCCGCGGCACCCGCCCCACCAGCAGCACCCGGCCCACCACGCGCACCCCCCGTCGATGAAGGAGTCGGACACATGGAGATCCTCGCGGTCCGCGGCGTCCTGCCCGAGCACACCTACCCCCAGCAGGAGATCACCGACGCCTTCGCCGGGGTGATCGCCGACGGCGGCTTCGACGAGAAGCTGCTGCGTCGCTTCCACCGCAACTCCGGCGTCGACCAGCGCAGCCTGGTGCTGCCGCTGGAGGAGTACGCCGGCATCCGCGACTTCACCCACGCCAACGACCTCTTCCTGGAGCACGCGGTCGAGCTGGGGTCGCGGGCCGTCGTCGACGCGCTCAAGGCCGCGGGGCTGACGCCGAGCGACGTCGACCTCGTCGTGGCCGCGACCGTCACCGGCCTGGCGATCCCGACGCTGGAGGCCCGGATCGCGGCCCGGATCGGGCTGCGTCCCGACGTGAAGCGGATGCCGCTCGTCGGCCTCGGCTGCGTGGCCGGCGCCGCCGGCATCGCCCGCGTCCACGACTACCTGCTCGGCCACCCCGACGACGTGGCCGTCCTGGTGACCGTCGAGCTCTGCTCGCTGACCGTCCAGCGCGACGACGTCTCGGTGCCCAACCTGGTGGCGAGCGGCCTCTTCGGCGACGGCGCCGCGGCCGTGGTCGCCTGCGGCGGCTCCGGCAGCGGCGACGGCGCGGCGGACGTGGTCGACACGGTGAGCCGGCTCTACCCCGACTCCGAGCGCACGATGGGCTTCGACGTCGGCGCGACCGGCCTGCGGATCGTGCTCGACGCCCAGGTGCCCGCGGTGGTCAACCACTACATCCGCGACGACGTCGACGCCTTCCTGGCCCGCCACGACCTCACCCGCGCCGACATCGGCTGGTGGGTCTGCCACCCCGGCGGCCCCAAGGTGATCGAGGCCCTCGAGAGCGCGCTCGACGTGCCGCGCGAGGCCGTCCAGCTCACCTGGGACTCGCTGGCCCGGATCGGCAACCTCTCCTCGGCGTCCGTGCTGCACGTCCTCGCGGACACGTTGCGCGAGCGCCCGCCGAGCCCCGGCTCGTGGGGCATCCTGCTCGCCATGGGTCCCGGCTTCTGCTCCGAGCTCGTGCTGCTGCGCGCCCCGGGGGAGGGCACATGACCTCACTCGTCGCCTTCACCGTCGTCGTCGCGCTGGTCGGCCTCGAGCGCCTCGCCGAGCTCGTGGTCTCGAAGCGCAACGCCGCCTGGAGCCTCGCGCGCGGCGGCGTCGAGAGCGGTCAGGGCCACTACCCCTTCATGGTCGTGCTGCACTCCGGCTTCCTCGTGGCGATGCTCCTCGAGGCGTGGGTACGCCGGCCCGACGTCGCCCCGGCGCTCGCCTGGTCGATGCTGGCGCTGGTCGTGGGGTCGCAGGCGCTGCGCTGGTGGTGCATCACCACGCTGGGGCCGCGCTGGAACACCCGCGTGATCATCGTCCCGGGGCTGGCCCCGGTCGCGTCCGGCCCGTACCGCCTGCTGCCGCACCCCAACTACGTCGCCGTCGTCGTCGAGGGCGTCGCCCTGCCGCTGGTCCACGGCGCCTGGATCACCGCGCTGGCGTTCACCGTCCTCGACGCCGCGCTGCTCACCGTCCGGATCCGGGTGGAGAACCAGGCGCTGGCGACCCTGCCGGGGGCGCGGGTCCATGCGTGACCTGCTGGTGGCCGGCGGCGGTCCGGTCGGGCTCGCGACGGCGCTCCACGCCGCCCGGGCCGGCCTCGACGTGGCCGTCGTCGAGCCGCGGGACGGCACCCTGGACAAGGCCTGCGGCGAGGGGCTGATGCCCGGCGCCGTCGCGGCGCTGACCGACCTCGGGGTCCCGCTGGACGGGCACGAGATCACCGGCATCCGCTACCTCGACGGGTCGCGGACCGCCGAGGCGCCGTTCCGCGGGCCCGGCGGGCTCGGCGTCCGGCGTACGACCCTGCACGCGGCGCTCCGCGACACCGTCCGGGCCGCCGGGGTGACGACCGAGCAGCGCCGGGTGCGGTCCGTCGAGGACCGCGGCGACCACCTGCTCGTGGACGGCGAGCCCACCCGCCACCTGATCGCCGCGGACGGCCTCCACTCGCCCGTGCGCCGGCTGGTCGGCCTCGACGACCCGGTGGCCGGGCACCGGCGCTACGGCCAGCGCTGCCACGTCCCGGTCGCGCCCTGGACGTCGTTCGTCGAGGTGCACTGGGCGCGGTTCGGCGAGGCCTACGTGACCCCGGTCGGCGACGACCGGATCGGCGTCGCGGTGCTGACCGACGAGCGCCGTCCGCTCGAGGACCTCCTGCAGGACTTCCCGCTGCTCGCGGAGCGGCTCGCCGGCCACCCGGTCGTGGACGTCCGCGGCGCCGGCCCGCTGCGCCAGCGCTCGCGGCGCCGGGTCGCCGGCCGGGTGCTGCTGGTCGGGGACGCGGCCGGCTACGTCGACGCGCTGACCGGCGAGGGGATCGCGCTCGGGCTGGCCCAGGCCCGTGCGGCCGTCGCGGCCGTCCGTGCCGGTGTCCCGCAGCGCTACGAGCGCGAGTGGCGGCGGCTCGGGCGGCGCCACGACCTGCTCACCCACGGGCTGCTCACCGCGACCCGGCACCCGGTGCTCCGGCGCAGCGTCGTGCCCGCGGCCGCCACCCTGCCGCGCGTCTTCGGCGCGGCCGTGCACCAGCTGGCGAGGCCCGCATGAGCGCCGGCGACGGACCGCGCGAGGAGCTCGTCGTGCTCCTCGACGAGGACGGCCGCGCCACCGGCACCACCCCCAAGGCCGGCGTCCACCACGCCGCGACCCCGCTGCACCTGGCGTTCTCCTGCTACCTCTCCGACGGGGCCGGGCGGCTGCTGATGACCCGTCGCGCGCTGCACAAGCCGACCTGGCCGGGCGCGTGGACGAACAGCGTCTGCGGCCACCCGCTGCCCGGCGAGGCGCTGGACGACGCGGTCCGCCGCCGGGTGCGCGACGAGGTGGGCGTCGACGCCCACGACGTACGCCTCCTCCTGCCGGCGTTTCGCTACCGCGCCGTGATGCCCAACGGCGTGGTCGAGAACGAGATGTGCCCGGTCTTCGCGGCCACCACCACCGACCCGCTCGCGCTCGACCCGGACGAGGTCGACGACGCGCGCTGGGTCGACTGGTCGAACTTCCGCGCCGAGGTCCTCGAGGGTCGCCGCCCGATCAGCCCCTGGTGCCGCGAGCAGGTCGCGCTGCTCCCGGTCGACCCGTGGTCCGCGCCCGCGCAGCCGCGGTCCGCGCTGCCGCCGGCGGCCCGGGACGTGTGAGACGGGTGTGAACGGCGCCGGTCGCGGGTAGGACCCCGCCCATGAGCGACCAGGCGACCCCGATCCGTGGCAACCGCGCCGGCGAGGGCTGGCACCTCGAGCCGCGGCGCCGCTGGCTGCTCCTCGTGGGGGCCGTCCTGGCCGCGGCGCTCCTCATCGTTCCCGGCATCGTCGCGGCGACCCAGGGCAAGCTGCTCGCCGCGGCGTTCTGCATCGTCATCGGCCTCGCCTTCCTGGCACTGCCGTTCGGCCGCACCCGCCGCCGGCTGCCGGCCCGGGCCTGGACCGACGGCACGGAGCACGGGGTGCTGCTGCCCACGCACCCGATGAAGGTCACCTCCATCGCGGCGCTGGCGGTGCTCGGGTCCGTGCTCACGGCCGCCGGGGTGGGCATCGGCGTCGAGGCGGTGCTCGACGGCACGTACGGCGACCTGGTCGGCGCGTTCATCTCGCTGCTGATCGGGCTGCTGATGCTGCTCGGGGCGTACGCCGGCATCCGCAGCCGGATGGCCAGCGACCGCGGCCTCCTCCTCACCCCGGCCGCCGTCACGCTGCGGACCGGCCGGGTCGTGGAGGTCCTCCCGTGGACCGGCGTGGTGGCGGTGCACGCGCACTGGAACCGTCGCGTCCGGGGCGCCTTCAAGTCCGTCGACGAGCAGATCGACAACTGGCTGACCTTCCAGACGGCTCCCGGCGTCGTCGAGGGGGACGACCCGCTGGCGCTGATGTCCGGGACGAAGCAGCCCACGCTCGACGCGGAGACCCTGGCGATGGACCCCTACGTCGTCGTCGACGTGCTGCGGTTCTACCTCGAGCAGCCGGACCGCCGGACGGAGCTGGCCACCGACGCCGCGCTCGCGCGGGTTGCCGACCTCGAGCGCAACCGCGCCCTCACCACGCACTGACCCCGGCAGTACCGTCGCGGCATGCCCCCGCTGCTCCGCGCCGCCCACGCGGGTCCCGCGCTGGCGGTGGTCGTCCTGGCCGCGCTGCTCGCGGTCGCCGACGGCCTCGCGGTCGAGCGCGTCGGGCTCGTCGCGCTGGCGGTGCTGGCCGGGCAGCTCTCGGTCGGCTGGTCCAACGACGCGATCGACGCCGGCCGCGACCGGGTCGCGGGCCGGTCCGACAAGCCGCTCGCCCGGGGCGACCTGCGCGACCGGACCGTCTGGGCGGCGGCCGTGCTGGCCCTGGCGGCCTGCGTGCCGCTCTCGCTCGCGTGCGGGTGGGTCGCCGGGCTCGTGCACCTCGGCTGCGTCGCCTCCGCGTGGTCCTACAACGCGGGGCTGAAGTCGACTCCGTGGTCGTTCGCACCGTACGCCGTCTCGTTCGGCGCCCTCGTCGTGTTCGTGTCGCTCGCGGGCCGGCCGTCGGTGCTGCCGCCGTGGTGGCAGCCGGTGGCCGGGGCCCTGCTGGGGGTCGGTGCCCACCTGCTCAACGTGCTGCCGGACCTCGCCGACGACGCGGCCACCGGTGTCCACGGTCTGCCGCACCGGCTCGGGGCGCGGTGGCTGCCGCCGGTCGCGACCGGGGTGCTGGTGGCCGGCAGCCTCGTGGTGGCCCTCGGCGCCGGGATCGGTCGGCCCGCCGTGGTCGCCGGGCTGGTCGTCGTCCTGCTGCTGGCCGCGGTCGCGGCCCGCAGCCGCGGCCGGGCGGGCTTCCTCTCGGCCGTCGGCATCGCCCTCGCCGACGTGGTGCTGCTGGTCCTCGCGGGTCGCTAGGCCCGACCGATACCCGGTGGCGGTAGCCGCGCCGCCCGGGTAGGAAGGGCGCATGGTGCTCACCCCGGACGTCGAGTCGCTGGCCGCCATCGTCGAGGAGGTGCGTGGGTGGGACGTCGACCCCGACCTGGCGCCCCTGCACGTCGGTGACCTGGGGTGGAACCAGCAGTTCGGTGCCGCCGCGCTGGCCGCCGCCCTGCGGGTCTGGCACGTCGACGACCGGCTGGCTGCAGTGGGCCTCCTCGACGAGCCCGACCTGCTGCGCCTCACGGTGGCGCCGGAGCTCCGTGAGGACGAGGACTTCGTGCGCGGCTTCGTGGCCGACCTCGAGGCGGAGGACGGACGCGTGCTGCCGGCCGGCGAGGTCGCGGTGGAGGCCCGGTTCGCCGGGCCGCTGCACGAGCTGCTGCTCGCGCGGGGGTGGGCCTACGACGAGCCGTGGACGCCGCTCGTGCGCGACCTGTCGCAGGAGGTGCCCGAGACCCGCCTCCGGGTCGAGGACGTGGACCCCGACCGTCTCGACGACCGCCTGGCGGTGCACCACGCGGCGTTCGACCGCAGCACCTTCACCGCGGAGCGGTGGCGGGCGCTGGCGCAGGGGCCGGCGTACGCCCACGCCCGGTCGCTGGTGGGGTACGACGACCGGCACGTCGCCGTCGCCATGGTGACCGTGTGGGCGGGCCGGCCGGGCGGGCCCGGTGAGCTCGAGCCGATGGGGGTGCACCGCGACCACCGGGGTCGCGGTCACGGCCGGGAGATCTGCCTCGCGGCCGCGGCCGCGCTCCGCGCGGTCGCGGCCGCGGCCGCGCTCCGCGCGATGGGGTCCTCGCACGCGTTCGTCAGCACCCCGAGCGGCAACGTGGGGGGCGTGGCGACCTACCGGGCGGCGGGCTACGACGAGAAGCCGCAGGTGCGGGACCTGCGCCGGCGGGCCTGAGGCCGGCCGGAGCGGGTCAGTAGCCCGCGGGCTTGCCCTCCACGTCGAGCCAGCGACGGAACAGCCCGCTGAGCTCGCGGCCGGAGATCCGCTCGGAGAGCCGCACCAGCTGCTGGGTGTGCACCGAGCCGTGCCGGTGCGCCTTCGCCCACGCCTTCACGATCGCGAAGAAGTCGCGGCTGCCGACCCGCTCGCGCAGCGCCTGCAGGGTCATCGCGCCGCGGGCATAGACCGGCGTGCCGAAGAGGTCCGCGGAGTCGGTGAAGCCGCGCGGGGACGGGTGCCACAGGCCGTCGCTCTCGGGGCGGGCGTAGAGGTCGGCGAAGTGTTCGGCCGGTGTCGGGCCGCCGTGCTTCGCGTCCCACAGCCACTCGGCGTACGTCGCGAAGCCCTCGGCGAGCCAGATGTCGTGCCAGTCGACCAGCGTGAGCGAGTCGCCGAACCACTGGTGCGCCATCTCGTGCACGAGCGTGCCGGTGTCGACGCCGCCGGGGTAGAACGGGCGCGTCTGCGTCTCGAGCGCGTAGCCCACCCGCGCGTTGTCGACGACCATCCCGGTCGAGGTGAAGGGGTAGGCGCCGAAGCGCTTCTCCTCGAAGCGGAGCACGTCCTTCAGCCCGGCCCGGGTCTCGGGGGTCACCGGCGTGGTCGGGTCGGTGAAGGACCAGATCGGGATGGTCCGGCCGGTGATCGAGGTGGTCGTGTCCTCCTCGACGTCGAACTTCCCGATCGCCACCGTCGCGAGGTAGGTCGCCATCGGGTCGGTGGCCCGCCACTCCCAGGTCGTGTCGGTGCCGTCGACGACGCGGTCGACGAGGTCGCCGTTGGCCACGACCTGCACGGTGCTGGGCGCGCGGACGTGGAAGGCGTACGTCGCCTTGTCACCCGGGGTGTTGTTCGACGGCAGCCAGGTCATCGCGCCCACGGGCTCGCCGAGCGCGATCGCGCCGTCGGCCGTCCGCACCCAGCCCTCGGTCGAGCCGTCGGTGTCGGTGTGCTCCTGCGGGGTGCCGGCGTACGCCACGACCGCGCGGAAGCGGCCGTCGACCGGTGACGCCGGGGTGACGACGAGCTCGGTGCCGCGGCGGGTGAAGGTCGCCGGCTCACCGTCGACGGTGACCGCGGAGACGCCCAGGCCCTCGAGGTCGAGGTGGAAGGACGCGAGCGTCCGCCGGGCCGTCGCCCGCACCGTGGTCGTCGCGTCGAGGTGGTTGAGGACGGGGTCGTAGTCGAGCGCGACGTCGTAGTGGCGGACCTGGTAGCCCGCGTTGCCCTGCGTCGGGAAGAGCGTGTCGTGCCGCGGGGCCGAGCGGTCGGACGGGGTCGCGGCGCTCGCCGGAGCCGCGGCCGCCCCTCCCGCGGTGAGGCCCGCGAGCAGGGCGAGCCCGGTCAGGGTGGAGGTGACGAGGGGGCGGGACGACGGTGACGACCACGGGGACAACGCGGGACTCCTGGCTCGGGGACGGGCTCGCGACGACCCTACGTCGGGGTGCCGCGGGCGCGGTCCGGACCGCGTCCCCGCACTGTTGACGCGTGTCAATTCCTGTCCTAGCGTCGCCGGGGTGACGACCGACACCCGCTCCGGCCCGGCCAGCAGCGCGACCCGCACCCCGACCACGGCCGTGATCGGCGCCGGCATCAGCGGGCTGACGGCGACGAAGATGCTCACCGACTACGGCATCGACGTGACGACGTTCGAGTCCTCGGACCGGATCGGCGGCAACTGGGCCTTCGGCAACCCGAACGGCCACAGCAGCGCCTACCGCTCGCTGCACATCGACACCTCCAAGCACCGGCTGTCCTTCAAGGACTTCCCGATGCCGGAGTCCTACCCCGACTTCCCGCACCACACCCAGATCAAGGACTACCTCGAGGCGTACGCCGCCGCCTTCGACCTCAAGGACCGCATCGAGTTCCGCAACGGGGTCGTGCACGCCGAGCGGCTGCCGGGCGGCGGCTGGGAGCTGGAGGACCAGGCGGGCGAGCGGCGCCGCTTCGACCTGCTCGTCGTCGGCAACGGCCACCACTGGGACCCGCGGACCGCCGACTTCCCGGGGGAGTTCACCGGGGAGTCGATCCACTCGCACCACTACATCGACCCGCACGACCCGCTGGACTTCACCGGCCGGCGGATCCTCGTGGTCGGGCTCGGCAACAGCGCGGCCGACATCGCCGTCGAGCTGTCGAGCCGCTCGCTGCAGAACACCGTGACGCTGTCGACGCGGTCGAGCGCCTGGATCGTGCCGAAGTACACCGGTGGGCTCCCGGCCGACAAGTACTACGTGACCACGCCGTACCTCCCCCTCGCGTGGCAGCGGAAGTTCCTCCAGAAGATGCAGTTCATGGCCGGCTCGAACCCCGAGCTCTACGGCCTGCCCGCGCCCAACCACAAGTTCTTCGAGGCGCACCCGACGCAGTCGGTCGAGCTGCCGCTGCGGCTCGGCTCGGGCGACATCACGCCGAAGGGCGACGTCGCGCGCCTCGACGGCGCGACCGTGCACTTCGTGGACGGCACCAGCAGCGACTTCGACGTCATCGTCTACGCCACCGGCTACAACATCACCTTCCCGTTCTTCGACCCCGACTTCATCAGCGCCCCGGAGAACCGGCTCCCGCTCTTCAAGCGGATGTTCAAGCCCGGTCTCGACGACCTGGTGTTCATGGGCTTCGCGCAGGCGACGCCGACGCTGTTCCCCTTCGTCGAGAGCCAGGCGCGGCTGCTCGCGGCGTACGCCGCCGGGCACTACCGGCTGCCGGCCGACGACGACATGGAGCGGGTGATCCTCGAGGACCAGCAGAAGTACACCGGCCACGTCCTCGACCGGCCGCGGCACACGCAGCAGGTCGACTACTTCCTCTACGAGCACGACCTGCGGGTCAAGGAGATCCCGGCCGGGCGGCGGCGGGCCGCCCGCGACGGCCCCCCGGTGCTGGCGGGCCGGGCCGGGTGAGCGGCCCGCCCAAGGGCGACCAGCGCCGCACGGCGCTGCTCGAGTCGCTCGACCACCACCTCCACGAGAGCAGCCTCGACTCGATCAACATCGCCGACATCTCGCGGCGGGCCGGCGTCACGCGCTCGGCGTTCTACTTCTACTTCGAGAACAAGGCCGCCGCCGTCGCCGCGCTGAGCGAGGAGATGTACGACGAGGTGTTCGCCGCCGGCGCCGCGCTGGTCGGCCAGGACGGCACGCCGCGGTGGCGCGTGGAGACCACGATCAACGGGGTGTTCGACGCGTGGGAGCGGCACGAGCACCTCTTCCGCGCGATGCTCGAGGCGCGCGCCGCCAACCCCTCGGTCCGCGAGCTGTGGGACGCCGACCGGCAGTCCTTCGTGCCGCCGCTGGCGGCGATGATCGACGCCGAGCGCGCCGCCGGGCACGCCCCGCCCGGGCCCGACGCCGCCGCGCTGGCGACGGTGCTGCTCGAGCTGAACGACCGCGCCCTCGAGCGGCTCTCGCTCGGCGGCGCCCTGCCGCGGGCGGCGCACGTCGAGGCGCTCGTGACGATCTGGCTGCGGACCATCTACGGCACCGACGACCCCACCCCAGGAGACCCCGCATGAGCAACCCTGCCCAGCACGACCAGGTGACCTTCCGGTCCGGCGGCGCCGACGCGGCCGGCGGCGCCGACTGCGACGCCTGGCACGTCCGCGGCGTCGGGGACGCCCTGGCGACGGTGGCCGGGCGCCCGTGCGTCGTGATGGCGCACGGCCTCGCGGGCACCAAGGACTCCGGCCTGGCGCCGTTCGCGGACGCGCTGGCCGCGGCCGGGCTGGACGTGCTGGCCTTCGACTACCGCGGCTTCGGGGCGTCGGGCGGGCTGCCGCGGCAGACGGTGTCGATGACAGGGCAGCTCGAGGACTACCGGGCCGCGCTGGCCGCGGCCGCCGCGCTGCCAGGCGTCGACCCGCAGCGGCTGGTGCTCTGGGGCGTGTCGCTCGCCGGGGGCCACGTGCTCGCGGCTGCCGCCGGGCGCGACGACGTCGCCGCGGTGGTGGCGCTGACCCCGCTGGTCGACGGGCTCGCGGCCGGTCGGCACGCACTGGCCCACCACACGAAGCGGCAGATGCTGCGCTCGACGGCCGCCGGCGTACGCGGTCGGGTGGCGCAGCTGCGCGGCCGCCCCGACGTGATGATGCCGGTCGTCGGGCACCCCGGCGACACCGCGGCGCTGACGCTCGACGGCTGCTACGAGGCCTACCACGCGATCGCCGGGCCGACCTGGCAAAACGAGGTCTCCGCGACCGTCGGGCTGGAGCTGGGCAACCACCGGCCCGGCAGGCAGGCCGCCGGGATCCGGTGCCCGCTGCTCGTCCAGATCGCCGACTTCGACCGCAGCGCCCCGCCGTACGCCGCGGCGAAGGCGGCCGTGAAGGGGCGCGCCGAGGTCCGCCACTACCCGTGCGACCACTTCGACGTCTACGCCGGCGCCCGTTGGCACGACGCCGTCGTCGCGCACCAGGTGCGCTTCCTGACCCGGCACCTCGCCCCGGCGCCGGCCGGGCTGCCGGCGTAGGACCGTCCGCGCCTGCGGACGCAGGTCGTCCGGGACCTCGGTTAGCGTGCGGCCATGACGCAGCCGCCCGAGGGGCTCGAGATCGTCCCGCTGACCCCCGAAACCTGGGGGCTGTTCGACGACCTGGTCGTCCGCCACGGCGGCATCTTCGGCGGCTGCTGGTGCATCTGGTTCCATCCCGACAGCGACGAGCGCGGCCAGGGCGCGGAGGCCAACCGGGCGCTGAAGAAGCGCTACGTCGAGCGGTGCGCGGCCCACGCCGCCCTCGTCGTCGACGGTGACGAGGCGGTCGCGTGGGCGGAGTACGGCACCCCCGCGGAGCTGCCGAACCTCCACCACCGCAAGCAGTACGACGCGGAGGCCGATCTCGTCCCCGACTACCGCGTCACCTGCATCTTCGTGGACAAGCGCTACCGGCGCCGGGGGCTGGCCGAGACCGCGCTGCTCGGCGCCGTGGACCTGATCGCCCGGGCGGGCGGCGGGATCGTCGAGGGCTACCCCCACGTGCCCGGCGACAAGAAGATGTCGTCGTCGTTCCTCTACAACGGCACCCGGGCGATGTACGAGCGCTGCGGCTTCATGTTCGTGCGGCCCAAGGGCCTGAAGAACACCGTCATGCGGCGCACCGTCGCGCCGGCCGGCTGACGACCGACGCCTGCTCGTCAGACCGCGCCGGGGCTTGACGTACTCGTAGTATGTGGCGATGGCCACCGTCGAGCAGGACGTCAGCAGTCTCACCGACCGGCGCTTCGCCCGGATGAGCTTTGTGGGCGGCAGCTCGCTGCCACCCGTCGACACCAGCGCGCTCCCGGCCGGGCCGCGGTGGCCCGCGCTGGTGCAGACCGCGGCGCTGCTCCGCTTCCGCCACTGGCTGCACCCCTACCTGCAGCGGACGTACGGCGACGTCTTCACCGTCCGCCTGGTCCCGGGTGGCCGGCCGCTCGTGTTCTTCACCCGGCCCGAGCACGCGAAGGAGATCTTCGCGGGCGACCCCGAGGTCTTCCACGCGGGCAAGGCCAACGCGATCCTCGGACCGATCATGGGGGAGCACTCACTGCTGCTGCAGGACTCCTCGCAGCACAAGCGGGCGCGCAAGCTGCTGATGCCGGCGTTCAACGGCCACGCCCTGCGGGAGTACCAGGCGCTCGTCACCGAGGTGGCCCGCGCCGAGGTCGCGCGCTGGGTGCCCGGGCAGGAGCTCCGCTCGCTGGACCGGATGAACGCGCTCACCCTCGAGGTGATCCTGCGCGTCGTCTTCGGCGTCACCGACGAGGCCCGGCTGGCCGAGCTCCGGCCGCGGGTGAACAGGACGGTCGAGATCAGCCCCGCGATCCTGCTCGGCTGGGGCTACCCGCGCCTGCAGCGCTTCGGGCCGTGGAGGCGGACGGTGCAGAACCAGCACGAGCTCGACGCGCTGATGTACGCCGAGATCCGCGAGCGCCGGGTCGCCCCGGACCTCGCGGAGCGCACCGACGTGCTGTCGCGGCTGATCCGGGCGGGCGAGGGCGGCGCCGACGGGGACCGGCTGGACGACACCGAGCTGCGCGACCAGCTGGTGACGCTGCTGCTCGCCGGCCACGAGACCACCGCGACCGGCCTGGCCTGGGCGCTGTACGAGCTCGGCCGCGACCCGGCCCTGCTGGCCCGGGCCCAGGAAGCCGCGCGCTCCGGCGACGACGACTACCTCGACGCGGTGATGAAGGAGTCGCTGCGCCTGCACCCGGTGATCCCGCAGGTGGTCCGCACCGTGCTGAAGCCGGTCACCATCGGCGGCTGGGACCTGCCCGCCGGCACCACGGTCGGCCCGTCGATCCTCCTGGCCCACAGTCGCGAGGAGAACCACGACGACCCGGACGCCTTCCGCCCCGACCGGTTCCTCGGCCACAACCCGCCCACCAACACCTGGATCCCCTTCGGCGGCGGCGTCCGCCGCTGCATCGGGGCCGGCTTCTCGCTGATGGAGGGCGTCGCCGTCCTGCGCGAGGTGCTCACGGCGTACGACGTCACCACCGTCGGCCACGACCAGCCCAAGGTCCGCAACATCACCAGCGTCCCCCGCCGCGGCGCCCGGATCCGCGTGACGCCGGCGGGGTAGTCCCGGCTGTCACTCCTGTCGCAGGAATCCCCGGATATCCGGGGAAACTCGCACTTTCCGGGTGTTGCAACACCCGGAAAGTGCCAACTTCCCCGGATACCCGGGGAAATTGGCAGCCCGGTCAGCCGGCCGCAAGCCGCGCGAGCACCTTGTCGGTGATCGCACCGAGGGCGGCGACGTCGTCGTCGGTGAGGGCGTCGAAGACCAGGCGCCGGACGGTGCGGACGTGCTCGGGGGCGGCGGCCTCGATGGCGGACCGACCGGTCGGGGTCAGGACGACGAAGGCGCCGCGGCCGTCGTCGACGCAGTCCTCCCGCTCGACCAGGCCACGCGCCTGCATCCGCTTCACGTGGTGGGACAGCCGGCTGCGCTCCCAGGCGAGGGCGGCGGCGAGCTCGGAGACGCGCAGGCGGCCGTTCTCGGCGTCGGTCAGCTGGACCAGGACGTCGAAGTCCGGCAGCGAGAGGCCCGAGTCGCTCTGCAGGCCGCGGTGCAGGGCGGCGGGCAGCTGGGCGCCCATCGCCAGCCAGCCGCGCCAGGCGTGCTGCTGCTCGTCGGTCAGCCAGGGGTCGTCGCTCATGCCGCACCTCTCATGTCGTCCACCCTAGCGGAATAGTTGACACGTCACGCATGTTCCATCACCATATCCGTGACACGTCACCGAATCGTGTCCACCGCGAGAGGACCGCCATGAGCCGCATCGACCTCCAGCCCCAGATCGACGTCCGTCGTGCCGAGGACCGGTTCGCGAGCAACTTCGGGTGGCTCGACTCGAAGCACTCGTTCTCCTTCGGCCAGCACCACGACCGCGCCAACACCCACCACGGGCTGCTGCTCGTCAACAACGACGACGTCGTGGACGCGGGCACCGGCTTCGACACGCACCCGCACCGCGACATGGAGATCGTCACCTGGGTGCTCGACGGGTCGCTGGTCCACCAGGACTCGACCGGCCACAACGGGATCATCTACCCCGGCCTGGCCCAGCGGATGAGCGCCGGCCGCGGCATCATGCACTCGGAGAAGAACGACTCCTGGAAGCTGCAGGGCGACACCCACACCGACCCCGTGCACTTCGTGCAGATGTGGGTCGTCCCCGACGAGCGCGGCATCACGCCCGGCTACGAGCAGCTCGAGATCGACGGCGAGCTCCTCTCCGGCAGCCTGGTCCCGGTCGCCTCCGGCATGGCGCAGCACGACGGCGCCTCGGCGATCCGGATCGCGAACAAGTACGCCGCCCTCCACGCCGCCCGGCTCCAGCCCGGCCAGTCCGTCGAGCTCCCCGACGCGCCGTTCCTGCACCTGTTCGTCCCGCGCGGATCTGTCACGCTGGAGGGCGCCGGGCCGCTCGCGACCGGCGACGCCGTCCGCTTCACCGCGACCGGCGGTCAGCGCGTGACGGCCACCGAGGCCGCCGAGATCCTGGTGTGGGAGATGCACGCCACCGTCGCCGCCTGAGCACCGCCCGACCACCCGCCGTACCGCCCGCCCCCGAGCCCGAGGAGAAGCCGATGACCACCACCCCGCCCGACGACGCGGCGCAGGAGCGGCTCGCGACCGAGCGCGCCCGGATCCGCGACACCCACCTGCGCCCGCCGGGGGAGCGGCCCGCCTCCACGGCCCGCGGCCTGCACCACACGGCGCTGATCAGCCACGACGTCGAGCGGACGGTGCGCTTCTACCAGGACGTGCTCGGCTTCCCGCTGACCGAGCTCATCGAGAACCGCGACTACCCCGGCTCGAGCCACTTCTTCTTCGACATCGGCCACGACAACCTGCTGGCGTTCTTCGACTTCCCCGGCCTCGACGTCGGGCCGTACGCCGAGGTGCTCGGCGGCCTGCACCACCTCGCGATCTCGGTGGAGCCCGCGCGCTGGGAGGCGCTGGTCGGCCGGCTCACCGAGTCCGGCGTGGAGCACGAGGTGCACAGCGGCGTCTCGGTCTACTTCCGCGACCCCGACGGCGCCCGGATCGAGCTGATCGCCGACCCGCTCGGCGAGATGTACGGCGAGCACGTCCTCTGAGGACTGCCGAGTCGGCGCATCTGCACTCAATCGGGTCGCGCCAGCGGCGCGGGCGGGTGCACCATGTCCCGTTGTGACCTGGCGAGACCGCTTCCGCGCGTTGCGGATGGACGTGACCCCGTTGCGGGAGTCCCGCGACTTCCGGCTGCTGTTCCTGGCGGGGACGGTCTTCTACTTCGGCGCGATGGTCACCTACGTCGCCATCCCGTACCAGATCTACCGCCTCACCGGCTCCAACTTCGCGGTCGGTGCCGTGGGCCTCGTCGAGCTGGTCCCGCTCGTGGTGTTCGGCCTGTACGGCGGGGCGCTGGCCGACCACGTCGACCGCCGCCGGCTGCTGGTGTGGACGGGAGTGGCCCAGGCGGTCTTCACCGCGGTCCTGGCGGTGAACGCCTTCCGCGACGACCCGAGCATCGCGGTGATCTTCGTGGTCTCGGCGCTGCTCGCGTCGTCCTCGTCGTTGCAGCGGCCCTCGCGCGAGGCGCTGATGCCGCGCACGGTCCGGCACGAGCAGATCGCCGCGGCCAACGCGCTGACCAGCCTGGGCATGCAGATCGGCGTCCTCGTCGGCCCGGCGCTCGGCGGGCTGCTGGTCGCCTACGTCGGCATCGGCTGGTGCTTCCTCGTCGACATCGTCGGGCTCAGCATCGCCACCCTGCTCTTCGTCGCGATGCGGCCCTACCCGCACCGTGCGGAGACCACCCCGCCGAGCCTGGCCGGGATCGCGGTCGGGCTCCGCTACGCCCTCTCGCGCCGGGACCTGCTCGGCACCTACCTCGTCGACATCGCCGCGATGCTGCTCGCGCTCCCTGTCGTCCTGTTCCCGGCGCTGGCCGAGACCGTCTTCGAGCGCCCGGAGCTGCTGGGCCTGCTCTACTCCGCCGAGACCGTCGGCGCCCTGCTCGCCACGGCGCTGAGCGGGTGGACCGCCCGGGTCCACCACCACGGCCGCGCGATCGTCGTCGCCGCCGCGGCGTACGGCCTGGCCGTCGGCATCGCCGGCCTGATGCCCAGCATCTGGCTGGTCGCGGTGTTCTTCGCGCTCTCGGGCGCGGCCGACATGATCTCGGGCGTCTTCCGCGGGACGGTCTGGAGCCAGACCATCCCCGAGGGCATGCGCGGCCGCCTGGCCGGCATCGAGATGCTGTCCTACTCCCTCGGCCCGCTCGGCGGCCAGGTCCGCGCCGGCATCACCGCCGACCTGTGGACGGTCCGCGGCGCCATCTCCAGCGGCGGCTTCGCCTGCGTCGCCGGGGTCGCCCTCACGGCGGTCGCGCTGCGCGACTTCTGGTCGTACGACGCCCGCACCGACGAGTACGCCGTCGCCGAGCGCGCCGTCCGGGCCGCGGCCGGCGAGGGCTGACCCGGCCGCACGGGCACGGACCGCGCGACGAAGGAGGATCGTCGGCACCAGGTGCCGGAGATCCTCCTTCGTCGAGCCGGGGCAGGCGCGGGTCAGGGCAGGGGCGGGTCGAACGTCTCGGCGATCGCCTCGAACACGTCGCAGTAGTCCGGGTAGTCCTCGCGCGCCACCCGCCCCGTCAGCACCACCGAGGCCTCGTCGGAGTGCCACGACCACTCGTCGCACAGCACGTCGACCCCGCCCTCGAGCCGTGCGTAGCGCCGGTAGGTCACCTCGCGCCCCGCCAGGTCGAACGCGTCCTCGTCCTCCAGGTCCCGCTCGGCCACCTCCGCCGGCCCGTCGCCGGGCGGGCGCCAGGTCAGCGTCACCCGCGGGTGCACCCCGCTCGGCGGTGCCGTGGCCGCCCGGGCGGTGACCAGGACGCCCCGGCCGGGGTCGGAGGTACGCCGCCAGCCGCGCGGCAGCGAGATCCCGACGTCACGCGTGGTCATCGCGACCCACCGCCCCGAGGCCGGTCGCAGCCAAACGCCCACACCGGGTCGTGCCCGACGGCCCACTCCGCCAGCCCGGGGAGCCGGGGTGGCTCGACCGTCGCCGGGCGCCGCAGGCCCTCCGGGCCGGCGCTGGGGGACCCACCCCCACCCGACCCGGCACCGGACCCGGCACCCGGCCCACCCGCACCGGCCCCGGAGGACCCGCTCGGGACGGGCTCCTCCGGGGCCGGGCTCCCACCGCCGGGGGACGCGGGCAGGTGCGGCCCGCGGTGGGGGTCGTAGGGGACCAGCGGCAGGCCCTCGGCCACCTGACGCACGCAGCCGCACCAGTCGAGCTGGGCGCGGGACTCCACCTCGCGGGCGGTGGCGACCAGCTGCGAGGCGACCTGCCAGGCCGCGTGCGCGGCCTCCTCGAAGGTCGCTTCCGTCCGCGTGTCCGGCGGCTCGATCGCGCCCTCCGACACGACCAGCCACGGATCGGCCGCCGCACGGGCCCGGCCCATCACGCGGCGTACGTCCTCGAGGTCGAGCGCCAGCTCGGACAGGCCGCGCGCCACCCGTCGGCAGCGCTGGGCGGTGTCGTCGGCGGTGTCGGCCACCGCCCGGGCCCGCGCGCGGAACGCGTCGCCGGCCAGCCCGCCGAAGTCGTCCTCGGCCGTGCCGGCGGCGCGGGCCAGGTCGTCGCCGGCGGACTGGACCGCGGCGGCGATCGTCGTCAACCGGTGGGCGGCCGCCCGACAGCCGTCGGGGTCCCCGCGGACGACCGTGTCCAGGCTCATCGCAGCGCCCCGGCGCCGAGCAGGTCCAGGGCCAGCCCGACCCGGCCGTCCGCGCGGGCGGCCTCGGCCAGGAAGCCGTCGAGCGCGTCGGCCAGCGCGTGCGCGTCGTCCCCCACCCGCCTGACGCGCCCGGCCAGGGCCTCCAGCCCGACGGCGGTCGTCGCCGACGAGCCCCCGGTGTCCGGAGCCTCGGGCGTGGCCTCGGCGCGCAGGGCGAGGTCGTGGCGGAGCAGCACCCGCGCGGTCCGCGCGAGGTGGTCGTGGTCGAGGGCGAAGGTCATGTCCGGCAGCGTGCGCAAGCCGCCGACCGACCAAACCAGGCCGGTCGCCGCCTGTGGACGACCGCCTGCGGGACCTGCAGCCAGCGGTCACCCCGTGGCCGGGGAGTGCGAGGGTCAGCGCTCGAACGCCGCCCGCACCCGCTGCTCGGTGAGCCCGTAGTCCTTGAGGGAGTAGCGGTGCGACGGCGCCTTGCCACCGGAGCTCTGCTCGGCGTCGGCGGCGGTGACCGCGGCCTCCACCTCGGAGGTCCACGGCAGGTCGAAGCGCTCGTAGATCCCGCGCACGGTGCCGACCTGGTCGGCGCGGAAGTCGTCGAAGGCGACGTCGACGAACTGCGCGGCGTCGTACCGCTCGCGCGCGTCGTGGAACGCGTGGAACGCGCGCTGCCACAGGTCGAGCTGGGTGTGCCCGATGACGCCCCCGACGTACGTCGTGGAGTGCCCCGCCGTGGTCTCGGCGGACAGCGAGCAGGAGGACGCGATGCAGGTGACGGGGTCGCGGTGCGTGTAGACGACGAGCGCGTCGGGGTAGACCGTCATCAGGGCGTCGAGGGCGGTCATGTGGGAGGGGTTCTTCAGCACCCAGCGCTTCTCGGGGTCGTTGAGGCCGATCAGCTGGAGGTTCTCCCGGTGCCGGGCGTAGGCGTCGGTCCAGTCCTGGCCCTCGAGCCACGCGGTGTAGCGCGGCAGGTTCGCCAGCGACTCGTAGGAGTTGGACTTGCCGGTCTGCCGCAGCAGCCGCCAGCACTCCTCGACGGAGGTGGCATCCATGTAGTGGATGCCCATGTACTCCGGGCTCTCCTCGTGGTGCGCGGAGAACGCCTGCTGCATGGCGGTGAAGATCGGGTCGTCGTCCCAGGTCTCACGGGGCGGCCGGGGCTGGGGGTACTGCGTCAACCACATCTCGAGGCCCTGCGCGGCCGGGTCGGCGTACAGCAGCCGGTGCAGCGCCGTCGTCCCCGTCCGTGGCAGGCCCATCACGAAGACCGGCCGCGTCACCGGCACGTCGGCGTGCTCCGGGCGCGCGTTGAACTGCGCCTGCGTGAGCAGCCGCCCGACCAGCGCGGACTTCACCTCGGAGCGCTGGAAGTAGTTGCCGCGCGGGGTCAGCCCGGCCTCCGGCGAGGCCAGGTCCTCGACGAGCACGCGCAGCCCCTCCTCGTGCGCGGTGCCGCCGAAGTCGTCCATCCCGACCGTCCGCACGGCGGCCGCGACGATGTCGTCGTAGGAGCCGAGGTCGGGCCGCTCGCGGGCCATCACGTTGTCGCTCATCACGACTCCTTCGTCAGAGATGTTCGTTGGTCGAGTGCCGCCGCGAGGAACGAGCGGCGGTGTATCGAGACCCGGTGGTGCATCGAGACCCGGTGGCTCGAGACCCGGCGGAGCAACGGACTCAGGAGTGGAACTCGCCGCAGTCGACCGTGAGCATCTGCCCGGTCACCGCGGAGGCGAGGTCGCTGGCGAGGAAGAGCGTCGCACGGGCGACCTCCTCCGAGGACGCGAGCCGCTGCAGGTCGGTCGGCGCGGCCTTCTGCGCGTAGACCTCCTCGTGCGTGGTGCCGTCGACCGCGGCCAGGAAGTCGAAGTAGCCGCGGTTCACGTCCTCGTAGATGTACGACGGCGCGACGCTGTTGACGCGGATCCCGCGCGGCCCGAGCTCGGTCGCGAGCGACGAGGCGAGGTGCTCCAGCGCCCCCTTGGACAGCTTGTAGCCGGCGTACTCCGGCTGCGAGCTGAAGGAGACGCAGGAGTTCAGCATGATGATCGAGCCCTTGCTGGCCGCGAGCGCGTCCGCGAAGAGCGCGGCCAGCCGCAGCGGCGCGAAGACGTTCGTCTCGTTGACCCGGGCCAGCTTGCGCGGGTCGATCTGCGTGATCGGGTCCATCGGTGGGATCGCGAAGGCGTTGTTGATGACGCAGTCGACGCGCCCGAACGCCTCGAGGGCCGCATCGCGCAGCGCCACCCGCGAGTCCTCGTCGGTCACGTCGGTCACGACGGGCACCACCCGGACGTCGTACGCCGCCAGGTCGGCCTGCAGCTCCAGCAGCCGGGCCTCGGTCCGGCTGGCGACGACGAGGTCGGCGCCCATCTTGGCCGCCTCGAACGCCAGCGAGCGGCCCAGCCCGGGGCCGATGCCGGAGATGACGACGACCTTGCCCCGCAGCAGCGGGACGGGGGTGTAGCGCTCCTCGATCGAGGTGTCGTGGGCGGCCGCGAGGCCGGGCTCGGTGGTCAACGGGTCTCCTAGCTGATCATGCGGCGGGCGACGGCGCGCTCGCGGGCGGCGATGCGCGCGGCGTACTCGTCGGGGGTGAGGGGCGTGAGGTGGGGCAGCACGGCGGGGATGTCGGCGAGCTTCACGACCTCGACGGTCGGGCCGTCCTCGGGGCCGAGGTCGCGCTCGAGGCGCTGCCAGCGCAGCATCATCGCGCCGGTGCGGTGGCCGGTGGTCTCGAGCCAGTTCTCGATCGCGCGACCCTCCCCGGCGGGTGGGTGCTCCGAGACGACGAAGCGCATCCTCCCGTCGGGGTCGGTGACGGCCTGCGCCTTGGTGAGCGAGGTCTGGTGGGTCTCGTAGTCGGTGGAGGCGTACCAGTCCGACCCGATCTGGACGGCCTGGTAGGCGCAGTCGGTGCACTCCGGCACGGTGATCACCATCGCCTCGTCCTCGGCGAGCTCGTAGTGCCCGATCGAGGAGCGCTGGCTCGCGAGGCCGCCGGGGGTGGCGGTCGGCGGGGTGAGGGTGTTGACCGGCTCCTTGTACTGGAAGAAGTGGGGGAAGGCGAACCACGTCTGGATCGAGCCGACCAGCGTCCGGGCGGCCACCTCGTACTTCTTGCGGAGCAGGTCCTCGGTCAGCGGCCGCGCCGGCCGGCCGATCGTGTCCGGGCGCTCGATGCGCAGGGTGCCGCGCTCCTCGGTCTCCCAGTCGTTGAAGACCTCGCGCACGATCAGCGTCTTCGCGCCGGGCTCGGCGGTGTAGCGGAACTCGAAGGTCCCGTCGTCGGCCACCTCGAGCTCGCGGTCGTCGAAGGCCATCAGCGACGTCGCCGCGGAGTCGGCGGAGTACGTCCCGCCCATCACCTGGAAGGACAGGTCGGCGCTGGTGCCGCGGCGGCCGCTGACGACGTACTCGACCCCCTCGCGGAGGTAGGCGTTGAAGTAGATCGCGTCGGGGTTGTCGAGGCCCTGGCGGGAGAACTGGTGGGTGGGGTTGATGAACAGCGGCCGGTCGAGGTCGTGGTCGAAGGCCATCTGCATCGCCATCCGGACCCGCCCGGCGAGGTAGGCGTACCCCTCCAGCCGGTCCGCCTCGGTGCGGATGAAGGGTGCGTTCGCGACCAGCTCCTCGGCCTCCGCGATCGCGTCCTGGAGGACCTGCGTCAGCCCCGATCCCGGTGGTTGAGGAAGGCGCCCTGGCGCCTGTCTCGAAACCACGTCCTCGCCCATCAACCGGCCTTCGCGATGATCTGCTCGGCGTACTTCTCCAGGTGCGCGACCTTGTCCGCGAGCGGCTCGGTGTCGGGGCCCTTGATGTAGGGCACCCGGAAGCCGACGATGCAGTCGGTGACGCCCTTGTCCTCGAGCCGCTTGATCCCGTCGAGGTCGTAGGCGTCGTACGAGATCACGTGCACCTCGAAGTCGTCGCGGGTGTCGCCCTCCTCCGTACGGATCTCGGCGAGCCGGGTCAGCAGCCGGTCGAGCTCCTCGCCGTCGCCGCCGGCGTGCATCCAGCCGTCGCCCTTCACGACCGCGCGGCGCAGGGCGGCGTCCGCGTGACCGCCCACGAGCAGCGGGATCCGCTCCGTCGGCGCGGGGCACTGCTTGAGCGGCTCGAACTCGTAGAACTCGCCCGAGTAGCCGAAGAACTCGCCGGTCGTGAGACCGCGCAGGATCTCCATGCACTCGTCCATCCGCTTGCCGCGCCGCGCCCACGGCACGCCGAGCGTCGCGAAGTCCTCGGGCCACGGCGACAGCCCGACGCCGAGGCCGAGGCGGTTGCCGGAGAGGTACGCCAGCGAGGACGCCTGCTTGGCGACCAGCACCGGGGGCCGCACCGGCAGCTTGAGCACGAACGGCGTCAGCCGCAGCGTGGTCGTCACCGCGAAGAGGTGGGCGCAGAGGATCATCGTCTCGATGAACTCCTTGTCCTCGAGGAACTCCCGCTCGCCGGTGTCGGTGTAGGGGTACGTCGAGTCCGACTCCTGCGGGTAGATCAGGCTGTCGGCCACGGTCATGCTGGTGTAGCCGGCCGCCTCCGCCGCCTGGGCGAGCGGCGCGTAGAACGTCGCCTGGGTCATCGCCTCGGCGTAGGTGAATCGCATCTGGTTCCTCGCTGGTGGGGAGGGCCTTCGCTGGTCGAGCCTGTCGAGACCCACACTAGAACGTGTTCCAGTTTTGTGCCAGAGTCGCGCCATGGACCTGCAGCAGATCGCCGACCGGCTCGAGATCCAGGACGTCCTGACCGCGTACACGCGCGCGATCGACACCGGGGACTGGGACCGCCTCGACACCGTCTTCACCCCGGACGCGGCGATCGACTACACGCAGTCCGGCGGGATCGCCGCGTCGTACGCCGAGGTCAAGCCCTGGCTGGCCGAGATGCTGCCGATCTTCCCGAAGCGGATGCACACGCTGGGCCAGGTCGACGTGGCGTACGACGGGGACGAGGCCGACGTGACGGCGTACTTCCACAACCCGATGCTGCTCCCGCTCGGCGACGGGAAGGAGCGCCTGGTGCAGTTCGGGGGGCTCTACGAGCACCGGATGGTCCGCACCGACGGCGGCTGGCGCAGCCGGCGACTGGTCGAGGTCGTGGTGTGGAGGCAGGGGCTCTGAGCCGCGCGTTTGGTCCCGCTTGCACCCGTCCCCGACAATGGGTGCGGCGTCCCGTGCCGGGGCGCCGTCCGCGACTGCCCCGGGGGTGATGGTTCGTGCCCGATCGTGAAGAACGCCGCGAGCACCCCGTCCTCGCCGGCCTCGCCGCGCTGGTCGGTGTCGGCCTCGCCGTCGGCCTGATCCTCGGCCTGTCCACGCTGGTCGGCACCCGCGTCCTCGGCGTCGGTGAGAGCGACGGCACGACCACGTCGACCGCGCGCCAGTCGATGTACCTCCCCAAGCCCTCCGAGACCGACGCCCCCTCCGGCCCGCTCATCACGCTCGCCCCCGGCCGCTCCCCGAGCGCGCCGAAGAGCGCGACGGACGAGCCGAGCGAGTCCGAGTCCGCCAAGGAGCAGATCAGCCTCTCCGCCGGCCAGACCTCGGTCTCGGCGATGCAGCAGATCGACCTCACCGGCGTCTACCCCGGTGGTGAGGGCGCGATCCTCCAGGTCCAGAAGTTCACCGGCGGCTCGTGGGCGGACTTCCCCGTCACCGTCTCGGTCAGCAACGAGACCTTCGCGACCTACGTCCAGACCAGCCAGACCGGCGTGAACCGCTTCCGCGTCGTCGACACCGACTCCGGCCTCGAGTCCAACGAGGTCCGCGTCACCATCGGCTGACGCCCGCCCGCTGCGTCGTCACAGCGCGTTGAGCTCCTGGTGGACCCGGTCGCGCCCGTCGCGCTCGTCGAGCAGGGTGTCCAGGGTCGACGCCGGGGGTCGCGCCTCCCAGGTCCCGCGCGGTCGGCTCGTCGCCCGCGCGTGCGCGGCCAGCAGACGTCGTACGACGTGGGGCCTGTCGGCCAGGTCCAGCCCCGTGACGCGGGCGACCTCGAGGCCGGAATCGCGGAAGGCCTCGTCCTTCGCGACGTCGCGGGTGTGTCGGCCGGCGCCCCGGTGGTCGGCCCCGTCGAACTCGACGGCGAGCCCCGCGACGGGGTCGAGCAGGTCGGCGATGCCGAGCAGCCGGCCCCACTTGTCGTGGACGGGGCAGTTCACCAGCACGTCGGCCGGTAGCCCGGCGTCGAGTACCCACACGAGACGGAGCCTGGTCTCGTTCGGTGAGCGACTGTGCTCGCTGGCGAGCGCGAGGGCTAGCCGGGCCCGGGCGATCCGGCGCCGTCGCGGATGCGCTCCGACGTAGACCCGCATCCGGGTGACCGACGTGAGCACCGCGGCCGCTGCCATGTCCAGGACGACCACGGCCTCGCGGTCGTCCGGGGCGAGCCTGACCGCGTCGAAGACGGCCCGCTCGACGGCGCAGCAGGGGATGCCGTAACGCCGCATCACCTCCTCGGAGGTGAGAGGTTCGCGCACGAGACGCACCTGCCGATCGCCTCGGATGTTCCCCGCCCCGAGCGCCAGCGGCACCGGGAGCCGCGTGGTTCCGTCGCGTCCGAGGCCGTCGAAGAAGCTGCCGCCCCAGAGGCGGCACGCGGCCCATCCGGTCACGGCGCCCCCTCGTGGGAGGCGCACCGACTGCTCCAGTATCCGCTGCTCGGGTAGCTGGTCGGACACGGATGCCGGGACGTAGAGCCCCTGCGAGGTCCGGCGCCAGTGCGGCCCGGATGCCTGACGCTTGGTCGGGCCGTCCTCGCCTGCGGGGTCGAGCGGCACGGGGCGCACGAGCCCGCGCGGGGTGGGGCAGACGGGGTCCCAGCGATGTGCGGCCATGCCGCCGAGCCTCGCCGTTCCCGGCGATCCGCGCTCGGCTCCTCCACAGGCACGAGTTTCTGCACGATCGGACCCCTCCGAAGGCGTATCGAGGGTCCGAACGTGCAGAAAGAGTCCGGTAGGCCTCGCGCCGCCGCCGCGGGCTCAGCGCACCCGGTGCTTGAGCTTCACCGTGCGGAAGGTGCCGGGGAGTCCGGGCAGCTCGGCGTCGAGGCTCGGGGGGTAGTACGCGAAGACGACCTTGACCCGCTTGCCCCGGTCGCGTGGTGCCAGCGTGAGCCGGTGCTTCCCGACGGCGCGCTCGAGCAGGTGGCCGTCGAGGTACCAGGAGACTTCCGTTGAGTCGGGGGCAGGACGAACACGGCCGAGGTGCGGGTGCGCGGTCAGGAACGACCCGGCCTTCGTCCGACCCGTGACTGTGGGCCTCTCGCCGATCTGGAACCCGGCGAACGCGGTGAACGGCGTGAAGTCCGTGAGCGCCGTGGCGGGGCTCAACCCGTCCGCCGAGGCGGTGACGGCGACCGAGATGCGGTGGCGGTTGTCCTCCCCGTAGTACTGGACGATGCCGAAGTCCCGCCAGCCCAGCGTGTACGTCGAGCTCGTGGCGTTCAGGATCGGGACCCCGTCGCGCAGCCATTGGTAGGTCAGTGCCACGTTCGCGGGCTCCCAGGTCCCGCCGTCCGTCTGCAGCCGGGTGCCGAGCGTGGGTCGAGCGGTGATCTCGGGGCGGGCGACGACGCCGATCTGCGCCGGACCCGTCAGCTCGGTCGCTCCCAGCTCGACGGCACCGATGTCGGAGCCGTCGGCGGCGTTCGGCGAGCCCGGGTCGTCGTAGGGCCGCGCGAAGCCGCGCTGGTCGGTGGTCCCGAAGGCGGCGCCCCGGTCGATGACGGGGGAGTTCGGGGCCGGGCGACGTGTCCGGGTGGGTCCGCCGTGGAACGCGAGCGGTGCGAGCCGCGGGTCGACGCCCATGATCGAGTCACCGCTGTCGGTGTAGGCGAAGTCGCGCGGCTCCTGGACCAGGGCGTGGTCGAGGGTGGCCTGGCCGGTGCCACCGAGGTCGCCGCCTGCGTTCAGCGCGACGACCGAGCCCCGCAGGGCCACGGTGCCGGGCGTCGAGATGCCCCCGCCGCTGACCGCCGCGTTGGAGACGATGGACGACAGGACGACCTCGGCGGGCGTCTCCGTCCCCACCACGATGCCGCCGCCGGTCGGCGACGTGTTGCCGCTCACGGTCGAGGACGTCATCGTGAGCGTGCCGGCGAGGAGGCCACCACCGCTGGTCCCCGAGGCGTTGCCGGACACCGTCGACCGCGTCACGTCCAGCGTTCCTGCCGAGATGCCTCCGGCGTCGATCTCGGCCACGTTGTCGCGGATGGTCGAGTCGGCGACGGTGAGGGTGTGGGCCGCGATGCCGCCGCCGGTTCCTGAGGTGCTCCAGACGTCCATGCCGGTCAGCGTGGAGGTGGCCGTGTTTCCGCTGACGGTGCTCGTCGAGACCGTGACCGGCGCTGCTCCGGGCGCGTAGATCCCGCCCCCGTGCGCGCCCCCGTCGTTGTCGGCGACCAGGCTGTCCGTGACCTCCAGCGCGGCTCCGGCGACGTCACCACCGTCGTGGAAGAGGCCTCCTCCGCCGCCGACGTTGGAGTTCGGGTTGAGTCCTGCGCGGTTCCCCTGGACGGTGGAGGACTGGACGACCAGCCGCCCACCCACGAGCAGCACACCGCCGCCCCTCTGGTTGGCCAGGTTCCCGGAGACCTCCACCCGGTCCAGGGTCAGGTCCGTCCCGGTGGCCCGTACGCCACCGCCGTCCTGGTCGTCGTACGAGTAGGCGTACGTCCACCCGCCCGTGAGGGTCAGCCCCGAGACGGTCAGGCTCGGGCGGGTGTCCCCGCCGGGGCCCCGGACGTCCAGGACCCGGCTCTTGCGGAGCGCGTCGATCGCGAGGGCGTCGCGTCCCGGGCCCTCGATGACGAGGTCGCCGGAGCCGCCGCCGACGGTGGCGACCAGCTGGCCGCCGGTGAGCCGGATCTCGCCCAGCACGGAGGGGGCGAAGGTGATCCGGTCGTCGTCAGGAGAGGCGTTCGCCTGGGCGAGGGCCTCGCGCAGGGTGCCGGGGCCGCTGTCCTCGTTGCTGGTCACGACCAGGTCGGTGGCGGCGTCGGCCGGCGAGGTCACCGCGACGACGGCGCCGAGCGCGAGCCCGAGGCTCGCCAGGCCGGCGGTGGCGCGGCGGCTTCGGCGTACGGCGGTGTGGCGTGCGGTCGTCGACATGTGATCCCCCGGGTGATCGGTCCGCACGTCGTCCCCGACCATGCACCCCCGCAGTCTGAGCGGCGACCCGGTCCGGGTCAAGCGTGTCCCGGGGTGCTGGCTCCGCGGGACGTCATACGGACGGTGGAGACGCCTGCTCCGTCCGTATGACGTCCCGGCGCGTCGCGGGCGCAGGCCCGCTGCGCATCAGCCCGGGATGTAGTCGAACGTGTCCGGGTTCGGGCCGGTGCGGCCGTCCTCGCCCTTGTCGAGCCCGGTGATCTCGGCCACGTCGTCGGCGGAGAGCTCGAAGTCGAAGAGCGCGAAGTTCTCGGCCATCCGCTCGGGGTTCATCGACTTGGGGAAGATGATGTCGCCGCGCTGGATGTGCCAGCGGAGCGTCACCTGGGCGGGCGTGCGCTCGACCTTCGCGGCGATGCCCTTGATGGCGGAGTCGTCGAGGACGCCGCCCTGCGCGATCGGGGACCAGGCCTCGACGGCGATGTCGTGACCGGCGCTGGCGGCGCGGACGGCCTGGTTGCCGAAGTACGGGTGGACCTCGACCTGGTTCACCACGGGGACCACGCCGGTCTCGTCGATGATCCGGTCGAGGTGCTCGGGCTGGAAGTTCGAGACGCCGATCGACGTCGCGCCGCCGGACTTCTGGAAGTCGATGAGGGCGCGCCAGGTCGAGACGAAGTCACCGTCGTACTCCGTCGGGAGGGGCCAGTGGATGAGCACGAGGTCGACGCGGTCGAGCTGCAGCTTCTCCAGCGAGACGGCCAGCTCGCGAGCGGCGTCGTCGGGGCGGTGGAAGCCGTTGTTGAGCTTCGTCGTCACGTAGAGCTCGTCGCGGGCGATGCCCGCGGCGGCGATCGCGTCGCCGACGCCCTGCTCGTTGCCGTACATCTGCGCGGTGTCGATGTGGCGGTAGCCCGCCTCGAACGCCTTCGTCACGGTCGCGGCAGTCTCCTCCGGCGGCACCTGGAACACGCCGAAGCCGAGCTGGGGGATGGTCGTCTGGTCGTTGAGGGTGATCGTGGGAACGGTCATACAGGGCCCAACAGCTCCCCGCGACAGCTATTCCGCCCCGGCAAAACCCTTGGCCCGCGCCCGCCGCGACTGTGAGGCTGGGCACGTGCAGTTCTACGACTACGACACCCGGCTCGCGGCGTACGCCGTGATCGTCGACGACAGCGACCGGATCCTGCTCGCGCTCTGGAACGAGGGCGCCGAGCCGACGTGGACGATGCCGGGCGGCGGCGTCGAGCTCGAGGAGAGCCCCGAGGAGGGCGCGGTGCGCGAGCTCCGGGAGGAGACGGGGTACGACGTCCGGCTGGGGCGCGTCCTCGGCGTCGACTCGCACCTCATCCCGCCCGCGGGGCGGCTGGCCGACACGGACCGCTGGCTGCGGAGCCTGCGGGTGGTCTACACCGCCGAGATCGTCGGCGGGGAGCTGACCTTCGAGCAGGACGGCACGACCGACGAGGCCCGCTGGATCCCGCTGGCCGACGTGCCGGACCTGCCGCGCTCGAGCATCGTCGACACCGCCATCGCGATGTGGCGCGCCGACCGTGCCTGAGCGTGCGACGGGGCGGGCCTCAGGTCAGCGCCGCGAGGACCTTGTCCACGGCCTTGGCGGCGCTGCGCTGCTTGATCAGGCCCTCCTTGGCCCAGGCCGCCACCCGCACCTCGCCCGCGGCGGCGTCGACCTCGGCGAGTACGTAGGCCGGGTTCAGCCCGCCGAAGCCGGAGCCGACGACACCGCGCACCGCGCGGCCGCCCCCGTCGCCGACGCCGGCGCCGTCGGACCCGGGCACCTCGTCGGCCTCCTCGAGCGCCTCCCGCAGCGACGCCACGACCGCCTCCACCGACGCCGGGTCGAACGACGCCCGGCCGGTGGCGGTCTCGGTCGCGAGCCGGCGCGCGGACCACGCGACGGCGCCGCCCCGCATTGGGCCCGGCCCCGTGCCCAGCTCGGCCAGCCGCGCCACCAGCACCTCGTCGATCTCCTGCCCCGCACTCGTCATGCCGCGAGGGTACGTCGGCAGGCGACGGCGTGACCCCGTCCACGCTGCCGCCGCTGCCCGGTGTCCCGGCGGCCTCGCGCGCCGCGCTGCAGGAGATCCTCGACCGCACGGACCCGGCGATCCTGGGCGTCGTGCTCAGCGGCTCGGCCGCCCGGGGGATGGCCACGGAGCGCTCCGACGTCGACGTCTACGTCGTCCGCACCGAGGAGGCCGGCACCGGGCTGGAGACCAGTCGCAGCCCCGCGGTCGACGAGATCCCGACGACGCTGGCCGAGATCGAGGCGCCGGGGGCGCTGGGCACCGACGACTGGTGGTACCGCTGGTCGTTCGCCCACGCCCACGTGCTGCGCGACGACACCGGCGGCCGCCTCACCGAGGCCGTACGCCGGCACGCCGAGCTCGCGGGGGAGGAGCAGCGCGCGGTGCTGGTCGACCGGCTCGACGGCTACGTGAACTTCGCCTTCCGTGCCCTCAAGGCCGAGCGGGACGGCCGGCCGCTCGAGCTGCGGCTCGACGCCGCCGAGTCGGTGACCTGGTGGCTGGACACGGTCTACGCGCTGCGCGGGCGGGTCCGGCCGTACAACAAGTACCTCCCCTGGGCGCTGCGCGAGCACCCGCTCGGGGTCCCCGAGTGGTCCGCCGACGTGCTCCTGCCGCTCCTGGAGCGGATCCTCGACGGCGACCCGGGCGCGCTGCGGACGGCGTACGCCCCGGTCGAGCGGGAGTGCCTCGCGTGGGACCGCGCGCACGGCGGCACCGACCTCGCCGACACCCTGGCGGGGTGGGGAGACCAGCTCGACCTGCTCCGCTGACCGCCTCGTGTGCCTGACGACGCGCTCCGGCGCGTCCTCGGGCACACGGCGCGACCGGGACCAGCGCACCGGGAACAGATCCGGCAGGGCCTGCGTTGGGCCCGGTGAACGAAGTTGAGTTGATTCGACTCAACTTGTTTGCCACACTCGCAGGGTCCGGTCGTAAGGTCGGGCCCAGCGCATCCAGGTCGCGGCGCGTCGCCGCGAACACCAGACTCACCGGAGGTACCCCCACATGGCACGAGCCGTCGGCATCGACCTCGGCACGACGAACAGCGTCGTGGCCGTCCTCGAGGGTGGAGAACCCACCGTCATCGCAAATGCAGAAGGTGCCCGCACCACGCCGTCCGTGGTCGCGTTCGCCAAGTCCGGCGAGGTCCTCGTCGGCGAGGTCGCCAAGCGGCAGGCCGTCACCAACGTCGACCGCACGATCCGCTCGGTCAAGCGTCACATGGGCACCGACTGGAAGACCAAGATCGACGACAAGGACTTCACGCCGCAGCAGATCAGCGCGTTCGTCCTCCAGAAGCTCAAGCGCGACGCCGAGGCCTACCTCGGCGAGACGGTCACCGACGCGGTCATCACCGTGCCGGCGTACTTCTCCGACGCGCAGCGCCAGGCGACCAAGGAGGCCGGCGAGATCGCGGGCCTCAACGTCAGCCGGATCGTGAACGAGCCGACCGCCGCCGCGCTGGCCTACGGCCTCGACAAGGGCGACGACCAGACGATCCTCGTCTTCGACCTCGGTGGCGGCACGTTCGACGTGTCCCTCCTCGAGATCGGCGAGGGCGTCGTCGAGGTCAAGGCGACCTCCGGCGACAACCACCTCGGTGGTGACGACTGGGACTCCCGCGTCGTCGAGTGGATGGTCAAGAAGTTCAAGGACAACAACGGCGTCGACCTCGCGGCCGACAAGATCGCCAAGCAGCGCCTCCAGGAGGCTGCCGAGAAGGCCAAGATCGAGCTGTCGTCGTCCGCCGAGACCACGATCCACCTGCCCTACATCACCCACGGCGAGTCCGGCCCGCTGCACTTCGAGGAGAAGCTCACCCGCAGCGAGTTCCAGAAGCTCACCGCGGACCTGCTCGACCGCACCAAGGCGCCGTTCCAGCAGGTGCTCAAGGACGGTGGCGTCGCGATCGACAAGATCGACCACGTCGTCCTCGTCGGCGGCTCCACCCGGATGCCCGCCGTGACCGAGGTCGTCAAGGGCCTGCTCGGCGGCAAGGAGCCCAACAAGGGCGTCAACCCCGACGAGGTCGTCGCCGTGGGCGCCGCGCTCCAGGCCGGTGTCCTCAAGGGCGAGGTCAAGGACGTGCTGCTCCTCGACGTCACCCCGCTCTCCCTCGGCATCGAGACCAAGGGCGGCGTGATGACGCACCTCATCGAGCGCAACACCACGATCCCGACCAAGCGCTCGGAGATCTTCACGACCGCCGACGACAACCAGCCGTCCGTCGAGATCAAGGTCGCCCAGGGCGAGCGCCAGATGTGGGCCCAGAACCAGGGCCTCGGCAACTTCGAGCTCACCGGCCTCCCGCCGGCCCCGCGCGGCATCCCGAAGATCGAGGTCACCTTCGACATCGACGCCAACGGCATCGTGCACGTCTCCGCCAAGGACCAGGCGTCCGGCCGCGAGCAGTCGATGACGATCTCCGGCGGCTCCGCGCTGTCGAAGGAGGAGATCGACCGGATGGTCAAGGACGCCGAGCAGTACGCCGAGGAGGACGCCCAGCGTCGCGCGGCCGTCGAGGTCCGCAACCAGGCCGACTCGCTCGTCTACTCGACCGAGAAGTTCCTCGACGAGAACGCCGACAAGGTGCCGGACGACGTCAAGACCGAGGTCCGTGCCGACGTCGACGCGCTCAAGGAGGTCCTCGCGAACGACGAGGCCACCGCCGACGAGCTGCAGGCCGGCGTGTCCAAGCTCGGTGAGTCCAGCCAGAAGATGGGCGCCGCGATGTACGCCGCCGCCGAGGCCGAGCAGGCCGCGGCCGGGGGCACCACCGGCTCGACGGGCGAGGCCGACGACGACGTCGTCGACGCCGAGATCGTCGACGAGGAGCCGGCCGGCGACAGCACCGAGGGCGAGACCAAGTGACCTCCTCCCCCGAGGACCACGTCACGCCGGAGCCGCCGGGCACCGACCCGGCGGCCCCGGAGGGCTCGGACCCGACCACCGCGCAGGGCTTCGGCGACGCGGCCGGCGAGATGGCCAACGAGACCGAGGTCGAGGGCGAGTCCTCGTCGACCGAGGGTTCCCCCGAGGCCGACGAGCTCACGGTCACCCGGATGGAGCTGGCGGAGCGGACCACCGACCTCCAGCGCCTCCAGGCCGAGTTCCTCAACTACAAGCGGCGCGTCGACCGGGACCGCGACCTGTTGCGCGAGAACGCGACGTACGCCGCCCTGGTGCCGATCATCGAGGTGCTCGACACCATCGACCGGGCGCGCGAGCACGCCGAGCTGGACGGCGGTTTCAAGACCGTCGCCGACCAGCTCGAGCGGGTCGTCAGCTCGGTCGGGCTGACGAAGTTCGGCACGGCCGGCGACGCGTTCGACCCGACCGTGCACGAGGCCCTCTCCCACATCGGCGAGGACCCCGACGTCACGGTCACGACCTGCAAGGTGATCGCCAAGGCGGGCTACCGCATCGGTTCCCGCGTGGTGCGTGCCGCGCAGGTCCTGGTCGTGGATCCTGCCAGCAGCGAGCCGGCCGACCAGCCGACGGACTGAGCGACCGAACGACGACGAGAGAGGGGGTGCGCGGATGAGTGCGACCGACGGCATGCGTGCGGACTGGGCGACCAAGGACTTCTACAAGGAGCTCGGTGTCCAGAAGGACGCCACGGGCGACGAGATCAAGAAGGCCTACCGCAAGCTCGCGCGCGCCAACCACCCCGACTCCCACCCCGGCGACACCGCCAAGCACGAGAAGTTCAAGGCCGTCGCCGAGGCGTACGACGTCGTCGGTGACGCCGAGAAGCGCACGAAGTACGACGAGATGCGCTCGCTCTACGGCAACGGCGGCGGGTTCCGCGGTGGCTTCGGGGGCGGCTTCGGTGGCGGTGGCGCCGGGGGTCACGGCGCCCCCGGCGGCTTCGACATCAACGACCTGCTCCGCGAGCGGGCCGGCGGTGGCGGCGGCTTCGGGGACATGTTCGGCGACATCTTCGGCGGTGGCGGCGGCCGGGCCCGCACCCAGCAGCCCCGCCCGCAGAAGGGCGCCGACGTCGAGACCACCGCGACGATCAGCTTCGGCGACGCCCTCGACGGCGTCACGATCTCGTTGCGGCTCACCTCCGACGCGCCCTGCCCGGACTGCTCCGGCACCGGCGGCAAGCCCGGCACCAAGCCGCACATCTGCCGCGAGTGCGAGGGCGCGGGCTATGTCGTCGCCGGCGTCGGCGGCGCGTTCTCGATGAACGAGACCTGCCCCGGCTGCGGTGGTCGCCAGCTCGTCTACGACGAGAAGTGCCCCACCTGCCACGGCAGCGGCCGCGGCATGTCCGCGCGCTCGATCCAGGCGCGGATCCCCGCCGGCGTCAAGGACGGCCAGAAGATCCGGGTCCGGGGCAAGGGAGCCGCCGGCGAGGCCGGCGGCCCGAACGGCGACCTGTTCGTCACCGTCAAGGTCAGCCCGCACCGGCTCTTCGCCCGCAAGGGCGACAACCTGACGCTGGACGTCCCCGTCTCCTTCGACGAGGCGGCGCTCGGCGCCGAGATCAAGGTCCCGACGCTGTCGGGTGCGCCGGTCACCCTCAAGATCCCCGCCGGCACGCCCAACGGCCGCACCTTCCGGGTGCGGGGCCGCGGCGCCCGCCGGGCCGACGGCACCAACGGCGACCTCCTCGCGACCGTCGAGGTCCAGGTCCCGGCCGTCCTCGACGACGCCGCGCGGGCGGCGGTCGAGGCCTACCGGGAGGCGACGGCGGGCAAGCCCCTGCGGGCCAACCTGTTCGAGGCGGAGTCATGAGGGGCCGCGACCCGTTCGCGGCGCCGGGCCCGGACGCCGCGGTCTACGTCATCAGCGTGGCCGCCGAGCTGACCGGCTTGCACCCGCAGACGCTGCGCACCTACGAGCGGGTCGGCCTGATCACGCCGGGCCGCACCGGAGGCGGCGGTCGTCGCTACTCCCACCGCGACATCGAGCTGCTCCGCCAGATCGCCGACCTCACGGCGTCCGGCATCGGCATCGAGGGCGTCCGCCGGATCATGGACCTCGAGCACCGCGCCCGGGCTCTCGCGGCCCGCAACGAGGAGCTGCTCGCCGAGCTCCAGGCCACCCGCGAGGCCCTGCACCAGGCGCTCGACCAGCGCCGGGCCGACCCGCTCGGCCCGAACAAGCTGCCCGTGCTGCGCCAGCCGGCGCCCGGCCAGTCGATGGTCGTCTGGCGCCGTCGGCCCTGACGCGCCCACGCCACGGCGTCTGCAGTAGCGCCGACTCGATGGGCCCGCGTGTGCAGATGCGCCGACTCGGCGTACTCGCGCGTCTGCAGTAGCGCCGACTCGGCGTACTCGCGCGTCTGCAGTTGCGCCGACTCGGCGTGCCTCAGTCCTGCGGTGCCGCCCACGGCGTCGTGGTCACGCTGACCCCGCGCGCGCCCAGGTCGCCCACGGCGACCGAGAGTCCCTCGGCCGCGCGCTTGCGGCCGGTGCGGTCGGTGCCCTCGTAGCCACCGCGCACCAGCACCTCGGTGCCGTCGGCGCCGGGCACCGCCTCGACCTCGACCGAGGTCCAGTTGATGGTGGCCGAGGCCAGCGAGAGCCAGTCGGTGTAGCGCGCGGTGAAGCCGTCGTCGTCGCTCTTCTTGATCTTGAACTTCGCGCCCTCGAGCCCGGCCTTCAGGCTGGCCAGCACGTCGGCCACCGGCGCCCCGGCGCTGATCCGCATCTCGGGGTGGAAGCTCTTGAGCCTGCCCATGTCCCAGGGCGTCACCGCGGCGCTCACGACGCGCCCCCCTCGTGGAGGTGGGCGGTCCCGAGCGGTGTGGGTGAGGTCATGGCCCCGATCGTGTCACGCAGGGCCAGGGCCGTCCGTGGGCGGTGCGGGGGGTGCCAGCGGGTCGTCGGGGTCCGGCGGCAGGATCGGCGTCGTCGGGGCGATCCCGCCCCGGCCGAGCAGCGCGATCTCGGCCTGCGTCTCGGCGACCTCCTCCTGCAGCTCGATCGGCATCTCCTCGGCCATCCGGGAGATGTTCTGCTGGGAGAGGTCGAGCAGCCGTCGGGCCGCGGGGGAGTCGTCCTCGCCGGAGAACACCCCGTTGAGGGTGGCCTGGCCGGCGTCGATGCGGCGCTGGACGTCCTGCCAGTCGCGGCCGAGCTCGCCGTTGCGGGCCGCCTCGGCGCGCTGCTGCTGGCTCTCGACCAGCTCGCGCTGGGACTCGGCCGCGTCGCGCTGGAGCCCGGCCAGCAGGGACTCGAGCCGGGCGACGTACTCCTCCTCGTGCGCGCTCATGCGTTGGCCGCGCTGGAGGTCGCCCCCTGCAGCAGGTCCTCGAGGATGGCGAGCTTGTCCATGATGCCGGTCTTGGCCTCGGCGAAGTCCTGGATGGCCGAGGCGATCGTCTCGATGATCGTGTAGATCAGCCGCACCTTGTTGATCACGTCCTGGATGTCGCCGTACGCCGTGGCCGCGCCGATCGCCCAGCCGATGACCGGTGTCGCGGCCTCGGCGGCGAGCTTGATCAGCTTGTTGGCGATGAACTGCAGGCCCGCGCCGATGCCCGCGCAGGCCAGCTTGCAGGCCGTCGAGATCGTCTTCACGTAGCCCGAGGCGGTGCCGTAGACCGTGCTCAGCCCGATGCAGGCCTCGGTCATCGTCGTCATCGCGACCCGGAAGGAGTTGCCGGAGAGGCCCTTCCAGGTGTCGGGGGTCTGCGCGACCAGCCCGGCGTGGTTGTGCGCGATCGCGTTGGCGGCGTCACCCGCGTGGCTCCAGGCCTCGGAGCAGCGGTAGATCCCCTCCCAGTCGCCGGCCAGCGGGTGGAAGACGCAGCGGTCGAGGATCGAGAAGCCGATGAACTTCTCCGCGACCCAGTCGATGCTGCCGAGCAGGGCGCCCGCGCTCCAGCGCAGGTCCTGCACGAAGTTCTCCGGGGACTGCCCGGGCACGAGGTAGGACGACGCGTCGGAGACCTCGGTGACGGTGCCGCCGGAGCCCCACTGGCCGAGCGAGTCGATGAGGGACTGCGCGTCGTTGATGCTGTTGCCGAGGTTCTCGCCGGTGGCGTAGGCCTTGGTGATCAGGTTGCCCTCGACCCCGCCGTAGCCGTCCTCGGCGCCGCCGGACGCCGCGCCCAGGGTGGGCCCGCCGAGGTCGGGGTACGGCGAGCTCGCCGTCCCGCCGGGGCCGCCGAGCCGGGCGATCAGCTTGCTGAACGCGTCGCCGACCTTGCCGTCGCTGTCCGCGAGGTCCACCGCGGTGTCGCCGACGGACGCGGCCGTCGCGGTCTCGATGCCGGCGAGCGCCGTCGCGGCCTGGCTGCCGAGGTCGACGGCGACCCGCGACAGCGGGTCGAACATCGAGAGGAGGACGCCGGTCGAGTCGCCGATGTCGGCGTTGGCCGGCAGGTAGGTGGCGATCTTCTGGGCGTGGCCCTGCTGGCGTTCGAGCACCTGCTGGCTCAGGGAAAGCGTCTTGTAGTCGATCGCGATCTCGGTCATGGGGATCCTCGTGCTGGGAAACGGGGCTGCTGGTTCCTTGCCCCGGCCGACGGCGCGCGAAACGCCCCGGCCCGAGGGCCGAGACGTCCCGGTCGTCAGCAGGCGTTGAGGACGATCGTGAAGACGGAGCCGCCCGCCTCGTTCGGCGTGAAGGCGACGCTGCCGCTCTGCGCCTCGGCCAGCGTGCGCACGACGTAGAGCCCCAGCCCGGTGCCGGTCGCGACCGTGCCGGTGGCGCGGGCGTACTCGCGGAACAGCTGGTCGCGGAACTCCGGCGGCACGCCGTCGCCCTCGTCCACGACGTCGATGGCCAGGTGGCTGCCCTGCGGGCGGAGGCGGACGGTGAACGGCGCGCGGCCGTACTTGTGGGCGTTGGCGAGCAGGTTCGACAGCATCTGCTCCAGGCGCAGGGGGTCGGCGCGGACCTGCCGGCCGTCCTCGACGACCAGCTCCACGTCGTACCTGTCCGCGATGAGGTTCTGGACGAGCGCGCGCGGGTCGACCGGCTGCATGTCGATGCGCAGCGTGCCGCGCTGGATCTGGGCGGCGGTGAGCAGGTCCGCGGTGATGCTGTCGAGCATCCGGGCCTGCCGGGCGACCGACGACATCAGCCGGTTGCGCTGCTCGTCGTCCATGTCGGCGGCCGACCACCCGAGCGTCTCGGCGATGCCGTTGATGACCGCGACCGGGCCGCGGATCTCGTGCGCGGTGGTCGCGATCGCGCGCCGGAGCATCCCGACGTCGTCGGCGGTCGAGTCGAGGTAGACCATCACCGACCAGCCCGTGCGGCGCAGCGTGGCGCGCACGTTGCCGCCGTCGAGCTCGATCTCGAAGGACGCGTCGGAGTCGAGGCGGTGGTAGGACACCAGGCTCGCGAGCGCGGGGGAGACCAGGCCGAGCGGGGTGCCGGCCGCCGACGGGTGCCCGAGCAGCCGCTGGGCCATCGCGTTGGCGTAGACGATCCGGAAGAGCGGCTCGTCGGCGAGCTCGAGGATGCCGTACGGCGCCATCCCGAGCGCCTCCCAGGAGGAGACCCGCGAGGCGATGGACGCCGGCGACGACTGCACCCGGCTGTCGGAGGAGGCCGGGGCGGGGGCCGGACGGGTGGGGCTGTCCGCGGCGTGCGGGGCCGTGGCGCCGGCCGTCGAGCCCTCGGCGATGTGGGCGGCCACGGAGGGCAGGTCGGCGTCGGTCTCCGGCGGCGGGACGACCGACAGCGGGCGCGGGGGTCGGGCCACGCCGGAGGTCACGTCGCGCACGTAGGCCAGGATCGAGGTGAGCGAGGCGCCCTTCTGGACGTAGCCGTCCGCGCCGACGGCCATCGCCCGCGCCGACATCTGGGTGGCGCCGAAGCCGGAGAGCACGATGATCTTGGCGGCCGGGCAGAGCCGGCGCAGCGAGGGCAGTGCCTCGAGGCCGTCCATGACCGGCATCGCCAGGTCGAGCAGGATCACGTCGGGGCGGTGGGTGCGGACGACCTCGATCGCCTCGCGGCCGTCGCCGGCCTCGGCGATGACCTCGAAGCCGCCCCGGGACAGGGCCAGGCGGAGCAGGTCGCGCAGGTCCTCGGTGTCGTCGACGATCACGACCCGGTTGGGCTGGGGCTTGGGGGCGGCGCTCATGCGAGGGGCCTCTCGGTGGTCGGGGTGGAGTCGAGGGCGGTCGGGAGGTCGGCGACGGCGGTGCCGGAGGGAGCGGTGCCGGAGGGGGCCGGGCCGGAGGGAGCGGTGCCGGCGCCCTGGGCCGCGCCGAGGACGGCCGGGGCGCTGCGCAGGAGGGCGATCTTGAAGTGCTCGCTGCCGAGCAGGTTGGTGATGATCCGGCTGGCGGAGTCGATCGAGCTCGTGAGGGCCTCGTTGGCCTTCTCGGGCTGGTGCAGGTCGAGCGCGAGCTTGGCGACGACCAGCCCCTGCAGGACGCTGTCGTTGAGCTCGAGCGCCTGCTGCTCGCGCTTCTGCAGGTCCTCGAAGAGCTGGGCGCCCTGCATGAGCGAGGAGTAGTTGCGGCGCAGCGTCCAGTAGTAGATCGCCACGATCGCGCCGACGGCGTCCCAGATCGCCAGCGGCCAGCCCCAGGCGGTCCGCATCGCCAGCCCCTGGCTGTCGTCGAGGCCGAGGCTCGGCAGCAGCATGTGCACCGAGTGCGCGCCGTGGTGGACCGCGCAGGTGAAGAAGATCGCCGCCGTCGCGGCCCCGAGCGGGTTGCTCCGCAGCTGGTGGCTGCGGGCGAGGGGCACCACGATCGCGAGCACGATCAGGAAGTAGGCGATCGCGATCAGGGTGTTGCAGACGAGTCCCACCTGCCAGGACATGGGCATCACTTCCCGGCCGGGCTCATGCCGCGGCCCCGCTCGACGACAGGACACCGAGAAGGAGGACCGAGACGAGCACCCAGGCGCGGGCGGCCGGGTGCCAGAGCGACCAGGGAGCGATCCGCACGCGGGTGCGGCCCTGCTGGAGCAGCCGCGCGCAGGCGGCGGCGGTGACGAGCTCCCACCCGAGCGCCGCGAGGTCCCACGGGCCGACCGCCTCGGGCCCCGGCAGCAGCCCGAAGGGCAGGCCCCAGGTCCGGGTGACCGCCCAGAGCACCACGATCGCGAGGTTGCCGGCGACACCGACGAGCAGCAGCCGCGCCGAGGTGCGGCGCAGCGCGAGGACGGCCCAGCCGAGCTGGGCGAGCGCCGAGGTGGCGAAGAACAGGCCGAGGAGGAGCCCCTCCTCGAAGTGCGCCGGCCCGACGGCGGCGTGCGTCCCGGCCGCGGCGGCGCTCCCGACCAGCGCGGCGGGCAGCAGCAGCCGGGACGCCGCGCCCGACGGCGTACGACGGGGGGTGGGCGGGGCCGCGCGCGGGGCCGCGGGCGCGGGTGCGACGGGGGCGGCGGCGAGGGTGGCGACGGTGCCCGCGGCCAGGCGGGCGCGCAGCTGGCGGACCCGGCGTTCGTGCTCGGTGCGCGGGGCGGCGACCGGCCGGGCGGCGGTGGGGTGGCGCTCGAGGAGCTGGGGGACCAGGAGCGCGGCGAGACCCGCGAACCCGATTCCGAGCAGCGCGTAGTGGATCCCGTGCGCCACCGCAGCGGCGCTGCCCGTCGTCGACCAGGCGATCATCCGTGTCCTCCGCCCACCCCCGCCCCCCGGTGGTGTCCTGTTCTCGGAGGGTAGGGGGCGCGCGGCGGCTTCGCCGGGGCTTCGCGAAAAGATCGGACGACCGGTCACCGGTGGCATAGTCCGGGCGTCACCGGACCTGGCCCGGACGGTCGGTGGCCGGTGCCGGCTGCGGCACACCTCACCAGAGTTGAGTGGAACAGACTCAACTTCTGGCGCGTTGCCATCGATGACGAGCACACTGGGTGCCCGTCGCGCGACCGCACCAGGAGACAGACCCATGAACCAGTTCGGGGCCGACAAGTTCACCACCCGGAGCCGCGAGGTCATCGAGGCCGCGCAGGTCTCCGCCACCACCGCCGGTAACACCGCCACCGAGCCGATCCACCTCCTCGTCGCCCTGCTCCGCCAGGCCGACGGCACCGCCCGCACCCTCGTGACGAAGGCCGGCGTGGACGCCGACGCCCTCACCGCGCAGGCCGAGACGGTCCTGGCCGCCCTGCCGAAGGCGAGCGGCGCCACCGTCCAGCAGCCCGGCGCCTCCCCGTCGCTGACCCGGGTGCTCGCGGGTGCCCTCGACCTGGCGCGGGGGCTCAAGGACGACTACGTCGCGACCGAGCACCTGCTGATCGCGATCGCGGGCACCGAGAGCTCCGCCCAGAAGGTCCTGACCGGGGCCGGCCTCAGCGAGCAGGGCCTGCGCGAGGGCCTGACCGCCGTCCGCGGCAACCGCCGGGTCACCAGCCAGGACGCGGAGTCGACGTACGAAGCCCTGGAGAAGTACTCCGTCGACCTCACCCAGGCGGCCGAGGACGGCCGCCTCGACCCCGTCATCGGCCGCGACGCCGAGATCCGCCGGGTCGTGCAGGTGCTCAGCCGGCGTACCAAGAACAACCCCGTCCTCATCGGCGAGCCCGGCGTCGGCAAGACGGCCGTCGTCGAGGGGCTCGCCCAGCGCGTGGTCGCCGGCGACGTCCCCGACTCCCTCAAGGGCCGCCGGGTGCTGAGCCTCGACCTGGCCGCGATGGTGGCCGGCGCGAAGTACCGCGGCGAGTTCGAGGAGCGGCTCAAGGCCGTCCTCGAGGAGATCAAGGACGCCGGCGGGCGGGTCATCACCTTCATCGACGAGCTGCACACCGTCGTCGGCGCGGGCGCCGGGGGCGACTCCGCGATGGACGCCGGCAACATGCTCAAGCCGATGCTGGCGCGCGGCGAGCTGCACATGATCGGCGCGACCACGCTCGACGAGTACCGCGAGCGGATCGAGAAGGACCCGGCCCTCGAGCGCCGCTTCCAGCAGGTCTTCGTCGGCGAGCCCAGCGTCGAGGACACCATCCAGATCCTGCGCGGCATCCAGGAGAAGTACGAAGCCCACCACGGCGTCCGGATCACCGACGCCGCGCTGGTGGCGGCCGCGACGCTGTCCGACCGCTACATCACCGGCCGCCAGCTGCCAGACAAGGCGATCGACCTCATCGACGAGGCGTCCTCGCGGCTGCGGATGGAGATCGAGTCCTCCCCGGAGGAGATCGACCAGCTCCGGCGCCAGGTGGACCGGCTCAAGATGGAGGAGTTCGCGCTCGCCAAGGAGAGCGACGACGCGTCCGTCGAGCGGCTGGCCGTGCTGCGCGCCGACCTCGCCGACCGCGAGGAGGAGCTGCGCGCCCTCGACGCCCGCTGGGAGCAGGAGAAGGCCTCCCTTGAGGGCGAGGGCGAGCTGCGCCGCCAGCTCGACCAGCTGCGCGTGGAGATGGAGCGCCTCGAGCGCGAGGGCGACCTCGAGAAGGCCAGCGAGATCCGCTACGGCCGGATCCCGGCGCTGCAGACCCAGATCGAGCGGGCCGCCGAGGCCGAGAGCCAGGCCACCGAGCGGCTGGTCGGCGAGGAGGTCGGCGCCGAGCAGATCGCGGACGTCGTCGAGGCGTGGACCGGCATCCCCACCGGCCGGATGCTGCAGGGCGAGACCGCCAAGCTGCTCGAGATGGAGGCCGTCGTCGGCGAGCGGCTGATCGGCCAGCACGCCGCGGTCAACGCGGTGTCCGACGCCGTACGCCGCTCCCGCGCCGGCATCAGCGACCCGAACCGGCCGACCGGCTCGTTCCTCTTCCTCGGCCCCACCGGCACCGGCAAGACCGAGCTGGCCCGCGCGCTGGCGGACTTCCTCTTCGACGACGAGCGGGCGATGGTCCGCATCGACATGAGCGAGTACTCCGAGAAGCACGCGGTCTCCCGCCTGGTCGGGGCGCCTCCGGGCTACGTCGGGTACGACGAGGGCGGCCAGCTCACCGAGGCGGTCCGCCGCCGTCCGTACTCCGTCGTGCTCCTCGACGAGGTCGAGAAGGCGCACCCCGAGGTCTTCGACATCCTGCTGCAGGTCCTCGACGACGGTCGGCTGACCGACGGGCAGGGCCGCACCGTCGACTTCCGCAACACCCTGCTGATCCTCACCAGCAACCTCGGCTCGGCCTACCTCGTCGACCCGACGCTGGACCCCGAGAAGAAGCGTGAGTCGGTGCTGTCGGTGGTGCGCTCGTCGTTCAAGCCCGAGTTCCTCAACCGGCTCGACGAGATCGTGCTGTTCGACGCGCTGACCCGCGACGAGCTCGCGAAGATCGTCGACCTGCAGCTGGCGCTGCTGGAGCAGCGGCTGGCGGTCCGCCGGATCACGATCGAGGTCAGCGCGGACGCGCGGGCCTGGCTCGCCGAGACCGGCTTCGACCCGGCGTACGGCGCCCGGCCGCTGCGCCGGCTGATCCAGACGGCCATCGGCGACCCGCTCGCGCGGCTGCTGATCGCCGGCGAGGTCGTCGACGGGGGCACGGTGCGCGTGGAGCGCGGCGAGGACGGGCTGGCGCTGACGGCCGCCGCCAAGGGCTGAGGCGCGGCCTGAGGGCGGGTGCGTGACCGGGTGTCTGTTGGAATGGACGCATGACGGACCCCGCCACGCCGCCGCCCCGGCCCCGCCAGGTCACGCTCGCCGCGTGGCTCATCATCCTGGGCTCGGTGGTCGTCGTGCTGACGGTCTTCGAGCGGATCGCGGGCCTGCAGAGCCTGGAGACGCAGGACGCCGTCGAGCGGTTCCTCGCGGAGCCGCCCGGCGCCGACCTCGGCCTCGGGGTGCAGGGCGTGCTCGACGTGCTGCGCACGCTGGCGATGGTGGCCGGCGGGTGCGCGACCGCGGCCGCGATCCTGGGCTACCAGGTGCTGCGCCGGAACCGCGCGGCCCGCGTGGGCCTGTCGGTGCTGGCACTGCCGCTCTTCGTGTCCGGGATGGCGACCGGCGGCTTCATGTCGTCGATCGTCGTGGCGGCCGCGGTGATGCTGTGGTTCCAGCCGGCCCGCGACTGGTTCAACGGCATCGCCCGCGAGCCCCGGCCCGAGCCGGAGCGGCCCGCGGCCGCCCAGCAGTCGGCGCCGACGTCCCCGGTCGAGACCGGCCCGCGCGCCTACCCCGGTTTCGGCTCGGCGCCGTCGCCCGGGCCCGCCGGCGGCTTCAGTGCGCCGGTGGCCCCGCACCCGGCGTACGCGCCGCAGGGGCAGGTCACCCGGCCGACCACCGTCCTGTGGGCGTGCGTGCTGACCTGGGTCTTCGCCTCGCTGGCCGTGCTGGTGATGGCGAGCAGCATCGCGGTCCTCGCGACCAGCCCCGACCTGGTCTTCGACGAAATCCGCAAGAACCCCGACCTGGTGGACCAGGGCGTCTCCGACGCGATGCTCGTGCAGGCGACCTACGTCGTGGGCGGGGTGATGATCGCCTGGGGCCTGGTGGCGATCGCGCTGGCCACGCTGACCTTCCGGCGACGGGCCTGGGCGCGACTGCCGCTGGCCGTCTCCGCCGGCATCTCCTCGGGGCTCTGCCTGGTCGCCACCCTCGGCCAGCCGCTGATGATCCTCCCGCTCTGCGCCAGCGTCGCCACCCTGGCGCTCCTGGTCCGCGACGACACCAAGGCGTGGCTCACCCGCCCCTGACCACCACCGAGTCGGCGCATCTGCAGACGCAGGGGGTGCCGAGTCGGCGCATCTGCAGACGCAGGGGGTGCCGAGTCGGCGCATCTGCAGGTGAAGAAGCGACGGGTCGGTCAGGCGTGCAGGTCCGCGCTCGCGAGGCGGGCCAGGCCGTCCCGGATCACCCCGGGCTCCTTGCAGAACGCCCAGCGCACCAGCTGGCCGCCCGGCCCCGCGCCGGTGGGGTCGTCGTGGAAGACCTGCGAGGGGATGGCCACGACGCCGGCACGCTCGGGCAGGGCGAGGCAGAAGCTCAGGCCGTCCTCCCAGCCCAGCGAGGAGATGTCGGAAGTGGCGAAGTAGGTGCCCTCGGGGACGCGGACGTCGAGCCCGACGTCGGCGAGACCCGCGCACAGCAGGTCGCGACGGGCCTGCAGGTCGCGGGCCAGCGCCGCCGGCCAGTCCGGCTCCTCGTCGAGGGCGTGCGCGACCGCCGGCTGCAGCGGCGAGCCGGAGGTGAAGGTGAGCCACTGCTTGGCGGCCAGCACCGCGCCGACCAGGTCGGCCGGCCCGGTCGCCCAGCCGACCTTCCAGCCCGTGAACGAGTAGGACTTGCCGGCGCTGGACAGGGTGAGGGTCCGCTCGAACATCCCCGGCAGCGTCGCCAGCGGCACGTGCTCGTGGTCGTCGAAGGTCAGGTGCTCGTAGACCTCGTCGGTGATGACGACCAGGTCGTGCTCGACCGCCACCTCGGCGACCGCGGTCAGCTCCTCGCGGGTCAGGACCGTGCCGGTCGGGTTGTGCGGGGAGTTCAGCAGCACGAAGCGGGTGCGCGGCGTGACCGCGGCGCGCAGCTCGTCGACGTCGAGGCGGAAGTCGGGCGCCCGCAGCGTGACGGGACGGCGTACGCCGCCGGCCATCTGGATCATCGCGACGTAGGAGTCGTAGTACGGCTCCAGCACCACGACCTCGTCGCCGGGGTTCACCAGCCCGAGCAGGGCCGCGGCCACCGCCTCGGTCGCGCCCGTGGTCACGCAGACCTGCGCGTCCGGGTCCAGGTCGAGCCCGTAGTGGCGCCGCTGGTGCCGGGCGACCGCCTGCCGGAGGGCGGGTACGCCGGTGCCGGGGGCGTACTGGTTCTGCCCCGACTCGAGGGCGGCCACGGCGCGCGCGATCACGTCCGGCGGGCCGTCGACGTCCGGGAAGCCCTGGCCGAGGTTGACCGACCCGGTGCGCGCGGCCAGCGCCGACATCTGCGAGAAGACGGTGGGGGCGATGCCCTGGAGGCGGGAGGCCAGCATGGGCCCGACCCTAGTCGGCGTAGTCTGCGGGCCGTGACCTCCGACGCCACCCTCGCCGCCGACATCGACGCCATCTGCCGCCTGACGGGGGAGTTCACGCTCCGCTCGGGTCAGGTCGCCACGGAGTACTTCGACAAGTACCTCTTCGAGGCGCAGCCGCAGCTGCTCACCCGCGTCGCCGCCCAGATGCTGCCGCTGCTGCCGCAGGACACCGAGCTGCTCGGCGGGCTCGAGCTCGGTGGCATCCCGATCGCGACCATGGTCAGCAGCCACACGGGGACGCCGGCGCTCTTCGTGCGCAAGAAGGCCAAGGAGTACGGCACCTGCAAGCTGGCCGAGGGCCCGGACGTGGCCGGTCGGCGGGTGACGATCATCGAGGACGTCATCACGACCGGCGGTGCGGTGCGCGACGCGACGAACGCGCTGCGCGAGGCGGGCGCGATCGTCGAGGTCGTCGTGTGCGCGATCGACCGCAGCCCCGAGGGGTCGAACCCGCTCGCGGACGTCGGCCTCGAGGTCCGGGCGGTGCTGACGAAGGCGCAGCTCGACGAGGTGCGCGCCCAGGCCGGCTGAGTCAGGCCTCGGCGGAGGCGGTCTCGTCGTCGTCGTGGCCGCGGTGCTTCCAGCCCTCGTAGACGAGCGGGATCACCGTGAAGGCCAGGATCGCGATCATGGCGTAGTCGATGTTCTCGCCGATCGCGGGGAAGGTCGCGCCGAGGAAGTAGCCCAGGAACACGATGCTGATCACCCACGCGACGGCGCCGACGGCGCTCCACGTGAAGAACTTGCGCCGCTCCATCTGGGTGACGCCGGCGACGACGGTGATGTAGGTCCGCACGAACGGCACGAAGCGGCCGATGACCAGGGCCTTGTTGCCGTGCTTGTCGAAGAACGAGTCGGTCATGTCGAAGTACTTGCGCTTGAGGATCTTGCCGTTCCGCTCGTAGAGCGGTGGCCCGATCTTGCGCCCGATCTCGTAGCCGACGACGTTCCCGAGGAAGGCCGCGCCGGTCAGCAGCACCACCGCGATCACCAGCTCGATGAGGGGCGTGCCCACGCCCAGCACGGTGATCTGCTCGCCGGCGATGAAGAGGCCGAGGGCGAACAGCAGCGTGTCACCGGGCAGGAACGGGAAGAACAGCCCGCACTCGACGAAGACGATCGCGAGGCTGACCCAGATGAAGGCGCCGCCGAACTGGTCGAGGAGCCACGCGGGGTCCATCCAGGTGATGCCGAGCAGGAGAGGGTCCAGGGCGGGCAGCGCGGTCACGGCACGAGCCTAACCGGGGTTGCCTGACCAGCACCTGACATTCCCCCGCGCGCCTGTCGGCCGTAGCCTGCACGCGTGCCGGACCCCGAGCTGCCCGACGTCCCCGGCCCGGACCGGCGGGCGCCGTACGACCCCATGCCGCACGGTCCCGCCGAGGTCGGCGTGGGGCCGTGGGAGGGCCCGTGGCCGCAGGGTGGGGAGTACGACGCGCAGCTGCTCGCCGAGGGCGACCGCCGCAACGTGGTCGACCGCTACCGCTACTGGTCCGTCGAGGCGATCGTCGCGGACCTCGACACCCGGCGCCACGACTTCCACGTGGCCATCGAGAACTGGCAGCACGACTTCAACATCGGCACGATCGTGCGCTCGGCCAACGCGTTCCTGGCCGCCGAGGTGCACATCGTGGGCAACCGGCGCTGGAACCGGCGCGGCGCGATGGTCACCGATCGCTACCAGCACGTCCGGCACCACCCGACGGCGGCCGACCTGGCGGCGTACCTCCACGACGCCGAGGGCGGTCCGGTCGCGCTGCTGGGCATCGACAACCTCCCCGGGTCGCGACACCTCGAGACGATGGAGGTGCCGCGCCGGGTCTGCTTCCTCTTCGGGCAGGAGGGGCCGGGGCTGTCGGAGGGCGCCCGCGAGGCCTGCGACGGCACCTTCTCGATCGCGCAGTTCGGCTCGACCCGCTCGATCAACGCCTCGGCCGCGGCCGCCATCGCGATGCACGCCTGGGTCCGGGCGCACGCCGACCTGTCGGCCGACGACGCCTGGCGGGGCTGAGGCTCAGCTGCGGGTGCGCGTGTAGCAGACGATCACGTGGTCGCCGAGCTTCCAGGCCGTCTCGCTCCGGTAGGTCCAGCGGAAGCGCTCGCCCGAGGTCTTCCCGGGGCAGCGGCGCAGGCCGGCACGGTCGAGGGCGGCGGTGTCGTAGCCCCCCTTCTTGACGAAGGTGCCGGTCGCGCGCCACACGTGCGTGCGGGCGCAGCTGGTGGTCACGACGTCGCTGGTCAGGCAGCGCGCCACCCGGTCGGCGTGCGGCAGCCCGCCGAGCACCGGGCGCCGGTCGCGCCGCAGCTCGAGCACGTGCGTCCCGGCCCGCAGGGTGAGGTCACAGCGGAGCCAGCGGGCACCGTGCTCACGCTGGGCGCGGGTGGGCTTGAACCAGAACCAGCTGTACGCCGACAGGTCGCGGACCCGGGCCGTGCGGCCGAGCACCCGGTCGACCGCGGGCTGGCAGGCGCGGGTCACGACCCGGCCCAGCTTCTCGTCCGAGGCGTCCCAGTCCACGCCGGCGGGCAGCCGGGGCACCGCGACGGTCCGCACGGTGTGGGAGCGACGGCAGCTGATCGGGCGGGTGGAGTTGGAGACGGCGGCACCCTGGGCGTAGGTGATCGTGCGGCACGCCCCGACCCGGGGCTGCTGGTAGCCGGGCCCGTCCTGCCGGGCGCTCGCCGCGCTGCTGGTCGTCGCGGCCGTGGCCGTGGTGCCGGGCACGACGCCGAGCAGGGCGACCGTGGTGGCCAGGACGGCGGCCAGGCTGGCCAGGACGGTGGCGGGACGGGACACACGCATGAGGACTCCCCGGGATCGTGACGACGCTGGTGTCGTCGCACCGTACGACGCCCGGTCGTCACTTTTTGTTGTCCGACGACTCAGCCGCGTGTCCCGCGGCCCGGCTCGGAGTCGGCGAGCACGGTCTCGAGGGCCGCGAGCCCGCGGGAGCTGTGGCTCTTGACCGTGCCCTCGCTGATGGCGAGCTCGGCGGCCGCCTCGCGCACCGACAGCCCGAGCCAGTGCCGGAGCACGACCACCTTGCGCTGCTGGAGCGGCAGCGCCTGGAGGGCGTCGAAGAGCGCCGAGCGGTCCTCGTACGACGGCCCGGTGCTCGCGGCCGGGTCCCGGTCGCCCAGCCCGACGCTCTCGCGGCGGTGCGGGCGGCGGGTCTCGTCGATGTGGGCGCGCACGATGATCTGCCGGACGTAGGCCTCCTCGCGGCCGTCCCGGCGGATCCGCGGCCACGCGACGTAGAGCTTGACCAGCGCGGTCTGCAGGAGGTCGTCGGCCTGGTGCCAGTCGCCGCACACGGCGTACGCGATCCGCCGCAGGTGGGTGCGCCGGGCCGCGACGAACGCGGTGTAGGCCTCGTCCCGAGAGGGGCGGGTCACCGCAGACCCTCGCCGGAGGCGTACTGGGCGCGGGCCTGGTCGAGGAGCTCGGCGAAGGACGGGCCGCCCGAGCTGCGGGCCGGCGTCGTGATGACGTCGAGCGCGCCGTCGAGGACCCGCCACACCACGAAGTAGGTGAAGCCGTCCTCGCCGGCGCGGACCAGCGCGGCGCCCGTCGGGTCGCCCGGCCCGGCGAACGAGTCACCGAGCTGCGGGTCGTCGGTGCGCTGCAGGACCTCGCTGCCCGGGCTCGCGACGACGGCACCGGCGCCGTTCAGGCGCAGGGTGTCGGGCCAGCCGCTCCCGCCGGCGCCCTGGCCGCTGTCGACGGCGACCTGGTCGGCGACGTACGCCGCGAAGTCGGCCCAGCCGTTGCTCGGCTCGGACGTGCTCAGGGTGGTGCCGAGCGGTGCGGGCCGCTGCTCGATGATCACCCACGACCGCTCGCCGCGGAAGGTGACGTCGAGGGCGTCGGAGAGCTTCGGGGCCCGGTAGTCGTAGGGGTTGTCGATGCGTTCGTGGACCGTGACCCCGGGCCGGATCTCGAGCTCGCCGTCGACGTAGCGGACCACGTCCTTGCCGCGCCAGGGCTCGGCGGCCGGGCCGGTGGCCGCCGGGGACGGCGAGGACGTCGCGCTCGAGGGCGCCGGCGGATCGGTGGCGACGCCCGGTCGCTGCGAGGTGGGGTCGCCCCCGCGGCCGGCGGCCCAGGCGGTGCCGCCCACGGCGACCACGACCGCGAGGCCCGCGGCGACGCCGGCCACGCGGCGGCGGGCCAGGGCACGCCGGCCGGCCGACAGCGACGCGTCGAGCGGTCGCTGCTCGGGTCCCTCGCCGAACGAGTGCTCGAGCGCCTCGGTGATGCTGCTCCTGCTGTCCATGCCGTTCTCCTCCGGGTGTCTTCCTGCTGCTTCTACGCAGCGCCGGGGTGATCGGTTGTCACGGTCGGAGTCCTCGCCTCAGCGCCGCTCGAGGTCGGTGAGCAGCCGTCGGTGCACGAGCTCGATGACGGCCTCGCGGGCGGGCAGGTCGGCGAGGAGGTACGCCGTCCCGAGCAGGCCCCGCGGCGCGAACGACACCCGCTGGGTGACCCGGCACCGCGTCTCGCCGAGCGGGGTGACCTCGGTGTGCAGCAGGACGGAGCCGGGGGAGCGGAGGTCCGCCTCGAGCACGAGGCGCCGGGCGCCGTGGTCGGCCTCGACCACCCGCCAGAAGCCGGCCGTGTCGCCGGTCGAGAGCACCGGCGTGCCCGGCGGCCGCCAGCGGCGACCCTCCCCGCCGACCAGGCGGTCGACGGCACCGCGGAAGACGAAGGGCGCGGCGTCGACGTACCACTGCGGGCGGTCCTGGCCGGACGCGACGACCGGCCAGGCGCGGTCCGCGGCGAGGTCGACGTCGCTGCGGCGTCCCGAGGAGTGGAGGCTGGTCCGGCGGCGCATGGCCCGACCGTACGCCCCACCCGCGTGGAGCCCGTCCCGGTCGGCCCTGCTGCGACCCGCGGGTAGCCACTAGGGTTGGCCACGTTCGCTGGCAGTCCCTCCCGAGGAGCCCCGCATGCCCATCGCCACCCCCGAGATCTACGCCGAGATGCTCGACACGGCCAAGAAGAACGCCTTCGCGTTCCCGGCCATCAACGTGTCGTCCTCGCAGACCCTCAACGCCGCCCTCAAGGGCTTCGCCGACGCCGGCTCGGACGGCATCATCCAGGTCTCGACGGGGGGCGCGGAGTACCTCTCCGGGCCGTCGGTCAAGAACATGGTCACCGGCTCGGTCGCGTTCGCGGCGTACGCCGCCGAGGTGGCCAAGGGGTACGGCGTGAACATCGCGCTGCACACCGACCACTGCCCCAAGGACAAGCTCGACGGCTTCGTCCGGCCCCTCATCGACATCTCCGCCGAGCGGGTCGCCCGCGGCGAGGCGCCGCTGTTCCAGTCGCACATGTGGGACGGCTCGGCCGTGCCGCTCGACGAGAACCTCGAGATCGCCCAGGAGCTGCTCGCCAAGTGCGCCGCGGCCCACATCATCCTCGAGGTCGAGATCGGCGTCGTCGGTGGCGAGGAGGACGGCGTCGCGAACGAGATCAACGACCAGCTCTACACGACCCCCGAGGACGCCCTCGCGACCGTCGAGGCCCTCGGTCTCGGGGACGCCGGTCGCTACATGGCGGCGCTGACCTTCGGCAACGTGCACGGCGTCTACAAGCCCGGCAACGTGAAGCTGCGCCCGGAGATCCTCAAGACCGCCCAGGAGGCCGTGGTCGCCAAGCTCGGCCTCGAGTCCGGCTCGAAGCCCTTCGACCTGGTCTTCCACGGTGGCTCGGGCTCGACCGCGCAGGAGATCAGCGACGCGGTCGACTTCGGCGTCGTGAAGATGAACGTCGACACCGACACGCAGTACGCCTTCACCCGGCCGGTCGTGGCACACATGTTCGAGAACTACGACGGCGTCCTCAAGGTCGACGGCGAGGTCGGCAACAAGAAGGCCTACGACCCGCGTGCCTGGGGCAAGGCCGGCGAGGCCGGGATGGCCGCGCGCGTCGTCGAGGCCTGCGAGAACCTCCGCTCGGCCGGCAAGTCCGTCTCCTCCTGACGCGTTCCGCCTGACGCCGCGGGACGGCATGCGGAGGGGCAGGGGTCTGCTCCGTCCGCATGACGTCCCGGGGCTCGGCGCCATCGGGTGCCGGCGGCCGGTCAGCCGGCGTCGGTCACCCAGCGCGCGAAGTCCGCGGGCGCGACGTTGCTGCCGCAGAGGATCGTGGCGACCGTGCGACCCCGGAACCGGTCCGGCTGCTCGAGGACCGCGGCCACGCCGAGGGCCGCGGCCGGCTCGACGACGAGGCCCGCGTGGGTGTGCAGCAGGCGCATCGCCTCGACGATGCCGGCCTCGCTGACCAGCAGCGCGTCGGCGACGACCTCCTGCAGGTCGGCGAGCACCTCCGGGATGACGTAGCGCCCGGCGACGCCGTCGGCGATCGTGTCCGGGGCACCGACCTCGACGACCCGGCCGGCGCGCAGCGCGAGCGTCATCGCCGGGGCCTGCTCGGGCTGCACGGTGACCACCTCGACGGTCGGGCGCAGCTGCTGCAGGGCGAAGCCGACCCCGGAGGCCATCGCGCCGGCGCCCAGCGAGACCAGGACGGTGTCCGGGGCCAGGTCGGCGGGGAGCCCCGCCAGCTCGACCCCGATCGTCGCCGCGCCCTCACAGGTGGCGAGGTCGAGGCTGTCCTGCACGAGCGACGCCCCGGTGGAGTCCGCGTGGTGGCGGGCCGCCGCGAGCGCCTCCTCGATGCCGCCCTCGACGAGGACCACCTCGGCCCCGAGCGAGCGCATCCGCGCCAGCTTGAGCGGGTTCGCGGCCGACGAGGCGACGACCGTCACCCGCAGGCGGCGCCGCCGGCCGCCGAGGGCCAGCGCCTGGCCGAGGTTGCCGGCGCTCGCGCAGACCACCTCGCCCAGCGGACCCGCCTCCTGCAGACGGGCCAGCGCCGTCTCGGTGCCGCGCCCCTTGAACGAGCGGACCGGGTTGAGCGTCTCGACCTTGAGCACCACCCGGCAGCCGAGGGCCTCGCCGAGGGGGTCACAGGGGTACTGCGGGGTGTCGAGGAAGACCGGGTCGATCTGCTCGCGGGCCCGGTGGATCCGCTCGAGGTCCAGCCGCACCGCGACCTGCTACTCCGAGGCCGGTGCGGCGGGGGCGGGCGCGGCGGCGTACCCCGCGTGGCGGGGCCGCTCGAAGAACAGCACCGCGAGGAGCCCGAGCACCAGCACCGCGGGAGGGAGCAGCATGGTCTGGGCCATGGCGTCGCTGAACTTCTGCGCGATCGCGGCCGGCACCGTGCCGGAGCCGCCCTCACCCTGGAAGGACGGCAGGCCCTGGGCCGCGAGCCGGGAGTCGATGAGCACCGCGATGGCGGCCGAGCCGAGGACGGCGCCGACCTGCCGGGTGGCGTTGTAGACGCCGGCTCCCGCGCCGGCCTGGTGGATCGGCAGGTTGCGGGTGGCGGTGGCGCTGTTGGGCGCCCAGACGAAGGCGTTGCCGATGCCGAGCAGCACCATCGGGAGCAGGATCGACCAGACGGCGGAGTCCGGGGTCATCACCGCGGACAGCCAGACCAGCGACGCGATGATGCCGGCGAAGCCGAAGCTGGTGAGCAGGCGCGGGTGCACGCGGTCGGTGAGGCCACCGACGAGGCGGGCGAGCACGATCGTCATGAGCGCCATCGGCACGAGCAGCAGGGCCGACTGCGTCGGGCTCCAGCCGCGCACGACCTGGGCCCAGATCATGATCGGGATCGCCATGGCGGTGATCGCGAAGCCCATCGCGGAGATCGCGACGTTGGCGAGCGAGAAGTTGCGGTCGCCGAAGAGGTCGAGCGGCACCAGGGGCTCACGGGTGTTGCGCTTCTGCCACAGGACGAAGACGCCGAGCACCACGAGGCCGGAGGCGATCGCGAGCACGACCCAGGTGTTCCAGGAGTACTGGTGGCCCTCCTGGATGCCGAAGACCAGCAGGAACATGCCGGCCCCGCTGAGCGCGACGCCGAGCAGGTCGAAGCTGTGGGTGTTGGTGTCGAGCGTCGGGACGAGGCGCCAGGCCAGCGCGAAGGCGATCAGGCCGACGGGGACGTTGATGAAGAAGATCCACTCCCACCCGAGGCCGTCGACGAGCACGCCGCCGAGGATCGGGCCGACCAGCGTCGCGACCCCGGCGGTGGCGCCCCACAGCGCCATCGCCGCACCGCGGCGGGCGGCCGGGAAGATCCGGGTGATGATCGCCATCGTCTGCGGCGTGATCATCGAGGCGCCGAGACCCTGGACCACGCGGGCGACGATCAGGCCCTCGACGGAGTTGGTGAGCCCGCACCACAGCGAGGCCAGCGTGAAGACGGTGAGGCCGGCGAGGTAGAGCCGCTTCGGGCCGAACCGGTCACCGAGCCGGCCGGTGATGAGGACCGGGACGGCGTACGCGAGGAGGTAGGCGCTGGTCACCCAGACGACGTTGTTCACGTCGGTGCGGAGGTCCTCGATGATCGCGGGCGTCGCGACCGAGACGATGGTCGAGTCCACGAGGATCATGAAGAAGCCGAGGCACAGCGCGAAGAGTGCGGGCCAGGGGTCCTTCTCCTGCGCGGGGGCGGCGTCGGTCGCCGGCGAGGTCGGTGCGTGGGTCATGGGAACAGTCAACACCCGACCGTGGACAATGCCTTCCATGAGTCACGTAGACCTGATGGCCGGTCCGCCCCCCACCCACCTCCCCGTCGACCCGTGCGCCGCGGAGCTCGAGGGCGGTGCTGCGGCCGTCGACGTCGTGCGCCGCACGCCCGCCTCCCCGTTCGCCTGGGCGGCCCTCGCGCAGGAGGCCCGTGACGGCGGTGCCGACGACGTGACCGTCTACGCCTACTCCCGCGTCGGCTACCACCGCAGCCTCGACATGCTCCGCCGCAACGGCTGGAAGGGCCACGGCCCGGTCCCGTGGGAGCACGAGCCCAACCGGGGCTTCCTGCGCTGCCTGGCCCTGCTGGCCCTCAGCGCCCGCGCCATCGGCGAGGGCGACGAGTGGGACCGGTGCTCGGAGTTCCTGCGCGACTCCAGCGCGACGGCGTACGCCGAGCTGCTGGGCTGACGCCCGGCGCTCAGGCCGGCGGCGTCAGCAGCGCGCGGACCTTCTCGGCCCCGAGCGCCACGAACAGCGTGGGCAGCCGGGGGCCCCGGTCGGCGTCGACGAGCAGGTTGTAGAGCAGCCGGAAGAAGTCCTTCTGGTCGGCCTTGACCTGGTCCGTGGGGGCGTCGTCGACGCCGAGCCCGCGGGCCAGCTTCGGCACGCCGTAGACCAGCGTCGTGATCTCGTCGAGGTCGAGCACGTCGGGCATCCGGTCGAGCAGCTGGGCGAGCCAGAGCTCCTCGTCCTCGGACAGGGCCGCGAGCCGGGCCGTGTCCGGGGACTCGCGCACCGTGGTGCGGTCCTCGGCGGGGACGAACTCGGCCGTCCAGGTCATCGCCTTGCCCAGGCGCGGCTGCAGGTCGTCGACCGAGTCGTGCGCGTGGCCGACGTTCCCGACGGTGCGCGAGATCAGGTCGGCGGAGCCGGCCGTCACGTCCGCCACCGACGACAGCACCCGGAACGGCACGACCACGGCCGGCGTCGGCAGCGTGCCCGCCGCGGCGGTCGCGGTGGCGCGCTCGAACGCGAGCGTCTGCGCGTCGTGGCGCGCGGGGTCGGCGGCCTTGCGGCCGAGCGCGTCCCACTCGTCGTAGAGGCGCACGACCTCGGGCCCGAAGTCCACGTTGAAGGCCTGCTTGGGCTGGCGACGGACGTAGAGCCACCGCAGGATCGGTGCCTCGAGCACCTTGAGCGCGTCCTCGGCGGTGGGCACGCCACCCTTGGAGGACGACATCTTGGCCATCCCGGCGACGCCCACGAAGGAGTAGCCGACGAACGACGGCGCGCGGCCGCCGTACACGTCCTTCACGAGCTCCTTGCCGACGGTGTACGACGACCCCGGCGACGCGTGGTCCACGCCGCCCGGCTCGAAGTCGACGCCCTCGACCTGCCAGCGCATCGGCCAGTCGACCTTCCAGACGAGCTTGCCCTCGCTCTGGGTGCGCAGGTTCGTGACGCCGGAGAAGGCGCAGACCTGGCAGGTGTAGGCGAGGTCGGTCGTGTCGTCGTCGTACGACGTCACGGTGGTCGTGTCGCGCCCGCAGTCGCGGCAGTAGGGCTTGTAGGGGAACCGCGCCCACGCACTGCCGCCGGCCGCGTCGGGGGCGGGCTCGTCGTCGAGCGCGACGGAGTCCTCGAGCGCGGCGGCCTCCTCCTCGGTCTCGGCGACCGGGGCGGCCTTGGTGCGGTAGCGCGCCAGCACCCGCTCGATGTCGTCACGCCGCTCGACGGCCGTGAGGATCTGGTCGCGGTAGCTCCCGGCGCGGTAGGCCTCGGTCTGCGAGACCTCCTCCATCTCCACGCCCATCTCGGTGAGGGCGGCGCGCAGGGGGGCCTTGAAGTGCTCGGACCAGGACTCGTGGCAGTCCCACGGGTCGGGGACGGCGGAGAGCGGACGGCCGATGTGCTCGTTCCACGACTCGTCGACCCCGGCGGGCACCTTGCGGAAGCGGTCGTAGTCGTCCCAGCTGTGCAGGTGGCGCACCGCGAGGCCGCGGCGCCGGATCTCCTCGGCCACGAAGTGCACGGTGAGGAACTCGCGCAGGTTGCCGAGGTGGATCGGGCCGGACGGGCTCGCGCCGGACGCGCAGGTGATGAGCGTCGCGTCGGGGCCGGCGTGCCGGATCGCGTCGTCGGCGGCCCGGGTGACCCAGTCGGTGGGGACCTGCTGCCGGGAGGCCCGGTCGCCTCGTGCCATGACGTCGCTGCTCCTGCTCGGGCCTCGGGGACGGGGGAATGACGAGAGCGTGAGGTTACCGGAGCGGGTGGCGCGGGTGAGAACCGCGGAGGTGCCCCGAAATGGAGGAAGGGCGCCGGAGTCGTCCCCTGTGGCGATTCCGGCGCCCTGTCCCGCGTCACCGTCGGCGACCGCATCCCCCGATGTGGGTCGCTGCCGGCGTGCGCCATCCCCGAGAGGGGTGGCGCGCCCGTAGGACGCAGGGAAATCATGGCATTGACCTCTACGTGCCATATGGCTCTGACGGGCCGCTGTCACTAACCTGCCACCATGGCCCGTCAAGCCCCCTCCAGCATGATGACCGCGCTCGGCTTCCCGGCCTCGGTCGACCGCACCTACCAACGGGTGCTGGCGCAGTCCGGGCGCGAGGTCCTGTGGGTCGCCTCGGCGATGCTGAGCAGCCCCGAGCAGCTGATGGTCGAGCTGCGCCCGCTGCTGGAGGTCGGCATCGTCCGCGTCCAGGACTCGCGGGTGTTCGTCGACCCGCCGGCCGAGGCCCTGGCCCGGATGGTGGCCCGGACCGCGGACGCCTCGGCGCGGGCCGGCCAGGAGCTCGCGGGGCTGGCCGCGGCGATCCCGTTCCTCAGCGTCTCGAGCGCGCGCCCGGGGCCCGGCGAGGTCCACGACATCCAGCCGCTGGACGGCGAGATCAGCTCCGGCGGCCAGCCGGTGGGGCTGATCGCGGCGCTGATCGCGCAGAGCAAGGGCGACATCCTCTGGCTGCGACCGGACGCGTGGCGGATCCCGCGCGAGGACGCGATGCGCCAGGTCGTCGCCGACGCGATCGCGTCGGGCCGCCGCTCGCGGGCGATCTACCCCGTGCAGGCGCTGCACGAGGCCAAGGCCACCCTCGTGGCCCGCGCCCAGGTCGGCGAGCAGATCCGGGTGCTGCCCGAGCTGCCGACGCGGATGTTCATCCTGGGCTCCACGCACGCCGTGCTGCCCGAGCCGCTGGGCTTCGTCGACGAGCCGCGCTCGCTGGTGCGCCAGCGCGGGCTGGTCGAGGCGCTGACCCTGCTCTTCGAGCTGATGTGGGAGCGCGCCTCCACGGTCCCCGAGCTCGACCTCGGCGAGGCGCGGCCGGACCTGCGCCGGCTGCTCCTGCTCCAGCTGGCCGACGGCGCCAAGGACGAGCAGATCGCCCGGACGCTCGGGATCAGCCTGCGCACCGTGCGCCGCCGGATCGCCGACCTGCTCATCGAGCTCGGCGTCGACTCCCGCTTCCAGGCGGGCGTCGAGGCGGTACGCCGGGGCTGGCTCTGACCGGCCGACTCAGTCCGCGGGGACCTGGTCGGGCCGCGGCAGCACCATGGAGTACGCCGCCGGCTCGAGGTGCCAGGTGCGCTGGCGCTCCGGGCCGTCGATCTCGCCGTCCGCGCTGACCCAGAACGGGCCGCCGGAGACCGACACGGTGCGCCCGCGGAGGTAGGTCGCCTCGTCGGCGAGGTGGTGCTTCTTGAAGCCCAGCCGGACGGCGTACACCAGGCGCTGGGCGGGCCGGACCGCGCGCGAGATCATCACGTCGACCTGGCCGTCCTCGGGCGTGGCCTCCGGGGTCAGCTCGGCGCCGCCGCCGACCGAGGAGCCGTTGCCGACCGCGACCATGAGGATCGGCTGGTCCAGGTCGTTGACGACCGTGCCGTCGACCTCGACGCGGAGCCGGATGATGGGCGGGTTCCAGGCCGTCAGGGCCGCCCCGATGGGGTAGCCGAGCTTGCCGAGGTTGACCTTGCCGACCCCGACCGAGCCGAGCCGGGACTTCCAGCGGGCGCCGCGACGGCTGGCGTTCGCGCCGGCGCCGACGTGGACGCTGTTCACGACGACCTCGCCGACCTCGTCGAGGATCAGGTCCATCGGGCGGACCTCGCCCTCGAGGATGACCCGTGCGGCCTCCTCGATGTCCAGGGGGATCCCGGTGCCGCGGGCGAAGTCGTTGCCGGTGCCGAGCGGCAGCAGGCCGACCACCGAGCCCTGGAGGTCGTTGCGGCGGTGCAGCGCGGCGATGACGGCGTGCAGGCTGCCGTCGCCGCCCGCGACGATGATCCGGCGGGAGCCGGCGCGGTGCAGCACGCCGTCGAGCTCACCCGGGTTCGAGGTCGCCTGGACCTCCACGGAGGTGGCCGCCCGGAGGATGGCCAGCGCCTTGTCGAGGGTCTCCTCGTCCGACGTGCCGGCGTCGCTGTTGGTGATGACGAGGAGGGGTTCCATGGGGCGGACCCTATCCCGCGGCGGGGGGAGCCCGACGGGCGCTTTGGTAACCTCTGCCCGCAAGAGCCCCGGTGCGCTGTTGCTGTGACCAGACCGGGGCTCTCGCGCGTCCTGTCCTTCACCGGACCGTCGAGCTGCAAGGGGTGCACATGCCCGCGATCGTGATCCTCGGGGCCCAGTGGGGCGATGAGGGCAAGGGCAAGGCCACCGACCTGCTCGCCCAGCAGCACGGTGAGGACTCCATCGACTTCGTGGTCCGTACCAGCGGCGGCCACAATGCCGGCCACACCATCGTCGTCAACGGCGAGAAGTTCGCGACCCACCTGCTGCCGAGCGGCATCCTGACCAAGGGCGCCACCTCGGTGATCGCCAACGGCGTCGTCGTCTCGCCCGAGGCGCTCTTCCGCGAGCTCGACTCGCTCATCGCGCGGGGCGTTGAGGTGGCAGACCTCAAGGTCAGCGCCAACGCGCACGTCATCGCGTCGTACCACTCGACGATCGACAAGGTCACCGAGCGCTTCCTCGGCAAGAACCAGATCGGCACGACCGGCCGCGGGATCGGGCCGGCGTACGCCGACAAGATCAACCGGGTGGGCGTCCGGATCGCCGACCTCTTCGACGAGGGCATCCTGCGCCAGAAGGTCGAGGCGGCCCTCGACGTCCGCAACCACCTGCTCGCCAAGGTCTACAACCGCCGCGCGATCGAGGTCGACGCGGTCGTCGAGGAGCTGCTGGCGTACGTCGAGCGGCTGCGCCCGATGGTCTGCGACACCTCGCTGCTGCTGAACAACGCGCTCGACGAGGGCAAGACAGTGCTCTTCGAGGGTGCGCAGGCGACGATGCTGGACGTCGACCACGGCACGTATCCCTTCGTGACGTCGAGCAACCCCGTGGCCGGTGGCGTGTGCGTCGGCTCCGGCGTCGGACCGACCCGCATCGACCGGGTGATCGGCGTCATCAAGGCCTACACGACCCGGGTCGGGTCCGGCCCGTTCCCCACGGAGCTCTTCGACGAGGACGGCGAGAAGCTGCAGCGCCTCGGTGGCGAGATCGGGGTCTCGACCGGCCGCACCCGTCGCTGCGGCTGGTACGACGCCGTCGTCGCCCGCTACGCCACCCGCGTCAACGGCCTCACCGACCTGTTCCTCACCAAGCTCGACATCCTCGACAACTGGGACCGGATCCCCGTCTGCGTCGGCTACGAGATCGACGGCGTGCGCCACGACGAGATGCCGATGACGCAGACCGAGTTCCACCACGCGAAGCCGGTCTACGAGTACTTCGACGGCTGGGGCACCGACATCTCGTCCTGCCGCTCCTTCGACGACCTGCCGCGGAACGCCCAGGTCTACGTCCAGGCGCTCGAGGAGATGTCGGGCACCCGGATCTGGGGCGTCGGCGTCGGTCCGGGCCGCGAGCAGACGATCGTCGTCCACGAGGACTGAGGTCGGGTCCGACTCACCCGAAGGGGTGTCCTGCAGCGTCCCCGGCCGCTAGCGTGCGCGCATGCTGAGTCCCGAGCAGGCCGTCGACCGCATCCGTGCCGCCTTCGGCCCTCCGCCGGGCTACCGCACCCTGCACGCCAAGGGCGCGTTCTACACCGGCACCTTCACCGCGAGCCCGGAGGCGACCGCGCTCTCCCGTGCCGGCCACCTCACCGGTGAGCCCGTCCCGGTCACGGTGCGCTGGTCGAACGCCGGCGGCAACCCGCGCGTGCCGGATCCGAAGCCGGACATCCGGGGGATGGCGGTCTCGTTCCGCCTCGCCGACGGCACGGCCACCGACCTGCTGGGCCAGACCTCCCCGCGCTTCCCCACGGACGACCCCGAGGAGTTCGTGGCGCTGACCGAGGCCTCGGTGCGACCGCTGACCGTGCCGCTCTTCCTGGCGCGGCACCCGAGGATGGCCGCATCGGTCCTCGGCGGGTTCAAGGCGCTCGCGCCGCCGGTCAGCTTCGCGGAGGCGACGTTCTACCCCATCCACGCCTACGGCTGGGTCGACGGCGCCGGCACCCGGACCTGGGTGCGCTACCGCTTCGTGCCCGTCGCCACGCCCGCCGACCGCCTGCCGCAGACCTTCAGCGGCCCGGACCGGCTGCGCGAGGAGATCGCCGCCCGCCTCGCCCGCGGCCCCGTCGAGCACGACGTCGTCGTCCAGGTCGCGGGGCCCGGCCACGACCCGCACAGCGCGACCTCGGTCTGGAAGGGCGCCAAGGAGCTGGTGGCCGGCCGGATCTCGGTCACCGAGACCGTGCCGGACCCGGAGCTGGACGGCGCCGTCATCGTCTTCGACCCCACCCGGGTCGTCGACGGGCTCGAGCTGTCCGACGACCCGATCCTGCGCTACCGCGCCGGCGCCTACTCCGAGTCCGTGTCCCGCCGGACGCAGTCGCACGGCGGCTGAGGGGCCGAGTCGGCGCGTCTGCAGATCCTGGAGGGGTCGAGTCGGCGCATCTGCACACGGGACCGCGCCCCCTGGGCGGCGGACGCACCACGCCGACGGGGTCGGGCGCCGATAGGCTCGCGCACCGTGACGACTCCTCCGCAGACCAACCGCACGGTGCTCGTGATCGGCACCGGTGGCCGCGAGCACGCGCTGGCCCGGGCGCTCGCGCTGGACCCGAGCGTCGGTGCGGTGCACGTCGCCCCCGGCAACCCCGGCACCGCGACGGTCGCCCGCAACCACCCGGTCGACCCGATGGACGGCGCCTCGGTCGCCGACCTCGCCGTCGAGCTCGGCGCCGACCTGGTCGTGGTCGGCCCCGAGGCCCCGCTGGTCGCCGGGGTCGCGGACGCCGTCACCGCCCGCGGCATCGCCTGCTTCGGACCGTCGGGTGCGGCCGCCCGGCTCGAGGGCTCCAAGGCGTTCGCCAAGGACGTCATGGCCGCGGCCGGCGTCCCCACCGCCCGCGCCTTCGTCTGCACCACGCCCGAGGAGGCCGCCGCCGCGCTGGACGAGCTCGGGGCGCCGTACGTCGTGAAGGACGACGGCCTCGCCGCCGGCAAGGGCGTCGTGGTGACCGAGGACCGGCAGGCCGCGCTGGACCACGCCGCCGGGTGCGAGCAGGTGCTGATCGAGGAGTACCTCGACGGCCCCGAGGTCTCCCTCTTCGCCCTCTGCAGCTGGAACGAGACCACCGGCGCCACGGTCTACCCGCTGCAGCCGGCCCAGGACTTCAAGCGGATCCACGACGGCGACGAGGGCCCCAACACGGGCGGGATGGGCGCCTACACGCCGCTGACCTGGGCGCCCGAGGGGCTCGTCGACGAGGTGCTCGAGACCGTCCTCCAGCCGACGGTGGACGAGATGGCCAGGCGGGGCACGCCCTTCGCCGGCCTGCTGTACGCCGGCCTCGCGCTCACCTCGCGCGGCACCCGCGTCGTGGAGTTCAACGCGCGCTTCGGCGACCCCGAGACCCAGCCGCTGCTGGCGCTCCTGGACTCGCCCCTTGCCGACCTCCTGGTCGGCGCGGCCACCGGCACCCTGGCAGACGTCGCGCCGCCCGCGTGGAAGCCCGGTGCGGCGGTCGCGGTCGTGCTGGCCAGCCGCGGCTACCCCGAGTCGTCGTCCTCCGGCGAGGTGATCGGCGGGATCGCCGAGGCCGAGACCGTCGAGGGCGTGCACGTGATCCAGGCCGGCACGGCGCCCTCCGGCGACGACGTGGTCACCGCCGGTGGCCGGGTGCTCGCGGTCGTCGGCCTCGGCGAGGACGTCGCCGCGGCCCGCGCGACGGCGTACGCCGGGGTCGGGCTGGTCGAGTTCGAGGGCGTGCAGTTCCGCACGGACATCGCCGCGGGGCGCTGAGCCACCGCCGCGGCACCGGTCGGGAGGTCGTCCGGCCCGTGGGAGAATGCGGCACGTGACCGTGCCCAACGTCCTCGCCACCCGCTACGCGGGAGCCGACCTCGCCCAGATCTGGTCCCCGGAGCACAAGATCGTGCGCGAGCGCCAGCTCTGGATCGCCGTCCTCAAGGCCCAGCGCGACCTCGGGATCGACGTCCCGGACGGTGTCGTCGAGGCGTACGAAGCCGTCGTGGCGCTGGGGGAGAAGGGCGTCGACCTCGACTCGATCGCTCGCCGCGAGCGGATCACCCGCCACGACGTGAAGGCCCGGATCGAGGAGTTCAGCGACCTCGCCGGCCACGAGCACATCCACAAGGGCATGACGTCGCGGGACCTGACCGAGAACGTCGAGCAGCTCCAGGTCCGCCAGTCCCTCGCGCTGCTGCGCGACCGGGCCGTCGCGGCCCTGGTGCGCCTGGCCCGGCTCGCCTCCGAGCACGAGACCACGGTGATGGCCGGTCGCTCGCACAACGTGGCCGCCCAGGCGACCACCCTCGGCAAGCGCTTCGCCTCCGTCGCCGACGAGATGCTGATCTCGCTCGAGCGCGTCGAGGACCTGCTGGCGCGCTACCCGCTCCGCGGCATCAAGGGCCCGATGGGCACCTCCCAGGACATGCTCGACCTCCTCGACGGTGACGAGGCGAAGCTCGACGACCTCGAGCAGCGCGTCGCGGCCCATCTCGGCTTCGAGCGGGTGCTGACCAGCGTCGGGCAGGTCTACCCGCGCTCGCTCGACTTCGACGTCCTCTCGGCGCTCGTGCAGCTGGTCGCCGGCCCGTCCAACCTCGCGACCACCGTGCGGCTGATGGCCGGCAACGAGATCGTCACCGAGGGCTTCAAGGAGGGCCAGGTCGGCTCCTCCGCGATGCCCCACAAGATGAACACCCGCTCCTGCGAGCGGGTCAACGGCCTCGCGGTCGTGCTGCGCGGCTACCTCTCCATGGTCGGCGAGCTCGCCGGCGACCAGTGGAACGAGGGCGACGTCTCCTGCTCCGTCGTACGACGCGTGGCGTTGCCCGACGCGTTCTTCGCCGCCGACGGGCTCTTCCAGACCTTCCTCACCGTGCTCGACGAGTTCGGGGCGTTCCCGGCGGTGATCCAGCGCGAGCTGGACCGCTACCTCCCGTTCCTCGCGACCACCAAGGTGCTCATGGCCGCCGTCCGCAACGGCGTCGGCCGCGAGGCCGCCCACGAGGCGATCAAGGAGGCCGCGGTGGGCACCGCCCTCGCGATGCGCCAGGGCCAGGCCGAGAACGACGTCTTCGCCAAGCTCGCGGCCGACGAGCGGCTCGGGCTCACGACCGCGCAGCTCGAGTCGCTGGTCGCCGAGCCGATCACCTTCACGGGAGCGGCCGTCGCCCAGGTCCAGGCCGTCGTACGCCGGGTGGCCGACGTGGCCGCGCGCCACCCCGAGGCTGCGGCGTACTCGCCCGGCGCGATCCTCTAGCCCGTCGCGGCCAGCACCCGCGCCTGTCGCCAGGCCCGGACCGCCATCGCCAGCGCGGCGACGATGATCGCCGCCCCCGTCAGGAGGGCGATGCGGAGGGCCGCACCGTCGCTCGTCGTCCCCACGCTGACCTGGTAGACCGTGACGAGCACCGCGGCGCCGATCGAGGAGCCGATCCGCTGGCCGGTCTGCAGCGCGCCGCCGGCGGCCCCGCCCATCCGCGGCGGCACCTCGGCGAGGGTGAGCGTGATGTTGGGGGAGACGACCGCGCCGCCGCCGAGCCCGGTGAGCAGCAGCGTCGGCAGCAGCCAGGGCCACAGCGGGTCCCGACCGGGAGCCAGCAGCGCGACCAGCACCATCCCGAGCAGCATCACGCTCAGCGCCGCCACGGTCAGGCCGCGCCCCACGTCGGTGACGAACCGCCCGGCGACCGGTGCGGCCACCGCGGAGCCCACCGCGAAGGGCATCAGCAGCAGGCCGGTCTGCAGCGGCGTGAGCCCCTGGCCCTCCTGCAGGTAGATCGAGATCACCAGCAGCAGCCCGGTGTAGCCGGTGAAGTACAACGTGCCGACCAGCAGCCCGTTGAGGTAGCCCGGCAGCCGGCGCAGCAGCCCGAGGTCCAGCAGCGGCGGGTGGCCGCGCTCCGCCGTACGCCGCTCCCAGCGCACGAAGCCCCACGCGAAGAGCGGGACGCCCGCCAGCAGCACCAACGGCCAGCGCGCGCCGCCCTCGACGCGGACCACCGGGTAGAGCAGGCAGAGCACCGTGGCCCCGAGCAGCAGCGCGCCCGGCACGTCGATCCGGTTGTCGGCGGGCTCCGTGGGCCGCGGGCGCTTCGGCACCAGCCGCAGCACGGCCACGGCCGCGACGAGGCCGATGGGGACGTTGATCAGGAAGAGCCAGCGCCAGCCGTTCTCCTCGCCGGCGGCGGCGATGATGAGGCCACCCAGCACCGGCCCCAGCGCGGACGCCGAGGACACGGTGAAGCCGAAGACCCCGAAGGCCCGGCCGCGCTCGGCGCCACGGAACAGCTGCTGGATGAGGCCGGAGTTCTGCGGCGTCAGCAGCCCGGCGGTGGCGCCCTGCGCCAGGCGGGCGAGCACGACGAGCTCGGCGTTCGGCGCGAGCCCCACCGCGGCGCTGGACACGGTGAAGCCGGCCAGGCCGATGAGCATGAGCAGCCGCCGCCCGTGCGCGTCCCCGAGCCGGCCACCGGCGACGAGCGTGAGGCCGAACGCCAGCGCGTAGCCCGACACGACCCACTGGATGGTGCCGGCCGAGGTGTGCAGGCCCGACTGCATGGACGGGATCGCGACGTTGACGATCGAGACGTCCAGCAGCGACATGAAGCCGACGACCAGCGAGACCCCGAGGATCCGCCAGCGGTGCGGGTGGGGTTCGTACGCCGGTTCCTCGGGAGCGGCACCGCGCTGCGTGCCGGTGCTCGTCTCCTCGCTCACCCCACCACCCTCCCGGGCCGCTCCAAGCCGACGCGACGCCCATGCGACGCCGACGCCACGCGGGCGCGACCCCGGCGACCCCGGGCCGGGTGCACGGCCGGCGCGACCACGTCTGATGATGGCGTCATGACCACCGCCGTCGACGTCCGCGTGACCGGACGGGTCCAGGGCGTGTCCTTCCGGATGGCCACCCAGCAGGAGGCCGCGCAGCTCGGCGTCGCGGGCTGGGTCAGCAACGAGCCCGACGGGTCGGTGGCCGGTCACTTCGAGGGCCCGCAGGAGGCGGTCGACGCGCTGGTCGCCTGGTGCGGCGAGGGTCCGGCGTACGCCTCCGTCGACGGCGTCGCCGTGCACCCGTCCGCGGTGGGCGGCCACACGGCGTTCGAGGTCCGCTGACGCGCGGCTCGCCGCTGCCGATTGTCGACTGGTCCACTCGACTAGACTGGGGCCATGCCCGTCCAGACCCTGCCGCCCGTGCCGACCTCCGACGGCGCCGAGGTCGTCGTGCTCGCCCCGGGTGACGGGCCGGGCAACTGGGCCGGGGCGGCCAGCGCCGTCCTCGTCGACGGGACCTACTGGCTCACCTACCGCGTCCGCCGCCCGCTCACCGAGGGGCGCGGGGTCACGGTCGTCGTGGCGCGCTCGAGCGACGGGCTGGCCTTCACGCAGGTGGCCGAGGTGCACCGCGACTCGTTCGGCTGCGAGTCCTTCGAGCGGCCGGTGCTCGTGCCGGTCCCGGACCTCGGCTGGCGCCTCTACCTCTCCTGCGCGACCTACGACTCCAAGCACTGGTGGGTCGACAGCCTGACCGCGCCGACGCCCGAGGAGCTGCCGGCCGGCCACCGCCAGGTCGTGCTGACCGGTGACGAGCGCACCGCGGTCAAGGACCCGGTCGTGACGCACGGCCCCGACGGCTGGGAGATGTGGCTGTGCTGCCACCCGCTCACCGAGCCCGGCCACGAGGACCGGATGACCAGCCGCCGGCTGACCAGCGACGACGGGCTCGCGTGGACCGACCGGGGCGAGGTGCTCGCCGGCCGCCCCGGTGCCTGGGACGCGCGCGGTGCCCGGGTGACCGCGATCGTCGGGTCCGACCCGGTGACCGCGCTGTACGACGGCCGCGCCGACGCCGCCTCGAACTGGCACGAGACCACCGGGCTGGCCCGGTGGGACGGCGAGCGCCTGGTGCCGGTCGACGAGGTCGGCCCGGTCGCGTCACCGCACTCGGACGGCGCTTGGCGCTACGCCGCCGCGGTCCCGCTGCCCGACGGCCGCACCCGCTTCTACGTCGAGGCCGCGCGCCCCGACGGTGCGCACGACCTGGTCACCGTCGTCCGCTGACACTGACGACGGCGCTGCCGTTGCGCGCCGCTGGTGGCGGCGGGTGTCAGGCGGACGCGCGCTGGCGGAACGACCCGCGGCTGGCGGTCGAGGTCCAGTCGTCGAACTGCTCGCCGGTGACCTCGCCCAGCCGGGCGATGTCGTCGGTGAACGACGGCAGCAGCCGCGCGCGCTGCTCGGCGCTCAGCAGCGGCCGGTGCGCCTCGGTCGGCCCGCTGAGCCGCGCGACGAGCGGGACGCTCGCCCGCCGCCAGACCTGCGGCGGGGCGTAGGCGCCGAGCCGGGCGCCGGCCCGGACGACCGGGCCGAGCACCTGCGGACGCCAGCCGGGCTCGACGAAGCTGCGGGCGTTGTCGTGCGGCACCCGGGAGACCTGCCCCTCGCGGATGCCGAGGAAGCGGCAGGCCCGGTCCACGGTCGCGCACGGGTCGTCGACGATGTCGCGGTAGCGGACGACCAGCACCCGCTCGCGGTCGACGTAGCGGAACAGGTGCTCCAGCTGCTCGCCGTACCGTCCGAGGTCGCGGTAGCGCCAGAACGGCGCCCAGCCGTCCGCGACCCGGCGGTCCTGGCGGGCGAACGCCTCCTCGAAGTCGCCGACCGGCTCGAGGCCGTCGGACCACAGGTGCATCCAGTTGCTGTAGGCGCGGTCGATCGGGTCGCGCACGACGGCGATGAGGCGGACGTCGGGGAGCCCCTCGGCGATCCGCCGGTGGGCGCCGCGGCTCCAGAGGTAGAACGGCGTGCTCTCGCCGCGGACCTGGTCCTCACGCGCGGGGGTGAAGAGCCGCTCGTAGTCGCCGCGCCGCCAGATCCACTCCTGCTGCGAGTGGGCGTCACCCGGGCCGACCCAGGCGGGCGGGGGAGCGTCGTCGCAGAGCCAGTACTTCGGCTCCTTCGGGTTCGACACGAAGACGTCCGGGTGCTGCGCGAGCGCCGAGTGCAGGGCGGTCGTGCCGGCCTTCGGGGCGCCGACGAGCAGGAAGTCGGGGTGCGGTGCTCGGGTCACGCTGCTGTCTCCCGGGTCGGTGGCGTCGAACTCGTGTAAGTGAGTCTAGATACCGAACCAAGGCGGGGCGAGGAAAATCTCGCGCCGTCTGCAGATGCGCCGACTCGGCACCTCCTGCGTCTGCGGACGCGTCGACTCGTCAGATCCGGGCGTGCCCGCCCCAGTTGGCGAGCTTGGTCGCGACGGTGTGAAGGTCGGACCGCCAGACGTCTTCGGGGCCGGGCGGCAGGATCTCGTCCCACTCCACGGCGTACGACCCGAGGATGTTGGCCAGCCGGTCGGTGCGCGCGAAGAACCACAGGTGGAAGTGCTCGGAGCCGTCGCCCCAGCGGTCGACGTGGACGCGGCCGATGTTCGGCAGGTTCTCCATGATCCGGACCAACCGCGTGGAGATCCGGCCGAGCTGCGAGGCGAGCTCGTCGTCGAGGTCCGGCATGTCGAGGTGCTCGCGGGTGTTGAGGTTGAGCACGAACGGCATGCCCGAGGGCCCGCCGTGGTGGGTCAGGACCCAGTGCTCGTCCTCCCAGACGACGCGGTCCGCGGGGAAGCCCTTCGCGCAGGGACCGCACGGCTTGTCCTCGGACTCGCCCCAGCGCGGCGGCTCGTCGCGGGGCGCGGGCAGGACGCGGGGGACGACAACTCCGTCCACCGCCTCCCACGGGAAGACGTCCCACTCCCCGAGGTCGGGCATCGGCAGCCGCCCGTCCTCCCCGACAGCAGCGACGACCCTGGCGTAGACCTCTTCGGCAGACTCCGGCATGGGGTCACTGTGCCATCCGGGACCACGCCGCGGAGCGACCCCGTGACGTCGGTCTCCTTCCGCCTGCACGGATTTGCCGGGCACCCGCGGGCTCCCGGACCATCGGGGCATGAGCGCCCCCGTGACCGTCTCCATCACCCGTCACCTCGACCCCGGTCGTGAGGACGAGATGGTGAGCTGGATCCAGGCGGGCATCGCGCTGGCCGAGCGGTTCCCGGGCTTCCTGGGCGCCGGTTGGGTCCGTCCCGAGCGCGAGTCGGAGACCTGGCACATGCTCTACCGCTTCGCCGACCACGACTCCCTCGACGCCTGGGAGTCCTCGCACCAGCGGCAGTGGTGGCGCGACTCGTCGGGCGGCCTGGGCGTGGTCGAGTCCCGGGTGGAGCGCCGCACCGGCATCGAGGGCTGGTTCGACGACCCGACCAACCGCGACGTGCGCGACCTGCGGATCGCGCCGGCGGCCCCGCCCCGCTACAAGCAGGCGACCGTGATCTGGCTGGCCTTCTTCCCGCTGAGCCTCCTGGTCGCGTGGATCTTCTCCCACCTCGCCCCGGACCTGCCGCTCGTCGAGAGGTCGCTGGTGAGCACGCTGCTGATGACCCCGGTGATGACCTACGTCGTGCTGCCGCGCATGACCAAGGCGCTGGGCTGGTGGCTCCAGGGGCAGCCGGCGCCCTGGCGACGCACCCCCGCCTGACGCCTGGTCCGGACGGGCCACCCCTGCCTGATCACTTCGAGCCATATCGCGACGACGACCGTCCGATGCGGACCGAGCGCTGCCAGAGTCGTGGGGTCGTGCCGTGGCGCCGTCGGCGCCGGTTCCGGAGGAAGCCATGTCTGAGCGTGCCGCCCGTCGTCCCCACCTCGCCGCCGGCGTGGCCCTGCTGCTCACCGCAGCCGGCACCACCGCGGTGCTCTCGGCCCCGGCCGCCCAGGCGAGCGGAGTCTCCCGGCACGGCGTGTCCGCGGGCAACCTGCACACGGTGCTCGCGGTCGACGGCGACCGGGTCGCCGTCGCCGCGCTGAAGAAGGCCGGCGCGAGCCGCTCCGTGGACTACGGCGCCACCTCCCTGTGGACGGTGCCGGCGAAGAAGCTGACCGAGGTCAACCGCGTCCCGGGCGTCACCGGCCCGGACGAGCTGGCCCGGATCGACCTGCGCGGCGTCACCCTCGACACCACGGCCGCCGTCCCCGCGCCCGACACGCTCGCCGCGACGGCGACCTCCGGGCGCCAGCTGCGACTGGTGCAGTTCGCCGGACCGGTCCGGCCGGCCTGGGTGAAGGACCTCACCGCCGCGGGCGCGCAGATCGTGAGCTACCTGCCGGCCAACGCCTACGTCGTGTACGCCGACGGCGCGGCCGCCGCCCGCCTCGACGCCCTCGTGGGCGACGACCCCGTGGTGCAGTACAGCGGCCCGTTCGACCCGTCCTACCGGCTCGACCCGGTCCTCCGGGACCGCGTGGAGAAGGGCCAGACGAAGGGCGGCGTCGACGTCACCGTCCAGGTCGTCGACGGGCCGGACGCCGCGGCCACGCTGGCGAAGGTCACCGCGGGCCGCACCGTGCTGTCCCCGCCGTACACCCTGCTCGGCCTGCGCACCGTCTCCGTGCGGATGGACGCGGCCGACCTCGCCGCCACCGCGTCCCTCCCGGCCGTGCTCGACGTCGAGGGGTACGCCGCCCCGGAGATGAACGACGAGGTGCAGGACCAGCTGCTGGCCGGCAACATCACCACCACGTCGGGCGGTGCGACCGTCCCGAGCGGCCCGGGCTACCTCGACTGGCTCCAGGCCAAGGGCTTCCCGACCACCCCGTCGTCCTACCCCCAGGTCACGGTGGTCGACGACGGCATCGACAACGGGACCGCCACGCCCCTGCACCCGGACTTCTACCAGTTCGGCAGCACGGCGCAGCCGGACCGGCTGACGGTGAACGGCAACTGCACGACCGACGCCAGCGCGGACAGCGGGGCCGGTCACGGCAACCTGAACGCCGGCATCGTGGGTGGCTACAACGACACCGCGGGCGCGAGCACCGAGGACGCGAACGGCTACCAGTACGGCCTGGGCGTCTCGCCGTACGGCCGGGTGGCTGGGCTGAAGATCTTCACCAACGGGGGCAGCTACAGCGTCAGCGGGTGCGGCAACACCGACCAGGGCGTGGTGCAGGCGGCCTACGCCGCCGGCGCCGACATGACCACCAACTCGTGGGGGGCGAACGTCGCCGGGGCCTACGACGCCTCCTCGCAGGCCTACGACGCGCTCACCCGGGACGCGTCCGGCAGCACCGCCGGCCTGCAGCAGATGCTGCACATCTTCTCCGCGGGCAACTCCGGGTCCGGAGCCAAGACCATCGGCTCGCCCGGCACCGCCAAGAACGTGCTGACCGTCGGCGCCACCGAGAACGTCCGTGAGGACGGCACCCTCGACGGGTGCAGCTTCGGACCCGCCAACAACGACTCCGACATCGCGTCGTTCTCGTCCCGAGGGCCGACCGCCGACGGACGGTCGAAGCCGGACGTGGTCGCGGCCGGCACCCACGTGGAGGGTCCTGCCTCGCAGGCCGCGGGCTACGACGGCAGCGGCGTCTGCGGGGACTCGACCGGCAAGTACCACCCGGTCGGCAACACGCTCTACACCTGGTCGAGCGGCACGAGCCACTCCACGCCCGGCGTCGCCGGTGCGGTGTCACTGATCCAGAACTACTACGGCCGGGTCCTCGCGCCCGGCCAGACCGCGAGCCCCGCGATGCTGCGGGCCCTGGTCGTCAACATCCCGCGCTACCTGTCCGGCGGGGTGGGCACCGGCGACACCCTGCCGAGCCCGAACCAGGGCTGGGGCGTGCCGAACCTCGGCACCCTCTTCGACCCCGCCACCAAGCGGGTCGACTTCGACCAGCAGACGCTGTTCACCGCGAGTGGCCAGAGCTTCGCGCGGTCCGGCAGCGTCGCCGACACGGGCAAGCCGGTGCGCGTGACGCTGGCGTTCACCGACGCCCCCGGCGCCACGACCGGGGCGAGCTACGTCAACAACCTCGACCTCGAGGTGACCGCCGGCGGCACGACCTACCGCGGCAACGTGTTCGCCAACGGCCTCTCGACCTCGGGGGGCGCCGCGGACGCCAAGAACAACGTCGAGAACGTCTGGCTGCCCGCCGGCACCACGGGTCCGGTCACCGTCAGGGTGATCGCGACGAACATCGCCGGTGACGCGGTCCCCGGCAACGGCTCGGCGCTGGACCAGGACTTCGCGCTCACCGCGTCGAACCTCGACGTGCAGCCCACGCCCGTCGGCGCGGCCGCGGGCGTCACCGTCACCGACAGCCGCGACGCGAACAGCACCGTCGACCCCGGTGAGGACGTGACGGTCCAGGCCGCCATCACCAACGTCGGCGACGCCACCGCCCCCGCCGGCACGGGCACCCTGACGGTCCTCAGCGGACCGGCCACCATCGTGCAGGGCTCGTCGGACTTCCCCACGATCGCGGCCGGCTCCTCGCAGTCCAGCACGACGCCGTACCAGCTCAAGATCTCGCCCGCCGCCGCCTGCGGCGCCGTGGTGACCCTGCGGCACGCGTGGACCGCGGGCGGGCAGACCGTCACCGAGGACAAGACCGTCCGCGTCGGCGGTGACCTGTACGACGGAGCGTTCGCGTCCACCGCGTCCGGCGACGTCCCGAAGGCGATCCCCGACAACAACGCGACCGGGGTGTCCTCGACGATCGCGCTGGCCGGGACCGACCCGGTCGCCGCGGTGCGGGTGCACATGAGCGTGACCCACACCTGGGACGGTGACGTCACGGCGAAGCTCACCTCGCCCGCGGGCACGGTGGTCACCCTGGTGGCCAAGCGTGGTGGCTCCGGCGACAACTTCAACGCGACGACCTTCGACGACACCGCGACGACCCCGGTCTCGTCCGGCACGCCGCCGTTCGCCGGCACCTACCGGCCCGAGACGCCGTTGTCGGCCCTGCGGGGCCAGGCCACCGCGGGCACCTGGACGCTCACCCTGACGGACTCGGCGGCGACCGACACGGGGACGCTCACCGGCTGGTCGCTCGACGTGGCTCCGCTGCTCACCCCGGCCTGCGCGCAGGCGACCGCCGTCGTCGACGCGGCAGCGGCTCCCGACGCCACCGAGGGGGCGGGCCAGCTCGACTTCCCGGTGACGCTGACCAACCGCGACGCCAGCACGTCGTACGCCGTCCAGGTGACCACCGCCGGCGGGACGGCGACCCCGGGTGCGGACTACGCGCCGGTCGACACGACGCTCACCTGGGCGCCGGGCGACGCGAACGTCAAGCACGTGCTGGTGACGCTCGTCGACGACCACCGGGTCGAGCCCGGCGAGACGGTCGGACTGCACCTCGCGTCCGCGCAGGCCGACCCAGGGCCGGACGTCTCCGGGACGATCGTCGACGACGACCACCCGACGACGATCGCCGTCGGGGACGCGACGACCGACACCGAGGACCACGTGGTCCGGTTCCCGGTCACGCTCACCGGGTCCTACGACTCCGACACCTACACCGTCCACGTCGCCACCAGCGACGGGACGGCGACGGCGCCGCAGGACTACGCCGCCGTCGACCGGACGCTGACCTTCGGTCCGGGCGACGCCCGCACGAAGTTCGTGGAGGTCACGGTCGTGGACGACGCCGTGGACGAGCCGGACGAGACGCTGGGCCTGACGATCAGCGACGCCGAGAGCTCGGCGACCGGGACGGTGGCAATCACCACGGCCCAGGCGTCCGGCACGATCGCCGACAACGACGCGACGCCGACGGTCTCCGTCGGGGACGCGTCGGTGGCCGAGGGTGCGGCCGGCGGGGGCGGGACGCTCAGCTTCCCCGTCACCCTGTCGGGCCCCCGGTCGGTGCCGGTGACCGTGGACTGGTCGGTGAGCGCGGGCAGCGCCACGGCCGGCTCGGACTTCACGGCCGCCAGCGGCACCGTGACGTTCGCGCCGGGCGACACCGCGGCGACGGTGACCGTCGCCGTCCTCGGTGACGCCCTGGACGAGGCGGACGAGACCGTGTCGCTCACGCTCGCGAACCCCTCGGGCGCCGACCCCGGCACGATGACCGGGACCGGCACGATCACCGACGACGACGCTGCCCCGACGGTGACGATCGGCAACGCGAAGAAGGTCGTCGAGGGCAAGAAGGGCACCCGGAAGATGGTCTTCACGGTGACGATGTCGGCCGTCAGCGGCCGGACGGTCAGCTTCACGTGGGCGACGAAGAGCGGCACCGCGAAGGCCGGCAAGGACTTCGTCGCCGGCTCCGGGACCGTGACGCTGGCGCCCGGCCAGCGGACCGCGACGATCGTGGTCAAGGTCAAGGGCGACCGGGTCAAGGAGAAGAAGCGCGAGAAGCTCTCGGTGGTCGGCTCGGCGCTCGCGAACGCGACCTGGGCCCGCAGCGCCGGGGTCGGGAAGATCATCGACGACGACTGAGGTGCTCCGCTCCCCGGCCACGCCGCCTCTCGCCCTCCCAGGCGTCACTAGAGTGGGCGGCGTGGCCGACCTCAACATCCCCGATGCCCCCACGATCGCCGGCGCGAGCCACCTGCACTCGGGCAAGGTCCGTGACCTCTACGAGCTGACCGAGGGGCCGTACGCCGGCCAGCTGCTCATGGTCGCCAGCGACCGGATCTCGGCCTACGACTTCGTGCTCGATACCCCGATCCCGGACAAGGGCGAGATCCTCACCCGGATGTCGCTGTGGTGGTTCGACCAGCTGGCCGACCTGGTGCCGCACCACGTGCTGTCGACCGACGTCCCCGACGCCGTCCGCGGCCGGGCGGTCGTGTGCGAGCGGCTGGCGATGTACCCCGTCGAGTGCGTCGCGCGCGGCTACCTCACCGGCTCCGGCCTGCGGGAGTACGCCGACACCGGCGAGGTCTGCGGGATCGCCCTGCCCGCCGGGCTGGTCGACGGGTCGCGGCTCCCGGAGCCGGTCTTCACGCCTGCGACCAAGGCCGAGCTGGGCGACCACGACGAGAACGTCGACTTCGCGGCCGTCGTCGCCGCGGTGGGGTCCGAGTCCGCCACCGAGCTGCGCGCGCTCACCCTGGCGGTCTACGCCCGGGCCGAGGGCATCGCCCGCGAGCGCGGCATCATCCTGGCCGACACGAAGCTCGAGTTCGGCGCCCGGCGCGACGGCACGACCGTGCTCGGCGACGAGGTGCTGACGCCGGACTCGTCGCGGTTCTGGCCGGCCGACCGGTGGGAGCCGGGCCGTGCCCAGCCGTCGTACGACAAGGACAACGTGCGCAACTGGCTGACCTCGCCGGCGTCCGGCTGGGACCGGACCTCGGGTGAGGCGCCGCCCGCGCTGCCCGCCGAGGTCGTCGAGCGCACCCGCGCGCGCTACGTGGAGGCCTACGAGCGGCTCTCCGGGCTGTCGTTCTGAGATGCGCGGGATGACGCCCTGATGGCGCGCAGCGTCCGCTTCGACGTGCCGGCCGAGGTCGCCTTCGCCTACCTGGTCGACCCGCACCACCGTGCCGAGTGGCAGTCGTCGCTGCGCCGCGTCGAGGACGTCCGTCCGGGCCTGCCCGCGGTGGGCCAGCGCTGGGTGGACGTGACCGTCCCCGGCCTCCGCCCGCAGATGGAGACCACCGTCCTCGAGGCCCCGCACCGGTGGACCGAGGTCGGGTCGTGGCACGGCATCGACGCCGAGCTGACCCTCGACTTCGTGCCCGACGGCGCCGGGTGCCGGGTCACGCCGACGTTCACGGTCACCGGCCGCGGGCCGGCCCGGCTCCCGGCGTACGTCGTGGACAAGGTGGCCGTGCTCGGCGTCTACCCCGACCTGCGCACCGCCGCCAAGATCCTCGCCGGACGGGACTGAGGCTCAGCCCCGGCCGCTGACCTCCTCGCGGGCGGCCCGGGTCGCGGCGCCGACCTCCTCGAGGACCTGGGCGACCAGTGCCAGCTCCTCGTCGGTGTGCCCGGCCAGGACCGGGGCGAGGTGCGCGGCCAGCCGGCCGAACATCGCGCCGCCGACCTCGAGGGCGTGGTCGGTGATCTCGACGACGACGGAGCGGCGGTCGGTCGGGTGCGGGGACCGGGTCACGTGGCCGAGCCGCTCCAGGCGGTCGAGCATGGCCGAGGTGGCGGGAGCGCTGAGCTGGAGCGCGGCGCTGAGCTGGCCGGGGGTGGGGTGCTCGCCCTGGAGGCCGCGGTCCATCACGAGGGCGAGCCCGCTCAGGTCGGTGCGGTGCATGGCCGCCTCCCGGCCCGCGGCGCCGACGTACAGCTCGGACTCGTTCGCGTAGGAGCGCAGGGCCCGCACCACGCGCACGGTCTCGGGGGAGCGGTCGTCCAAGTGCCCTCGTGTTGCCTCGCTCATGCGCGCAGTCTACTCTTTCGAGCGTGGAAATATTCAGCGGAGTGAACAAAAGGCGCGTCCCCCACCTCGTCGGCCGTCGGCTGAGCTGGGTCGTCGTCCTGGTGGCGATCCTCTTCTCCGGGGCGATGCTCGGAGTCGGCGTCGAGGCCGTGCAGGCGGACAACGCGACCTCGAACCTGCCGACGGACTCGGAGGCCGCCCGCGCCACGGCGCTGCAGGCCTCGCTCGGGACCTCGGAGTACACCCCCGCGATCGTCGTGATCGACCGCGACGGGGCCGCGCTGACGGACGCCGACCGTGCCGCCGTGGGGCGGGCGGTCGAGGCCCTCGCCCCGCTGGCCTCGGACGGCCAACGGGTCGTCCCGGTCTTCGCCGACGACGGCAAGGCAGCCTTCGTGGCGGTCCCGCTCTCCACGTCGATCTCCGAGGAGGACCTCGCCGGGCCGGTCGGGGACATCCGCTCGACCGCCGCGCAGGACCTGCCGGACGGGCTCCGGGCCCAGGTCACGGGCGGACCCGCCTTCGTGGTCGACCTGTCGAAGGTGTTCGACGGCGCCGACGTCCGGCTGCTCATCACGACCGCCGGCGTGGTGGCGCTCCTGCTGCTCGTGACCTACCGCAGCCCGTGGCTGTGGCTGGTGCCGCTCACCGTCGTGGGAGTCGCCGACCAGGTGGCCGCGAAGGGCCTCGCGATCGGCACGCACGTCTTCGGCTTCCCGACCGACGGTGCCGTCACCGGTATCACCTCGGTCCTGGTCTTCGGCGCCGGCACGAACTACGCCCTGCTCGTGATCGCGCGCTACCGCGAGGAGCTGCGCCGCCACGACGACCGCTACGAGGCGATGCGCATCGCCCTCGACAACGCGGCGCCGGCGATCCTGGCGAGCTCGGGGACCGTGGTGCTCGCACTGCTCTGCCTGGGGTTCGCCGACAACCCCTCGAGCCGCAGCATCGGCTTCGGGGGCGCCATCGGCATCGTGACCGCCGTCGTCTACGCCCTCGTCGTGCTGCCCGCCGCGATGACCGTCTTCGGACGTCGCCTGTTCTGGCCGTTCGTGCCGCGGGTCGGCCAGGCGGAGCCCACGCGGGACGGCTTCTGGTCGAAGGTCGCCGCGGTCGTCACCGCGCGCCCGGCGCGGGTCAGCCTCGTCGGGGTGGCGGTGCTCGCCGTCCTCGCGCTCCCGCTCGCCGGGGTCTCGACCGGGCTCTCGGACACCGAGCAGTTCCGCGACACCCCCGAGTCGGTGACCGGCCAGGAGGTGCTGGCCGAGCACTTCCCGGCCGGTGCGTCGCAACCCACCGTCGTGATCGCGACGGCCGACCGTGCCGACGCGGTGACCGAGGCGGTCGCGGCGACCGACGGCGTGCAGCGCATCCAGCCCGCGGGGAAGGGTGAGGGCCGTGCCGTGCTGTCGGTGGTGCTGGACGCCGGCCCCGGCACGCAGCAGGCCTTCGGCACGGTGACCGCCGTGCGTACGGCCGCGCACGCCGCGGACCCGACCTCGCTGGTCGGGGGCGCCGACGCGGACTCGCTCGACGCCAAGGCCGCCGCCGTGCACGACCAGCGGCTGGTCATCCCGCTGATCCTGGCGGTGGTGCTGGTCGTGCTGCTCCTCCTGCTGCGCTCGGTGGTGGCGGCGGTGCTGCTGGTGGCCACGGTGGTGGCGACCTTCGCGGCCAGCCTGGGCGCCAGCTGGTGGGCCTTCACGCACTGGTTCGGCTTCCCCGCGCTGGACCTCAGCGTCCCGCTGCTCAGCTTCCTGTTCCTGGTCGCGCTGGGCGTGGACTACAACATCTTCCTGACCACCCGGGCCAAGGAGGAGGCCGCGCAGCACGACACGAAGCAGGCCATCTCCACGGCCCTCGCGGTGACCGGCGGGGTGATCACCAGCGCCGGCGTACTGCTCGCCGCTGTCTTCACCGTGCTCGGCGTGCTGCCGCTGATCACGCTCACCCAGATCGGCGTGATCGTGGGCTTCGGGGTGCTGCTGGACACCCTCCTGGTCCGCAGCGTGCTGGTCCCGGCGCTGGTCTCCCTGCTCGGCCGGCGGTTCTGGTGGCCGGGTGCCCTGTCGCGATCTCATGACCGGTGAGTAGGTTGGCCGCACAGCGACCGTGATGGAGGCCACTCGTGTACAACCTGTCGACCCTGCTCGAGGACAGCGCACGTCAGCACCCCGACCGTGACGCGGTCGTCCTCGGTGACACCCGGCTCAGCTACGCGCGCGTCAACGCCGCGGCCAACCAGGTGGCGAACCTGCTGAAGGACCGCGGGATCCAGCCGGGCGACAAGGTGGCGCTGAGCTGCCCGAACCTGCCCTACTTCACGATCGTCTACTACGGCATCCTCAAGGCCGGTGCGACCGTCGTCCCGCTCAACGTGCTGCTCAAGGGCCGCGAGGTGGCCTACCACCTCGGCGACTCCGAGGCGAAGGCCTACTTCTGCTTCGAGGGGACCGCGGACCTCCCGATGGCCACCGAGGGGTACGCCGGATTCCAGGACGCCGACGGCTGCGAGCACTTCTTCGTCATCACCGCCGACCCGTCCGCGGACTCGCCCGTCGAGGGCACCGAGACGCTGGGCGCCGCGTCCGGGTCGCTGTCCCCGGAGTTCGACACCGTCGAGACCGACGAGGACGACACCGCGGTCATCCTCTACACCTCCGGCACCACCGGCCAGCCCAAGGGCGCGGAGCTGCGGCACCGCAACATGCGCGACAACGCGCTGACCGGCAAGGACCTCTTCGGGGCCGACCCGGAGAAGCCCGACACCTACCTGTGCGTGCTGCCGCTCTTCCACTCGTTCGGCCAGACCGTCATCCAGAACGGTGCCTTCGCCTTCGGCGGCACCGTCGTGATGCTGCCCCGCTTCGAGGCCAAGGCGGCCCTCGGGCTGATGGCCAAGGAGGAGGTCACCTTCTTCGCCGGCGTCCCGACGATGTACTGGGGCCTGCTCGGCGCCCTCGACGACTCCGTGGACGTCAAGAAGCTCGCCGCGAACCTCCGGGTCGCCGCGGCCGGCGGCTCCGCGCTCCCGGTCGAGGTGCACAAGGACTTCGAGAAGAAGTTCGGCGTGACCATCCTCGAGGGCTACGGGCTGTCCGAGACCTCCCCGGTGGCCAGCTTCTCGCCGTACGGCCAGGACGTCCGCGTCGGCTCGATCGGCGTGCCGATCCCCGGGGTCGAGATGAAGCTGCTCAAGGCCGACAGCTGGGACGAGATCGACGAGACCGGCGAGGACGCCGTCGGCGAGATCGCGATCAAGGGCCACAACATCATGAAGGGCTACTACAACCGCCCCGACGCCACCGACGAGTCGATCCAGGACGGGTGGTTCCGCTCCGGCGACCTCGGCCGCAAGGACGACGACGGCTGGTACTACATCGTCGACCGCTCCAAGGACATGATCATCCGCGGCGGCTTCAACGTGTACCCCCGCGAGATCGAGGAGGTGCTCCTCACCCACGAGGACGTCTCGCTCGCCGCGGTCATCGGCGTGCCCCACGAGAGCCACGGCGAGGAGATCAAGGCGTTCGTCATCCTGAACGACGGCGCCACGGTCACCCCCGAGGAGCTGGTCGCCTGGGGCAAGGAGCAGATGGCCAACTACAAGTACCCCCGCACCGTCGAGATCGTCCCGTCGCTGCCCATGACCGCGACCGGGAAGATCCTGAAGCGCGAGCTCAGCTGAGGGGCCGTCGGCTTCCCCGGATATCCGGGGAAGTTGGCGCTTTCCGGGTGTTGCAACACCCGGAAAGAGTGGGTTTCCCCCGAACAGTGGGGTCGATGTGACGGATGGGGCCGGGGCGTCAGCCGCGCCGGCCGGTGACCTCGCGCGGCCAACCGGGCACGTCGCCCGACCGGGGCAGGCCTGGCAGGCCCCCGCGGCCGCCTACGCGAACGGGTTCGGCAGCGCGCCGGGCAGCCCGGCCAGGGTCTCGCGGGCCTGGGCGGCGACCTTGTGCTCGACGAGCACCTCGTAGCGCGTCGCCACGACCTGCGTGACGGAGGAGAAGTCGCGCTGGCCGCGGGTGGCGGCGTACCCGACGAGCGCCCAGATCAGGCCGAACGCCGCGCCGACGACGACGGTCGACAGCACCGTCGTGAGCACGTTGCTGTCGGTGAAGAGCGCGAACAGCACCCCGATGAACAGCCCGAACCAGACCCCGGAGAGCGCGCCGCCGAGGGCGACCCGGCCGGTGGTGAGCCGCCCGGTGATGCGCTCGACGCGCTTGAGGTCGGTGCCGACGATCATCAGGTGCTCGACGGGGAACTTGTTGTCGGACAGGTAGTCCACGCTCTTCTGGGCGGACGCGTAGTCGGCGTACGTCGCCAGCGACTGCGGGAACTCCAGCTTCAGCGGGGACGCGGCGGGTGTTCCGGAGGACATGCTCATGTCACCAGTCTGCCCGAGGTCTCCTAGACTGGTGCCGCAGGAAGCAGCAAGCCACCCCCGCAGCCAGGAGCCCTCCGTGCCCCGAGTCGTCGTCGACGTCATGCCCAAGCCCGAGATCCTCGACCCGCAGGGCAAGGCGGTGCAGGGGGCGCTCCCTCGCCTCGGCTTCACCGGGGTCACCGACGTGCGCCAGGGCAAGCGCTTCGAGCTCGAGATCGCCGGCGAGGTGACCGAGGCCGTGCTGGCCGACGTGCACCGGATGGCCGAGACGCTGCTCTCCAACCCCGTCATCGAGAACTTCACCGTCCACGTGGAGCAGGACGCATGAAGGTCGGCGTCGTCACCTTCCCCGGCTCGCTCGACGACGTCGACGCGCAGCGGGCGGTCGGCTTCGGCGGCCACGACGCGGTCGCGCTCTGGCACGGCGACCACGACCTCAAGGGCGTCGACGCGGTCGTCCTGCCGGGCGGCTTCTCGTACGGCGACTACCTGCGCTGCGGTGCCATCTCCCGCTTCTCCCCGGTCATGACCGAGGTCATCGAGGCCGCGGGCCGGGGGATGCCGGTGCTCGGCATCTGCAACGGTTTCCAGATCCTCTGCGAGTCCCACCTGCTGCCCGGCGCGCTGATCCGCAACGACCACCGCAAGTTCGTCTGCCGCGACCAGCGGCTGCGCATCGAGAACACCCGTACGCCGTGGACCTCGGCTTACGCCGAGAACGCCGAGATCACCGTCGTCCTCAAGAACGGCGAGGGCGGGTTCGTGGCCGACGAGGCGACGCTGGACCGCCTCGAGGGGGAGGGCCAGGTCGTCGCGCGCTACCTCGACGTCAACCCGAACGGCTCGCTGCGCGACATCGCCGGCGTGACCAATGCCGCCGGCAACGTGGTCGGCCTGATGCCGCACCCCGAGCACGCGGTCGAGGACCTCACCGGCGCCGGGACCGACGGTCTCGGCTTCTTCACGAGCCTGGTCGAGCGGACCTTCGCGTGAGCCCGTCCATCCTCTTCCGCCGGGTCGCGATCGCGGAGGCCGTCACCTGGGCCCTGCTGCTGACCGGGATGTTCCTGAAGTACGTCACGAAGACCACCGAGCTCGGCGTCCAGGTCTTCGGGATGGTGCACGGCGTCGTCTTCATCGCCTATGGCCTGACCACCCTGCTCGTCGCCGCCGACCAGCGCTGGAGCGCCGGGCGCACCCTGCTGGGCCTCGCCTCGTCGATCCCGCCGTTCGCGACGGTGCTCTTCGACCGGTACGCCCAGAAGCGCGGTGCCTTGGGTGCGCAGTGGCGCCTGGTCGGCTCGGACCCGCAGTCCGCGCTGGACCGCCCCGTCGCCTGGCTGCTCCGCAACCCCGCGCGCGGGGCGCTCGCCGGGCTGGTCGCCGTCATCGCCCTGACCGGCGTGGCGCTGCTCGTCGGCCCGCCGGCCGGCGGCTGAGCGGTTCGATCAGCGGTTCCCCTCAGCGGAGACCGGCCCGGAGCGCCTTCCAGGTCGGACCCGCGACGACGCCGGAGACCTCGAGGCCCTGCCGCGACTGGTAGGCGCGCAGCGCCGTCGTGGTCGCCGCGGTGACGACGCCGGTGACGGACAGCTGGGCCTTCGGGCGGGCGGCGTTCAGCGCCCGCTGCACGCGGCGTACGTCGGGACCGGCCGAGCCGAACTTCAGCACCGGCTTCGCGCCGTCGGCCAGCAGCGACATCCAGTTGGGCTTGGTCCAGGTCTCGCCGACCTCGAAGCCGTGCTGCTCCTGCCAGGTGTTCGCCGCCGCGATGGTGGGGGCGGCGTAGGTGCCGTTGATCTTGCCGGCGTACAGCCCCTTCTCCTTGAGCAGGCACTGCAGCGCCTGGACCTGAGCCGGGTCGGCGGTCCGCGTCTCGGTGGCCGGCTTGAGTCGCAGGTACGCCGGGTGGTTGACGAGCACGCCCTTGCAGTGCGTCTCGGCGGGCGCGACCGAGCCCTGGCCGAGATCGAGGAAGTTGCGGTCGATGTTGATGCGGACGTTGCCCCACGTCTCGTCGTGGCCGCCCTGGTACTGCTTCACCCGGGCGTGCGGGTGCCAGCCGTCCTCGCGGATGTACGACGTCGACGTGTTCGCCTCGCCGTCCCAGCGCGCGATCCAGATCTGGTCCGGCAGCGCGAAGGTGCCGGGGCGGTCCACGCGGGCGTTGTCGAGCATCAGGATCCCCGAGCCGGCGCTGGAGTAGACGCCCGAGACGTAGCCCAGGCCGTGCAGCTTCGTGGTCCACGCGCTCAGGAAGCGCAGCGCCGACTCGCGGCAGCGGGTGTTGCCGAGGTCGAAGCCCTCGAGGTCGTACCAGAGCGTGCTGCCGGCCACGATGCCCAGCGCCTGGGCCGCGGCGACGGCGGAGACGGCCTCGGCCGTGCCCTGGTCGCGCGCCAGCTTGTAGCGGCCGTACTTGCCCGGCTTGGGGTTGATGGTCTCGTCGTCGCCGTACCGCGGGAAGCGCGGCTGGCACGAGGCCTGGGGGCCGAGCGTGATCGGCAGCAGCCGCCAGCCCTTGGCCAGCTGCGTGGTGACCCAGGTGGGCGTGAGGTTGGGCTGGTTGCGGCAGGCGCGCGAGTCGCCCGAGATGTAGATGCCGACCGCGAGGAACGGCGAGTGCGTGAGCCAGGCATCCATGGCGGACTGCGTCGGGGCCAGGCACTGGTCGAAGCCGTAGCCGGTGAAGTCGCCCGGGGTGACGACGTTGTCGTCGGCCACGGCGGGGCTCGCGGCGGCACCCAGACCCACGACGAGAACGGCGAGAAGGGTGCCGATCAGGCCGCGGAGGGTCCGGGGTGCCGGGCGGGACATCGGGGCTCCTGGGTGATGAGGTGGTGCCAGGGGAGTGGTGCGGCCGTGGCGCCAGGGAGGGGCGCCACGGGTCGTGCTCCGGGTGTTCCCGGATGGGAGTTCGGTCACCATAACCTCACGAGTCACACCCGTAACAGGCGTTCGCGGGAACTACAGATCTGTAATTCGGACGTTCCGCGGACGGGCGTCGAGGGCTGGTTGGACCGTGGGGAGATCGGCCACCGCGGCCGCGATCTGCTGGGGGGCGATCATGAGCGAGAGTGAGCGCTGGAGCACGGTGCCGGTCCTGGGACCGGTGGGGGAGCGGCACGAGGACCCGGTCGACGGGGGCCCGCCGTTCCCGAGCCCGGACGGGCGCTGGTGGTGGGACGGCCACACCTGGGTGCCGGCGCACCCGGACGCGGAACAGCCGGCCCCCGGGCTGGCGGAGGCCGGCTGAACCGGTCGGTCGTGGGCGCCGTCGGCGCCCGTGGAGGTCAGGCCGCCTCGGCGACCTCGAGCTCCGGGTCGAGGTGCGCGTCGAGCGCGGCCTCGGGGCGCGGACGGCGGGCGAGGCCGACCATCGCCGCGACGAACGCCAGGGCGGCAAAGGTCGCGGAGGTGAGGAAGGCCGCCCGCAGGCCGGGCACGAAGGCGCCGGGCACCGCGCCGGCGGCGTACACCGACACGATCGCGGCGACGCCGACCGCGCTGCCGAGCTGCTGCGTGGTCTGCAGCAGGCCGGACGCGGCGCCGGCGTGCTCGGGCTCGACGCCGCCGAGGACGGTCGCCGTGACCGGCATGAAGACGAACCCGGTCGCCAGGCCGGCGATCAGCATCGGGCCGAAGACCGCGGGCAGGTAGGTGTCGGTGGTGCCGATCGTGCTGAGCCACGCGTAGCCGGCAGCCATCGCGGCGGTCCCGAGCATGATCATCGTGCGGGCGCCGAGGCGACCCAGCAGCGACGGGGTCACCCGCGACATCGCGAAGATGCCGAGGCTGAACGGCAGGAACGCGACGCCGGACTCGAGCGGGCCGAAGCCGAGCACGCGCTGGACGTACTGCACGACCAGGAAGAACATCGACAGGTTCGCCCCGATGACCAGCGCCATCACGGCGAGGGCCACGACGCGCGGGCGGTTGCGGACCAGGGCGGGCCGGATCATCGGGTGCGGGTGACGGACCTCGGTGCGGGCGAGGACGGCCAGCAGCACGACGCCGAGGGCGAAGCCGCCGAGCGTGCGGGCGGAGAGCCAGCCGTGCTCCGGGGTGCCGATCAGCGCCCAGACGAGCGACACGGCGCCGAGGGTGGCGCTGAGCGCGCCGACGACGTCGAAGCGGCCGGCGCGGCGCCGGGTCTCGTCGACGAAGCGCGGGGCCAGGGCGATGACGGCGATGCCGAGCGGCACGTTGATGAAGAGCGTCCAGCGCCACGAGCCGACGTCGGTCAGCAGGCCGCCGATCAGCAGGCCGATCGACGCGCCGCCGGAGGAGACGGCGCCGAAGAGGGCGAAGGCCCGGTTGCGGGCGGCCTCGTCGGGTGCGCTCGTCGTGAGCAGGGCGAGCACGCTCGGCGCCGCGAGTGCGGCGCCGACGCCCTGCAGGGTGCGCGCCGCGACCAGCTGGCCAGGTGTCTGGGCGAGGCCGCCCAGGACGGAGGCGAGGGTGAAGACGCCCAGGCCGATCTCGAAGGCCTTGAGACGACCGAAGACGTCGCCGAGCCGGCCGCCGAGGAGCAGCAGGCCACCAAAGGCGAGGGTGTAGGCGTTGAGGATCCAGGACAGCGACGCGGGGCCGAAGCCGAGGTCGGCGTCGATGCGGGGGAGGGCGACGTTCACGACGGTCGCGTCGAGCACCAGCATCAGCTGGGCGACGAGGACGATCGCGATGCCGGTCGCGGCGCGGCCGGCATCCGGGGGGAGGTCGGTGGGGGCGGCGGTGCGCCCGGTGGTGCTGGTGGTGGAGGTCATGGTGTCGGACATGAGGAGAGTCCTGTTCTGGCTGGTGGGACCGGTGTACCGTGTGATGTGGAGATCGACTCCGGTTGACGTCCACCACCATACGGAGACAGTCTCCGGTTAGCAAGTGGAGACCCGCGACTTTCTGGAAGGACCTGCTGTGCGTGCCGATGCCAAGCGCAACTACGACCGGATCATCGAGGTCGCGCGCGAGGTCTTCCGCGAGCAGGGGTACGACGCGTCGCTCGACGAGGTCGCCAAGCGTGCGGGCGTCGGTCCGGGCACGCTCTACCGCCACTTCCCGCGCCGCGAGAACCTCATCGACGCGATCATGCAGAGCTGGGTCGACCGGGTCACCGAGGCCGCCGACAAGGCGCTCGCGCACGAGGGCCCGCCGCGGGCGCTGCTGGTCGCGTGGTTCGAGGCGTACGTCGCGCTGATCAGCCTGCACAAGGGCGGCCCGGCCAAGATCACCTGCGCGATCGAGGACCCCGAGTCCCCGATCCGCACCAAATGCCAGACCCTCACCGCCGCCACCGACCGCGTCGTCCAACGGCTCGAGGCCGAGGGGGCGCTGCGCCCCGGTGTCGACGCCGTCCAGATGTGCCGGCTCGTCGGCGGCGTCGCCACCGTGGCCGACCAGGGCAACCTGGACCCCGCCGCGGTGGGTCCGCTGCTGGGTGTCGTGGCCGACGGCATGCTGGTCTGAGGCTGCTGGATTCCCCGGATATCCGGGGAAGTTGGCTCTTTCCGGGTGTTGCAACACCCGGAAAGTGACAGGTTCCCCCGGAAGGTCCGGCGTCCGTGCCCGGCGCCGGGGCGGGCCGCGAGGTGGGACGCCGGTAGATTGACGCCGTGCCCGAGACCCCCCGCATCGCCGCCCTGGACACCGTCGCCACCGCCACCGAGGACGCCGGCCGCGAGCAGCCGTGGGCCGACCTCGGGCTGAAGGCCGACGAGTACCAGCAGATCCGCCAGATCCTCGGACGTCGTCCCACCAGCTCCGAGCTGGCGATGTACTCCGTCATGTGGAGCGAGCACTGCTCCTACAAGTCCTCCAAGGTGCACCTCAAGCAGTTCTCCGAGATCCCCCAGGAGACCCCGGTCGGCAAGATGCTGGCCGGCATCGGCGAGAACGCCGGCGTCCTGGACATCGGTCAGGGCTACGCGGTCACGTTCAAGGTCGAGTCGCACAACCACCCGTCGTACGTCGAGCCCTACCAGGGCGCCGCGACCGGCGTGGGCGGCATCGTCCGCGACATCCTCGCGATGGGCGCGCGCCCGGTGGCCGTCATGGACCCGCTCCGCTTCGGCCCGCTCGACGCCGACGACACGCACCGGGTGCTGCCCGGGATCGTGGCCGGCGTGGGCGGCTACGGCAACTGCCTGGGCCTGCCGAACATCGGCGGCGAGGCGGTCTTCGACGAGACCTACCTCGGCAACCCGCTCGTCAACGCGCTCTGCATCGGCGTGCTGCGCCACGAGGACCTGCACCTCGCGAAGGCGTCCGGCGCCGGCAACCAGGTGATCCTGTACGGCGCCCGCACGGGCGGCGACGGCATCGGCGGCGTCTCCGTGCTCGCCTCCGAGACCTTCGACGCGGACGGTCCTGCCAAGCGGCCCAGCGTGCAGGTCGGCGACCCCTTCATGGAGAAGCTGCTCATCGAGTGCACGCTCGAGATTTTCGCCGCCGGCCTGGTCGCCGGCATCCAGGACCTCGGCGGCGCCGGGCTCTCCTGCGCGACGTCCGAGCTGGCCTCGGCCGGCGACGGCGGCATGCACGTCGAGCTCGACAAGGTCCCGCTGCGCGACTCAACCCTCGCGCCCGAGGAGATCCTGATGAGCGAGTCGCAGGAGCGGATGATGGCCGTCGTCGAGCCCGACGACGTCGCCGCGTTCCTCGCGATCTGCGCCAAGTGGGAGGTCGAGGCGGTCGTCATCGGCGAGGTCACCGACACCGGCCGGCTGCACATCGACTGGCACGGCGAGCGGGTCGTCGACGTCCCGCCGCGCTCCGTGGCGCACGACGGGCCGACGTACCACCGCCCGTTCGCCCGCCCCGCCTGGCAGGACGCGCTGCAGGCCGACGCTGCCGAGGCGCTCGCGCGCCCGTCCACCGGCGACGAGCTGCGCGACACGCTGCTGCGGCTGGTCGCCTCGCCGAACCTCTGCGACAAGTCGTGGATCACCGACCAGTACGACCGCTACGTCCGCGGCGACACGGTCCTCTCCCAGCCGTCGGACAGCGGCATGATCCGCGTCGACGACCGGACCAACCTCGGCGTCTCGGTGTCCACGGACTGCAACGGCCGGTTCGCCAAGCTCGACCCCTACACGGGCGCGCAGCTCGCGCTGGCCGAGTCCTACCGCAACGTCGCCACCGGGGGCGCGGTGCCGCTCGCGATCTCGGACTGCCTGAACTTCGGCTCGCCCGAGGACCCCGACGTGATGTGGCAGTTCGCCGAGGCCTGCCGTGGCCTCAAGGACGCCTGCCTCGAGCTCGGGATCCCGGTCACCGGCGGCAACGTCAGCCTCTACAACCAGACGGGCGAGACCGCGATCCTGCCCACGCCGGTCGTCGCCGTGCTCGGCGTCATCGAGGACGTCACCCGGCGTACGCCGTCGGCCTGGTCGGCCGCGGGCGAGACCGTGGTGCTGCTCGGCGAGAGCCGCGAGGAGCTGTCCGGCTCCGAGTGGGCCCACGTCGTGCACGGCCACCTCGGCGGCCTCCCGCCGCGCGTCGACCTGGCGGCCGAGCGGTCGCTGGCCGAGCTGCTGCACGAGGCCGTCGGCCTGGTGACCAGCGCCCACGACCTCTCCGACGGCGGGCTCGCCCAGACCCTCGCCGAGGCCGGGATGCGCCACGACGTCGGCGTGTCGGTGCGCCTGCCCGGGGACGCGTTCCTCGGGCTGTTCGCCGAGTCCGCGGCGCGGTGCGTCGTGACCGTGGCCCCCGGTGACCTCGAGCGGCTCACCGCCCTCGCGGCCCGCCACGAGGTGCCCCTCGCGGTGCTCGGGGAGACCGGCGGCAGCGACCTGGTCGTGGAGGGCGAGTTCTCGGTGCCGCTGGCCGAGGTCCGGGCCGCCTGGACCGCCACGCTGCCCGCCGTGCTGGGCTGAGCGTCGGGTGCGCCGGCGTACGTTCCTGACGATGCCGGGCCTCGGCCTGCTCGGTGCCGTGCTCGTGCCCGCCCTGGCCGCCTGCGAGGAGGACCGAGGACCCGTGACGAAACCATCCGGCGGCAAGATCGCCTACGGCACCGACGCGAGCCAGTTCGGTGAGCTCTACCTGCCCGAGGGGACGCCGCGCGGCGTGGTCGTGGTGATCCACGGCGGCTTCTGGAAGTCGGAGTACGACCTCACCCTCGGCGCCCCGCTGGCGACCAGCCTCGCCAAGGAAGGCTGGGCGGCGTGGAACCTGGAGTACCGCCGCGTCGGCGGTGCGCCCGGCGCCGGCGGTGGCGGGGGAGACCCCGAGACCTTCGACGACATCGCGGCCGGGATCGACAAGCTGGCCGACCTCGACCTGGACCTCGCGACGGTCGTGACCCTCGGGCACTCCGCCGGCGGCCACCTCGCCACCTGGGCCGCCTCGCGCGGTCGCGACGACCGGTGGGCCGGCGGCGTCGACGTCACCGCCGTGATCTCGCAGGCCGGCGTGCTGGACCTGCGGACGGCGTACGACGACGGGCTGGGCGCCGGCGCCGTCGAGGCGTTCCTCGGCCACGCCCCCGGACCGGCCGACGCGATCCTCGACCCCCAGCAGCAGATCCCCCTCGACGTCCCGGTCTGGTGCGTGCACGGCACCGACGACCCGATCGTGCCGATCAGCCAGTCGCAGGACTACGTCGCCGCGGCCACCGACGCCGGAGCGAAGGCCGAGATGGTCGAGGTCGAGGGCGACCACTTCGTCGTCATCGACGCCACCTCGCCGGCGTGGACGAAGACGCTGGCCGTGCTCGACCAGCTGGGGTGACGTCGGAGCATTTTCCGGGATTGGTCGGAAACTGCAGGTCTGCGGGGGGTCGGAACCTGCGGTTTGGTCACCAACCGTGACCCCGATTTCAGGTTTGGTCAGAAACCGCAGGTCGAAGGCCCTGTTGGCTGCGGTTTCTGACCAAACCTGAAACGGCCGCGACGATCGGTCACGAACCGCAGGCCCCGAAGGCCCGCAATCGTGCGGTTGGTGACCAAACCGCAGATCCGGCCGCCGCGAGCAAGCCACGAGCGGCCGCGAGCAAGCCGCGAGCAGCCGCGAGCCCCCGCCCCGAGCCCCCGTCACCGCACGTGCATCCGCTCCCCCTGGGGACCGTAGAGCGCCAGGATCTCGGCGGGGTGGGGGCCGGGGTTGGTGAGGCAGTGGGGGGTCCGGGTGTCGAACTCGACGACCTCGCCGGGGCCGAGCAGCAGGTCCCGGTCGCCGAGCAGCAGCCGGATCCGGCCGGACAGGACGTAGGCCCACTCGTACCCCTCGTGCGTGCGCAGCGCGGGCAGCGGGCCGGTCCAGGGCGGGATGATCTGCTTGTAGGCCTGCAGTCCGCCCGGACGCCGCGTCAGCGGCAGGAACGTCATGCCGTGCCGGACGACCGGCTTCGCGTGGATGCGCGGGTCGCCGGTCTCGGGGGCGTCGACGAGCTCGTCGAGTGGCACCTGGTGGGCGCGCGCCAGCGGCAGCAGCAGCTCCAGGGTCGGCTTGCGCTGGCCGGCCTCGAGCCGCGACAGCGTGCTGACCGAGATGCCGGTCGACGCCGACAGCTCGGCCAGCGTCGCGCCGCGCTCCAGCCGCAGGGCCCGCAGCCGACCGCCCACCGCACCCAGGACGTCCTGGAAGTCGCTCATGACCGACAGTTTGCCAGTTCGGCAACAGAAGTTGTCAAGACGGCGACAGGCTCCGCACACTCGACGCATGACACAGCACGAGCACGGACAGCCCGCCCAGACCGAGCGGCACGACCAGACCGAGCAGCACGAGACGTACGACGTGGTCGTGATCGGCGGCGGGGCCGCCGGCCTCAGCGGGGCCGTCGCGCTGGCCAGGTCGCGCCGACGGGTGCTGGTGGTCGACGCCGGCGAGCCGCGCAACGCCCCGGCGGCCGGGGTGCACAACTACCTCGGCCGGGAGGGGGTGAGCCCCGCGGAGCTGCTCGCGACCGGTCGCGCCGAGCTGGCGTCGTACGGCGGGGAGGTCCGCGCGTCCCGGGTCGACGCCGTGCGTGCGTGGGACCGCGACGGGACCGGCTTCGTCGTGACCCTCGCGGACGGGGCCGAGCTGGCCGCGCGGCGGCTGCTGGTGGCGACCGGGCTCGTCGACGAGCTGCCCGACCTGCCCGGGCTCGCGGAGCGGTGGGGCCGCGACGTGCTGCACTGCCCGTACTGCCACGGCTTCGAGGTCCGCGACCGGGCCATCGGCATCCTCTGGCGCGGCCCGGCCTCCCTGCACCACGCGCTGATGTTCCGCCAGCTGAGCGACGACGTCGTGGTGCTCCTCGACGGCCACGCGGCGCCCGAGGGGGAGGTGGCCGAGCAGCTGGCGGCGTTCGGGGTCCGCGTCGTCGCGGGCTCGGTCGCGGAGGTCGTCGTCGAGGACGACCGGCTGACCGGCGTGCGGCTCGCGGACGGGGAGGTCGTCGCGCGCGACGCGCTCGTGGTCGCCCCGCGGTTCACCGCCCGCTCACCGCTGCTCGAGTCGCTCGGCGTCGAGCCGGTCGACCAGCTGATGGGCGACACGGTGGTCGGCAGCCACTACCCCCACCAGGACCCGTCCGGCACCACCTCGGTGCCCGGCGTCTGGGTCGCCGGCAACGTCACCGAGCTGATGGCGCAGGTGATGGCGTCGGCCGCGGCGGGGCTGATGGCCGGGGCGCGGATCAACTACGACCTGATCGAGGAGGACGCCGCGGTCGCGGTCGAGCACCGGCGCGCGCTGCTGGCGATGTTCGACCAGGCCAGCTGGGAGGAGCGGTACGCCGCCGGGTCCGCCATCTGGAGCGGCAACCCGAACCCCCAGCTCGTCGCGGAGGCGTCGGGCCTCGCGCCGGGCCGCGCCCTGGACATCGGGTCCGGGGAGGGCGCCGACGTGCTCTGGCTGGCCGGGCAGGGCTGGCAGGTGACCGGGCTGGACTTCTCGCAGGTCGCCCTCGACCGGAGCGCTGCGCACGCCGCGGCCGCCGGGGCGGAGGTCGCGGACCGCTGCACCTGGCGACAGGCCGACCTGCGCGCCTGGGTGCCGGGGGCGGGCGACCTGGCGGCGTACGACCTGGTGACCTCGCAGTTCTTCCACCTCCCCGACCGCGGCATGCTCGAGCTGGTGCCGCGGCTCGCCGAGACGGTCGCACCCGGGGGGACGCTGCTGGTCGTCGGCCACCACCCGTCCGACCTCCACGGGGGTCACCGGTGGGGCGCCGTGGACATGATGTTCACGCCCGAGGATCTGGTGCCGCTGCTCGACCCCGGCGTCTGGGAGGTCGAGGTGGCCGAGACGCGGGCGCGGCAGGTCCCCGCCCACGGGGACGCGGACGGGGACGCCCACGAGGACGCGCACGCCCACGACACCGTCCACGACGCGGTGCTGCGGGCGCGCCGCCGCTGACGGAGGGGCCCTCAGTGCGGCAGGGCGGCGCCGTGACCGAGGCCGGCGTCGACGTAGGCGTCGTACAGCGGCTGCCAGTCCGTGTCCTCGGGTGCGGGCGCGGCCGCGCCCAGGACGGCGGGGACCCGGGCCAGGCACACGTGCCAGCCGGCGGCGTTCATGGCCTGGGTGTCGGCCGCGGACAGCAGGTCCAGCAGCTCGAACCGGCAGCCACCCTCGACCTCCTCCAAGGTGAAGCGCAGCTCGTTGCCGCCCCAGGTGAAGGCGCAGTGCCGCGGCGGCTCCCAGGTCAGCAGCGTGCCCGTGACGTCCTCGGCGAAGGGGTCGCCGGTGAAGCGCATCGACGAGCCGACCCGGGGCTCGTAGTGCACCTGGGACGGGAACCAGTGCGGCATCTCGGCCGGGTCGGTGACCGCCCGCCAGACCCGCTCGACGGGATGCGGGTAGGTGCGCACGAAGCGCACGGCGCTGCGGCCGTCGATCTCGACGGACGTGCCACGGTCGTCGCCGAGACGCAGCCGGCTGGTGTGGTCGGTCATGGGTGCTCCTCCAGGTGGTGACCGAGACGGTCGAGGCTGTCGTTCCAGAGCTGCCGGTACGGCGCGAGCCAGGCATCGAGCTCCGCGATCGGTGCCGGGTCGATCGAGTACACGCGTCGCTGCGCCTCCTTGCGGACCCGGACCAGCCCGGCGTCGCGCAGCACCCGCAGGTGCTTGCTGGCCTGCGGCTGGGTGAGGCGCAGGCGCTCGACGATCTCGCCGACCGACTGCTCGTGGTCGAGCAGGGCGTCGAGCACGGCTCGTCGGTGCGGGTCGTGCAGTGCGGTCCAGGTGTCGTTCACGACGATGAATATGCCGTCACATGTATATGCGTGTCAAGGCATGTATGGCGTCAGGCGACCGGCACCGACGCGGGCGTGGCCTCGGCCACCCACTGCGCCGGCCGCGGGACGGCGCGCACGTGCCGGCTCAGCGTCGGGATCAGCGCGACCAGGGCGGTGAGCCCGCCGAGCACCGCCATCGCGCGGCCGCCGCCGAGGCCGCTCAGCAGCGCGCCGGCGAGCAGGGGGGCCAGCGGCATCGCGGACATCGAGACGAACTGCATCGTCGACTGCAGCCGCCCCTGCAGGGCGTCGGGGGTGATCGCGATCCGGTAGGACCCGACGCCCGCGTTGCCGGCCGGGTTCAGGAACAGCCCGACGCCGAGCGCCGCCGCGACGACGGCGGGTTGGTTCCACAGGGCCAGCGGCACCAGCAGCGGGACGAAGCTCCAGGCGCAGGCGATCGTCAGCCAGCCGGTGGGCAGCCGGTCGATGATCCAGGGCGCGGCGATCGCGCCGAGGATCCCGGAGACGCCGGCGGCCGTCGAGACCAGGCCGATCTGGACGGGCGGGAAGCCGTCCTGGACCAGGCGCAGGATCGCGACGAAGAAGAGCGCGTTGATGACGAGGTTGGTCAGCGGCGACCAGATCAGCAGCACCCGGAAGAACGGCCGCGACCACGTGTAGCGCAGTCCCTCGGCGATGTCGTGGCGGGCCCGGCGGCGGGGCCCGGTCGCGACCGGGGCCGACAGGTCGGTCCGGATCCGGCCGAGCAGCACGAAGGACACGGCGTACGACACCGCGTCCGCGACGAAGGGCAGCCAGCGCGTCGCGCCGTACAGCAGCCCGCCCAGCGGCGCCCCGACCAGCGCGGCGACGTGCTGGCGGGCCTGGTTCTGGCTCAGCGCCGTCGGCAGGTCCTCGGTCGGGACCACGGTGCGGACGGCGGACGTCTCGGCGGGGGAGAAGGCGCCGGTCGCGATCCCGGTGAGCAGCGCGACCACGAGCAGGTGCGGCAGCGTGAGCCCGCCGGTGACGCCCGCGACGGCGAGGGAGCCGTAGAGCAGCACCCCGGCGCCGCTCGAGACCCGCATCAGCCGGCGGCGGTCCACGCGGTCGGCCAGCACCCCGGCCGGCAGCAGCGCGCCGACCAGGCCCAGCAGGTGCAGCGCCTCGGCGGCGGCCGCGGCCAGGGGCGAGCCGGTCAGGTGGAAGGTCAGCAGGGGGAAGACGAACATGCTGACCGAGCTGCCCAGCTCGGAGACCGTCTGGCCGATCCAGAGCACGGTGAAGTCGTGGTTGCGGGCGAGGGTGCGGTAGCCGGTCATGATCCGCACCATAAATTGCGCAACAGTAGTTGCGCAATAGTGCGTGCGGGATTTTGCTAAGGTCGGTGCATGACGAGCGAGAGCGGCGGCCAGATCCACGACCCACGCGTGCTGCGCGCCATCGCCCACCCCGTGCGCAACCGGATCCTCACCGAGCTCGGCGCGACCGGCCCGATGCGCGCGGCCGACCTCGCGCGGGTGCTCGACGTCCCCGCCAACCAGGCCAGCTTCCACCTGCGGCAGCTCGCGAAGTACGGCCTCATCGAGGAGGCGCCCGAGGAGGCGCGCGACCAGCGCGACCGGGTCTGGCGCGCGTCGCGCGAGAGCTTCAGCGTCAGCGTGGGGGACATCGAGGCCCAGCCCGGCGGGCGGGCAGCGGCCCGGGTCTTCATGCGCCAGGCGGCCTCCGCCGCGCACCAGCTGGTCGACGCGGCGTACGCCGACGACCGGGCGCCGGGCCAGCACCGCGCCACCATGGAGACCGCCGTGCGCTTCACCAAGGAGGAGGCGCAGGCGTTCTCCGAGGAGCTGGGCCAGCTGCTCCACCAGTGGTCCGAGCGCCACCGCGGCCGCGACGACGGCCGCCTCACCTACGTCGTGCACGCCATGGTGCTGCCGCACCCCGATCTGGCCCACCGGCCCGCCACCGCGGACGAGGACGCCTGATGCCGTCGCGCCTGCGCCTCGCCGACCCCGCCGAGCTCGCCGCCGCCCGGGCCCGCTTCGAGGCCGGCGACCGCTCACCGACGGACCTGCGGCTGCTGACCAAGCACTACCTGGCCGTCCTCGAGACCCGCGCCCCCGGCAAGTCCGTCGAGGTGCGGGTCCCGCCGTACGCCGCCGTGCAGGTCGTCCCGGGCGTCCGCCACACCCGCGGCACCCCGCCCGCCGTCGTCGAGATGGACGCGGCGACCTGGATCGACCTCGCGACCGGCGCCACCTCCTGGGCCGACGCCACCGCGCAGGTCCGGGCGTCCGGCGAGCGCGCCGACCTGACGCCGTACCTCCCCCTCACCTGACGACTCCCGCCAGCCGCGCGCCGGATACGTTGTCGCCATGAGCACCGACGCAGCCGGCACCTGGAGCACCGACGACATCAGGGCGAAGGTCGAGGGCCTCCTGCCCGCCCTCCGCCACGACCTCGAGGACCTGGTCCGCATCGAGTCCGTGAGCGCCGACCCGGCGCGGGCCGGTGAGGTCGAGCGCAGTGCCGAGGCCGTCGCCGAGCTGTTCCGTGCCGAGCGCTTCGACAGCGTCGAGATCGTCACCGCCGAGGGCGGGGCGCCCGCCGTGATCGCGCACAAGGCCGGGCCCGCGGGGGCGCCGACGGTGCTGCTCTACGCGCACCACGACGTCCAGCCCGAGAACGACCACGCCGAGTGGGACTCGCCGCCCTTCGAGCCGACCGAGCGCGACGGGCGGCTCTACGCCCGCGGCGCCGCCGACGACAAGGCCGGGATCGCGGCGCACCTCGGCGCGCTGCGGGTGTACGGCGACGACCTGCCCGTCAGCGTCACCATGTTCATCGAGGGCGAGGAGGAGGTCGGCAGCGACAGCCTCCCGGCGCTGCTGAGGGAGCAGCAGGACAAGCTCTCCGCGGACGTCATCGTGATCGCCGACTCGGGCAACTGGGACATCGGCGTGCCGGCGCTCACCACCAGCCTGCGCGGCCTGGTCCGCGTCGACGTCACCGTCCGCACCCTCACCCACGCCGTGCACTCCGGCATGTGGGGCGGCCTGGTCCCCGACGCCCTGATCACGCTCTCGCGGCTGATCGCGACGCTGCACGACGACCGCGGGAACGTCGCCGTGGCGGGCCTGCACAGCGGCCCCGCGGCCGACGTCGTCTACCCCGAGGAGCGGCTGCGTGCCGAGTCCGGCGCGGTCCCCGGCATCGAGTGGATCGGCGACGGCTCGGCCGTCGAGCGGCTGTGGACCAAGCCCTCGCTCAGCATCACCGGCCTCGACGCGCCCAAGGTGGACGGCGCCAGCAACACCCTCGTGGCGAGCGCCCGGGCCAAGATCTCGCTGCGGGTCGCCCCCGGCGACACCACCGAGAACGCCCTGGCCTGCCTGCGCGCCCACCTGGAGGCGCACGTCGCCTGGGGCGCCGAGCTGTCCGTCAGCGTGGTCGACACGGGTGAGGCGACGCAGATCGACGCCACCGGGCCGGCGTACGACGCGGCGCGCACCGCCTTCACCGAGGCCTGGGACGGCACCGAGCCCGTCGACATGGGCGTCGGGGGCTCGATCCCGTTCATCGCCGAGTTCCTCGAGGCGTTCCCACGGGCCAGCGTGCTCGTGACCGGCGTCGAGGACCCGGACACCCGGGCGCACGGGGCCAACGAGGGCCTCCACCTGGCGGAGTTCGAGCGCGTGGTGCTCGCCGAGGCGCTGCTGCTCCACCACCTCGGCGAGCTCTGAGCGACACCGGACCGGGACGGATCCGCCCGTGCGCGCCGCGACCCTCGCCTTCCTGGCCGAGCACCGTCGCGCCCGCGTCGACGTCCTGACCGACCGGCTGGTCGCCACCATCGAGGCGTCCAACCCCGGCTACCGCGCGACCCGGGTCGTGCCGCGCGCGGACCTGCGCAGCTCGTGCCACGACAACATCGTGCGGGTGCTGGAGCTGCTGGACGCGGCGGTCGACGGGCGCGGCACCGAGCCCGGGTCGGCGGCGCGCGACCCGGCGTACGACGCCGCGCGGGCCACCGGGCGGCGCCGGGCCGAGCAGGGCCTGCCGCTCGACGACGTGCTGCGGTCCTTCCGGATGGGCGGCCGGCTGATCTGGGACGACCTGGTCGAGCAGGCGCGCTCGACCCTCGACGCCGACGAGCTCCGCGAGGTGGGCACCCGGGTCTGGGAGGTCGTCGACGAGACCTCGGCCCAGGTGGCCGCGGCGTACCACGCGACCGAGCGGGCCGCCGTCCGCGCCGACGAGCAGCTGCGCGCCGAGCTGTGGGAGGGCGTGCTGAGCGGCCGCGCCAAGGAGCCCGGCTTCGCCCACGAGGCCGCGCGGATCCTCGACGTCCCGGTCGACGGCGACTACCTCGTCGCCACCGGTGTCGACCTGGACACCGCCCGGCTCGAGCACGCGCTGGGGTCCCGCCCCAACGTCTGGGTGCGGCGCAGCGGCGGCGCGGTCGGACTGGTCGCGCTCGGCGCGGACGGCCCCGACGACGTGCTCGCCACCCTGGCCGTCGACGACGGCGGCTCGATCGGCGTCTCGGTCGGGGTCGAGGGGCTCGCGGGCGTCGACACCGGCTTCCGGCAGGCCGTGCTGGCCCTGCGCACGCTGGGCGGCCGGCCCGGCGTGGCCGCCTTCGACGACCGGCTCCCCGAGGCCCTGCTGCTCACCTCCCCGGAGGTCGCCGGCCGGCTCGTCGCGGTGTGGCTGGGCCCCGTCCTGGCGCTCCCGCCCGCCGAGGGCGGCCCGCTGCTCGACACGCTGACGGCGTGGGTCGGCGCCGGCGGCTCGACCACCCACACCGCGGAGGCCGTGCACTGCCACCGCAACACCGTGATCAACCGGCTGCGCCGCGTCGGCGACCTGACCGGCCAGGTGCTGCTGGACGGAGTGCCGCCCCTCGAGCTCGCGCTCGCCGTGCGGTCGCTGGCGATCGGCCGGGTCCGCTGAGCGACGTCTTGTGCACTCTGCACAGGGGTGGGTGCCGGATGGTGGGCACCGCGGGCATGGTGCTGCGAGGTGACGGCTGTCACGCTGGTGGGTAGGGAGGGAGCACGCCGCTCCGGCACCTCGGTGCCGTGGCTCGATGCTCTTGGAGGAACCGCATGACGTTGCACGCGAACGCCCGCACCGAGAGGCAGGAGGACCCGGCAGCACCCGTGACGACCACGGCCCCCATGGCCCTGGGTCGTCGCAGCTTCCTCGGCTACGTGATGGCCGGCTCGACCCTCGTGGTCGCCGCCGACCTCGCGCTCGCGAAGCCCGCGCGCGCCGCCGTGCCCTCGGGCGCGCAGATCCCCGAGCTCTACGACCTCGAGGACCTGCAGACCGACGCCGCGGCGCCGACCGCGAACCTCATCACGGTCACCCTCCACGAGGACGGCACCGCCTCGTTCGCGATCCCGCGCATGGAGGTCGGCCAGGGCATCACCACGTCCACGGCCATGATCCTCGCGGAGGAGCTCGACCTGCCGGTCGAGAAGATCGTCGTGACGCTGGCGCCCTCGCGCCCCGAGCTGGTCATGAACCAGCTGACCGGCGGCTCCAACACCACGGTGTCGACGTACACCCCCATCCGGGTGGCCGCCGCGATCGCCAAGGGCGCCCTGCTCGACGCGGCCGCCGCCCAGCTCGGCGCCGAGGTGGCCCGCCTGGAGTCGCACCAGGGCGTCGTCACCGCCCCGGACGGCAGCTCCGTGACGTACGGCGAGCTGGCGACCAAGGCCGCCAGCGCCACCGACCGCCGGGTGGAGGTGCAGCTCAAGGAGCGCGCCGACTTCTCCGTCATCGGCACCCCGCGCAACCGCACCGACGCGCTCGCCGCGGTCACCGGGAAGAAGAAGTTCTCGATGGACCTGCACGTGCCCGGCGCGCTGCCGACGATGGTCTGCCGCCCGCCGACGCTCAACGGGTCGCCGAAGAAGCTGCGCAACAAGGCCGAGATCCTGAGGATGCCCGGCGTCCGCAACGTCGCCAAGGTCGACACCGGGATCGCCGTGCGCGCCGAGACCTTCGGCCAGTGCATCGACGCGATCCGCGCGATGGACGTGGCGTGGAACCCTGGCACCGTCGAGGGCGAGTCCGACCAGACGGTCCTCGCGCGGCTGCGCAAGGCCGAGGTCCCGCTCGCCGTCCCGGACGTGGACCCCCTCGCGAAGACCGTCGAGGAGAGCTTCACCTTCATGTTCCGCAGCTCGGCGGCGCTCGAGCCCAACTCCGCCGTCGCCGACGTGCGCAAGGACAGGGCGACGATCTGGGCCGGCCTGAAGGTCCCGATCCTCGCGCAGCAGAACATCGCGAAGGCCCTGGGCATGAGCCAGGACCAGGTGACGGTCAACGTCATCACCGGTGGCGGCTCCTTCGGCCACAAGCTCTTCAGCGACGCCGCGATCGAGGCCGCCAAGATCTCGCAGAAGATGGGCAAGCCGGTCCGCCTGATGTGGCACCGCGCCGACGAGCCGCGCCAGGGCCGCCTGCACCCGATGGTCACCTCGCGGATCCGGGCCACCCACCTCGGGGGCCAGGTGCTGAGCTTCGAGCAGCGCAACACCAGCGTCGTGACCGACTTCAGCCACGGCCTCGGCGAGATGATCACGAGCACGATCGACGAGGCCCCGACCGAGGTCGGCCGCCAGCTCGGCGGTTTCGGCTTCTCGCAGTCGATCTTCGCGCTCACCCAGGAGCTGCCGTACAACTTCGGCCTCGTGACCCAGCTGCTGGACGAGACCGACGACCGGTTCAACACCGGCAGCATGCGCAACATCTACTCGCCCGACACCGCGGTCGCGAACGAGCTGGTCATCGACCGCCTCGCCCGGCAGATGGGCAAGGACCCGCTGGCGTTCCGCCTCGAGTTCCTCAAGGACGAGCGGACCAAGGCGGTCCTGCAGAAGGTCGCCGACGAGGGCAGGTGGGGCCGCAAGATGCCCGCGGGCATGGCCCAGGGGATCGCGATCCACAAGGAGTACAAGGGCTGCACCGCGGTCCTCGTCGAGATCGACACCCGCCCCAGGACCGTGAACCGCGAGATCTACCACGGGGTCACCGGGCCGCGGGTCACCAAGGCCGTGGTCGCCGTCGACGCCGGGCTGGTCATCAACCCGCGCGGGCTCGAGGCCCAGATGATGGGGGGCTTCTCGGACGGGATGGCGCTGACGCTCACCAGCAGCTGCCACCTGCGCGACGGCCACTTCCTCGAGGCCAGCTGGGACAACTACTTCTACACGCGGCAGTGGAACGTCCCCCCGGAGTTCGAGGTGCACGTGATGCCCTCCGACTCCGACCAGCCGGGTGGCGCCGGCGAGGCCGGTGTCGCCGCGTCGGCGGCTGCGGTGGCCTGCGCCTACGCCCGCGCGACCAAGAAGATGCCGACCCGCTTCCCGATCAACCACGGGACGGTGTCGTTCAAGGTCAAGTCCTTCGTCCCGCCCGTCCCGCCGTCGCCCACCAACGGGCTCAAGCACACCTACTGAGGAGTCAGAGATGCCGAAACAGACCTTTGTCCTCAACGGCAAGAGCATCACCGTCAACGTGCACGACGACGTCCGCGTGCTGTGGGTGCTGCGAGACCTGCTGGGCGTGACCGGGCCGAAGTACGGCTGCGGCATCAACGTCTGCAAGGCGTGCACGTCGCACATCAACGGCAAGGCCTTCAACCCCTGCTCGGTCCGCGTCGGCGACCTCACCAAGGACGACGAGGTGACCACGATCGAGGGCCTGCCCGACACGGTCGGCAAGGAGCTGCACCCGATGCAGCAGGCCTGGATCGACCGCGACGTGCCGCAGTGCGGCTACTGCCAGCCTGGCCAGATCATGGCCGCCACGGCGCTGGTGAAGAAGGTACGCCGGGAGGGTCGCTCGATCCGCGAGTCCGACCTCGACGAGATCCGCAACATCTGCCGGTGCGGCACGTACACCCGCATCCGCGAGGCCATCAAGCAGGGCGCCCGGAACATGTGAGCCGTCGGCGGCCGGTCCCTCGTGGCCGGCTGCCGAGGCCGCGGGCGCCGGCCAGGGAAGCGGCGTCCGGCTCCGGGGTCAGGCGGCGGGGAGGTAGACCCGGAAGGTGCTGCCCTTGCCGAGCTCGGACTCGAGCTCGATGTGCCCGTGGTGGCGCGCGACGATCCGGCTGACGATGGCCAGGCCGAGCCCGGTGCCCGGCTGGGCGACCGCCTCGGGGTTGGTGGAGCGGAAGAACTCCGTGAAGAGCCGCTCCTGGTCCTGCGCCGAGATGCCGAAGCCGGCGTCCGCGCAGGTGAGCACGACCTGGTCGCCGTCGCGGGCGAGGCCGAGCGTGATGGTGCGGCCCTCGGGGGTGTACTTCACGGCGTTGCTGACGAGGTTCGCGCAGACCCGGTCCAGCTCGTCCGCGTCGCCCATCGCCATCACGGCGCCCGGGGGCACGTCCACCTCGATCGTGAGGTGCTTGCGCTCGGCGGCGATCGACGACAGGTCGATGACGTCGTCGAGCACGCGGTGCAGGTCGACCGGGGCGGCGATCACGGGGTTGTTCGGGTCGCCGACCTTGGAGAGCAGCAGCAGGTCGTCGATCACCCGGGTCAGCCGCTGCGCGCCGCGACCCATGGCCGCCAGCGAGCTGCGCGTCATGCCGTTCAGGTCCGGGGTCGAGTCGAGCATCTCGAGGTGGCCCAGGATCGCGGTGAGCGGGTTCTTCAGCTCGTGGGAGACGGTGGCGATCAGCTGGCTCTTGTAGACGTCGAGGGCCTGCAGCTCCTCGACCAGCCGGTGCTCGCGCTCGAAGGTGCGGGCGTTGAGGATCGCGCGGCCGAGGTCGTGGCCGATGTCGAGCGCGGCGGCGCCCTCCACCTCGCTCCAGTCGGGGGCTCCGGGCTCGCGGGTGAGCACCAGGTTGCCCAGGCACTCGGGGCCGGCGCCGAGCGGCGCGAAGAGCAGCGAGCCGATCCCGATCGCGCTCAGGAAGGCGAGGATGTGCTCGCCCTGCCCGATGGTGATCGTGGGGCCGAACGGGCGGTCGGGGGCGACGACCTCGGTCGTCTGGATGTCCCAGGCGCGGCGCGCGGCCCGCTCCGCGATGGCGACCAGCTCGTCGGGGAGCTCGATGTGCGTCCCGTCGGAGGAGTAGATCGTGCCGGTGCCGAGGCCGTCCTCGTCGAAGGTCTGGATCCACATGCCGCGGGCCTGGAAGCCCTCGGCCAGCGCCTCGCGGCTGTCGGCGAGGATCGCGCCGAGGCTGGTCTGCGAGCTGGCGTTGCGGACGATGATGCGGGCGGCGTCGGCGAGGCGGACGCGGGCCGCGAGCGCCTCCCGCTCCAGGGCGGTGACGACGGCCCGGCCGGCCTGCACGGCGTAGGTGTGCAGCACCCGGCGCTGCTCGGCACCCGGGCGGCGACCGTCGAGCGGCAGGTCCATGGCCAGCGTGCCCCGGAGCGCCCCCTGGTCGTCGTACAGCGGCGCCACGAGCATGTCGAGCGGGTGCCACGCGTCCGGGCCGGCCGTGGTCGGCAGGTCGGGGTCGGGCACCCAGCCCCACGCCTCCTCGCCGGTGCCGAGGTCGAGGCGCTCGTGCGGCACGAACTTGAGCAGGCCCCAGTCGTCGGCCTTCTCGAGCTCGGTCATCAGCGCGTCGACAGGGGTACGCCGTCCCAGGATGCCCTCGCCGGCACCGCCGTCACCGGCGATGGTGATGAGCTCGAGCTTGCCGTCGTCGCGGACGACGCTGATGGCGGCGATCCCGAAGCCGGCGAGGTCCGTGACGCCCTCGGCGATGGTCTGCAGGGCGTCACGCGACGGTGCCTCCGCCAGCCCCGGGGTGGGGGTCGGCAAGTGGGCTGGTGGCGTGTCCCGAGCCATCTGTCCTCGCGTCGTCTGAGATGTCGGGGTCATGTTACGTGGGTCACCCGCTCCCGGTGCCGCTTCGGGCCCGCGCGGCCCGGTGCGGACCGCTGCGTGGACGCCGCCCGCGTCGACTGGGAGCCACGCCGTACGGGCTCTACACTCGGACCGTGCCCCAGCCCAGCAGCGTGCGCAAGGGGGGCGACGGCCGTCTGACCATGGCCCTCGACCCGCAGGACCAGGGACCGCAGGACGCCTGTGGCGTCTTCGGCGTGTGGGCCCCCGGCGAGGACGTCGCCAAGCTCACCTACTTCGGCCTCTACGCCCTCCAGCACCGCGGGCAGGAGTCCGCCGGGATCGCGGTCAGCAACGGCCGCCAGATCCTCGTCTACAAGGACATGGGCCTCGTCTCGCAGGTCTTCGACGAGACCACGCTGGCCTCGCTGAAGGGTCACCTGGCGATCGGCCACTCGCGCTACTCCACGACCGGCGCGAGCACCTGGGAGAACGCCCAGCCGACCTTCCGCCCCACCGCCGGCGGCTCGATCGCGCTCGGCCACAACGGCAACCTGATCAACACCCACGAGCTCCGCGGCCTGGTCAGCGACCTGCCCGGCCCCGAGGACGAGCTGGAGCTGCACACCCGCCACGTCGAGACCTCGACCAACGACACCAGCCTGGTCACGGCGCTCCTGGCCCACCACCCCGACACGACGCTCGAGCTGCGGGCCCTCGAGGTGCTGCCGCAGCTGCGCGGCGCCTACTCGTTCGTCTGGATGAACGAGGACACGCTGTACGCCGCCCGCGACCCGCAGGGCATCCGCCCGCTGGTCCTCGGCCGCCTCGACCGGGGCTGGGTCGTCGCGAGTGAGGACGCCGCCCTGGCCACGATCGGCGCCAGCGTGGTCCGCGAGGTCGAGCCCGGCGAGATGATCGTCATCGACGAGAACGGCCTGCGCTCGCACCGCTTCGCCGAGCCCGAGCCCAAGGGCTGCGTGTTCGAGTACGTCTACCTCGCCCGCCCCGACGCCACCATCGCCGGCCGCAGCGTCCACGAGTCGCGCGTCGAGATGGGCCGCCAGCTGGCCCGCGAGTTCCCCGTCGAGGCCGACCTGGTCATCCCGGTGCCGGAGTCCGGCACCCCCGCCGCCGCCGGCTACGCCGAGGAGAGCGGCATCCCGTTCGGCCAGGGCTTCGTCAAGAACGCCTACGTCGGCCGCACGTTCATCCAGCCCAGCCAGACCCTGCGCCAGCTCGGCATCCGGCTCAAGCTCAACGCCCTCGACCACATGATCCGCGGCAAGCGGATCGTGGTCGTCGACGACTCGATCGTCCGCGGCAACACCCAGCGCGCCCAGGTCCGGATGCTGCGGGAGGCCGGTGCCCTCGAGGTGCACGTGCGGATCTCCAGCCCGCCGGTCAAGTGGCCCTGCTTCTACGGCATCGACTTCGCCACCCGCGCCGAGCTGATCGCGAACGGCCTCACGCCCGAGGAGATCGCGGCCAGCGTCGGCGCCGACACGCTGGGCTACATCTCGCTCGACGGCATGGTCGACGCGACCAAGCAGGAGCGCACCCGGCTCTGCACGGCCTGCTTCACCGGCGAGTACCCCGTCGAGCTGCCCGACGAGAGCCTCCTGGGCAAGCACCTGCTCGAGGCCACGCTCGCCAGCCCCACCCTGGGCAAGGCGCTGCCCGTCCTGAACAACCCCTGACGGCCACCGGCCACGAGGAGACCCCGATGACCGAGTCCGCGCACCCCTCCGGAGAGAACGCGTACGCCGCTGCCGGCGTCTCCATCGAGGCGGCCGACAAGGCGATCGACCTGATGAAGGTCTGGGTCGAGAAGGCCCGTCGTCCGGAGATGATCGGGGGGCTCGGCGGCTTCGCCGGCCTCTTCGACGCGACGGCGCTGAAGTCGTACGAGCGGCCGCTCCTCGCGACGTCCACCGACGGCGTCGGCACCAAGGTCGCGATCGCGCAGGCGATGGACGTCCACGACTCCATCGGCTTCGACCTGGTCGGCATGGTGGTCGACGACCTGGTCGTGTGCGGCGCCGAGCCGCTCTTCATGACCGACTACATCGCCACCGGCCGGGTCGTCCCCGAGCGGATCGCCGCGATCGTCAAGGGCATCGCCGAGGCGTGCGTCGAGGCCGGCTGCGCGTTGGTCGGCGGCGAGACCGCGGAGCACCCGGGCCTGCTCGCGCCCGACGAGTACGACGTGGCCGGCGCGACGACCGGCGTCGTGGAGGCCGACAAGCTGCTCGGCCCCGGGCGGGTCCGTCCGGGCGACGCGGTCATCATGATGGAGGCCAGCGGCCTGCACTCGAACGGCTACTCGCTGGTCCGCCACGTGCTGCTCGGCTCCGCCGACCGTGGCGGCGCCGGCTGGGCGCTGGACCGTCACGTGCCCGAGCTCGGCCGCACCCTCGGGGAGGAGCTCCTCGAGCCCACCCGCATCTACGCCAAGGCGTGCCTGGCGCTCGCCGACCAGGAGCTCGCCCACGCGATGGCCCACGTCACCGGTGGGGGCCTGGCCGCCAACCTCGAGCGGGTGATGCCCGAGGAGCTGACCGCGACGGTCGAGCGCGGCACCTGGAACCCGCAGCCCGTCTTCGACCTGGTCCGTCGGGTCGGGAACGTCTCGCAGCCCGACCTCGAGGCCACCCTGAACTGCGGCGTCGGCATGGTCTCGCTTGCCGCGCCGGAGGCCGTCGGCCGCACGCTCGAGGTGCTCGAGGGCTTCGGGATCCGCGCCTGGGTCGCGGGTGAGGTCACCCTCGCGCCGGCCGGAGGCGACCGCGCCGGCAAGGTGGTCCTGGAGGGCCAGCACCCCGACTGGTGATCCGTCGGTCCCCGGCCGGTCGGAAATATCGACGCGCCCGTCCGTTTTCGGGGAGTGGGTGTGCAGGAACAGCCGGGCAACAGGTAGCGTTGCCCCCACGACAAAATGTTGAGAAGTCCGGAGTGCCCCGCCGACGAGGTCTGGGCCCCGGCCGAGTGCGAGGGGGCTGACCCTATGGGGCGCGGCCGAGCGAAAGCCAAGCAGACGAAGGTCGCACGCGACCTCAAGTACCAGACCCACGAGACGGACTTCGGGGCGCTGGCCAACGAGCTGCACGGCGACAGTCACAACGACACCGACCAGGTGGATCCCGAAGAGCTCGAGAAGTGGTCCGACTACTCCGGCCCACGACGCGACTGATTCTCATCTGAATCGCTGAGCAGGGCGCGCGCAGCACCTCTGGTGCCGCACGCGCCCTGCTCGCGCGCCGTCCGGGGACCGCGGTCAGGGCAGCCAGATGCCCCGGAGCCGGCCCACGTCGCGCATCCGGCGCTCGGCCAGGCGGTCGGCGGCCGTCGCGGGGGAGACCCCGTCGGAGGCGGCCAGCTCGAAGACCCGGCGGGTCGTGTCGAAGATGCCGCTGGCCCGCTGCTGCGCGCGCTCGAAGGAGAATCCCTCGAGCTCGTCGGCGACCTGGATCAGGCCCCCGGCGTTCACGCAGTAGTCGGGGGCGTAGAGGATCCCGCGGTCCTCGAGGGACTTCTCGACCCCGGGGTGCGCCAGCTGGTTGTTGGCGGCACCGCAGACGATCTTCGCGGTCAGCACGTCGACCACCTCGTCGGTGATCGCGCCGCCCAGCGCGCAGGGCGCGTAGACGTCCAGCTCGGAGGCGACCAGCGCGTCGGTCGAGGCGACGGACGTGACCTGGGGGAACTCCGCGACCACGGCGTCGACCGAGGGCTGGTGCACGTCGGTCACGACGACCGCGGCACCGTCCTCGATCAGGTGCCGCACCAGGTGCCGGCCCACCTTGCCGATGCCGGCGACGCCGACCGTGCGGCCCGCCAGCGTCGGGGCGCCCCAGGCGACCTCCGCCGCCGCGCGCATGCCCTGGAACACGCCGTACGCCGTGAGCACCGAGCTGTCGCCGGCGCCGCCGTGGGCCACGGTGCGCCCGGTGACGTAGGAGCACTCGCGGGCGATGTGGTCCATGTCTTCCGAGAAGGTCCCGACGTCGCAGGCGGTGTAGTAGCGCCCGTTGATCGACTCCACGAAGCGGCCGTAGGCACGCAGCAGCGCCTCGGACTTCAGCGTGGCCGGGTCGCCGATGATGACGGCCTTGCCGCCGCCGAGGTCGAGCCCGGCGAGCGCGGCCTTGTAGGACATGCCGCGCGAGAGGTTGAGGACGTCCTGCACCGCGTCGGCGGTGCTGGCGTAGGGGTAGAACCGGGTGCCGCCGAGGGCGGGCCCGAGCGCCGTGGAGTGGATCGCGACGATGGCCTTCAGTCCGGTGGCGGGGTCGTTGGCGAAGACGACCTGCTCGTGCTCCGAGCCGAGCTCGAAGACGTCGACCGGACCGGTGCCGGAGGGCTGTTCAGACATGGGTGGTGCCCACTTTCTGGTGTGACGGCCACGGGGTGGGTGGCGCTGGCGTCGGACCGCAGGGGTGGCGCGTGTCCGTGGTCACATCGTAGGACGCCCGGCGCCCGGGACCGAACTCAGCGGAGCAGGGTCGTGGCGGCGTACGCCGTGCCGAACGCGGCCGCGAAGACCAGCAGCGCCAGCAGCGCGAGGAGCACCCGCGAGGCGCGCTGCTCGGGAGCGGCCTCGAAGGTCGTGGGCGCGCTCTCCCACGCGGTGCGGTGCCGCCCGGACGGGGCCGGCGTCCCGCTCCCGGGGACGGCCTCCTGCAGCGCGGCGACGAAGCTCTCGACGTCCGGCCAGCGCCGGTTCTGGTCGGGCTCCAGGGCGCGCAGGAGCACCTCGTCGACCGCCGGCGGCAGGTCCGCGAGGGACGAGGGGGCCGGCGGCAGGCTGGCGGTGGCGAGGTCGCCGAGGCTGCCGGTGCGGGCCAGCTGGCCGGTGAGCATCTGGTAGGCCACGGCGCCCAGGGCGTGCACGTCCGCGCGCCGGTCGATCCCGCCGCCGGTCGCCTGCTCGGGTGCCATGTAGGACGGGGTCCCGACGACCTGGGTCAGGCCGCTCGCGTGCAGCATCGCCTTGGCCACGCCGAGGTCGGCCACCAGCAGCTTGTCGCCGGCGCTGCCGATGCTGCGCAGGAGGAGGTTCTGCGGCTTGATGTCGCGGTGCACCACCCCGTGGTCGTGCAGGACCGACAGCCCGGCCCCGGCCTGGGCCACCAGGTCGACGGCACGGACGGGAGGGAGGGGCCGGCCCGCGGTGAGCGCGCCGGCGAGCGAGCCGCGGTCGGCGTACGTCATCACGAAGTACGGCGTCCCGTCGGCCTCGCCGATGTCGTAGACGCGCACGATGTGGTCGGAGTCCGCGCGGCGCAGGATCCGCGCCTCCTCGAGGAACCGCTCACGCACGTCGAGGCGCTGCGCCCAGTTGTCCGCCAGCGCCTTCACCGCGACGTCCGAGTCCAGCTCGGCGTCGTGGTAGAGCCAGACGGTCGCGAAGCCGCCCACGCCGAGACGGTCGACTCGCTGGAGACGGCCGAGACGCTCCGGGAGGGACACCCTCGGTATTGTGCACGAGGAGCAGGCGGTCCGGCCCGGACCCCACGCGTGACCTGCTCACGACTCGGGAGGCAGACGTGACGACCGTGCCCTCCGACGACGGCGACCTCGACGACCTGGCCCGCCGCGCGGCCGAGGGCGACCGGGCGGCGCTCGAGGACCTGCTCGCCGCCGTGCAGCCGCGCGTGCGCCGGATCTGCGGCCGGATGCTGCTCTACCCCGAGGACGCCGAGGAGGCCGCGCAGGACGCCCTGCTGCTGGTCGCCACGAAGATCCACACGTTCGCCGGGCGCAGCCGCTTCACCACCTGGCTGCACGCCGTGGCGTCCAACAGCGCCCGCGGCACCTACCGCACCCTCAAGCGGCGCGCCGCCGACCGGCTCACCGACGAGGTCGCCCAGGCGCACCCCGACCCCCGCACGACCAGCGTGATCGCCGGCAGTCGCCTCGACCTGCTCGAGGCGCTCGAGGTCCTCGGGGCCAGCCACCCCGACCTCGTCGAGCCGCTCGTCCTGCGCGACGTCCAGCAGCTCGGCTACCAGGAGATCGCCGACCTCCTCGACATCCCGCTCGGCACCGTCAAGTCCCGCATCCACAGCGCCCGCACCGCCGTCCGACCCCTGCTCGCCGTCTCCGACTGACCAGCGCGTCGGTGGTTGAGGAAGTCGCACCACCCGGTGGTTGAGGAAGTCGCGCAGCGACTGTCTCGAAGCCACCCCTCGCTCAGCGCGCCCGTGCGGTCGCCGTCTGCAGGGCCGCCACGGCCCGCTCGACCTCGCCGACGAGCTCGGCCAGCAGGTCGTCGGTGTCGTCGGTGCGCCCCGCGTCCCCGTGCGCCTCGAGCCGGGCGGCGGTGGCGCCGACCAGCGGCAGGCCGAGGTTGAGGGCGCTGCCCTTGAGCTGGTGCGCGGAGGTCATCAGGCCGTGCGCGTCGCCGGCGTCCGCGGCGTCGCGGATCGCGACGACCTGGTCACCGACCCGCGCCATGAAGGAGGCGGCGGTGCGCTCGAAGAAGCTGACGCCGTCCTTCTTGAGCTCGTCGAGCATCTTCATCCGGTCCGGGTCCAGGATCGAGGAGGACGGTACGTCGGGGACGACCGGGCCGTCGGCCGCCGGCGTCGGGGCTGCCGCCGGCGCCTCGCCGGTGAGGCCCGACGACGCGCGCCCGGCCGCGGAGCGGATCCAGGAGCCGATCACCCGCTCCAGCTCCTTCGCGTCGACCGGCTTGGTCAGGAAGTCGTCCATGCCGACGGCCAGGCAGCGCTCGCGCTCGCCCTCGAGGGCCGAGGCCGTCATCGCGATGATCGGCACCCGCTGACCGGGCGGCTCGTGGGCGCGGACGGCGCGGGTCGCGTCGAAGCCGTCGAGGCGCGGCATCCGGCAGTCCATGAGGACGGCGGCGTACCGGTGCGGCCGGGCCAGCATCTCCACGGCCTCGGCACCGTCGTTGGCGACCTCCACCGCGCACCCGAGGCTCTCGAGCAGCCCGGTGGCCACGAGCTGGTTGACGTAGTTGTCCTCGACCACGAGGACTGTCACGCCGAGCTCGGGCTGGGCGGGAGCGGGCACCGGGCGCTGCTCGAGGGCGGCGGCCACGACGCCGATGAGGGTGTCGTACAGCTCGGAGTGACGCACCGGCTTGCTCAGCGCCGCCCGGATGCCCGCGGAGCGGGCCGACTGCGAGCCGACCCCCTGGTCCGAGGACAGCAGCAGCATCGTCAGCTGGCCCAGTGCCGGGTCGGCGCTGACGCGACGGGCCAGCTCGAGCCCGTCGGTGCCCGGCATGATCAGGTCGAGCAGCGCGATCTCGAAGGGCTGCCCGTGGCGCGCGGCGGTGCGCAGCGTGGCCAGCGCCTCGTCGGCCGACGCCACGGCGACCGGCTTCATCTGCCAGGCGGCGAGCTGCTCCTGGAGGATGAAGCGGTTGGTCTCGTTGTCGTCGACGACCAGCACCCGGCGGTCGTGCAGGAGGTGCGGCGGGCCGGACAGGCGTGCCGCCGGCGCGGTGGTGGCGCGGGCGAACGACGCGGTGAAGGTGAAGGTGCTGCCGCTGCCGAGCTCGCTGGTCACCGAGATCTCGCCGCCCAGGGCCTCGACGAGCTGGCGCGAGATCGCCAGGCCGAGCCCGGTCCCGCCGTGGCGGCGCGTGGTCGACGGGTCGGCCTGCGTGAACGCCTCGAAGAGCCGCTCGCGGGCCCCCGGCGCGATGCCGACACCGGTGTCCGTGACGTCGACGCGCAGCACGACGCGGTCGCCGGACTGCTCCGCGACGCTCGCCTGCACGACCACCTCGCCGCTGTCGGTGAACTTCACGGCGTTCGAGCCCAGGTTGGCGACGATCTGGCCGAAGCGCACCGGGTCGCCCTTGAGGAAGACGGGGACGTCGGGCTGGCACGCGACGACGAGCTCGAGCGCCTTGTCGTGCGCCGGCCCGCTCAGCACCGCGGCGGTCTGCTCGAACACCGCGCGGACGTCGAAGTCCGTGCTCTCGAGCTCCAGCTTGCCGGACTCGATCTTCGACAGGTCCAGGATGTCGTTGATGATGCCGAGCAGCGTCAGGCCCGCGCTCTGCAGGCCCTCGGCCAGTCGCCGCTGGTGGTCGTCGAGCTCGGTGCGCATCATCAGGTCGTTGAGCCCGATGACGCCGTTCATCGGCGTCCGGATCTCGTGGCTCATCGTGGCGAGGAACTCCGACTTCAGCCGGGACGCCTCCATCGCCTGGTCGCGGGCCTCCGCGAGCTGCGCGGCGCTGCGCTCGCGCTCGGCCACCAGGCTGAGCTGCCCGGCGATCTGCTCGATGAGGAAGCGGGAGTTCTCGTCCGGGGGCACCTCGTCGGCCAGCACCTCGATGACCGCGACGACGACGCCGCCGAGCTGGACGGGGATGGCGACCAGGCTGTGGGTGTCCTGGTGCGTGGTCGGCGGCCCGACCTCCAGGCGGCGGGAGATCCGCGCCCGCTCGGCGAGGCGGGGATCCGGAGGCGTGGTCCACGCATAGGCCGTCGGCAGCACGGTCGGCAGGCTCGGCCCCTGCGGGGTCATCGGGTAGACGCACACCGCCGACCACTGGGTGTACGCCGGCAGCCCGGACGCCGCGACCTCCACCGCCTCCGCCAGGCTGCTCGCCTTGTTGGCGGCCATCGCCATGTTCTGCAGCAGCTCCATGCGCCGGGTCGCCTCGGCCGCCAGCTCGTCGGCGGTCTTCAGGTCGGTGATGTCCTGCGTGGTGCCGCCCATCTTGCGCGGCATCCCGTCGGGGCCGCGCTCGACGAGCCCGAGGCCGCGCACCCAGCGCTGCTCGCCGTCGGTGCGGATGATCCGGGCGTCGAAGGAGAACTCGTCGACGCCGGCGAACGTCGACTCGACGTGCGCCCGCACCCGCGGACGGTCGTCGGGGTGGACGAACGCGAGGAAGCCTTCGTACGTCGCCGCGAACTCCTGCGGCCGCAGGTTGTAGATGCGGTACAGCTGGTCCGACCACGTGACCGTGTCCGTCGGGACGTCCCACTCCCAGCTGCCGATCTGCGCGATCCGCTGCGCCGTGGCCAGCTGGTGCTCGCGGTCCTGGAGACGCTCCATCAGCTGCTTGCGCTCGGTGTCCTCGGTGAAGCGGTGCAGCCAGCCGACCCGCACCCCGTCGTCCCCGTGCAGCGGCGCCCAGCTCGCGAGCGTCCAGATGACCGTGCCGTCGCTGCGGACCAGCAGCGTCTCGAGGTTCTCGGCGCCGGGCAGGCCGGCGTTCATGTTCGCGAGGTGCGCGGGCAGCTGGCGCTTGCCCTCGTCGTCGAGGAAGTCGGCGACGGAGAGCCCCTCGAGGCCGTCGTCCGCGCGCCGTCCCAGCAGCCGGGCCATGCCGGGGTTCGCGAACACCGTGCGGCCGTGCTCGTCGAGGACCCAGATCCCGTCGATCGTCGTGTCGACGATCCGGTTGATCATGTGCGCCCGATCGCTCATCTGGTCCCTCCCTCCGGGAACATCATCCCCTGTCGACACCAGTCCGCGTGAAGGATTGTCCCGGCCGGGGGCCGGGAGGTCTGCTGGGCGTCGGAGTCCGGCCGGTGGCCGGGGAGGTCTCCTGGGCGTGGGAGTCGTCGCACCGGTCCCCGGCGCCGGTGGCTCCCCGCACGCGCGGTCGCTTGGCTGCGCCCAGGAACCGCCCGCAGAGTTCGCTGCGCTGACAGTTCCGGTGGGGGCGGGCGGTGTGGGAGGGCTTGCTTTTACGCTCCCCGCGCGTGCGGGGAGCCCCCGCCACCGGGGCCCCCTGACGCCCGCGCCCGTGCCCGAGGGTGCGGGTGGGTGAAGGAGAGCCCAGGGGTCGGAGTGACCGCAGAGAACTCATCTACTTCCCCTTCACGTCCGTGATCGACCACGGACGCGCGCCACGCGGGGTGCGGGGGCGGCGCCCACCCGCCGCGGCGGCGTAAAAGCGACCCCACCGCCCGCCCTTGACCGGATCAGTCAGTGCACCGGTCTCCGCGGGCGGTCCCTGGGAGCAAGCGCCGCGGCGGGTGGGCGCGGCCCCCGCAGCCCACCGAGGAGCAGCCGGCCACGGTCAGCCCAGCACCCGCCGCACCCGCGGCGACCTGTTCCGAGGATTCCCGTGCGCGAGCACGGGAGTCGGAGCAGCATGTGCCCGTAACGGCACGCCGCCACGCGCGTTGGGGCCGTGGGTGGTTCGCGGCCATGGGTGCCGAGGGGGCGGACCGTGACCGAGGAGTGGCGATGTCGGGTCTCGTGCGTCGATGGATCCTGGTGGTGACCGTCCTGGCGGTGGCGATCGGCGGCACGTTCGCCGCGGTGGCCCTGAGATCGTCGGGAGGGCGCGAGCCGTCGGCCGGCCCGGCCGGGGACTGCGCGCTGGGCTACCAGCCGGTCGAGCAGGCGCTCGCCGAGGTGCGGGCCGAGATGCGCAACGAGCGCGCCGCCGCGAGGGCCGACTCCGAGGAGGCCCGCGAGGAGGCCGAGCGCGAGGAGGCGGAGCGTGAGGGCGAGGCGGCCCGGGAGGGCGAGTCCGGCGAGGACGCCGAGCTGGTCCGCGAGGCGGTCGCCGAGCTGCCGATGCTGGCCGGCACCGACCCCGACGAGTGGGACTCGCTCTGCGTCCGCAGCAAGCGCCCGGAGTCGCTCCAGGAGCTGTCGGCGATGTTCGGCGCCCGCGCGATCTCGCGGCTGGCGCCGTACGGCACCTACGCCCAGGGTGCCGCGCTGCACGCGGTCGCCCAGCGCCAGTCGATGCGCGCCGGATCCGTCCCCGGCAGCGCCGGCAAGGCGCGCCTCTACGGCCAGGGGCCGCTGGTCGTCGACGACCCGAGGTACCCCGAGGTCAACGGCCTCGGCCTCTCCGACAACTCCGGCCGCATCGACAGCTACGCCTGGGACCCGAAGGCGAAGCGCCTGTTCGCCGCCGTCGGCAACGGCGGCATCTTCCGCTCCGACGACCTCGCGCAGCACTGGAAGAGCGCCAACGGCAACCTGCCGACCACCGTCACCGGTGCCGTCGCGTGGAGCCGCGCCCGTCGCGGGACCCTGCTCGCGCTGACGGGGGAGCCGACGTTCGGCTCCTCGGCGTACACCGGTCTCGGCGCCTACTGGTCGCGCGACCTCGGCCGCCACTGGAAGCGCGCGAAGGGCCTCCCGGCCGGCGCGCTCGGCTTCGCGCTCGCGGTCGACCCGGCCAAGCCGAAGCGGGTGTACGCCGCCACGCAGCTGGGTCTCTACGGCTCCCGTGACGGCGGCCGCTCCTACCGCAACCTGCGGCTGCCGACGGGCAAGGCCTGCAAGGGCGTCAGCAACACCAACAAGCACCCCGTCTGCGCGCTGCGCAGCGTCGTGACCGACGTCGTGGTCGCCCCCAAGGGCGGCACCGGCACCACCACCAAGGCCGGCACGGTCGTCGCGACCGTCGGCTGGCGCGGCGGCCAGCGCAAGAACATCGACGGGAGCATCCAGGCCAAGCGCAACGGCGTCTACCGCTCCACGACCGGCAAGCGGAACTCCTTCAAGAAGCTCGCCGCCCCCGGCTTCGCCGACCAGGACGCGATCGGTCGCGTCGAGCTCGGCAACGCCGTGGGACCGCAGCAGGACCATGACTACCTCTACGCGCTCGTCCAGGACGCCAACCTGCTCAACAACGGGGGCGTGACCGGCATCGACGTGCCCGAGGGGGCGAAGCCGCCGGTCGGCAGCACCGTGCTGAACGGCCTCTACGTCTCGCCCGACTTCGGTGCGACGTGGACCCGGATGGCCAGCGGCAGCGAGCTCGCCGGCGACCCGACCACCGGCTCGGCGCTCGTCGGCACCGGCACCGCGACCGGCTACCAGCCCGGCGTCCAGGGTTGGTACAACCTCTGGGTCCAGCCGGACCCGACGCGCCAGACCACCGACGGCGTCCCGACCCGGATGGCCTTCGGCCTCGAGGAGATCTGGTCCAACGACGCCGCGAACACCGGCGCCCCGCTGGACGGGACCTCGCCGACGCACTTCCGCGTCGTCGGGAAGTACTTCGGCGGCAGCTCCTGCCTGCTCCTGTCCACCGGTCTCCCGACCTGCCCCGGTGACCGTGAGCCCACCGACAACAACCAGACCACCCACCCCGACCAGCAGGACGGCATCTGGATCCCGGACGCCTCGGTCGCGGGCGGCGTGCAGCTGGTCGTCGGCAACGACGGCGGCTCCTACCGCTACCGCTTCGAGGACGACGACGACTCCGAGCTCGACAACTCGCACTGGGGGACCGGCGACCAGACCGGGCTGTCCACGCTGATGCCGTACTACGCCGCGATGGCCAAGGACGGCACCGTCTGGGCGGGGCTCCAGGACAACGGCAACCTCAAGATCGACGGCAAGACCCGCAAGCAGTACGAGACGTACGGCGGCGACGGCTTCTTCGCCGCGGTCGACCCGGACGACTCGAAGACGGCGTACGAGGAGTACACCAACGGCGCCATCTCGGTCACCACCGACGGCGGCACCTCGTGGAAGAGCATCGACCCCGGCCTGACCGCGTCGAAGTTCTCCAACCCGTTCACGATGGACCCGCTGGACAGCAAGCACCTGATCACCGCTGGGCGCGAGGTCGTCGAGACCCTCGTCGGCTCGAGCACGGACTCCGGCCAGACGGCCGCGGCCGACGCGGACGCCTCCACCACGACCTGGCGGACCGTCTACAACCTCGGCACCCGCGCCCACCCGGGCGACGCCGACGCGGCCTCGACCACCACGGACCCCGACAACTCCATGTCGGCGGTCGCGGTGCGCGGTGCGGCGGCGTACGTCGGGTTCTGCGGCTACTGCGACACCCTGAACAAGCTGAGCACCAAGCGGACGCTCTTCAAGCGCGGGCTGGCGACCAACGTCGGCGGCGCGGCGAAGCCGCAGAAGGGGACCGACAAGGGCTGGCACCTCGTCAAGGCCAAGGGCCTGCCGAACCGCTACATCACGTCGGTCGCGATCGACCCGAAGCACCGCAAGCACGTCTACGTGACGCTGGGCGGCTACACCCGTCGCTGGCTCCCGCCGGGTGCCGTGGGTGACGCCAACAAGCAGATCGGTCGCGGGCACCTCTTCGTGTCGCGCAACGGCGGCAAGTCCTTCCGCAACGTCAGCGGCAACCTGCCGGACAGCCCCGCGACCTGGGTCGCGATCCGCGGCAAGCAGCTGCTGGTGGCCACCGACGTCGGCGCGTTCGCCTCGGGCAGCAAGGCGCTGACCCAGAAGCGGCCGAGGTTCGCCCCGCTGGGCGGCCTGCCGACCGCGCCGGTCACGAGCATCGCGCTCAAGCCCGGCAACCCGAACCGCGCCGTGCTGGCGATGTTCGGTCGCGGGGTGTGGACCTACGACTTCAAGAAGCGGATCCCCGTCCCGGTCGACCCCGGCCCGCCGGCGACCCCGACCATCGGCACGGCCTACCAGTCGTGGGACTTCGAGTCCGGCGACCAGGGGTGGACCACCTCGGGCGCCCCGACCTGGACCGAGGGCACCCCCGGCCACGGCACGGACAAGGCCGAGAACGCCTCCGGCAACTCCTGGTCGATCACCGGGCCGACGGGCTACGTCGACAACATGGACGCCTCCCTGGTCTCGCCGGCCGTCCAGGTGCCCGGCGGCAAGACCGTCGCCGAGTGGTGGCTGCACCTCGACACCGAGGGCGGCTTCGACCCCGTCGACGTCGAGTGGTCCACCGACGGCACCACCTGGAAGCCGCTCGGCTCGTACTCCGGCCAGAGCGCCGACCTCCCCGGCTGGACGAGGTACGCCGTCCCCTTCACCGCCCCCGCCGGCAACGTCCAGCTCCGCTTCCACTTCACGTCCGACTCCCTCTGCTCCAACCTGGGTGGGCCGCTCTGCTCGAACGTGAGTGGCTGGGAGGGTGTCCGGGTGGATGACGTGCGGGTCGGGTCGCCGGGCTGATCCGGCGGGTGCCGGAACGATCCGGCCAGGGGCCGGGGAGGCCAGCGTGGCGTGGTCGGCTGTGCTCGCGGGGTGGGCGCGGTGCGCCCACCCACCGCGGGCGCTTGCTCCCGGGACCGCCCGCGGAGTCTGCTGCAGTGATTGATCAGCTGCGGGGCGGGCGGTGGGTCGCCTTGACGCGCCCGCAGTGGGTGGGCTCCCCGCGCCCACCCGGCCAGTCACGCGCCCGTGCCCGAGGGTGCGGGTGGGTGGGTGAAGAAGGACCCTGCGGGTCGGAGTGACCGCAGCGGACTCATCCACCTCCCAACACATCCGTGATCGACCACGGACGCGCGCCACGCGGGGTGCGGGGGCGGCGCCCACCCGCCGCGGCGGCGTAAAGGCGACCCCACCGCCCGCCCCGCAACAGATCAGTCAGCGCACCGGTCTCTGCGGGCGGTCCCTGGGAGCAAGCGCCGCGGCGGGTGGGCGCGGCCCCCGCAGCCCACCGAGGAGCAGCCGGCCACGGGAAGCCCAGCCCCGCCGCACCCGCGGCGACCCCGACCCTCTGCCCCCGCGGCTGGGCCGCACCCCGCACACTGGGTCGGGGGGTGCGCCACCCCGCGACAGATCGAGCGACAGCGAGGAGTGCCTCATGGCCCTGGTCCTGGTGACGGGCGCGACCGGCTTCATCGGTCGGCGGCTGTCGGCCGAGCTGGTCGCGGCGGGGCACGAGGTGCGCGCGATGACGCGCCGCCCCGCGGCGTACGACGGTCCCGGCACCGCCGTCGCGGGCGACGTCCTCGACGCCGGCACGCTGGGGGAGGCGCTGGCCGGGGTGGAGGTGGCCTACTACCTGGTGCACTCGCTGTCGTCGTCGCGCTTCGAGGCGGAGGACGCGGCCGGGGCGAACGCGTTCGGCGAGGCGGCCGCGGAGGCGGGCGTGCGGCAGATCGTCTACCTGGGCGGGTTGGGCGCGGACGGCGACAGCCTGTCCCCGCACCTGCGCTCGCGCCGCGAGGTCGAGACGCTGCTGGGGGCCGCCGGTGTCCCCGTCACGACGCTGCGCGCCGCGATCGTCGTGGGCCACGGCGGCATCTCGTGGGAGATGACCCGCCAGCTGGTCGACGTGTCCCCGGTGATGGTCGCGCCGACCTGGGCGGCGACGCTGACCCAGCCGATCGCGCTGGCGGACGCCGTGGCCTACCTCGTCGGCGTCCTCGACCACCCCGACGCGCTCGGCCGCACCTTCGAGGTCGGCGGGGCCGACGTGCTGAGCTACGGGCAGATGCTCCAGCGTGCCGCCGCCGTCCAGAGCGGCCGCGACGTCCCGATCGTCTCGGTGCCCGTCCCGCAGCGCGGCCTGGTCGGCGGCGCGGTGACGCTGGCGTCCTCGGTCGGCCTGGCCGCGCTCACCGACGTCGACCTCGCGACCGGCCGGCACCTGCTGGGCTCGATGTCGACCGAGGTGGTCGTCACCGACGACGCGATCCGTGCGGTCGTCGACCTGGAGCCGATGGGCTACGAGGACATGGTCCGCCTCGCGCTCGGCGACCGGCTCCGCGCCGGCGAGACGCTGTGACCCGGGTGGTCGTGGTCACCCGCCGCGCCGTCTGAGAACGCCCGCGGCCGGCGACCGCGGTCGCTAGGCTCAGGTGGTGGTCACGGAGGTTCGCGCCCGTTTCAACGTCACGGAGTCGGGCCCCGTCGACGGTCGTCCGATGGTGTTCGCGCACGGGTTCGGCTGCGACCAGCACATGTGGCGCCTGGTCGCCCCGGCGTTCGCCCGCGACTTCCGGGTCATCCTCTTCGACTTCGTCGGCGCCGGTGGGGCCGACCCCGCGGCGTACGACCCCGTCCGGCACGCCACCCTCGACGGCTACGCGCAGGACCTCCTCACGTTGCTCCGCGAGCTCGACCTGCACGACGTCGTGTTCGTGGGCCACTCGGTCTCCGCGATGATCGGCGTCCTCGCCGAGGTGGCGGAGCCCGAGCGCTTCGCCCAGCTGGTCATGGTGGGTCCCTCGCCCCGCTACGTCGACGACGAGTCGTACGTCGGAGGGTTCACCGAGGACGACATCACGGAGATGCTCGAGTCGCTCTCGAGCAACTACCTCGGCTGGTCGGCGGCGATGGCGCCGGCGATCATGAGCAACCCCGAGCGTCCGGCGCTGGGCGCCGAGCTGACCGAGAGCTTCTGCCGGATGGACCCGGCGATCGCGCGCCAGTTCGCCCGCGCGACGTTCCTCTCGGACAGCAGGGCCGACCTGCCCCGGGTCACCACCCCGACCCTCGTGCTGCAGTGCAGCAACGACCTGATCGCTCCCCTCGAGGTGGGGGCCTACGTCCACGCCGCGATCCCCGGCAGCCGGATGACGGTGCTCGAGGCGACGGGCCACTGCCCGCACCTCAGCGCCCCGGACGAGACGATCGCGGCGATCGCCGCCTTCGTGCGCGCCCCCGTCGCCTGACGTGGGGACCCGATGACCCAGGAGCGCGCGGCCCGCGAGGCGTTCCTCGACGCGCTCGTGTACGACGACCCCGTGCAGCTCTACGAGCGGGCGCCCTGCGGCTACCTCTCGACGACCCCCGACGGCATCATCGTGAAGTGCAACGCGACGTTCCGGACCTGGATCGGGCGCGAGGCGGCCGACATCGTCGGGCGGTTGTCGTTCGTCGACCTGCTGACGCGGGGTGGCCGGATCTACCACGAGACGCACTACGCGCCGACCCTGCGGATGCAGGGCAGCGTCCGGGAGATCGCGCTCGACCTGCTGCACGCCGACGGGCAGCGGCTGCCGGTCCTGGTGAACGCGACGCTGGAGCGCAACGAGCAGGGCGAGCCCAAGGTGATCCGGATCGCGGTCTTCGACGCCACCGAGCGGCGTCGCTACGAGCGCGAGCTGGTCCGGGCGACCGAGGCGGCGCAGGAGGCCGAGCAGCGGGCCACCGAGCTCGCCCGGATCCTGCAGCAGGCGTTCATCCCGCCGGTGCTGCCCGCGATCCCCGGGCTCGACCTCGCGGCGGCGTACCGCCCGGCGGGCGCGGGCGACGAGGTCGGCGGCGACTTCTACGACGTCTTCCCGATCGGCGAGCGCGACTGGGTCGTCGCCGTGGGCGACGTGTGCGGCAAGGGCGTGGCCGCCGCGGTAGTGACGGCGCTGGTGCGGCACACCGTGCGGGCGCTCGCCGTGGACGGCGACGAGCCCGACCAGGTGCTGCGCCGCCTGAACGACGTGCTGCTGGGCCATGGCTCGGAGCGGTTCTGCACCCTCGCCCTGCTCCGCCTGCGCCGTGACGACGAGGCGTGGCGCGTCGTGCACGCCACCGGCGGCCACCCCGCCCCGCTGCTGCGACCGGCGGAGGGAGCGGTCGCGCCCTGGGGCGGGTCCGGGTCGCTGCTGGGGGTGCTCGACGAGCCGGCGTTCGCGTCGGCCTCGCGGGTGCTGCGGCCCGGCGACCTGCTGGTGCTCTACACCGACGGCATCACCGAGGGCCGGCGCGGCGGGGAGCTCTTCGGGGACCAGCGCCTGCTCGAGGCGGTCCCGGGCGACGGTGCGAGCGCCGACGAGGTCGTCGACGCCCTGCTGGCGGGGGTGCTGGACTTCCAGGACCAGGTGCCGCGCGACGACATCGCGCTGCTGGCCTTGCGCGTACCGCCCGCCTGACCGGCTCACGCCGGACGAGACGCTGGTCACGTCGGGCCCGGCCTGATCCGCCTCCTCCCGCGGGCGAGGGCGACATTTTCAGGAAGTCTTCAGGCGCAGCACAGTCTCGGAATCGCTTCCCACAGTTTCGGGTGGCACCGTCGACCCTCGTGCCGCGCCACCGTGCGGTGACTCCCCGACCTGAGAGAGACCCATGCGCCTGAAGCAGCACGCCCTGACCGCCGCGACCCTGGTGATGATCGGTGCTGCCGCTGTCGGCTGCGGCGGCGACGACAAGACCTCGGCCTCCGCGTCCGACTCGAGCAGCAGCGCGAGCTCGGACCCCAGCGCCTCCGCGAGCGACGCCGGCACCGCCGACTTCTGCACCGGCCTCACGTCGACCACGCAGATCACCAACGGCAAGGAGGTCGCCGCCTTCGTTAACACCCTCCAGGCCCTGGACCTGCCGTCCGACGCGCCCGCCGAGGCCAGCGAGGGCTTCGACATCTACGTCAAGGCGCTCGGCACCGTGGACGAGAGCGCGACGACCGCCGAGCTGAAGAAGATGGGCGACCTGGGCCTGTCCGCCGACGACAAGACCAAGGTGCAGTCCTTCCTCGCGTACGCCGCGCAGGCCTGCTCGCCGCAGACCTCGGAGTCCCCGAGCCCGAGCCCCAGCAAGTGACCTGAGGCCGGTCGCCCGCGGGCGACCGGCCGCACCGACGGGCCGCGGGCCGGAGCGATCCGGTCCGCGGCCTGTCGCACGTCCGGGCGGGGCGTCGTACGGTGAACCCATGGACACCGAGCTCACCCACGACCTGACCGAGCGCTTCACCAAGGAGTTCGACGCGGAGCCGCGCAACCGGCTGCTGCAGAACGCCATCACGCTCAACGAGGTCGACCAGGTCGCGCTCGACCACCAGCTCGCCCGCACCATCGACCGGTCGATGAGCCACCAGCTCGACGACTGGAGCGCGACGAACCAGAAGCAGTCCGGCCGCTGCTGGATGTTCGCGGGCCTCAACCTCCTGCGGGTCGGCACCGCCGAGCGGCTCGGGGTCAAGGAGTTCGAGTTCTCTCAGAACTACCCGCTCTTCTGGGACAAGCTCGAGAAGGCCAACCACTGGCTCGAGTCGATCATCGACACCGCCGACCGGGACGTCGACGACCGCACCGTGGCCCACCTGCTGGCCATGCCGGCCGAGGACGGCGGGCAGTGGAACATGTTCCTGGCGCTGATCGCCAAGCACGGCCTGGTGCCGAAGACCGCGATGCCCGAGACGGTGTCGTCCTCGGCCACGCGCCAGCTCAACCGCGACCTCTCCCGGGTGCTGCGGCAGGCCGCCCGCGACGTGCGCGCCCGCGCGACCGACGGCGCCGACGACGAGGAGCTGCGCGAGCTCAAGGAGGACACCCTCAAGGTCGTCCACCAGATGCTCTGCCTGCACCTCGGCACCCCGCCCACGTCGTTCACCTGGCAGTGGCGCGACGAGAAGAAGGACTTCCACCGCGATGGCGAGCTGACCCCGCTGGAGTTCGCCGAGCGCTACGTCACCGTGCCCGTCGAGGACTACGTCTGCCTGGTCCACGACCCGCGCGAGACCAGCCCGTACGGCCGCACCTTCACCGTCGAGCACCTCGGCAACGTCGTCGACGGCCCGCCGGTCGTCTACCTGAACGTCGAGATGGACACCCTCAAGCGGCTCGCCATGGAGTCGATCGTCGGCCGCGACGGACAGCCCGGCGAGCCGGTGTGGTTCGGCTGCGACGTGGGTCAGATGTACGACAAGGAGCGCGGCCTGTGGGACGCGTCCCTCTTCGACTACGACGCGCTGTACGGCGCCACGTCGGACATGACGAAGGAGGACCGCCTCCACCACCACGCCACCGCGATGACGCACGCGATGCTGCTCACCGGGGTCGACGTCGTGGAGGGGCCGTCCGGCGACACCCCGAACCGCTGGCGGGTCGAGAACTCCTGGGGCACCGACAAGGCCGACAAGGGCTTCTGGACCATGAACGACTCGTGGTTCGGCGACTACGTCTTCGAGATCGCCGTGCGCCGCGACGCGCTGCCGGCCGACCTGCGCGAGGCCCTCGACGCCCCGCCCGTCGTCCTGCCCGCGTGGGACCCGATGGGCGCCCTCGCCGACTGACCACCGCCGCTTCCGGAGGGCTCACCCCTCGAGGTCTGTTTCCCGTCGGCGCCCGTGGGTAGCGTGCCGAGCGTGGAACGCCGACCGCACGAGAACGTCGCCACCGTCCTGGTGGACCCGCGGGTGCTGCGCGACCTGGAGCTGGCCCTGGTGCCGCTGGACCTGTGGGTCTGGCCGGTCGCCACGGCACCGGTCTGCGTCGACGGCCCGCGCACGGCCTTCCAGGTCCGTCGTCGGCTCGTCGAGGCCCAGCGCGGTGCGTGGGACTGCGCCGCGGAGTGGGTGCCCGTGTGGGTCGCGTTCGGCGAGCGGTGGCGCCACGGGCACGAGCCGCTGCCGTGGGCGGCCCACGAGGCGCTGTGGAGCACGCTGGCGGAGTTCGCCGACCACGTCCGCTACCGGCCCCGCCTCGGCGGCGTGGCCCGGCTGGCCGTGCCCCGCGACATCAGCGCCTGAGCGTCCGTCCGGTAGACAGGGGTCCATGGAACCCCGAGACCACGGCCGGATCGCCCGCTCCCTCGAGCCGCTGCACGCGCTGGGGTACTTCTCCCCGGACGTCGAGGAGGCGCTCGTCGGCGCCGGGCTGCGCAAGGGACGCACGGCGTACTTCGCCTCCCGCGCCGCCGCGATGGGCCGGGTCGGCGCCGGCGTGGTCACGGCGACGTTCTACAACTTCCACCCGGGGCTGGTCGCGAAGTGCGTCCCGGCCGCCTGGGAGCAGGCCACCCCCGAGGAGGCCCTGGCGGCCCGCCTGCGCGGCATCGACAAGTCCTACCGCCGTCTGCTCGGCGACGACGTGCTCGCGTCCCCGGAGGTCGCCGAGGCCGCGGCGCTCGCGCGCCGGGCCAGCGAGGGGTGCACCGCGCCCGGGCGCCCGCTGTACGCCGCCCACGCCGACCTGCCCTGGCCGGAGGAGCCGCACCTCGTGCTCTTCCACGCCCTGACGCTCCTGCGTGAGCACCGCGGCGACGGCCACCTCGCCGCGCTGCTGGCCGCCGGGCTCAGCGGCCTCGAGGCGCTGGTGACCCACTGCGCGACCGGCAAGGGCTTCGTCCCGGCCGTCGCCCAGCTCACGCGCGGCTGGTCCGACGAGGAGTGGGCCGCGGCCACCGCGGGCCTGGTCGAGCGGGGGCTGCTGACGCCCGAGGGCGGCCTCACCGACGCCGGCCGCGACCTGCGCCGCCACGTGGAGGCCGAGACCGACCGGATGGCTGCCGCGCCGTGGGTCCACCTCGGCGACGAGGGTGCCCTCCGCCTCGCCGAGCTCGGCCAGCCCCTCGTCGCACGGGCCCTCGCCAACGGGGCCTTCCCCGACGGGGTCTTCGCCTCGGCCTGACCGCGACGCCGCGGCGTCGCTGCGGCGTCGCGCCGGTCAGCGGGCCGGGCGGCTCACTTCGGCGGCAGCGTGGCGACGTACGCCGTGCCGACCCCGGCCCAGCGGGCGACGGCCTCGTGGTCGGCCGGGTCGACCTGGACGTGCAGCCAGCCGTTCATGGGCCGGCCGCGCATCTCGAAGCGCTCGACGCCGGGCTCGGCCACCAGGACGTCCGTGGCGGCCGGGTCGCAGCGCACCAGCAGCCCGTCCTGGCCGCTCGCGCTGACGGCCATGTGACCGGCCACCAGGAACGCGAGGCCGCCGAACATGGCCTTCTCGGTCAGGTCGGGTGTCCCGGCCAGCTCGTCGCGCAGTGCGGCGGCCAGCCCCTCGTCGTACGCCATGGCACCAGCATGCGGCACCCCGCGCGCGGACGCGAGGCTCAGCGCAGCCGGGCGAGGTACGCCGACGCGTGCTGGACGTCCCGCAGCCGGCTCTCCCAGGTCACGCCCAGGACGGTCAGCAGCGTGCCCGCCAGCCCGATCAGGACCCACTGCGGGGTGCCGCCGGCGTACGGCGCCAGCTCGCGCAGCACCACCAGCGCACCGGCCGCCGACCCGACCACCAGGGGAGCGCCCCAGCGCAGCCGGAGCCCGGCGAGCACCAGCCCGAGGCAGCCGAGCCCGAGGAGCAGTGCCCGCAGCGTGACCGGGTCGCCGGTCAGGACCCACAGCAGCGACGGCACGGTCGCGAGGACGAGTCCGGGCGCGAGTGCCACGGCAGTTGACGAGCCCGGCTCCCGGCGCAGGTGCGCCAGGCCGACGAGCACGAGGGCGACAGCCGTGGGGAGCGTGTAGGCCTCCGGGGCGTCGACGCCCAGGTCCGCCAGCCGGACCCAGGTCGCTGCGGCCAGCAGCAGGCCGCCCGGCCAAGCGAGCAGGCGACGCGACGGGTGCACGAGAGCGCTCGCGGTGACGAGCGCGCCCGCGAGCGTGAGGTGCAGGGCCAGCGAGGTGTCCTGGTCGGTGGCGACCGCGATCGACGCGACGGCGGCGACCGCGCCCGCGAGGGCTGCCGAGCCCTCGAGCAGGGGACGCGGCCGGGCGATCGCGAGCAGCCCGACGACCAGCAGCAGCGGGGCCGCCCGGAGGGCCTCGTCGAGACCGACGACCTCCCCGGCCGTCCACAGCAGCGCGGCCAGCGCGGCCGGGAGCACCGTCTCGCCGGCGAGGACGACGTCGGCGCGCGCCCCGCGCAGGGCGGCCGTCGCAGCGGCGCCGACCACCGCCAGCAGCGCGACCAGGGTCAGGCCCGCGCTCGGCAGGGCGACGACGGCGGCGGCGAGGCAGACAGCGGCCCCGGCCGTGGAGGCCTGGAGCCCGCCGTCGTCGTGACGGCGTACGCCCAGGGCCAGCAGGGCGGCGCCGGTCGCCAGCAGCGCGACCACGACGGTCCCGAGGGGGACAGGCTGCAGCGCGAGCGTCCCGACCGCGGCGAGGACGACGAGCGGGGCGACGCTCCGCGCGATGGTCGTACGACGGGGGGCGGGTGCGACCGCGAGGCCGGCGAGCAGCAAGCCGAGCGCGAGGGGGACCAGCAGGGCGGGGCTGGCGCCGCCGTCCACGGGCTCGAGGCGCACCCCGAGCGGGCGGGTGAACGGTGCACCGACACCGAGGACGGTCGCGATCGCGGAGGCGACGAGCCCGGCAGCGACGACCGCCACGACGAGGGCCGCGAGGGCCATCGGGGCTGCGGGGGCCGCGAGGCGGCGCCGGTCGACGACCAGCGCCACCGCGGACCAGACGAGCAGCCCGGCCAGGGCGACGAGGGCCAGGCGGGTGGTGCCGTGGTCGACCCCCGGCAGGGCGATCGCCACGCTCGCGAGGACGGCGGCGGCCGCGAGGCCGGACGTGACCGCCGCGGACGGGGCGCGGGCCACCAGCGGCAGCAGGGCGAGGACGGCGGCCGTGGCCAACGTGACGCCGTGGCCGTCGGCCCACAGGGCCGCGAAGGAGGCGTGGTCGGCGGCGTCGGCGAGGCCGGATGCGACGAGCACGAGCCACCAGCCGAGCGCGACGGTGAGCGACGACCCGAGCAGGACCGGCCGCGCCTGCGACCGGGCGAGCAGGGCGAGGGCGGTGCCGGCGAGGACGGCGACCGTGGCGACCACGTCCGGGTGGCCGGTGGCGTCGAACGCCCCTGCGGCGGCCACCAGGAGGCCGAGCGGCGCGACGACCTCGGGGGCGGTGAGCCGCGTCCGGCCGGCGAGGGCGAGCACCAGGGCCACCACGAGCAGCGTGCCGCCCACGGCGACCGCGAGGCCGGAGGTGTCCAGGTCACCCAGCCAGCCGGCGTTGTCCGCGCCGATGACGTCGAGGGTGAGGAGCCCGAAGGCGACCACGGTGAGGGCCTCCCCGGCGAGGCGCAGGTCCTTGCGGGCCAGCTGGTGCCCGAGGCCGCTGCTGAGGACGGTGAGGGCGACCAGGATCGCGGTCCGGCCGCCGACGCCGAGCCACGACCACGCGACGGCGAGGAACGTGACGGCGGCGACCAGCAGGCACAGCGCGCCGAGCGAGAGCAGGATCCGCGGGACCGAGGGGGCCCCGAGGCCGCGCCGGCGCGGAGCCTCCGCCCGGGAGGCTGCGGGGTAGGCCTCCGGCGTCCACGCCTCGGCGACCGGCGCGAAGGCCGGCGCGGTGAGGCGCAGCTCGGCGAGCAGCCGGTCGGCGGTGCTCAGCGTCTCGAGGAGGCGAGCGGCCAGGGGCCCCTGGAGGGGGAGCCGGCAGCGGGGGCAGGTGGCGGGCCCGACGGGCAGCACGGCGTGGCAGTCGGGGCACAGGGAGGGGTCGGCGTAGCGCGGCATGTGCTCATTGAGCCCGCTCCCGCGCGCCGCGGACAGGGTCCGAGGACTCAGGCTCCTGGGCCCGGGTGCTCAGACGAGGGGGGACTCAGGGCTGCAGGCGCGCCGGCAGCGCGGCGTACCCGCGCAGGATCCGGGTGGTGCGCCGCCGAGCCCCGGGCTCGAGCCGCAGGTCCGGGAAGCGCTCGACGACCGAGCGCAGCCCGACCTCGCCCTCCATCCGCGCGAGCGCGGCGCCGAGGCAGTAGTGGCGGCCCGAGGAGAAGGAGACGTGGTCGGCGGCGTTCTCCCGGTGTACGTCGAAGCGGTCCGGGTCGGCGAACACCTCCGGGTCCCGGTTCGCCCCGGCCAGCAGCGTGGTGATCACCGCGCCCCTCGGCACGGAGACCCCGGCGACCTCGGTGTCGCGGGCGACGGTGCGCCCGGTGAGCAGCACCGGCGGGTCGTAGCGGAGCACCTCGTCGACGGCGTTCGGCCACAGCGAGGGGTCCTCGCGCAGCGCGGCGAGCTGCTCGGGGTGCTCCTGCAGGAGCGCGATCCCGTTGCCGAGCAGGTTGACGGTGGTCTCGAACCCGGCCGCGAGGACCAGGCCCGCGGTGGCCTTGAGCTCGGCGTCGTCGAGGCCGCGGCCGTCCTCGTCGCGGGCCTGTACGAGCTGGCTGAGCAGGTCGTCGCCGGGGTTGCGGCGTACGGCGAGCAGGTGCTCGCCCAGCCACTGCTCGAACTCGGTGAGCGAGGCCTCCACGTCGCGGAACGTGCGCCAGGACAGGCCGAGGTCGAGGCTGGGGGCGGCGCCGGTGCCGAAGCGCAGCACGCGGTCACGGTCCTGCTCGGGGACGCCGAGGATCTCGGCGATGACGGTCACGGGCAGCTGGGCGCAGTAGGCCTCGACGAGGTCGACCGGCCGGGTCGGGTCCAGCCCGTCGAGCAGCTCCTGCGCGATCTGCTCGGTGCGGCCGCGGAGCCGCTGCACCGCCCGCACGCTGAAGACGCGGGTGACGAGCTTGCGGTAGCGGGTGTGGTCGGGGGGCTCGGTGACCAGCAGCGACGGCGGCGTCAGCGGGCCGATCGGCGCGGTCCGCGCGGCCCAGCTGTGCAGCCGGCCGAGCGGTCCCTCGGGGCCGAACTCCACGCCGGCCCGCACGTCGTTGCTCGTCAGCACCTCCTTGACCACCGGCTGGGAGGCGGTGACGAAGGCGAAGCGGGAGCGGTGCAGCGGGCCGTCCTCGCGGATCTCGCGGAAGAGCTCCAGCGGCACCGTGTCGGTCTGCGTCGTGGCCTCGATCAGCCGGCCGTGCAGGTCGCCCCGCTTGGCCGAGCCGCGGATCGCGACGCGGGGGAGGGCGTGGCCCAGGCCCCACCGGACGGTGGCGGCGGCACGGTGCTCGAGCGGGGACGTGAGGCTCATCGACGGCTCCTCGTACGGCGTCTCACTACTGAATCACGTTCAGTATGCCAGTGCGGGGGTGGTCCGGACCGGCCGACCGGATGCTGGGTGTGGACGCGGCAGGCATGCTGAGGACCTACCCCGAGGAGCCCCCATGGCCAAGAAGAAGCCGACCGCCGAGCAGAAGCTGACCGCCACGGTCGCCGACCTGCGGGCCGCCCTCGAGCGGTCGCAGGACAAGCGCGCGGCCTGGAAGAAGCGGGCCACGAAGGCGGAGGCCCGCGTCGTCCGGCTGGAGCGTCGCCTCGCCAAGGTCGAGAAGAAGGCCCGCAAGCTCGTCGGGGAGGTCGCCGCCGAGGTGCCCGCCGAGGTCGTCGCGGCCGCGCCGGTCGAGGCTCCCGCCGGGGCGCGGACCGAGGTGTCCGTCGCCGCCACGCCCGACAGCACCTGGACGGTGGCGCAGCTGCGCGACGAGGCCCGCCGCCGCGGGCTCACGGGCCTGTCCGGCAAGACCAAGGCCCAGGTGTTGGCCGCGCTGGCCTGAGTCGTCGACGCCCGGAACGACGAACGCCCCCGTCGGAGTCCGACGGGGGCGTCCTGCAGGTCCAGGACCTGCGGTGCTTGTGGGCAGGGGCGGGGTCGAACCGCCGACCTATCACTTTTCAGGCGATCGCTCGTACCGACTGAGCTACCTGCCCAAGCGAGGGAAAAGATACATGAGCGCGATCCCGGCCACGAATCTGCGCTGCAGACCGGGACGGCGGCGGCCCTCCTGTCAGTTGCGACGGTAGGGCTTGTAGTTGCTGCTTCCCGACCACGAGGACCAGTACGGGTAGGGAACCACCTGAGAGAACGTGTATCCCTGAACCCCGTTCTCCTCCCACGACACGTAGTGAGTGCGCGAGGAGTCAGTCCAGCCCATGAAGATCGCGACGTGACCGTTGTTGCCGGAGGCGGAGTTCAGCATGAAGTCGCCTGGACGGAGGTCGTCCTTGCCGATCGGATGCATCACCTGTGGAAGCGTGACGGTCGTGTAACTCGACGGCAGGCCGAGTGCCATCGAGACGAATCCCGAGCAATCCTGTCGGTACTTTCCGTACTGGTTGGTGTAGTACGAACCCTGGTCGTAGGGGACCCGAGCATCGAGCCATGACTTGGCCCTCGTCGTCAGGTCGTTGTTGGCGGGTGCCGGTGGCGGACTCGAGCAGCCCGGCGTCACCGGGTCGTTGCTGCCGGTCTGCAGGTCGACGTCGGCAACCCAGTGGCCGTCGTTGACCTGGTACCAGAGGTCGTCGTACCCGCCGGGAAACGAGCTGCTGTAGTAGCCCTTGACCGGCTGACCGTGGACGAAGCACGTCAGCGTGAGCCGGCTGCCGGCTGTGTAGACGCCATCCTGGGTCGAGTTGAGTGTCGCGCTTGACATGCGCTGGGTCGTAGCCATGACCCGCGCATTGGTGGTGTCGGCGACCGGCTGGTCAGCGCAGGCGGGGACGACTGGATCCAGTGTTCCCGTCTCCAGATCCACATCGGCCACGTAGTGACCGTCGTCCACGCGGTACCACAGGTTGTCCCAACCGCCGTTGGGGAAGGACGAGCTGAAGTAGCCCTGGACGGACTGTCCCCGCTGATAGCAGCTCAAGGTCAGCACCTGTCCGTTCTCGTACCAGCCCTCTTGCGTGGAGTTCAGGGTCGACTGCGTCATGCGCTGCGTACGGGTGGCAACTCGCCCGGTGACGGGCGGAACGGGAACCTTCGTCGTTGCTGCGCTCAGGACGGTGCGGTCCACGTAGCCACGCGCATGACCAGTGACGCTGACGCTGAGAGCCTGGCCGATGTTGGCACTTTCGACCACGTACTGGGGCGAGGTCGCGCCCCCGATCGGGACGCCGTCCGACAGCCACTGGTAGGCGAAGCGGATGTCGGGTGGTCCCCACGTGCCGGCCTGAGCGCTCAGGGTGCTGCCGAAGGACGGTGATCCTCCGATGGAGGGGATAGGGAGATTCGAGAAGGACGCCGGCGGCACGATCGGGGTCGACCGGCTGCTTCTCGTCACCGCGGGGTGGCCAGCCCTGTGACCGGTCACTGACACGGAGATCGTGTGACCGACTTGGGCGGTCGTGAGGGCGAACTGCTTCTTGGTGGCGTGGGGAACACGCCGAGAGTCGGCCCGCCATCGGTAGGTGAAGGTCGTGCCGCGCGGCCACGTGCCCGTGCGTACCCGCAGAACCTCGCCGACCTGGATCTTCCCGACGACCTGTGGTCGGGCGTTTCCGGTCCGGTCCCACGTCTTCGCCTCACCACGCCCTGCCGTTGCGGGCCCGGCGATCCCCAAGGAGACGATGACGCAGGCAAGCGCCGTGATCAGCGTGATCCTGGACCTCGCTGACAGGCCCTTCCGGGCTCCGTGCTCGACGATGGGTTCGGAGGACTGGCGGGCGCGACCGTCGTTCATGGGCATGTTCTTAATCGACTTCGGCCCTGGCGGGTCGGTAAATCGCGAAAGTCGCGCCCCGGAGGGTGCGCGCAGGCGTTTCCGAGACGGACCAGCGGGCCTTTTGGAGCCGATCCGCGCCCGCCCCTATGCTGTCGGGGCAGTCCGGCCCCCATCGTCTAGCGGCCTAGGACGTCGCCCTTTCACGGCGGTAGCACGGGTTCGAATCCCGTTGGGGGTGCGACCTGGTGGTGCCGGTCGGCCCGATTGGGAGACACCGACACCGATGGGTTAGAGTTCCAGCGCTTCACCAGTGAGTCACCTGGCCCCGTAGCGCAGTTGGTTAGCGCGCCGCCCTGTCACGGCGGAGGCCGCGGGTTCGAGTCCCGTCGGGGTCGCAGAAGAACGCTCCGGATCACCTGATCCGGAGCGTTCTGCATTTGTGCCGCTCCGCGATGATGGGGCCGTGCCCGTGGACCTGAGCCGCTCCGACTTCGAGGCCCTCGTCGACCGTGCGCTCGACGACATCCCCGACGAGCTCGCCTCGCTCGTGCAGAACGTCGTCGTCCTCGTCGAGGACGACGCGCCCGCCGACGAGCCCGACCTGCTCGGGCTCTACGACGGCATCGCGCTCACCGAGCGCTGGGGCGACGGGGTGATGGAGCTGCCGGACCGGATCTTCATCTTCCGCAAGCCGCTGCTGGCCTTCTGCGACACCCCCGAGCAGCTCGTCGAGGAGGTCCGGATCACCGTGGTGCACGAGATCGCCCACCACTTCGGCATCGACGACGACCGTCTGCACGAGCTCGGCTACGCCTGAGCCAGCCACCAGCCCAGCGCGCACGCGGCCAGCGCCACGGGCACGGTCGCGACTGCGTACGCCGTGCCCCCGGCCCAGCCGCGGGCGTGGGTGCGCACGGCGAAGGCGGAGTACGTCGTGAAGCCGCCGCAGAAGCCGGTGCCCAGCAGGGCGAGGGCGTGCTCGCCGAGCGACAGACCGGAGAAGAGGCCCAGCAGGAACGACCCGACGACGTTGACCAGCAGCGTCCCCCACGGGAAGCGGCCGTCCAGCCAGTGCCCGGCGAGGTAGCGCAGCGGGGCGCCCACGGCCGCACCGAGCGCGACGAGCAGCGGCGTCACCGGTCACCGTCCGCGTCGTCGAAGGACGTCCGCTCCGGCGCGGTGGACAGGCGGTCCGCCAGCGCCACCGCGACCAGGCAGGCGACCAGCGTGCCGAGGAGGTACGCCGCGGCCATCGCGGCGTGGCCGTCGGCGAGCAGCGCACGCGCCTGCTCGGAGTACGCCGACAGCGTGGTGTAGCCGCCGAGCACGCCGGTGCCGAGCCCGACCGTGAGCAGTGCGGATCGGCGTACGGCCGCGAGCGCGGGCAGTAGCGCCAGCGCGAACGAGCCGCTGACGTTGATCGCGAAGGTCGTCCAGGGGAAGCCGGAACCGTCGGGGACGAGCTGGCCGAGCGCCCAGCGGAGCAGGGCCCCGAGCGCACCGCCCAGGGCCACCGCCGCGACCATCCGCGGCGGGGGAGCAGGGGTCACGACACGCTGCTGCGGCGACTCGTCATCGAGGAATCGTGCCACGCCTGCGGGGCCTCGCCACGCTCCTGGCGGACGAACTCGCCGAGGAACCACCGCTGGAAGAGCCGCTGCTCGGGCGAGCGGGCCAGCGAGAGCAGGCGCTGCTCGCGGCAGAAGTCGTCGGCGAGGTCGAGCAGCTCGAGGAAGCGGCCGACCGTGCTGGCGCCGTCGGCGGCGATCGCGACGCGGAGGTCGGTGGTGTTGCGGCGGCTGCGGATGGCCTCGTCGATCTGGTAGGCGCCGATGCCCTCGCTCAGCTGGCGGTCGAGGGCGCCGAAGTGGTCGGAGAGGGTCTTGGCGAGGGGGTACTTCTCCTCGTGCGCGAGCGCCAGCAGGCGGACCTCGCGACGCAGCTCGCGGTAGTGCATCTGGAAGCCGAAGAAGCTGCGCAGCGGCACGCCGTGGAGCTCGATCTCGACCAGGCCGTCTCCGGGACGGGGCCGGGCGCTCGCGTCGGGGAGGCCGGTGATGACGCCGTCGACGCCCTCGTCGCCGGGCTCGGCGGCGGGGTCGAACCAGACCACCTTGCCGAACTCCTCGATCTCGGCGCCCCAAGCGGTGGAGCAGCGGGACACGATCGAGAGGCCGCGCCCGAAGGTGACGAGCAGGTCGTCGTCCTCGTCGTCGAAGCCCATCGACGGCAGCAGCGGCGGCTGGCCGGTGGAGTCGCTGACCTCGACGCGCGGGTGCTCGCGGGTGCCGCGGACCCGGACGGAGATGGGGGCCTCGGCGTGCAGCAGGGCGTTGGTCACGAGCTCGGAGACGCCGAGCTGGGCGCACTCGACGAGGTCCTCCCGGCCGATCTCCTCGAACACCTCCGTGACCCACCGGCGTGCGTTCTGCACGCCGCGGGGACCCGAGCCCAAGGACAGGGCTGGCCTGCTCAGCGGCACGGTGGACCTCACGGGGGGACGGGATCGGGGCAAGTCGTTCGAAGGCTGCTTACCCGGCGTCCTCGCGGGGCAAACATCGGTTGGTCAAAAATGAGACCAGTCCGGCCGCCGGTCAAGAGGCATGTGATCGACCAGACGATGGGCGGATTGGTCTTTGGGTGCGCGGCGGCGGGAGAATGATGGCAAGGGACACACGGATCCACCGCGCAGGAAGGTTCGCCATGGCAACCACGCAGCAGCAGGCACCGGGCCAGCGTCACCAGGTCGTGGTGATCGGCTCCGGCTTCGGAGGGCTCTTCGGCACCAAGGCCCTGCGCCGGTCCGACGTGGACGTGACCATGGTGGCCAAGACGACCCACCACCTCTTCCAGCCGCTGCTCTACCAGGTCGCGACCGGCATCCTCTCCGAGGGCGAGATCGCCCCGCCGACGCGCGAGGTGCTGAGCAGCCAGCAGAACGCCCAGGTCCTGCTCGGCGAGGTCACCGACATCGACCTCGAGGCCCGCACCGTCACCTCGCAGGTGCTCGGGCGCGAGACGGTCTCGGCGTACGACTCGCTGATCGTGGCGGCGGGCGCCGGCCAGTCCTACTTCGGCAACGACCAGTTCGCCGAGTTCGCCCCCGGCATGAAGAGCATCGACGACGCGCTCGAGCTGCGCGGCCGGATCTTCGGCGCCTTCGAGATGGCCGAGCTCGGCGCCGTCCGGGGCGACAACGTCGACCACCTGCTGACCTTCGTCGTCGTCGGCGCCGGCCCCACGGGCGTCGAGATGGCCGGCCAGATCGCCGAGCTCGCGCATCGCACGCTGCGCCGCGACTTCCGCGCCATCAACACCCGCACCGCCCGCGTCGTCCTCGTCGACGCCGCGCCGCAGGTGCTGCCGCCGTTCGGCGAGAAGCTCGGCGCCAAGGCCAAGGCCGAGCTCGAGGGCCTCGGCGTCGAGGTGATCCTCGGCGCGATGGTCACCGACGTCGACGAGCGCGGCATCGAGATGAAGTTCAAGGACGGCCGCGTCGAGGTCATCAACACGGTCACCAAGATCTGGGCCGCGGGCGTCCAGGCCAGCCCGCTCGGCAAGACGCTCTCGGAGCAGTCCGGCGCGCCGCTCGACCGGGCCGGCCGGATCAGCGTCAACCCCGACCTCACGCTGCCCGGCCACCCCGAGGTGTTCGTGGTCGGCGACATGATCGCCCTCGATCACCTGCCCGGCGTCGCGCAGGTCGCGATCCAGGGCGCGAAGTACGCCGCCAAGGAGATCACCGGCCGGATCAAGGGCGAGCCCTCGCAGCCGCCCTTCAAGTACTTCGACAAGGGCTCGATGGCGATCATCAGCCGCTTCCGAGCGGTCGCGATGGTCGGCAAGCTCCGCCTCACCGGCGTCATCGCCTGGCTGATGTGGCTCGCCGTGCACCTCGTCTACATCACCGGCTTCAAGAACCGCGTCACCGCGGTCCTGCACTGGTTCGTCTCGTTCCTCGGCCGCGGCCGCTCGGAGCGCACCACCACCGAGCAGCAGATCTTCGCGCGCAGCGCGCTGGCGCGGCTCAAGCGCGGTGCGGCCGACCTGGTCTCCGACCCGGGGGCGTACGACGCCGCGCGACAGCTCCTCGAGACGACCCGTCGCGCCGAGCTCGAGGCGCAGGCCGCCGAGGAGGCCCGGCTCACCGACGCCGGCCAGCGCGGCGTGCCGGCGGCCGAGCGGGTCTGACGCGGGCCGGCTCCGGCCGGCCTCGACTCACTCGAAGCGGGACGGGAAGCCGCTCTCCTCGAGCCGCTCGCGCGCCCAGCGCGGCAGGATGAAGACGCCCTCGGCCTCGACGGTGACGCCCTCGGCGTCCGCGAGGTGGCCGACCGCGTAGGTCTTGATGCCCTCGACCCGGTCGATGTGCGCCTCGGCGCGCAGCGGCCCCAGCGGGGTGGCACGGCGGTAGCGCAGCGTCAGCGTCCCGGTCATGCCGGGCTTGCCGCCGGCGCCCGCGGCCTCGCCGAGCATCTGGTCCAGCACCAGGGCCGCGACCCCGCCGTGCACCAGCCCCGGCGGTCCCTCGTAGGCCGCGCCGAGGTCGAAGTCCGACCACGCGCGCCCGCTCTCCTCGTGGTGGATCACCAGCGGCGGCGCGACCGCGTTGCGCGTCCCGACCACCGCGTTGCCCCAGGCCCGGCTGCCGCCGCTGGGCGTGAAGCGGACGCCGTACGACCCCTCGAGCTGGCGGGCGCGCAGCCGGGCGGTCACGGCCTCGATCTCGGCCTGGGCCGCGCGGACGGTGTCGTCGTCGACCTCGGTGCGGATCGCGGCGTCGACCAGCTCGCGGATGCTCTGGGTCAGCGGCCCGTAGAGCGCCTTCTGGCGGGCCACCTCGGCGGCGGTGACGTCCTCCTGCGCGTAGCGAGCCATGCCGCGGAGTCTAGAACGTGTTCCAGTCGACCTCGACAACCGGTGGGCGGCGGGTGCCGGCCGCTGGTGGAATGGCGCCATGACCGCGCTCGTGACCCCCGACGTCCGCCTGCACGCGACCTGGGCCGCGGCCATGCAGGAGTTCGGCGACGGCTACCCGCACGGCTCGGGCCTCGGGCACGAGGTGCCGACGTACGACGAGGAGGGCTGTGCGGCGTACGTCGCCTGGCTGCTCGGCGCCGCGGAGACGCCGATCCGCGAGGACTGGGTGCCCTGCACGTTCCTCTGGATCGCCGAGGGCGACGAGGTCGTCGGCTTCCTGGCGCTGCGGCACACGCTGAACGACTGGCTGCTCGAGGAGGGCGGCCACATCGGGTACTCGGTCCGGCCCTCGCGGCGCCGCGAGGGGCACGCCGGCCGGGCGCTCGGGCTCGCGCTGCCGCGGGCGGCGGCGCTCGGGCTCGACCGGGTGCTGCTGACCTGCGACGAGGACAACCTGGCCTCGCGGGGCACGATCGAGGCCAACGGCGGCGCCTACGAGGACTCCCGCAACGGCAAGCGCCGCTACTGGATCGCGACCGGCTCTCAGTCCTCGGGGCGGTAGTAGCGCACGACGCGCGTGAACTCCACGGGGTCGACCATCGACGCGTCGATCACGAACGGCGCCATGCTCCGGCGCACGAACAGGACCTTCCAGCCGCGGCTGCCGGGCTCGCCCACGATCTCGACCGGCGTGTAGTGGCTGGCCAGGTCGAACTGGTGGCGGCCGCCGGCCCGCTCCACGATCAGCATCCCGCCGCGGACGCTGAGCACCGCCACCGACGAGCCCGAGCGCACCGCCCAGATGATGCCGGTGAGCACGCCGAAGGTGGCCGCGATGCCGATGCTCGTGGTGGTGCGGTCCTGCCAGGCGAGGTACGCCGTCAGCACCGTCGCGGCCAGGGCCAGGAGCAGCAGCACGCCCACCACCCGGCGTACGCCGCGGCGCGGAGCGAACTCGACCACCGCCGGCATGCCCTCGGCGACGAGGGGTTCGCGGGTCGGCGGCGGCGGCGGCGGCGGCGGAGATGCCGGTGCCGGGGCGACCTGCTCCGTCGCGGGCTGCTCGGCGAAGGCGGCCACGACCGCCCGGGCCGCGTCGTGCTCGCTGGTCCTGGCCGGGGCGGGATCGGGCTCGGGGGCGGCCGGGGCCGCCGGCGCGCCGGGCAGCAGCGGTGAGTCCTCGCGCTCCCGCAGCTCGGGTGCGACCACCTCGGGGGCGACGGCGGGAGCGGTGGTGGTGTCCGCGAAGAGCGGGTTCTCGAACGTGGCGGCCGGGGCGGCGGTCGGCTGCTCCCGCTCCGCGTCACCGGCCCCCTCGCCGGCCCCCTCACGGTGCGCGAGCCAGCGGTCGAACAGGTCGTAGGCGCCCTCGCCCGACTCGTTCCCCCGTGCGTCTCCCATGCCGGAGAAACTACTCGCGGGAGAGGCGGTTACGCCTGCGGTTCGGCGGTCTGGTCCAGAACGCCCGCGCGGGTGGGCCCCGTGGGACTCGAACCCACAACCAAGAGATTAAAAGTCTCCTGCTCTGCCAATTGAGCTAGAGGCCCCGGACACGGGAGCGCTCGTCCGGGACTGCCGGACGACCAGCGGGCGCCGCCCGCCCATGACCGCGTCCGATTATGCCTTGGTCGGTGCGCAGGCCGATCGCAGTGTCGGATGACCAGCAGGTGGACGCCGACGATCTGGCCGTGAGTGCCCGGGGCGGGGCTCCGAGCCGCGGGCGTCGGGTCGCGTGGCGGCTCGGGCACCACCGCGACCCACCGCCCAGGTCGCCCGATCCCCGCCTCGGGACGGCGTGCGAACGGCGTGCGGACGGCGTACGCGACGGACGCGGGAGGTCGTCGTTCGCCGCCCTGTCACACCGTCGACGCGGAACCTTCACACCAAGTGCGCAAGATTCGTCGGCCGGGAATCTTCCGCCTCGCCCCAGGCTTGATAGTGTCGCTCCAGCAACAGGTGCAAGTTCCAGCAGGTCTGACGCCCGCGGAGTTTGTGATCCAACGGCGTTTCTTCTCATGGGTGCCTATCCAGGGTGGGAGCGACGTGTCACCGCATCTGATGCGGGGTCGTCGAAGTGATGACCTCTCGCCCCATATAGGAGTAACCAGTAATGGCTCAAGGCACCGTGAAGTGGTTCAACGCCGAGAAGGGTTTCGGCTTCATTGCGCAGGAGGACGGCGGCGACGACGTCTTCGTGCACTACTCGGCGATTCAGACCCAGGGCTACAAGTCCCTGGACGAGAACCAGAAGGTCGAGTTCGACGTCACGCAGGGCCCGAAGGGTCCGCAGGCGGAGAACGTGCGCGCGGTCTGACCGACGCACAACAGCCGACCGGGCAGCACCTGTCCGACAGGCCTTCGAACGAGGCTCCACCCCGTGCGGGTGGGGCCTCGTTTCCGTCTGGGGGGTGACGTCTAGCCCGAACGGGCCAGATTTGGCCCCGCGTGTTTGTCGCCACCACCCGTCGGGCACGCTGGGAGGCAGGGGACAGTCCGGCAGTCGTCAGAGTGAGGAGCTACCAACGGTGCACGACCAGTTCGACGTCACCCTCGAGGACGCCGACCTCCTCGGCGAGGTGGAGCTGACCACCAACCTCATCATCGCCGCGAGCGAGTCCGACGACCACCTGTCCGAGGGCCAGATCGACGAGATCCTCGGGGTCGATCCCGACGCTCCCACCGCGGGTTGAGCCCGCCGCGGGCCGAGACCCGCCGCGCTCCTCGCGCACCGCTCCCGTCACCTTGAGCGGTATACCCCATGGGGGTACCCTCGTGGGCATGGACGACCACCAGCACGGCTACATCCACCGCAAGGACGACTACCTCAAGCGGTTGCGCCGCATCGAGGGCCAGGCCCGTGGCCTGCAGCGGATGGTCGAGGAGGAGCAGTACTGCATCGACATCCTCACCCAGGTCTCCGCGATGACGAAGGCCCTCCACGCCGTCTCGATCGGCCTGCTGGAGGAGCACATGAACCACTGCGTCGTCGACGCCGCCCGCGTGGGCGACGCCGAGGCGCGCGAGAAGGTCACCGAGGCCGTGGACGCGATCGCGCGCCTGGTCCGGTCCTGAGCACCCACGACGACGAGGAGCACGACATGAGCGAGACCACCACCTGGACCGTCACCGGCATGACCTGCGGCCACTGCGTCGCCTCGGTCGCCGAGGAGATCGGCGAGCTGGACGGCGTCGAGCAGGTCGACGTCGTCCTCGCGACCGGCACGGTCACCGTCACCAGCGCCACCCCGCTCGACCGGGAGCGGGTCGAGGCGGCGGTGACGGAGGCCGGCTACGTGCTGGCATGACCGGCCACGTGGGCACGGGGACGAGCACCGACGTCGAGCTCGACATCTCCGGGATGACCTGCGCCTCCTGCGCGAACCGGATCGAGCGCAAGCTCAACAAGCTCGAGGGCGTCACGGCCACGGTGAACTACGCGACCGAGAAGGCCCGGGTCCACCACTCCGCTGCGGTCTCGACCGACGACCTGCTGGCCACCGTGGCGGCCGCGGGGTACGCCGCCGCCCTCCCTGCCGCCGAGCCCGTGGAGGAGACGCAGGGCCGCGACCCGCTCACCGTGCGGCTCGTGGTCTCCGCGGTGCTGTCGCTGCCGGTGGTCCTGCTCGGCATGGTGATGGCCCTGCAGTTCGAGGGCTGGGGCTGGGTCTCGCTGGTCCTGGCCACCCCAGTCGTGCTCTGGGGGGCCTGGCCCTTCCACCGGGCCGCCGCGGTCAACGCACGGCACGGTGCCACCACGATGGACACCCTGGTGTCCCTGGGCGTGGGGGCGGCGTACCTCTGGTCCGTCGTGGCGCTCGTCGCCGGCGGACACCTCTACCTCGAGGCCGCCTCCGTGGTCACGACGTTCCTGCTGGCGGGCCGCTGGCTCGAGCACCGCTCCAAGCGGCGGGCCGGTGCCGCCCTGCGCGCGCTGCTGTCGCTGGGGGCCAAGGAGGTCGCGGTGCTCCGCGACGGCCGCGAGGTGCTGGTCCCGGCCGAGAGGCTCGCGGTCGGTGATCTCTTCGTCGTACGCCCGGGCGAGAAGATCGCCACCGACGGCGTCGTCGACTCCGGCACGTCGGCCGTCGACGCCTCGATGCTGACCGGCGAGCCGGTGCCCGTGGAGGTGGCGCCCGGGGACGCCGTCGTCGGCGCGACCGTGAACGCCGGCGGGCGCCTCGTCGTCCGGGCCACCCGGGTCGGGAGCGACACCCAGCTGGCCCAGATGGCCCGTCTCGTCGCCGACGCCCAGAGCGGCAAGGCGGACGTGCAGCGGCTGGCGGACCGGGTCTCCGGCGTCTTCGTGCCGGTGGTCCTCGTGCTCGCACTCGCCACCCTCGCCGGGTGGCTCCTGCTCGGGGGCTCCGCGACCGACGCCTTCACCGCGGCCGTGTCGGTGCTGATCATCGCCTGCCCGTGCGCGCTGGGGCTGGCGACGCCGACCGCGCTGATGGTGGGCACCGGCCGCGGCGCGCAGCTGGGCATCCTGATCAAGGGTCCCGAGGTGCTCGAGTCCACCCGTCGGGTCGACACCGTGGTGCTGGACAAGACCGGCACGGTGACCACGGGGCGGATGAGCCTGGTGGACGTGGTCGTCGCCGCGGGCGAGTCGCCGGACGACGTACGACGCCTGGCGGCGGCGCTCGAGTCCGCCTCGGAGCACCCGATCGCGCGGGCCGTCGTGGCGGGCACTGCCGGCGCGGCACCGCTGCCGGACGTGACGGGCTTCGCGAACCTCGAGGGCCTGGGCGTCCGCGGGGGCGTCGAGGGCCGGGACGTGCTCGTCGGACGGCCGAGCCTGCTGGCCGAGCGCGGGCTGGCCGTGCCTGTGGCGCTCGCCGACGCCGTCGAGGCGGCGGAGTCCGCGGGCCGGACCGCCGTGCTGGTCGGCTGGGAGGGGCAGGCCCGCGGGGCGCTGGTCGTGGCCGACACGGTGAAGCCGACCTCCGTCGAGGCGGTGCGGAGGCTGCGCGACCTGGGGCTGACCCCGGTGCTGCTCACCGGCGACAACGAGCGCGCCGCTCGCGCGGTGGCCGCCGAGGTCGGGATCGAGCGGGTGGTGGCCGGGGTGCTGCCGAGCGGCAAGGTCGACGAGGTCCGTCGGCTCCAGGCCGAGGGTCACGTCGTCGCGATGGTGGGCGACGGCGTCAACGACGCCGCCGCCCTCGCCCAGGCCGACCTGGGCCTCGCGATGGGCACCGGCACCGACGTGGCGATCGAGGCCAGCGACCTGACGCTGGTGCGCGGCGACCTGCGGGTCGCGGCGGACGCGGTCCGGCTGGCGCGCCGTACCCTCACCACGATCAAGGGCAACCTGTTCTGGGCCTTCGCCTACAACGTCGCCGCGCTGCCGCTGGCCGCGCTGGGGTTGCTCGACCCGATGGTCGCCGGCGGCGCGATGGCGCTCTCGTCGGTCTTCGTCGTCACCAACAGCCTGCGGCTGCGGCGTTTCCGCTGACGACGGCTGGAGCATCAGCCTCAGCAGGTCGCGAAGAGCACCGGCCCGTTGCTCAGGTCGGACAGCACGTAGGCACCCTCGACCGGCTTCAGGTCCATCGTCACCAGCGACCCGTCCGCGGTGACGGAGCGGACGCTGAAGCGGTCGGCGAAGTCGCCGCCCTGGCCCGGCGCCGGGCCGGCGGCGAGGGCGGCGCGCGAGTCGGCGTTGGTGCGCGCCTGGTCGTCGTTCTCGAAGCCGAGCACCACCCGGACGTCGCGGTCGGGCTGGACGGACATCGCGAAGCCGGTGACCGGGTTGACCTTGCCGGCGTCGCGGAGCAGCTGGTCGGCCTGCTCCTGGTCGCCCGGGTCGGCCTGGCTCATCGCGAGCTTCTCGCAGGTGTAGGCACCGGAGTAGACGGCCGCGGACAGCGGGTCGCCGGACGCCGCGATGACCTGGCGCAGGTCGTCGGCGACCCCGTCGCCACCGTCGGAGTCCTTGACGGCCTGGGCGAGGTAGGTCGGCTCGTCGCTGGTCAGCACCAGCCCGCGCTCGGCGTCGAGGGCGATGAACTGCAGCTCCGGGGTCAGGTCCGAGCCGATGCTGCTGAGCAGGTCGCCGCCCTGCCAGACGCCGGTGTCGCTGGAGGGTCGGGTGAAGCCGAGGTCGGTGAGGTTCGCCTCGAGGTCGCCGAAGTCGGTCGACTCGGGCAGGTGCAGGATCACGACGGCGCCCTGGGGAGACTGGCTGAAGAGCTCCCAGTCGACGCTCGCGGGGGAGAAGCCGAACTTCGCCTGCAGCACCGGCGCGGACTGGACCAGCGCGGAGCCGGACGTGAGGTCGGCGTCGTAGCCCTGGTCGAGGAACTTCCGCAGCTGGGAGGTGCCGGAGTCGGCGTCCAGCGAGACGCCGAGCTCACGGCGTACGCCCGCCCAGTCGGTCCACGAGAGCCGCTCGGCGTCCGGCGGCGCCAGGGCCGCGGCCCGCTCGAGGTCGGTGCCCTGCTGGCTGCGCCACCACAGCAGACCGGCCGCGACGAGGGCGAGCGCCACCACGACGGCGGCCACGATGATGAGGCGCTTGCGCACGCGGTCTCCGTTCCTGGGCGAGGTGGTGTGAGACTACTGTCATGCCCCCCAGGGACGTGCTCGCGGCAGGAGCCGTGGTCTACCGCTCCGGCAAGCAGGTGCTGCTGGTCCATCGCCCGAAGTACGACGACTGGTCGTTCCCGAAGGGCAAGCTCGACCCCGGCGAGCACGTCACCGCCGCCGCGGTCCGCGAGGTCGAGGAGGAGACCGGGCTGCACGTGCGCCTCGGGCCGCCGCTGGAGCCGCAGCGCTACCTCGTGGCCGGGGGGCGCACCAAGCACGTGTCCTACTGGGTCGGCCGGGTGCTGGGCGACCACGACGTGAGCGGCTACCGGCTGAACGACGAGATCGACGGCGTGCGCTGGGTGCCGTACGACGAGGCGCTCGAGCTGCTCACCTACGGCTACGACCGGGCGACGCTGCGGGCGTCGCGGCCGCTGCGCCGTCCCACCCGGCCCGTCGTGGTCCTGCGCCACGCGTCCGCCCGCAGCCGCCGGGGCTGGGGCAAGGACGACCGGAAGCGACCGCTCCTCCAGTCGGGCAGCCTGCAGGCGGAGCGGTTGGTCCCGGTTCTCGCGGCGTACGGCGTCAGTCGTGTGCTCACCTCCGGGTCCCGGCGCTGCCTCGACACCGTGCGCCCGTTCGCCGACACCACCGGCTGGCCGCTCGAGGTCGAGGACGGGCTCAGCGAGGAGGGCGCCTCGCCCGCCTCGGTGCGGCGGGCGGTGACGGCACTGGTCGGGAGCGGTGACGCCGCGGTCGTCTGCACCCACCGGCCGGTGCTCCCGGGGGTGCTGGCCGCCCTCGGCGTGCCCGACGACAGGCTCGAGCCGGGTGCGTTCCTGGTCGCCCACCTGCGCCACGGCGAGGTCGTCGCGACCGAGCGGCACTGGCTGCACTGACCGAGCTCCAGCGGAGGGTTCGCGCAGCGCTCGTCAAGACCTCCGGGCCGTGTTCACGTGATGGCCGTCTCGTTTCCGGCCTTTTGTGGACGTCCAGCCGGTTCGTATTCACCCCTCGTTCACCGACGGCGGCCGGTCCAGTCACCTGCGCTCCCTAACTTCCTTCGTGTGATGACCACGAATCTTCAGGAGAACGACGTGAAGCGCTCCTCTCTCCGCCGGGCGATCGTCCCCGGCATCGCCGTCCTCGTCCTGGCCCTCTCGGGCTGCGCCGCTGGCAACGACACCGGTGGCGACACCGGCACGGGCTCCGGCTCGGGTGACCTCAGCGGCACGCTGAACGGCGGCGGCTCGTCCGCCCAGGAGTCGGCCCAGGCCGCCTGGCGCGCCGGGTTCCAGGGCGCCAACGGCGACGCCGTCACCGTGAACTACGACCCGGTCGGCTCCGGCACGGGCCGCGAGAACTTCATCTCCGGCGCCTACCTCTTCGCAGGCTCCGACTCCGCCCTGAGCACCGACGAGGGCGAGCTCGACAAGGCCACCGAGCGCTGCGGCGGCTCCCCGGCCATCGAGGTCCCGGCGTACGTCAGCCCGATCGCCGTCGTCTACAACCTCCAGGGCGTCGACGACCTGCAGCTGTCCGCCCCCGTGATCGCCCAGATCTTCAACGGCACGATCACGAAGTGGGACGACCCGCTCATCGCCGCCGACAACCCGGACGCGACGCTGCCCGACACGACGATCACCCCCGTGCACCGCTCGGACGACTCGGGCACCACGAGCAACTTCACCGACTACCTGGAGAAGGCTGCCGAGGGCAAGTGGGCCGACCCGCACGACGGCGTGTGGCCGCTCAAGGGTGGCGAGGCCGGCGAGGGCACCTCGGGCCTCGTGGCCGCGGTCAAGGCCGGCGACGGCACGATCGGCTACGCCGACGAGAGCCAGGCCGGTGACCTCGGCGTCGCCAAGATCAAGGTCGGCTCGGAGTACAACGCCCCGACCGCCGAGGGCGCCGCGCAGGTGCTCGCCGAGTCGCCGCGCACCGAGGGCCGCGACGCGGTCGACATGGCGATCGACGTGGACCGCACCGCGACCGACTCGGGTGCCTACCCGCTGATGCTGACGTCGTACCTCATCGCCTGCCAGACCTACGACAAGGCGTCCGACGCCGACCTGGTCAAGGGCTACCTGTCGTACGTCGTGTCGGAGGAGGGCCAGCAGGCCGCCGCCGACCAGGCCGGCTCCGCGCCGCTCGACTCGTCGCTGCAGCAGGAAGCCGCCGGCATCGTCGAGAAGATCGCCGCCAAGTAACGTCAGTTCAACAGCAGCACACGGCGTGCGGCGGGTCGGGGAACCGGCTCGCCGCATCGCCACGCCGGACCCGAGCTGAGGAGAGCAGTGACAGCCACCATGACCCCGGACGAGACCCGGCAGGCGACCCCGCCGCGCCGGCGGGGCGACCGCGTCTTCGCCGGCCTCAGCCGCGGAGCGGGCCTGGTCATCCTGGCCGCGCTCGCCGGGGTCTTCGTCTTCCTGACGATCGAGGGCATCCCCGGCCTCAGCCAGCCCGCGTCGACCTACGCCCCCAGCGCCGACTTCCTCTCGTACGTCGGCCCGCTGGTGTTCGGCACGATCCTGGCCGCGCTCCTGGCGCTGGTCCTGGCGGTGCCGTTCGCGTTCGGGATCGCGCTGTTCATCTCGCACTACGCGCCGCGCCGGCTCGCGACCCCGGTGGCCTACGTGGTCGACCTGCTCGCGGCCGTCCCGTCCGTGGTGTTCGGCCTGTGGGGGGCGCGCACGCTGGCGCCGTACCTCGTCAGCCTGCACACCTGGCTGGCCGAGCACGCCTCGTGGATCCCCTTCTTCAAGGGTCCGGCGTCCGTGACCGGTCGCACCATCTTCACCGCCGGCATCGTGCTGGCGATCATGATCCTCCCGATCATCACCGCGATCTCGCGCGAGATCTTCGCCCAGACCCCACGGCTGAACGAGGAGGCCGCGCTCGCGCTCGGCGCGACGCGCTGGGAGATGATCCGGCTGACGGTCTTCCCCTACGCCCGCTCGGGCATGGTCTCGGCCGTGATGCTCGGCCTGGGTCGCGCGCTCGGCGAGACGATGGCGGTCGCGATGGTGCTGTCCGCCTCGCCGGTCGTCACGCTCAACCTGATCTCGAACACCAACCCGGCCACGGTCGCCTCGAACATCGCCTCCAGCTTCTCCGAGGCGACGCCGGCCAAGCTGCACGTGCTGATCGCGACCGGCCTGGTGCTGTTCGCCTTCACCTTCGCGGTGAACTTCGCGGCCCGCTGGGTCGTGGGCCGCAGCGAGCGGAGGATGGCCCGATGAGCGCCTCCGAGCTCGCCCTCAAGGACGTCTCCTCGTCCATGTCCCTCGCGCAGCCGCGGCTGCCGCGCTGGGCGCCCGCGCTGATCGGCGTGCTCGCGCTCGCCGGCGCCGGCCTGCCGGCGATGCTGCTCGGCTGGGGCCTGGTGCCGTGGCTGCTGCTGGCGCTGCTGCTGTTCCTCGTCGGGCTGCCGCTGTGGTCGCTGGGCGTCGAGAACTCCCGCGCCGCCGTCGACCGGCTGATGACCTCGCTGGTGTGGTCGGCCTTCGGGCTGGCCGTGGTGCCGCTCGTCTGGCTGCTCTGGACCGTCGTCAGCAAGGGCGCCTCGGTCATCAGCGTCGAGTTCCTGACCTACGACATGCGCAACATCGTCGGCCCCGGCGGCGGCATCTACCACGCGCTGCTCGGGACCCTGCTGGTCACGCTGGCCGCCGCCGCCATCTCGGTCCCGGTCGGGCTGTTCGCTGCGATCTACCTCGTCGAGTACGGCAAGGGCAGCAAGCTCGCGAAGTGGATCACCTTCCTCGTGGACGTGATGACCGGCATCCCCTCGATCGTGGCCGGCCTCTTCGCGCTGGCGGTCTTCGTGCTGATCCTGGGTCCGCAGGCCCGGCTCGGCTTCGGCGGCTCCGTCGCGCTGTCGCTGCTGATGATCCCGATCGTGGTCCGCTCGGCCGAGGAGATGCTGCGGCTGGTGCCCGACGACCTGCGCGAGGCGTCGTACGCCCTCGGCGTACCCAAGTGGCGCACGATCACCAAGGTGGTGCTCCCGACGGCCCTGGGCGGCATCATCACGGGTGTGACTCTCGCCGTGGCCCGCGTGATCGGGGAGACCGCGCCGCTGCTGGTCGTCGCCGGCAAGACGGACTCGGTCAACCTCAACCTGATGCACGAGCGGATGACCACCCTGCCCGTGTACATCTTCTACTCGTTCACCCAGCCGGGCATCGCGCCCGCCGGCAGCGGCGCCGAGGCGCCCGGGATCGCCCGCGCGTGGGGGGCCGCCCTGGTCCTCATCGTGATCGTGATGGTCCTCAACCTGCTGGCGCGCTTCGTCGGCAAGATCTTCGCCCCCAAGAAAGGCTGAGCCCCACTCATGGCCAAGAGCATCGACGTCTCCGACCTGAACATCTACTACGGGGACTTCCTCGCCGTCGAGGGCGTCAACATGACCATCAAGGCGCGGTCCGTGACCGCGTTCATCGGCCCCTCCGGCTGCGGCAAGTCCACCATGCTGCGGTCGCTGAACCGCATGCACGAGGTGATCCCCGGCGCCCGCGTCGAGGGCAAGATCATGGTGGACGGGCAGTCGCTGTACGACGCCTCGATCGACCCGGTCGCCGTACGCCGCGAGATCGGCATGGTCTTCCAGCGCCCCAACCCGTTCCCCACGATGTCGATCTACGACAACGTCCTCGCGGGCAACCGGCTGAACGCCAAGAAGATGAAGAAGTCCGAGGCCGACACCATCGTCGAGCGCTCGCTCTCCGCGGCGAACCTCTGGGCCGAGGTCAAGGACCGTCTCAACAAGCCCGGCATGGGCTTGTCCGGCGGCCAGCAGCAGCGGCTCTGCATCGCCCGCGCGATCGCCGTCGAGCCGCAGGTGCTGCTCATGGACGAGCCGTGCTCGGCCCTCGACCCGATCTCGACCTCCGCGATCGAGGACCTGATCCACGAGCTGAAGACCGACTACACGATCGTCATCGTCACCCACAACATGCAGCAGGCCGCCCGCGTCTCCGACGACACCGGCTTCTTCAACCTCAAGGCCACCGGCGAGCCCGGCCACCTCGTGGAGTTCAACCCCACCAAGAAGATGTTCACCCAGCCCGACCAGGAGTCCACCGAGGCGTACATCTCGGGCCGCTTCGGCTGAGTGCTCGAGGGCGCTCGGCGCGGGCGCCGGTGTCAGGGAGTTGCCCCGGATAGTCCGACACGATTTCGTCGTCGGGACAGCCGATGGACGACAAATTCGTAGCGGACTATGCCGGCGCTGCCGGGGGTGTGGATAGCCGCTGCAGCGATCCTCGGGCCGAGGAACCCTCGTGGGGTGTCCGCGTTCGATCCACCCGCCTTCCACGCCGCCCGGCCCGGGCTCGTCCGGCCCGTGCGCGTGGACCCGAAGGGCGAGCGAGGGCCAACCCCCGCGCAGGTGCGCGGGGCGGCGTGGCGACGGACGAGTGCGGGTCTCTTCGTTCCGTCGACGGTGGGCCTCGACCGTGTCGAGCAGAGGATCGTCGAGGCGGCCGCTGTCCTGCCGAGCTACGGAGGCGTCACGGGCTGGGCGGCGCTGCGGTGGCTGGGTGGACGCTGGTTCGAGGGCACGGACGTGGCCGGGTGGCGGTTGCCGGTGACACTGGCGACCGGTGGGCTGAACGTCCGTCACCAGCCGGGGATCCGGGTGTGCAAGGAGAAGCTGGACCCTCGCGACCTCATCGAGGTGGACGGCCTGCGGATCACCACGGCAGCACGGTCCGTGTGCTTCGAGATGCGGTACGCCGACAATCTTCGGCTGGCCGTGCGTGCCGCAGACATGGCGTGCTTCAACGACCTCGTCTCGACGTCCGAGCTGTCGACGTACGTGCTCGCCCACGCCGCGTGGACGGGGATCCCCCGAGCGCGCGACGCTCTCGGCCTGATGCAGGAGAACAGCTGGTCGCCTGCGGAGGTCGACCTGCGCCTCGTGTGGACGGTGGACGCAGGGCTCGGCATCCCCCTCTGCAACGTCCCGATCTTCGACCGGGCTGGCCGGCACCTGGGCACGCCCGACCTGTTCGACCCGGACGCGGGGGTCGCCGTCGAGTACGACTCCTCCCTGCACCTGACCGGATTTCAACGAGCGAGGGATGTGCGGCGGGAGGAGGTGTTCCGCAGCCATGGCCTGGAGTACCTCACCTCCGTCGCGGCCGATCGCGGCGACGTCGACGCGCTGGTGGCTCGGATCCACGCCACTCGAGCACGAGCCCGGTGGCTGCCCGAGTCACAGCGCGCCTGGACGACCCAGGCACCCCCGTGGTGGGTCCGCACCGAGACCGTGGAGCAGCGACGGCGGTTGACCAGCGGACAACGGTCCTACCTGCTGCGCCACCGAGCCGGCTGACGCGTCACCACCGGCATAGTCCGACACGTTTCTGTCGCCCCAAGGGGCTTCGGACAACAGAAACGTGTCGGACTATCCCGCCAGAGCGCGAGCCCGGCCGCCGGCCAGGCTCAGACCGGGACGACCAGGTGCAGCACGAAGTAGCAGATCGCGGCCATCAGACCGGCCATGGGGAAGGTGAGGACCCAGGCGGTGACGATCGAGCGGGCGACGCCCCAGCGGACGGCGGAGAAGCGCTTGGTGGCGCCGGCGCCCATGATCGACGAGGTGATGATGTGGGTGGTCGAGATGGGGGCGGCGTACACGAACGCGGTGGTGTAGAGCACGGCCGCGCCGACCGACTCGGCGGAGAAGCCGCGGGCCGGGTCGAGGTGGATGATCCGGCGGCCGAGGGTGCGCATGATGCGCCAGCCGCCGGAGTAGGTGCCGAGCGAGATCGCCGAGGCGGCCGCGATGACGACCCAGAGGGGGAGCGGGTCGCCCTCGGAGACGTGGTCGGTCGCGAGGAGCGCCAGGAAGATGACACCCATCGTCTTCTGGGCGTCCTGCAGGCCGTGGCCCAGGGCGAGCCCGGCGGCCGAGACGGTCTGCGCCATCCGGAAGCCGCGGAAGACCTTGTGCGGGTTCCGCTTCCGGAAGATCCACATGATCGAGAGCATCACGACGAAGGCCGCCGCGAAGCCGAACAGCGGCGAGGCCACCATCGGGATCACGACCTTGTCGATGATCGTCTTCCACTGCACGGCCGCGATGTCGGGGCCCGCGGCGATGGTCGCGCCGCCGAGGCCGCCGATGAGGGCGTGCGAGGAGGAGGAGGGGAGGCCGAAGTACCACGTGATGAGGTTCCACGCGATGGCCCCGAGCAGGCCCGCGAGTACGACGACGAGCGCATGCCCCGCGTCGAGGCCGTCGGCGAACTTGATGGTGTCACTGACGGTGTGCGCGACCTCCTGGCCGAGCAGCGCGCCGACGAAGTTCATCACCGCCGCGAGGATCAGGGCGACCCGTGGGGTCAGCGCCCGGGTCGAGACCGAGGTGGCGATGGCGTTCGCCGCGTCGTGAAAACCGTTGGTGTAGTCGAAGCCGAGGGCCACGACGACAACCGCGATGACAATCGCGAGCTCCACGGGTCAGGACTCCTTGACCGCGATCTGCTCCACGATGTTGGCGACCTTCTCGAAGGCGTCGATGGCGCCCTCGAGCGACTCGACGATGTCCTTCAGCTTGAGCACCTCCATCGCCTTGTACTCGCCGCTGAACAGGTGGGCGAGCATCCGGCGGTGGTTCTTGTCGCCGACGTTCTCGAGACGGTTGATCTCGATCCAGTACTCCTCCAGCGACTGCATCGAGCGGAGGTTCGGCATCGCAGCCGCGGTGATCTCGGCGCAGCGCTGGATGACCTCGACCTGGGTCGACAGCTCGGCCGGCAGGATCTTCACCTCGTACAGCAGGATCAGGTCGACGACCTCGTCCATCATGTCCATGACGTCGTCGATCCCCGAGGCGAGGTTGTAGATGTCCTCGCGGTCGAAGGGCGTGACGAACGTCGTGTTCACGCGGCGGACGATGGCGTGCGTCGTCTCGTCGGCCTGGTGCTCGGCCTCGCGCATCCGACGGGCCACGTCCTGGTGGTCGGCGGTCTCGCTGAGCATCTCGGCGAGCAGCTCGGCGCCCCCGACGAGGTGCTGGGCAGCCTCGCTGAAGAGGTCGTAGAACGTCGTGTCGGTCGGGCGGAACTTCAAACCCACGGGAAACTCCTGGAGAGCAGGATGAGAACAGCCGTCATGCTAGGGGGTCGGGACGCCGGACGCGCAAGTCAGGGCGCCGAGCGGCGTCGCCGCTGGCCCTCGATGAGCGCCTCCTGGAGGTGGACGCCGCCAGCGTTACGGGTCCACTCGCCGTCCGGCCCGAGCAGCCAGGCGTTGGTGTCGGGGTCGAAGGCGAGGTCGAGCAGCCGGCCGACGGCCTCCACGTTGTCCGGACCGGGCAGCCGCACCAGGACCTCGACGCGGCGGTCGAGGTTGCGGTGCATCATGTCGGCCGACCCGATCCAGGCCTGCGGCTCGCCGGCGTTCTCGAACCAGAACACCCGGCTGTGCTCCAGGAAGCGGCCGAGGACCGAGCGGACCTCGATGGTCTCCGACAGCCCGGGAACCCCGGGCCGCAGCGAGCAGATCCCGCGCACGAGCAGCTGGATCGGCACACCCGCCTGCGAGGCGAGGTAGAGCGCGTCGATGATCGCCTCGTCGACGACCGAGTTGGCCTTCATCCGGATCCGGGCCGGGCGACCGGCCCGGTGGTGGGCGATCTCCTGGTGGATCTGGTCGACCAGGCCGTCCCGCACGGAGTCCGGGGCGACGAGCAGCTCGTCGTACGACGCGTTGCGGGCGTAGCCGCTGAGGTTGTTGAACAGGTGGGCGACATCCTCGCCGATGCGCTCGTTGGTGGTGATCAGCCCGAGGTCCTCGTAGCTGCGCGCGGTCTTGCCGTTGTAGTTGCCGGTGCCGATGTGCGTGTAGCGGCGGATCCCCTCGGCCTCGTCACGGACGACCATCGACAGCTTGCAGTGGGTCTTGAGCCCGACCAGGCCGTAGACCACGTGGCAGCCGGCCTGCTCGAGCTTGCGGGCCCAGCGGATGTTGGCCTGCTCGTCGAAGCGCGCCTTGATCTCGACGATCACCAGCACCTGCTTGCCGGACTCGGCCGCGTCGACGAGGGCGTCGATGATCGGGGAGTCCCCGGAGGTGCGGTAGAGCGTCTGCTTGATCGCCAGCACGTGCGGGTCGGCGGCGGCCTGCTCGATGAAGCGCTGGACCGAGGTGGCGAACGAGTCGTAGGGGTGGTGCAGCAGCACGTCGTTGCGGCGCGCGGCCTTGAAGACGTCGACGGGCGCCGCGGACTCGACCTCGGCCAGGCGGGAGTGGGTGGTCGGCACGAAGGCGGCGTACTTCAGCTCCTCGCGCGGCAGGTCGGCGATGCCGTGCAGGCCGCGCAGGTCGAGCGGGCCGGGCAGCCGGAAGACCTCGTCCTGGGTGACGCCGAGCTCGGAGGTCAGCAGCTCCAGCACCGCGGGGGAGATGGTCTCCTCGACCTCGAGGCGCACCGGCGGGCCGAAGCGGCGGCGGAGCAGCTCCTTCTCGAGGGCGGCGAGGAGGTTCTCGGCGTCGTCCTCCTCGACCTCGAGGTCCTCGTTGCGCGTCACCCGGAAGGAGTGCGCCTCCAGCACCTCCATGCCGGGGAAGAGCCGCTTGAGGTGCTCGGCGATGACGTCCTCGAGCGGCACGAAGCGCTGGTTGCCCAGCGGCACGAAGCGGGTGAAGATCGGCGGCACCTTGACCCGCGCGAAGTGCTCCTTGTCCGTCTTCGGGTTGCGGATCACGACGGCGAGGTTGAGCGAGAGGCCGGAGATGTAGGGGAACGGGTGCGCGGGGTCGACCGCCAGCGGGGTCAGCACCGGGAAGACCCGGTCCTTGAAGAGCCGCTTGCAGTACTTCTGCTCCTCGCGGTCGAGCTCGTCCCACCGCAGCAACTCGATGCCGGCCTCGGTCAGGGCCGGCACGATCTCGTCGCGGAAGACGTGGGCGTGCCGCAGCATCTGCTCGCCGGCGCCGCGCCAGATCTGCTCCAGCACCTCGCGCGGCATCAGGCCCGAGGCGGCCCGCACCGCGACCCCGGCCGCGATCCGGCGCTTGAGACCGGCGACGCGGACCATGAAGAACTCGTCGAGGTTGCTCGTGACGATCGCGAGGTAGCGGGCCCGCTCGAGCAGCGGCAGCGACTGGTCCTCGGCGAGGTCGAGGACGCGCTGGTTGAAGTGCAGCCACGAGAGCTCCCGGTCGAGGAAGCGGTCGTCGTACTTCTCGACCGCGGCGAGCGCCTCGTGGTCGGGGACGTACGGCGGCTCCACGTCGAACGTCGCCTCCGCGGCGCGGTCGTCCGGTGGGACGACGACGGGGCTGGGGACGGTCTCCGCACTCATGTAGACCAGTGTGGCACCGGCGGGTGAACGGCGGGTGGACGTGATCGGGGCCGGACGGATGGGGTACAAACAGGTGTGAGCAGTCGCCTGGGGGGTGTGGAGGCCACGCTGCGGCCCCACCCCGCCAGCGTGGGGGAGGCGCGTCGCCTCGTCCGGGAGGAGCTGGCGCGCGCGGGCCGGGACGACCTGGTCGAGACCGCCGAGCTGCTCGTCAGCGAGGTCGTCACGAACGCGCTCGTGCACGCCGGGACGCAGATCAGCGTGCGGGCCTGGGTGCTGGCGGTCGGCCTGCGGGTCGAGGTGGGTGACGGCAGCACGCAGCTGCCCGCCCCGCGGCACAACTCGACGCTGGCCGGCACCGGTCGCGGGCTGCGGATGCTGCAGCAGATGGTCGACCGCTGGGGCGCCCAGCCGAGCGGCGAGGGCAAGACCGTGTGGTTCGAGCTCGACCGGGGTGACCGTGAGGGCGCCGAGAGCGTCCTCGACCTCTCCGGGCTCCCGGAGGTCGACGTCGTGCCCGGACCGGACACCCTGGCTGTCGAGCTGCGCAACGTCCCGCTGCTGATCCACGTCGCCTGGCACCAGCACGCGGAGGCGCTGCTGCGCGAGTACCTCCTCCACAACCTCACCGACGACGACGACCTCCTGGCGCTGCAGGCGCACGCCGCGGCCAGCGAGGCGATCGGGCTGATGCTCGAGCACTTCCCCGACCCCGGGCTGGGCGACGACTCCGACGAGCTGATGGCCACGGCCACCGAGCCGGCCGTCTCCAGCCCGAAGCTGGTGCTGCCGGTCTCGGGCGACGACGTCACGAACTTCAAGGTGCTCGACGAGACGATCGACGCCGCGATCGCGCTGTCGGACGCCGGGGCCTTCCTGAACCCGCCCACCCAGCCCGAGATCCGCGCCTTCCGCCGCTGGGTCTGCCGGGAGGTCGCGATCCAGGCGGTCGGTGGCCGGGCCTCGGCCTGGATGGACCTCGCCGACGCCGCCCCGCCCGAGGTGGCGCCGCTGCCGTGGGCCTCGCGCGAGGTCTCGGAGTCCCCGACCGGCCAGATCGCCGCGGACGACGCCAACCGGATCCTCGCGGTGAGCCCGCCGGCGCTGGCGGCGCTGGGCTACGACCACGAGGACGAGCTGGTCGGGCAGCGGCTCGTCGCGATCATCCCGCCGCGCTACCGGCAGGCCCACCTCGCCGGCTTCACGCTGTTCCTGGCCAACGGCCGCGCGCCGCTGCTGGACCGCGCGGTGACCGTCCCGGGCCTCTGCCGCGACGGGAGCGAGCGCCTCGTCGAGCTCACGATCGCGGCGCACCGCCTGGCCGACGGACGGCACGTCTTCGTCGCCGACCTGCGCCTGCCCGAGGCGGTCCCCGACGCCGCGTCCGCCTGACGCGGCCCCTGGGCGCGCGCCGCGCCAGCGGTCGCGGGGCGGACCCCCGGCCGCGGACGGACGGGCCGCCGGTAGGTTCCCCCCGTGGCCCTCAAGGACGTCGTCGCGACGCTCACCCCCCGTGTCCAGGCAACCGTGCTGCGCGGCATGCTCGCGCTCCCCGAGCCGGTGCAGCGCCGGCTGGTCGGGAAGCCGGTCGTCCGCGACGGCCAGACCCTCGCGACCGACGTCCAGCTCAGCCTGTGGCTGCAGAAGCTCGCCAAGGAGCCGGGCGCCGAGACCCTGCCGATGGAGGAGGGCCGCGCGGCGCTGCGCCGGCACGCCGCAGCGGCCGGTGGGCGCCAGCCGATCGGCTCGGTCCGCGACCTGACCGTGGCGGACCTGCCCGCGCGGCTCTACGTGCCCACCGGGGCCCCGGCCACCGGGCCGCTGCTGGTGTTCTTCCACGGCGGCGGCTTCATGCACGGCGACCTCGAGTCGCACGACGCCGCCTGCCGCTTCCTCGCCGAGCGCAGCGGCGTGCGCATCGTGGCGGTCGACTACCGCCTGGCCCCCGAGGCGCAGTTCCCCGCGGCGTACGACGACGCGTGCGCGGCGTACCGCTGGGTGGTCGCGAACGCCGCCTCGCTCGGCGGCGACCCGGCCCGGCTCGCGGTCGGCGGCGACTCCGCGGGCGGCACGCTCTCGGCCGGCGTCGCGCTCGTGGCCGCGCGCGAGGGCCTGCCGCTGGCGTTCCAGCTGCTGGTCTACCCCGCCAGCGACGGCGTGCGGCGCACCTCGAGCGCGGAGCTGTTCAGCGAGGGGTTCTACCTGACCCGGGCCTACATGGAGCTCGCCAACGACAGCTACATGCCGGCGGGCGGCGACTTCACGGACCCGCGCTACTCACCGCTCTACGCCGACATCCCCGCCGGGGTGGCTCCCGCGTTCGTCGCCACGGCCGGCTTCGACCCGCTGCGCGACGAGGGCGAGGCCTACGCCCGCAAGCTCGCCGAGGCGGGCGTGCGGGTGGAGCTCAAGAGGTACCCCGGCCTCATCCACGGCTTCCTCAACATCGTCGGCGTCGGCCGCAGCTCGAAGGCCGCGGTCGCCGAGCTGGCCGCCAAGCTCAAGGCCGCCCTCGGTGGTTGAGGCCCGCTAGAGCTCCGGGCGCCAGCGACGCAGCGCCTCGGTCAGCGCGACGGAGTCGACGGCCCTCGAGGTGACGACGACCGGCTCGAGGCTGCGGCGCAGGAAGCGGACCTGCCAGTCGCGGCTGCCGGGCTGGCCCTCGGTCTCGACCACGGTGCGCTCGTCGCGGAGGTCGAAGCGGTGGTGGTGGTCGCCGTCGACGATGTCGACCAGACCGCGGTCGAGGCGGACGTACGACGTGCGCGGACGGGTCACCACCGCGACGAGCACCAGCAGCACGGTGAGGCCGGCCCCGCCGGCGATGACGGGCACCGCGAGCGCCGTGCCGACGGCGTATGCCGTGACGAGGGCCGCCACGAGCGCCCCGACGGCCGCGACGCGGGCTATCCGGCTGCGCGGTGAGCCGAAGGTCAGCACGGCGTCGGCGTCGTCGGGGGTGTCCGCCGAGCGGCGGCCCCCGACCGGGTCGCCGGCGGGCAGGCCGGTGCCGGCGCGGTCGGCGACGGCGTCGTCACCCTGGAGGTCGGCGTTCAGCGGCGGGTGCGGCGGGAGCACGACGGCCTCGGGACGCTGCCACCAGTGCCGCCGGACCGTGAGCTCGTCGAGGAGCAGCGCACGGGTCTCGGCGAGGGCGTGCGCGAGGTCGCGGGCCCGCTCCTCGGCCGCCCGGCGCTCGCGCAGGGCCTCCTCGGCGACCTCGGTCTGACGGCGTACGGCGGCCTCGACCGCGCTCCGCTCCATCGCGCGCTTCTCGGCCTTCTCCTCCGCGATCGCGCGCAGGCGGGCCTGCTCGGCGACCGCCTCCTCCGCGTCGGTGCGGGCGGTGAACGCGACCCGGATCTCGTCGGCGTGCGCGGCGGCGGCGGCCGCGGCCTGGTCGACGACCTCGCGGGTGCGGACCTCGGCGCTCTCGCGGTCGGCCGCGGAGCGCGAGGCGCTCTCGGCCTGGCTGCGCGCCTCCTCCTCGGCGGCGTGGCGGTCGGCCAGGGCGACCCGGGCGACCTCCTCGGCGGCGGCCCGCGCCTCGGCGTGCTCCTGGGCGACGGCGTCCGCGGCGGCCCGGGCCTCCTCGGCGGCCCGCGCCTCCCGGCTGCGCAGCTCGGCGGCCTGGTGGGCGGCGTGCTCGGCCTGAGCGGCCATCGCCGCGGCGTCGGCGAGCTCGCGGAAGCGGGCCTCCGCGGCCTCGCGGTCGGCGAGCGCCTGCTCGGCGCGCGCGGCCTGGTCGCGGGCGGCCTGCTCGGCGGCGGCCCGCTCCGACTGCGCCTCGCGGGCGACCTCGGCGGCGGCCTGCGCGGCCTCCTCGGCGGCGGCGCGCTTCTCGGCCTGCTCCGCGGCGACGTGCTCGGCCATCGCCCGGTCGTCGTGGGCGACGGAGGCCCGGTCGGCGTGCTCGGCGGCGGTCTCGTCGGCGGCGATCCGGGCCTCGGTGGCGGTGCGGGTGGCCTCGGCTAGATCGGTGGCGGCGCGGTGCGCGGCCTCCTCGGCGGCCGCGGCGAGTCCGGCGGCGACGGCCTGCTCGCGGGCGGCGTTCTCGGCGGAGGTCCGCTCGACGAGGGCCTGCTCGGCCCGGTCGGCCTGCACGCGGGCGGCCTCCTCGGCCGCGGTCCGGGCCCGGTGGGCGGCGCCGGCCTGCTGGGCGTGGTAGCCGGCCGACTGGTCGGCCTCGGCGCGAGCCGCCGCCTGCTCTGCGGCGGCCTGCTCGGCCGCCGTACGCCCGTCGTGCGCACCGCTCGCCAGCTCCGCCTGCCGGGAGGCGGCCTCGTCCGCGGCGATGCGGGCCTCGGTGGCGATGCGGGTCGCGTCGGCCAGCTCGGTGGCGGCCCGGTGGGCGGCCTCCTCGGCGGCGGCCGCGGTGGCGGCGGCAGCGGCCTGCTCGCGAGCGGCTTCCTCGGCGGCGGTGCGCTCGGCCAGGGCCTGCTCCGCGCGCTCGGCGGCGGCCCGGGCGGCGTCCTCGGCGGCCCGGCGCTCGGCGGCTGCCCGGTGCGCGGTCTCCGACTGCTCGCGCGCGGCCTGCTCCGCGGCGGCCCGGGCCTCGGCCTGCTCGGTCGCGGCCTGCTCGGCGGCGCTCCGCGCGTCGGCGTGCTCCCCGGCCGCGGTCTCGGCGGCCTCGCGCGCCGCGACCGCGGATCGTACGGCGGCAGCATGCTCGTCCGCGGCGGCCCGGAGCGACCCCGCGTGCTCCTCGGTCGCGGCCTGCAGCGTCGCGGCGTGCTCGTCCGCGGCGGCGCGGGCGGCCGCGGCGTGCTCCTCGGCGGCCCGCGACCCGGCCTCGGCGAGCTCGTGGGCGCGGGCCTCGGCCGCGGCCCGGTCCTCGTGGGCCTGCCGGGCGGCCTCGGCGTGCTCGGCGGCGGCCTCCTCGGCGGCGACCCGGGCGCTGTGGGCGTCGGCGGCGTCGCGGCCGAGACCGCGCGCGGTCTCCTCGGCCTCGGTGCGGGCCGCGTGCGCCAGGGTGGCCGCCTCGGCGGCGTCCCGGGCGGCGTCCTCGGCCGCGGCGCGGTCGGCGGCCTGCAGCGCGGCGGCCTGCTCGGCGACCAGGCGGAACGCCATCGAGGCCCGCGCGGACGCGCTCTCCTCGAGGGCGGCCTTCTCGGCTGTCTCGCGCTCCTTCAGCGCGGCGATCGCGGCCTGCTCGGCGACGAGGCGCTCCTCGGCGTGGGTTCGGACCGCGGCCTCGGCCTCGGCCCGGGCGGCGTGCGCCTCCTGCGCGGCCGCGGCGTGCTCGGCGGCCTTCGCGTCGGCCTCCTCGCGGGCCACGGACGCGGCCCGGGCGGACTCCTCGGCGACCAGCCGCTCGGCCGAGGCCTCCGTCGCGGACAGCTCGGCGGCGTGCCGGAGCTTGGCGGCGCGGTGGGCCGCAGCGGCCTGCTCGGCGGCCCGGCGTACGGCCAGCTCGGGGTTCTCCGGCACGGTCTGCGCAGACTGGACGCGGCGGCGCCAGCGGCTCCCGCCGTCCTCGGCGCGCGCGCGATCGCGCCGCAGGGAGTCGTCGGCGTCGCGCTGGTCGTCGTCAGTGGGGCCCGAGGTCATCGAGAGGGAGGTTATCCGTTGTCCGCCCGGCAGTCGCGCGGATGGCGCGATCGGGCAGGATCGAGGCGTGATCGGGACACGGGAGGCCGGGATCGGGGCCGTGCTGGTGCTCGTCGCCGCGGGCGCGGCGTTCGTGGTCCTGCGCGACGGCTCCGGCGGCGCCACCGCCGACCAGCCCGTCCGCACGGTCTTCATGGGCGACTCGCTCACGCAGGCCGACACCGGCCGCTTCGACGCCCGCCCCGGCCCCGCGTCGTGGGTGGCGTACGCCGTGAGCGGCCGCTCGCCCTGGTCGTACGTCGCGGACGTCGCCGTAGGCGGCCAGACCCTGGTGCAGATGGCCGAGCGCTTCGAGCAGGACGTGCTGGCGCGCGACCCCGAGGGCGTCGTGATCATGGGCGGCACCAACGACGTGCTGCAGGGGCTGCCGGTCGAGCCGTCGGTCGCGAGCCTCGTGACGATGGTCGGGCTGGCGCGGGACGCGGGTGCCCAGGTGTGGGTGATCGGCCCGCCGGCCATCGACGCGGCCTACGCCAAGCCGGTCACGCCGATGGTGGAGGCGCAGCGCCGGGCCGCGGAGCAGGCCGGGGCGACGTACGTCGACATCGGGCCGGACGACCGCCTCTACGGGCGCAACGGCGACTGGCTTCCGGGTCTCAGCTTCGACGGCGTGCACCCGACGCCGGAGGGCGCGCGGGCGCTCGCCGGCGTGATCCTCGACCGGCTGGCCGAGTGAGCGCCTAGTAGACGAGGGCCTGCACGTCGTCGCGCAGGACCTCCTCGGTGAAGCCGGCCGCCCCGGCGATCCGGACACCCTCGCGCAGGTCGCCCTCGACGATGCCCCGCCGGGCGGCGCACTGCGTGCACACCGTGACCATCCCGCCGGCGACCACCGCGGCGAGCAGGTCGGCCAGGGGCGTGGCGAGGTCGAGCGCGAACTCCTCGGCCCGGCCCGGCACCCCGAACCACGCGGCCTCGCCGGTGAGCCAGAGCGAGACGTCGGCGCCCGCCGCGACGGCGGTGGCGGCGACGGTGAACGCCTGGTTGCAGCGCTCGGCGTCCTCGCTCCCGCAGGTGACCTTGACGACGAGTGGGCGTGGCATGCGTCCGACTCTAGAGTGGTCGCCATGCCTTTCGAGCTCCCCGACAACCTGCACCCGAACTGTGGTCCCGTGGCCTGGCTGCTCGGCACCTGGCGCGGGAGCGGCCACGGCGACTACCCGACGATCGAGGCGTACGAGTTCGGCCAGGAGCTGATCTTCACCCACGACGGCCGCCCGTTCTTCCACTACATGTCCCGCGCGTGGATCACCGACGAGAACGGCGAGAAGATCCGCGACGCCGCGATCGAGACCGGCTTCCTGCGCTGCCTGGAGGACGGCAAGGTGGAGTTCCTGCTGACCCACAACACCGGCTTCGTCGAGATCTGGCACGGCACCGCCGACGGCGGCAAGCTCGACCTGACGACCGACGCGGTCGCCCGGACCGAGACCGCCAAGGAGTACACCGGCGGCAAGCGCCTCTACGGCAACGTCGAGGGCGACCTGCTCTACGCCTTCGACATGGCGGCCATGGGGCAGGCGCTCCAGCCGCACACCTGGGCCCGGCTCGTCCGCGCCTGACGTCTTCTCGGACGGTCCCGCTGGTCGAGTAGGTCGCGCAGCGACCGTATCGAGACCCACCCGCCGAACCGGTCTCGTCGGTCGAGTAGGTCGCGCAGCGACCGTATCGAGACCCTCCCCGCCCAACCGCGCAACAATGGCCCCATGACCGACGACTGGCGCGAGCGACTCCGGGGCAGCGGCTACCGGCTGACCCCGCAGCGCGAGCTGATCCTCAGCGCCGTCGAGGAGCTCGGGCACGCCACCCCCGACGAGGTGCTGGCCAAGGTCCGCGAGCAGTCGTCGGCGGTCAACGTGTCGACGGTCTACCGCACGCTCGAGGTCCTGGAGGAGCTCGGCCTGGTGCGGCACGCGCACCTGAGCGACCGCGCCCCGACGTACCACTCCGTCACGGACCACGAGCACTTCCACCTCGTCTGCCGGAATTGTCGACGCATCACCTCGGTTGACCCTGGTGTCATCACCCCGCTCAGCGACCGGCTGCGCGACGAGCACGCGTTCGTCGTGGACGTCGGCCACCTGACGGTCTTCGGCCAGTGCACGGACTGCGAACGCCCCGCGCACGCCGACCACCCGCCCGGCACCCCGCCCGGCACCCACGCACATCCCGAGGAGCCCCACACCCATGCGTAGCCCCCTGCTGGACCTGCCCGGCGCCGTCGCCGGTGACGGCATCGACGCCGAGGTGGCCGCGCACTACGGCTCCTTCAACCTCGAGCAGCGCTCGCTCGAGTCCGGCGAGGGCTTCGTCGACCTCTCGCACCGCGACGTGCTCCGCATCTCCGGGCCGGACCGCCTCACCTGGCTGCACTCGCTGACCTCGCAGCACCTCACCGCCCTCGCGCCGAAGGTGTGGACCGGCGCGCTGGTGCTCAGCCCGAACGGCCACGTCGAGCACGCGTTCTACGGGTACGACGACGGCGAGGCGTTCACGGCGCACACCGAGCCCGGCCAGGTGGCCGCGCTCATCGCGTTCCTCGAGCGGATGAAGTTCATGATGCGGGTCGAGGTCACCGACGTGACCGACCAGCTGGCCGTTACCTGGCGCCCCCGCCCCGCGCCGGTGGTTGAGGAGGTTGCGCAGCAACCGTCTCGAAACCACCCGTCGCCGTACGCCGCCTACGAGCTCGTCCCGCGCGACCAGCTGACGGCGTACGCCGCGGCCGCCGGCCCGGCGTGCGGCTTCTGGGCCTTCGAGGCGCTGCGGATCGCGCGCGGGGAGCCGCGCCTGGGCATCGACACCGACGCCCGGACGATCCCCAACGAGGCCGGCTGGATCCCGGCCGCCGTGCACCTCGACAAGGGCTGCTACCGCGGGCAGGAGACCGTCGCGCGGGTGCACACGCTCGGGCGGCCGCCGCGCCGGCTGACGCTGCTGCACCTCGACGGCACCGAGAACAGGCTGCCCGCGCAGGGTGCCGAGATCCGCTCCGGCGACAAGGTGGTCGGCTTCGTCGGCTCGTCCGCGCGCCACCACGAGCTCGGGCCGATCGCGCTCGGCATGGTCAAGCGCAACGTCCCCGTGGACGCCCCGCTGGTCGTCGACGACATGCCGGCCGGCCAGGAGGTCGTCGTCGACCCCGAGGTCGGGCTGCACGTGCGCCCGATGCGCTGACCCGCACGGCGCTCTCACCGCCCCGCTGGCATCCTTGGCGGGTGCGCGCGTTCCTGGTCGTCTGCCTCTTCGGCATCATCAGCGCGCTGACGCTGCTGCTCCTGGCCGGGCACGGCCCCTGGGCGGGCCACACCATCTGGCGGATGGATGCCGCCCACGGCATGAACGTGGGCGACATCCCCGTGCTCGGCATGTGGGGGATCGGGTCGCTGTTCTGCCTGGTGCTGCTCTGGCGGGAGAGCTAGGCCCTCTCGTACATCACGTGCGTGTCGGCCGCCGCATGGGCGAAGCCCAGCCCGGAGTAGACCGCGACCGCCGGGGCGTTGTCCGACTCGACGTACAGCAGCACCTCGGCGACGCCCAGCCCCGCCAGGTGGTGCAGCCCGGCGAGCGTGAGCAGCTTGCCGAGGCCACGACCCTGCGCGCCGGGGTCGATGCCCACGACGTACACCTCGCCCAGCGCGGCCGAGTGCTGCTTGGTCCAGTGGAAGCCCAGCATCCGCTCGCCGTCCGTCGCGACGAGCAGCCCGTCGGGGGAGAACCACGGCTCCGCCATCCGCTCGGCCAGGTTGGCGGCGTCCATCGACCCCTGCTCGGGGTGGTGCGCGAAGGCCGCGGCGTTCACGCGCAGCAGCTCGGCCTCGTCGCCGGGACGGAAGGACCGGACGGGTACGTCGCTCGCGGGCAGCTCCGGGAGCGGGTCGGCCGTCGCACGGCGCATCACCCAGAGCTCGCGCACCTTCGCGAAGCCGCGCGACGCGGCGAGCCGGTCGGCCGCGGGGTGGTGGCCGTGCGACCACGCACTGAGTTGTCCCGTCCGCCCGCCGCCTGCCCGGGCGTCCAGCGCCTCGTCCAGCAGGCTCGTCCCGACGCCCCGGCCCCGCGCGTCCGGGTGCACGACCAGCGTCAGCTCGTCCCCGATCACCAGCGCGACCCCGCCCTCGCGCTCGAAGCGCTGCACGCTGTCGGGCCGGTGCCGGAGCGCCAGCCAGGTCGCCTCGTCCAGCGGGGCGGCTCCGTCGGCGGACTCGGCGGCGGCCGCGAGGGCCTCGAGGTCGGTCACCCCGCCACTCTAGGAGCCTCGGGTGCGGCTGCTTCGAGAGCGAGGAGTCTGAGGCGCACGTGCTGCGCCCCAGACTCCTCGCTCAGGCAGCCGGCCGGTCGAGGGCAGCGACGGCACAGTCCGGACCGCAGGCGACCGGTGCCCCGGTCCAGCCGCGCCGCTGGAGGATCCGTGCCAGTCGCGCCGCGGTCCGGCACTCGGTGCCGTACACCTGCCGCCACCGGAGTCGCACCGCTTCCCGGCCGTCCGCGTGGTCGTCGAGGTCGCGGTCCGCGTCGCGCCCGGTGGCGTCCCAACCCGTGTGGCCGGCCCGGCCGTCCAGCTCGACCACCAGCCCGAACGCCACGTACTCCACGTCGCGGTACTCCCGCCCCTCCGCGCGTCGCGGCCGCTGCCGCCGCCCCTCGGGCAGGCCGTGCGCTCGCTCCACGCGGGTGAGGAAGCCGTGCTCCAGGACCGAGCAGGTGCCACGCTCGAGGTCGTCCAGGAGCCGCGTCAGGAAGGCCCGGTCGCGGGTGCGTGATCGCGCGGCGAGTGCGGTGCGCAGCCGCGCCGCCGTCGTACGCCGTCCGCCGACCGCGTCGGTCAGCACGCGCACCGCGTCCAACCGCGTCGGTGCGCGGTGGGCGAGCTCCAGGGCGGTCGCCTCGGTGCGCACGCGTGGGGGAGAGGCGTTCTCCTGGACCTGGGCGGCGAGCCCGACGACGCGGTGCACGCGGACCCCCGGCTGGTCGGCGAGGCGGCGTGCGGCCTCGACGGCGACGTGGACGACCGCGTCGCCCGGAAGCGGTGCACCAGCCGACCCGTCAGCCGCCCACGCGGACTCCAGGCACAGCGCCGCGCCCGGTCCTGCGTGGAGAACGGCCGCCCAGGCCCGCTGGTGCCAGCTCAGTGGGCCGGTGTGGTCGACGTACACCCCCGGGAGGACGGCCGTGAGCTCACGACGCCGGACCATCCGGTCGAGGTCGTGCTTGCCCGCCCCCACCTTGCCGAGCAGCTGGCGCCGGGCGACGACACCGGACTGCAGCTCGAGCAGCTCGCGCAGGCGGTCGTGGTCCACGTCAGGAGGCTGCCCAGGGACGCTGGCCGGCTCACCTGCTGCAGGAACACCTGTGGACAACCATCAGCGCGGAGTCTGAGCCGCACCAGGTGCGCCGCAGACTCCTCGCTGTCGTTCCCGACCAGCCGTCAGGCGTCCTGCTCCGCACGGTGCAGCGCGTCGGAGGAGTCCTTGATCTCCTTGGCCTCCTTGGTGGGGAGGACGAACCGGTAGCCGACGTTGCGGACCGTGCCGATGAGCGTCTCGTTCTCGGGGCCGAGCTTCGCGCGGAGGCGCCGCACGTGCACGTCGACGGTGCGGGTGCCGCCGAAGTAGTCGTAGCCCCACACCTCCTGCAGCAGCTGCTGCCGGCTGAAGACGCGGCCGGGGTGCTGGGCGAGGAACTTGAGGAGCTCGAACTCCTTGAACGTGAGGTCGAGCGCGCGGCCGCCGATCTTGGCGGTGTACGTCGCCTCGTCGACGACCACCTCGCCGGAGCGGATCACGTGCGACTCGGGGTCGTCGGCCTCGCGGCGGGCGGCGAGCCGGCCGATCGCCAGCTTGATGCGCGCCTCGAGCTCGGCGGGGCCGCAGGTGTGCAGCACGACGTCGTCCATGCCCCAGTCGTGGGTGACGACGGCGAGGCCGCCCTCGGTGACGATGAGGAGGACGGGCACGTCGGTGCCGGTGGTGCGGATCAGCCGGCACAGGTCGCGGGCGTGGGCCAGCTCCTGGCGGCCGTCGACCAGCAGCAGGTCGGCGTCGGGCGCCTCGAGCAGGGCACTGCCCTCGGCGGGGAGGATCTTGACCTGGTGGCCCAGCAGGGCCAGCCCCGGCAGCACCTCCGTCGAGGGTTGCAGCGCGCTGGTGAGCAGCAGAAGGGTGCTCATGGGTCTCCTCCCGTAACGGGCGGGGACCAAGACGCAGCGCTGGGCCTCGGTCGGGTTTCGTCGTGGTGAAGAATACCGAACATGAGCCTCGACGCGCCGGGAACCGGTCCGGATGAGACGCGGGTCATCCGCGTCCACTACTGGGCGGCCGCGAAGTCGGCGGCCGGCGTCGCCGGTGACGATCTCCCCGTGGACGGCCCGATCTCGCTCACCGAGGTGCTCCGCCGGGCCGTCGCCCTGCACCCCGGGACCCGCCTCGGCGCGGTCCTCGGCAGCTGCTCGACCCTGCTCGGCGACCGCCCCGTCTCGGCCGAGGACCCCGACGAGGTCCTGGTGCCGGTCGGCTCGACCATCGAGTTCCTCCCGCCCTTCGCCGGCGGCTGAGCCGTGCCCTCGCGGCTCACCTCCGCTTCACGGCTGCTGGGGCTGAGCTCCGCCGCCCGCGCCTGGGACCACCCGGCGTCCGCACCCGACCCCGACGCCCGGATGTTCGGCGAGCTGCACCGCGAGCTCGCGACAGCGCTCCAGGGGCCGCGCCTGGTGGCTGCGGCCCCGCGGCTGGCCCGGGCGCCGCGCGCCCCGCAGCCCGGTCACGTCGTCGTCGACGTCCCGGGCTGGCGGGCACCGGAGGTGGCCACGCTGCCGCTGCGCACCTACCTCCGCGCGCTGGGCTACGACGCCCACGGCTGGGGCTTCGGCATCAACCGCGGTGACGCCCGCGCCGACGCGCGCCGGCTCGGGCAGCAGGTGGCCGGTCTCGCCGAGCAGCACGGGCCGGTCTCGCTGGTCGGTTGGAGCCTGGGCGGCGTGATCGTGCGCGAGGTCGCGCGCCTGCACCCGTCGTACGTCGCCTGCGTCGTGACCTACGGCTCGCCGGTGTTCGGCGGCCCCGTCCCGAAGGCGGTGCCGGTGACCGCGATCGTCAGCCGGCGCGACGGCATCGTGCCGTGGCGCTCCGCCGTCGACGGCCGCTCGCCGGACGTCGAGCACGTCGAGGTCGACTCCACCCACCTCGGACTGGGCTTCGACCCGGACGTCTGGGGCGTCGTCGCCGAGCGGCTCGCCCGCGCGTCCCGCGCCGGTTGAGCGTCCCGCCGGGCACAGCCTCGCGCGCCCCGGAATCGAAAGCGTGCATCCGTCGTTGAGCACTTCATGACCGCAGGAGCATGGGTACTCGTCGTCGCCGTCGTGGCAGCGCTGTCCTTCGGGCTCTACCGCGCGGCGGTGGACGGCCGCTTCCGCGGCACGCACCGCGTCCGCGCCGCCGCGGCCGCCACCTCGACCGCGTCCCCGACGTCCGAGCCCGCACCGGCCACCCCCTCGATCGCCGACCTCGCGGAGTCGCAGGGTCTGGCCCTCGAGCTGGGGGAGCGGGCCACGCTGCTGCAGTTCTCCTCCGCCTTCTGCGCCCCCTGCCGCGCCACCCGCCGCACGCTCACCGAGGTCGCCGACGTCGTGCCCGGCGTCCGCCACGTCGAGGTCGACGCGGAGCACCACCTCGAGCTGGTGCGCCACCTCGGCGTCCTGCGCACCCCGACCACGCTGGTGCTCGACGCCCGCGGCGCCGAGGTCACCCGGGCCGCCGGGGCGCCCCGCAAGGAGCAGGTCCTGTCCGCGCTCGCCGGGATCGGCGCTCAGGGGTAGAGGTAGTCCTCGGACTCCTCGACGCCGGTCTCGAGCCGCCTCATGTCGACCCGCACCATGTGGTCGACCACGGTCTCGAAGTCGTAGGCCGGCTCCCAGCCGAGCTGCTCGCGCGCCTTGGTCGGGTCGCCGGCGAGGTCGACGACCTCGGCGGGCCGCATCAGCGCCGGGTCCTGCACGACGTACGGCGTGGGGTCGTCGATGCCGACCGCGAGGAACGCCAGGGCGAGCACGTCCGAGAGCGCGCGTGACACCCCCGTCGCCACGATGAAGTCCGCGGGCTCGTCCTGCTGGAGCATGAGGTGCATCGACCGGGCGTAGTCGGCCGCGGAGCCCCAGTCGCGCCGGACGTCGAGGTTGCCGAGCGAGACCTGCTCGCGGCGGCCCAGGGCGATCTCCGCGACCGCCTGGGTGATCTTGCGGGTCACGAACTGCTGCGGTCGCAGCGGGCTCTCGTGGTTGTAGAGCGTGCCGGTGCACGTGAACAGGCCGTAGGACTCGCGGTAGTTCACCGTCAGGTGGTGGGCGAAGCTCTTGGTCACGGCGTAGGGGCTGCGGGGGTGGTGCGGGGTGCCCTCGGTCTGCGGCTGCTGGTCGCTGATGCCGAACATCTCCGAGCTCGACGGCTGGAAGTAGCGCGGCGCCGACCCGTGCCGGTCCTGGTGCGCGACGAGCTCCTCGAGGATCCGCAGCACCGCCATCCCGTTGGTCTCGGCGACCAGCTCGGCCTGGCCCCAGCTGGCGCCGACCGAGGTGAAGCCGGCGAGGTTGTAGACCTCGTCCGGACGGACGGTGTCGAGGATCGCGGCGAAGCCGGCCCGGTCGCGCACGTCCAGCTCGCGCAGCTCGACGCCGGAGAGGTACGCCGCGCGGTCGCCGTCGAGGGCGTCCTCGCGCACGGTGCCGACGACGCGGTAGCCGAGGGTGAGCAGGTGCCGGGCGAGGTAGACGCCGTCCTGGCCGCCGACGCCGAGGACGAGGGCGGTCGGCCCGGACGCTTCACTCATGGTGGGCACACCCTAGCCATCACCTCCGGCGTCTTGAAGGGTGGACAGACGTCTCGTCTGACGAGATGGAACAAGGCGGGACCGGGTGGCGTTCTCCTACAGTGCTTCCCATGTCCTCGACCATGCTGACCCGCCGCCGCGCAGTGGACCACTGCCGCGTGCGCTCGTCGCTGTGTCGAATGTCCTGACGGGTCGCATCGCCCCAACTGCTCTTTAATCCACCGACTTAGGCGACTAACGTCGGACCGAGAGCCCTCACCCCCGGGCGAGGTCGCGATGACACCCGGCCGCCGCCCCGCGTCGGCCTCGTCGATCGAGCACGTCGAGATCCCAGGAGAGACATGTCCACCACCGTGAACCCCAGCACCGCCAGCGGCGCGCGCGTCGACTCGACCGCCGGCCGCCCGGCGCGCATCGACCCGCGCGGCCCGCAGCTCGGTGCCGCGATCACGTCGGTCGTGCTCGCCGCCGTGCTGCTGCTCGCCCCCCACCCGGCGGCGGTCGCCCTGCTCGCCGTCCAGGCCGTGCTGTTCGCCACCGGTGCCGCGCTGGGCGTCCAGCGCACGCCGTACGCCTGGCTCTTCAAGACGTTCGTCCGGCCGCGGCTCGGCGCCCCCGGCGAGCTCGAGGACACCGCCCCGCCGCGCTTCGCGCAGGGCGTGGGCCTGGCCTTCGCCCTCGTCGGCCTCGTCGGCTTCCTGACCGGCGTGACCGCGGTCGGCCTGGTCGCCACCGGCCTCGCGCTGGTCGCGGCGCTGCTCAACGCGGCCTTCCGCTTCTGCCTCGGCTGCGAGATGTACCTCCTCATCAAGCGCTTCGCCCCCATCGGTGGTTGAGGAGGTCGCGCAGCGACCGTCTCGAAACCACCCCAGACCCCACCGCGCCGGCCGCCGGCGCACAGAAAGGTAATGACATGAGCCGCGAGAACTCCCTCGTCTCCACCCAGTGGGTGGAGGACCACCTCGACGACCCGCAGGTCGTGATCGTCGAGGTCGACGAGGACACCACGTCCTACGACAAGGGCCACATCCGTGGCGCGATCAAGCTCGACTGGACGACCGACCTCCAGGACCAGGTCCGTCGCGACTTCGTCAACAAGCAGCAGTTCGAGGCCCTGCTCTCCGAGCGCGGCGTCGGCAACGACCACACGGTCGTGCTGTACGGCGGCAACAACAACTGGTTCGCCGCGTACGCCTACTGGTACTTCACGCTCTACGGCCACGCCGACGTCAAGCTCATGGACGGCGGCCGCAAGAAGTGGGAGCTCGACTCCCGCGAGCTGACCGACGAGCTCCCGACGCGTGAGGCCACGACGTACTCCGCCCAGGAGCAGGACACCTCGATCCGCGCCTTCCGCGACGAGGTCGTCGCCGCCATCGGCGCGCAGAACCTCGTCGACGTGCGCAGCCCCGACGAGTACGCCGGCCGCCTGCTCGCCCCGGCCCACCTCCCGCAGGAGCAGGCCCAGCGCGCCGGCCACGTGCCGACGTCGGTCAACGTCCCGTGGAGCAAGAACGCCAACGACGACGGGACCTTCAAGTCCGACGACGAGCTCAACGCGCTCTACGAGGAGGTCGGCTTCGACACCTGCAAGGACACCATCGCCCTGTGCCGCATCGGTGAGCGCTCGTCGCTGACCTGGTTCGTGCTCAAGGAGCTGCTCGGCCGCGAGAACGTCAAGAACTACGACGGCTCGTGGACCGAGTACGGCTCCCTCGTCGGTGTCCCCGTCGCCCTGGGCGACGAGCCCGGCTCGGCCGAGGGCGGCGCCTGATGTGCGGCGCCACCGAGGGCGGTCTGTCCCTCGACGGCGTGAACGTCGCCAAGGAGGCCGTGATCCAGGGCCAGGTCCTGCGCGGTGCCGAGCCCGTCGGCAACGCCTACGTGCGCCTGCTCGACCGCACCGGTGAGTTCACCGCCGAGGTCCCCACCTCGGCCACCGGCCACTTCCGGTTCTTCGCCGGCGACGGCGAGTGGACGCTGCGCACGCTCGCGCCGAAGGCCGAGCCCGTGGACAACAAGGTCGTCGCCGCCGTCGGCTCGGTCGCCGAGGTCACCGTCTCCATCTGAGACACAGCAGCACAGCAGCACAGCAACGAGGCCCCGCCGGAGCACCCGGCGGGGCCTCGCTGCGTCCGGCGCGGGCGCGCCCACCCGCCTGTCAGACTCGGTCCCCATGGCTCCCGTCCGACTCGTCTCCGCCGCGCTCCTGGTGGCGTACGCCGTGGCGCTGGCCGTCGTGCTGATGGAGTACAACCCGCTGGTGGCCACGGACGTCGTCGCGCGCTTCGGCTACTGGCTCCAGGGGCACGGGGCCTCCGCTGCGATGACCGAGCCGGCCCGCGTCGAGTTCCTGCTGAACGCCGCGATGTTCGCGCCGGTCGCCTTCCTGGCGGCCCTGGCCCTGCCTCGCCAGCACTGGGCCACCTGGGTGGTCTGGGGCTTCGTCCTCTCGGGGGCCGTCGAGCTCCTGCAGGGCGTCCTGCTGCCCCCGCGGTCCGCGCAGTTCGAGGACGTCGTGGCCAACACCCTCGGGGCGCTGGTCGGGGCGGTGGCCTCGCTCCCGGTCGCCCGGGTGATGACAAAGCGGTGAGGGCGGTCCAGACCGGTGTTAGCCTCGCCGGGTGCTCTGGATCACGAGCACCCGTCGATGCGATTTCTTGGGGGAATCCATGTCCTTGACCCGTTCCCGACCGCGTGTGCTCACGCTGGTCTCGCTCCTGCTGGCGCCGGCACTCGCGCTCAGCACCCTGTCCGTCGCCGCGCCGGCCCAGGCGCAGAAGATCAAGCCGACCTTCTGGGGGATGCACGACAACGAGTGGACCACCCCGCCGACCGTCACGATCGGCTCGGCCAACTTCACGACCACCGGCACCTACTGGCGCAACGTCGAGACCAGCAAGGGCAATTACGACTTCACGCGCCTCGACCTCCAGGTCTCCGCGGCCGAGGGCGTCGGCGCCCAGCCGATGGTCCTCCTGGGCCAGACGCCCAAGTTCCACTCGACCAAGCCCCGCTCGTCGAACGTCGTCACGACCATGCCGAAGATCAAGGCCTGGAAGAAGTACGTCACCAAGGTCGCCGCGCGCTACGGCACCCGGATCGACTACCAGATCTGGCCCGAGCCCAACATCATCCAGAACTGGTCCGGCACCCCCAAGCAGATGGCGCAGCTGACCGTGGTCGCCGCCAAGGCGATCCAGAAGGCGGCCGGCAAGAAGGCGAAGGTCATCTCGCCCGCCGTGGCCCTGCGCCTGCCGTCGCAGCAGGACTGGACCGTGAAGTACTTCAAGTCCAGCGTGGGCGGCGTCCGTCCCGGCAAGGTCGTCGACGCGGTCGCGATCGACCCGTTCCCGGCGCAGAAGGGCACGCCGGAGGACTCCTACAAGATCATGCAGACGATCAAGAAGAAGCTCGGCCGGATCGGCGTCCACAAGCCGTTCTGGAACAACGAGATCAACTACGGGGTCGCCGGTGGTGGCGCCACCACCACCACGAGCTACCCCGTGCCGAAGCAGCAGGCGTACGTCGTCCGGACCTACGCCCTGAGCGCCGCGGCGAAGATGGCGCGGACCTACTGGCTCGCCTGGTTCAGCAGCCCCGAGCTCGCGATCAACATGACGGACGCCAACGGCTTCGCGCTGCCGCCGGCCACGTCGTACTCCGTCGTGCGCTCCTGGCTCAACGGGACCAACATGAAGGGCTGCTCGAAGAAGAAGAACGGCGTGTGGGTGTGCACCGCCACGAACGGCGCGAACGAGGTGCGCCGGATCTACTGGCTGCCCAAGGGCGTCAAGACGTTCAACACCCCGAAGTCGACCACGCGCGTCGAGGACCAGGACGGCAACGTCGACAGCCGCACCGGCAAGTTCCTCGTCGGTGTCGACTACCGGCCGATCATGATCGCCTCCCGCAAGTAGCACGCACCTCCGAAGGGTGCGTCGACGCTGCTCGCAGCGTCGGCGCACCCTTCTGCGTGTCCGGCGGCGGCTCCGCACCGTGGTTTCGCGGCCACGCCGCGTGACACCTAGACTCGGCCCTCGGCCCACGGGGAAGGCACTCATCACCCATGCACACTGACCAGTCCACGGTCCTGGTGACCGGCGGCACCGGCTCCTTCGGTTCCACGATGATCCGCAGGTTGCTCGACACCGATGTCCGCGAGATCCGGGTCCTGAGCCGCGACGAGCTCAAGCAGCACGAGCTGCGCCAGGCCCTCAACGACCCGCGCGTCCGGTTCTACCTCGGCGACGTGCGCGACGAGGACAGCGTGCACCGGGCCACCCGCGGCGTCGACTTCGTCTTCCACGCGGCCGCGCTCAAGCAGGTCCCGAGCTGCGAGTTCTTCCCGCTCGAGGCCGTGCGCACGAACATCCTCGGCAGCGCCAACGTGATCGAGGCGTCGAACGCCAACGGCGTCCAGAGCGTCGTGTGCCTCGGCACCGACAAGGCGGCCTACCCCGTCAACGCGATGGGCATGAGCAAGGCGCTGATGGAGAAGGTCGCGCAGGCCTTCGCCCGCAACAACCCGACCGCGCGCACCACCGTGTCCACGGTCCGCTACGGCAACGTGATGATGTCGCGCGGCTCGGTCATCCCGCTCTTCGCCGAGCAGGTGCGCACCGGGGCGCCGATGACGCTGACCGACCCCTCCATGACCCGCTTCCTGATGTCGCTGGACGAGGCCGTCCTGCTCGTCGAGCACGCCTTCGAGCACGCGCGGCCCGGCGACCTCTTCATCCGCAAGGCGCCCGCCAGCACCGTCGGCGACCTGGCTCGCGCCGTCGCGTCGGCGATGGGCCGCGAGGCCGACCTCCAGGTGATCGGCACCCGCCACGGCGAGAAGCTCTACGAGACGCTCGCGACCCGCGAGGAGCTGGCCCGGTCCGAGGACCAGGGCGACTACTTCCGCGTCGCCGTCGACGCCCGCGACCTGAACTACGGCGAGTACTTCGACGAGGGCGACGTGACGGAGTCCGAGATCGACGACTACCACTCGCACAACACCGAGCGCCTGGACGTCGCGGGCGTGGTCGACCTGCTCGAGGGGCTGCCCCAGTTCCGGGCGCTCGTGGCGGCCACGTGACCCCGTTCTGGGTCGCGCTGGCGGTCGGGGTCCTGCTGACGGGCCTGGCCGTCCCGCTGCTGCGGCGCGCCTCGATGATCGACCGGCCCAACCACCGCTCGTCCCACGACGTCCCGGTGCCCCGGGGCGGCGGCGTCGCCGTCGTGCTGGCGGTGCTGGTCGGGGTCGCGCTCGACGGTGGCTCCGACGCCTGGGCGGTGGTCGTGCCGGCCCTGCTGCTCGCGGCCGTCGGCCTGACCGACGACCTCCGGTCGCTCTCGGCGCGGCTGCGCCTCACCGCCCAGCTGGTCGTGGCGGTCGGCCTCTGCGCGTGGGTCGCGGCCACCCAGTCGGTCACCGGGGCGGCGCTGCCGCTCCTGCTGGTGATCGGCGTCGTCGGCGTGGTCGGCTTCGTCAACGCCTTCAACTTCATGGACGGCATCAACGGGATCTCCGCGCTGCACGCGGCGGTGTCGGGCGGCTGGTTCGCCTGGCTCGGCCACGACCGCGACCTGCCGGTGCTGCTCCTGCTCGGCCTGGTCGTCGCCGGCGGCGCCCTCGGCTTCCTGCCGTGGAACGCCCTCGGTCGCGTCTTCCTCGGGGACGTCGGCAGCTACGGCATCGGCGCCCTGCTCGCCGGGACCGCGATCACCGCGTGGGCGCTCGACGTCCCGGTGGTGCTGGCCGTCGCCCCGCTGCTCGTCTACCTCGCCGACACCTCCTCGGTGATGCTGCGCCGCGCCCGCGCGGGCGAGCCGCTCTTCGAGGCGCACCGCCAGCACGCCTACCAGCGGCTGGTGCAGCAGGGCTGGCCGCACCTCGGTGCCGCCGCCTGGAGCGCAGCCGTCTCGGTCGCCGTCGTCCTCGTGCTCGCCGGGCTCTACCCCGACCACGCGGTCGTGGCCGTGCTGCTCGCGGTCGCGCTGCTGGCGGCGTACCTCGCCACCCCGCGCCTGGTCGAGGCGCGCCACCGCGAAGGCGTGAGCGTCTCGTGAGGATCGCCTTCATCACCCAGTGGTACGACCCCGAGGTCGGCTCCGCCGCCATCCCGGGCGCCGTCGTGCGCGCCCTCCAGGCCCGCGGCCACGACGTCGAGGTGATCACCGGGTTCCCCAACTACCCGACCGGGCGCCTGTACGACGGGTACCGGCTGCGGCCCTACCTCCGCGACGAGGTCCGCGGCGTGGTCGTCCACCGGCTGCCGCTCTACCCCAGCCACGACGCCTCGGCCGTCCGCCGGATCCTGAACTTCCTGAGCTTCATGGTGAGCTCGACGCTGCTGGCCCCCGTGCTCGCACGCCGCTGCCAGGTCGCCCTCGTCTACTCGACGCCCGCGACCGTGGGGATGGCCGGGATCGCCCTGCGCGCCCTGCTCCGGCGCCCGTTCGTGCTCTACGTCCAGGACCTCTGGCCGGACACGCTGACGGCGACCGGCATGCTCCCCGCCCGCCTCACCCGGCCGGCGGAGTGGGTCCTGCACCGCTTCTGCAACCGCGTCTACCGCTCCGCCGCCCACATCGCGGTGATCTCGCCGGGGATGAAGACGATCCTGATGGGGCGCGGGGTGCCGGAGAGCAAGATCGACGTCGTCTACAACTGGGTCGACGAGCAGCTCTTCCGTCCGGTCGCCGGGACGTCGTCGGCCGAGGGGCCGTTCGAGGTGATGTACGCCGGCGCGATCGGCCCGGTCCAGGGTCTCGACGTGGCGGTCCGCGCCCTCGCGCTGCTGCGGCCCGACGAGGACGTCCGGCTCCGCCTGATCGGCAGCGGCGGCGAGGTGCCGGCGCTGCAGCGGCTCGCCGACGAGCTCGGGGTCGCCGACCGGGTCACCTTCGAGGGGCCGCGGTCGGTGGGGGAGATGTCCGAGGTGATGGCGTCCGCCCACGTCCAGCTGGTCTGCCTCAAGGACGACCCGCTCTTCCACTTCACGATGCCGAGCAAGATCCAGGCGATCCTGGCCTCGGGGCGACCGGTCATCACCTGCGCGCCCGGCGACGTCGCCGCGCTGACCGCGGCGTCCGGCGCCGGCTGGGCCGTCGGCCCCGGCGACGCCGCCGGGCTCGCGGAGGCCTTCCGCGCGGCCCGCTCGCTCACCCCGCACGAGCTCGACGAGCTCGGCCGGGCCGGGCACACGTACTACCAGGACCGGCTCTCGGCCCGCTTCGGCGCCGAGCAGCTGGAGGGCGCCCTCACGAGCGCGCTCGGCGAGACGAAGGAGGCGGGGACCCGTGCCTCGTAGTCGTGTGGTGCTCGTCGGGGCGACGGGCTTCGTGGGCTCGGCCGTGGCCGAGGCGCTGGCGGCGACGGGCGAGGTCGTGCCGGTCCCGTCCCCGCGCCTGACGTCGACGGCGCGCACCGTCGACGACGTACTCCGGGCTGCGGCCGAGCAGGGCGACGTGCATGCCGACCTGGTCCGCCGGTTCGCCGGCGCCGACGCGGTCGTCAACGCGGCCGGGAACCCCGACGCCTCCTCGCTCGACCTCGACGTGCTGTACGGCGCCAACGCGCTCCTCCCCGCGGTGCTGCTCGCGGCCGCGGCGGAGGCGGGGGCGCCGCGCTTCGTCCACGTCAGCTCGGCCGTCGTGCAGAACGACCACCCCGTCCTCGACGACTCCGAGGACGTCCACGGCTTCTCGCCGTACTCCGGCTCCAAGGTGCTGGGGGAGCACGTCCTCCGCGACGCCGCCACGCCCGGCTGCCACGTCGTGCGCTACCGCCCGCCGTCGGTGCACGCACCCGGACGGCGCGTGACGCGGATGATCACCCGGATCGCCGGCTCGCCCGCGGCGACCGTCGCGCGGCCCGGCCAGCAGCCGACGCCGCAGGCGCTGCTGCCCAACGTCGGCTCCGCCGTCGCCTTCCTCGCGACCACCGACCGGGTGCCGCCCGCCGTCGTGCACCACCCCTCGGAGGGCGTCACCGTCACCACGTTGATGAGCGACCTGTCCGGCGGTCGCGCCCCGCGCCGGGTGCCGCGGTCGCTGGCCCGCCTGCTCGTCGCCACGGCCAAGCTCGTCGGCCGCGTGCACCAGCCCACGGCCGCCAACGCTCGCCGGCTCGAGCTGCTCTGGCTCGGCCAGGGCCAGGCGCCCAGCTGGCTCACCGAGGCCGGCTGGCAGGCCCCCGTGGGCCGCGAGGGCTGGCAGGCGCTGGCCGCGGGGGAGGCGTCATGACGATCGCGATCACCGGCGGCCACGGCTTCCTCGGCTGGCACACCGCGAGCCGGCTGCGGGCGCTCACGGGCACCGACGCCGTCCGGCTCGGCCGCGACGACTTCGCGGACCCGCAGCGGCTCGCGTCCGCCCTCGACGGCGTCGACGCGGTGCTGCACCTCGCGGGGGTGAACCGCGCCGGCTCCGACGAGGAGGTCGAGCAGGGCAACGTGCGCCTCGCCCTGGACCTCGCGGTCGCGCTCGCGCACCAGGACCGCCCGATCGACGTGGTCTACGCCAACTCGGTGCAGGCCGAGCTGGACAACGCCTACGGCCGCGGCAAGGCCGCCGCCGCAGCGCTGCTCGCCAGCGCCGTGGAGACCCATGGCGGCCACTTCGCCGACCTGCTGCTGCCCAACCTCTTCGGGGAGCACGGGCGGCCGGCGTACAACTCCTTCGTCGCGACCTTCGCCCACGAGGTGGCCGCGGGTCGTCGCCCCACGGTCACCGTCGACCGCGAGGTCCCGCTGCTGCACGCCCAGGACGCGGCGCGCGAGCTGCTGGCGTCGGTCGGCCGCACGGAGCGTCGGACTCTCGACGCGGAGCCGCGCGGCGTCGGCGAGGTGCTGGCGCTGCTCGAGCAGGCGCACGCGCTCTACGCGACCCGTGGCGAGATCCCGCCGCTGCCGGGGCCCTTCGAGGTCAACCTCTTCAACACCTACCGCGCGGCCGCCTTCCCCGCGATGTGGCCGCTCTCGCCGCAGGTGCACGCCGACAACCGGGGCGAGCTCTTCGAGACCGTCCGCGCCCACGGCGGCACCGGCCAGGCGTTCGTCTCGACGACGAGGCCCGGCCAGATGCGGGGCGACCACTACCACCTGCACAAGGTGGAGCGCTTCTTCGTGGTGCAGGGTGAGGCGGAGATCAGCCTGCGCCGCCTGCTGCACGACGAGGTCGTGACGTTCCGCCTCAGCGGCGCGACCCCGTCGTTCGTCGACATGCCCACGCTGTGGGTGCACAACATCCGCAACGTCGGCGACACCGAGCTCGTCACGATGTTCTGGGCCGACCAGCTGCTCGACCCGGAGAACCCCGACCAGTACCCCGAGAAGGTGGCCCTGCCGTGAAGGTGATGACGATCGTCGGCACTCGTCCGGAGATCATCCGGCTCGCCCGGGTGATGTCCCGGCTCGACGCGACCGAGGGCATCGAGCACGTCCTGGTCCACACGGGCCAGAACTACGACCGCCAGCTCAACGAGGTCTTCTTCGACGACCTCGGGCTGCGCGCGCCCGACCACTACCTCGGCGTGGACACCTCCAGCCTCGGCGCCGTCCTCGGCGGCGTGCTGGTCGGCACCGAGAAGGTGCTGCTCGAGGAGCGCCCCGACGCCGTCCTGGTCCTCGGCGACACCAACTCCTGCCTGGCCACCGTGATGGCCAAGCGGATGCGGATCCCGACGTACCACATGGAGGCCGGCAACCGGTGCTTCGACGAGAACGTCCCCGAGGAGACCAACCGCCGGCTGGTCGACCACGTGGCGGACTTCAACCTCGCCTACACCGAGCACGCGCGCCGCAACCTGCTCGCCGAGGGCCTGCACCCGCGCCGGGTGCTCGTGACCGGCTCCCCGATGCGCGAGGTGCTCGAGAGCGTCCGCGACCAGATCGAGGCCTCCGACGTCCTGGACCGGCTCGGGCTCACCGCGGGCGGCTACTTCCTGGTCAGCGCGCACCGCGAGGAGAACGTCGACAGCCCCGAGCGCCTGCAGGCCCTGCTGGCCTGCATCGAGCGCGTCCACCGGGTGCACGACCTGCCGATCGTCGTGTCGACCCACCCCCGCACGCGCAAGCGCCTCGAGGCCCTGGACCAGCAGGTCGAGGGCGACGTGCGCTGGCTCGACCCGTTCGGCTTCCACGACTACAACCACCTGCAGCTGCGCGCCGCCTGCGTGCTCTCTGACTCCGGCACGATCGCCGAGGAGGCCTCGATCCTGGGCTTCCCGGCCGTCACGCTGCGCGACTCGATCGAGCGGCCCGAGGCTCTCGACACCGGGTCGATCATGATGACGGGCCTGGACCCGGAGAGCGTCGAGCAGGCGGTCCGGATCGCCCTCGACGACGGCCCGGTCACCAGCTCGATGCCGGGTGGCTACGAGATCGCCGACACCAGCAACCGCGTGGTCCGCTTCATCGTCTCGACGGCGAAGCGGCACCACCAGTGGGCCGGCCTGCGCCGCTAGCGGCCGGCCCGCCGGGCCACGCCGGGCTCAGTCCGTCGGGTCGGGACGACGCTCGCGACGACGGGCGCGGGTCTCGCCGACGAAGCACGCACCGATGCCGACGGTCAGCCCGAGCACGGGCGCGAGCGGCAGGGCGAGGGTGCGGGCGGTGCCGCTCGTCGTCTGCGTCGGGTCGTAGGACAGCTCGGGCTCACCCAGCTGACGGGCCTCGACGGCGGGGTTCTTCTCGTCCGGCACGATCGTGGTGTTGATCGTCTCGGTCGTCTGCTCGGCCCAGGCCTCCAGGAAGTCCCGTGCCAGCGTCGCGTCGTTGCTGCCGGCGATCAGCTGGTAGTTGTCGTCGCCGCCGTAGGTCAGCGTGACCCCGCCGAGCCGCGTGTCGCTCCGGTCGATGCCGGACTCCTCGTAGGCCCGCGCCTGCACCTCGCGGCTGAGCGCCACCTGGGCGAAGGTGTACATCTCGCCCTGGATGTACGCCGTCGCGTCGGCCGACGCCGTGGGGGTGGCGGCGGTCGGCACGAAGATGACCGTGACCTGGTAGTCCTGCCACACGCCGGCCACCCGGCCGGTCGGCATCAGGAGCGCGTAGGTCACCAGCGCCACCACGACGACGGCTCCGGCGCTGACGCCCCAGCGCCACCGGCGGCGCAGCGTGGCCAGGATCTCGGTGAACTCCATCAGGTCATGTCCTTCTCGAGAGGAGCCGGGTCGGCGGGCTCCGGCCGGTCGGGGAACTTCGCGACCGCGTAGTAGAGGAGCATCATCACCGCCGTCCCGGTGGCGGGCTGGTAGAGGGTGCCGTTGGCGGTGACGGAGTTCAGCAGCACCATGCCCATGGCCAGGGCCAGGCAGGTGTCGAAGGGCCGGTGCGTCCGTCGCGCCTTGAGGACCAGGCTGCAGGCCGCCACGATCAGCAGCGCCCAGAGCAGGGTGCCGCCGAGGATGCCGTGCACCGACATCGACTCGACGACCTGGTTGTGCGCCATCGGCGCGAGCACGTCGGTGGGCTCGACGAGCGCGGTGTTGCCCATGCCGTAGCCACCGCCGGTGGCCTGCAGGAGCGGCTGGTCGAGGCCGGTCAGCGCCGACCAGTTGGCGGCCGGCAGGCTGGTGAGCCGGTCGAGGATCGAGGGCAGGGCCGGGTCGTAGTTGTTGCTGGCGCTGGGCGTCGTCTCGGTGAAGGCGCTCACCGTGCCGAGGAAGCGCTCCCGCAGCGCGGGGATCGTCACCAGCGCCAGGGTGCCGACGGCCGGGATGGCGATCAGCGGGATGAGGAACTTGCGGTTGTGCCGGTGGGCGATCAGCAGCCCCAGGCCGCCCAGCGCCAGGTTGGCGACCGCGGCCTTCGACAGCGAGAGCATCGCCGGGATGCCCATGCCGGCGACGAGCAGCCACGGCCACCACTTCTTCGCGGCCGGCGCCATCAGGATGAAGAGACCGACCGCGATGCCCTGGGAGGTCACACTCCCGACGAGCGAGGAGTAGCGGACGTCCACGCCGCGCACGAGCGCCGGGGCGAAGAAGCTGATCGGTCCGGTGATGAACTGCAGCGGCAGCGTGAGCGAGGCGACGGTGAAGACCGCGACGCAGGAGGTGACGTTGCGGCGGAACTGGTCGTAGGAGTCGGTGAACGCGACGGCCGCGAAGAGCACCGGCATCACGAACAGGAAGCGCAGCAGGCCGTACGCCGCCCCGTCGAGCGAGCCGAGGATGGCGGTCGTGATGGCCGCGACCACACCCAGGATCATCCAGGTCCACGCGATCCAGCCGCGGTCCTGGAGGTTGCGGACCTTGTCGGTGCGCAGGAAGTGCCAGAAGGCCCACGCGCTGACCAGGCCGTAGACCCCGAGGTAGCCGACCACCGACACGTTGCGCAGCAGGTGCAGGTTGACGACCACGACGACCAGCAGGAAGCGGGCCGTGTTGGTGCGCCACCACTTCTCGGGCAGCCTCAGGCTGGGCCGGCTGAAGGTGGGCCGGCCGAACGTGGGCCTCGTGAAGGACGGCCGCTTGCGGGCCGGAGGGGTGAGCACCTTGGTCATGACGCGGCCACCTGGTGGGGACGGTCCCAGATCGCGGTGCCCACCCGGCGCCGCCGCAGCAGCACCTGGTGGCTCACGAGCGCGAAGAGCACGGCGGGAGCCGCGCCCCCGATCGTGACCGCGAGGGGGGAGATGGGGAGGGCCGCCACCATGAGGAGGAGCCCGACGACCAGCACGGCGACCATGGTGACACCCGTGGTCCGCTCGAGCCCGGTCGTGGTGGCGAGGGCGTAGGTCGGGCCGAGGGCGACCACGGCGACGAGGGAGACGACGAGCACCCGCAGCATCCCGCCGGCCTCGGCGAAGGGGGCCCCGAAGACCGCGCCGAGGATGGCGTGCGGGAAGACGAGCAGCGGGATGGCGACGACCAGGGCGATCGCGGTGGCGTTGCGCGTGGCGGTCCACACCCGGTCGCGGAGCTCGTCGAGGTGGCCCTGGTGGTGCAGCCGGGCGAAGACCGGGGTGAGGTAGGCGATCTGGAGCGTGGGGACCAGGTTCACGAAGCTGGCGAGCGTGTAGGAGCTGCGGAACTCCGCGGCCGCGACGTCCTGGTTGACGGCACCGAAGACCAGGATCGGCATGTAGGCGTAGAGGTAGAAGCCGAGCCCGGTCATCATGAAGGCGGTGAGGCTGGCGCCGTGCTCGCGCAGGTAGTCCCGGACCGGCCGGTTCGGCTCCGCGGCGACGGTGGGGACGCGCGAGAACGCGCGGAGCGTGACCCAGGCGGCCACCAGGCAGGTCATGAAGGTCGCGGAGGAGTAGACGACGAGCGTCTCGGTCAGCGTGACCGAGCCCCGCGCCAGCCAGAGGACGGCGAGCGCGGCGACGGTCAGGCCCGGCACGACGCCGAGCTCGAGCAGCGTGCCGAGCGCGACCTGGCCCAGGCCCCGGAGCCAGGCGCCGCAGACGACCAGGACGTTGAGCGCGAGGACGTTGAAGCCGAGCATGACGCCCATGAAGAGCCAGAGGATCTCCGAGGCCAGGGACTCACGGGTGATGGTGACGGCGATCATCGCGGGGAACGCCGGGACCATGAGCAGGACGAGGGTGCCGATGGTGCCGCGCAGGAGCAGCTTGGCGCGGGCCGGCTCGGAGGCCGCGAGCTTGACCGCGAGGTTCTCCGACCCGAGGCGGGTCACGGTGGCCACCGCGAACAGCGCGGTGTAGATGACGCTCCAGGCGCCGACGGCGAGCTTGTCGCTGCCCTCGGTGAGCAGCCGCGTGACGACCCAGGTGAGCAGGACGCTCAGGAACATCGCGGCACCGCGGGCGGCGATCGCTCCCGAGAGGAGCGTCATCGCCCGCCGGGCCGGCCTCACGCGATCTCCGCGCTGCGGTCCGGTCGCCCGGCGTGGCGGTCCCGGACGCCGAGCCGGGTGCTGAGGAGGTAGAGGACGCGGTACGGCAGCGGCTGGAAGGCCCAGCGCCGCCCGTCGACGACGCGCAGGCCGCGGGCCAGCAGCGTGACGAGCCACGGCCAGGCGAGCAGCGACGTGACGAGGTACAGCAGGCGGTCCGGGAGACCGGAGGCGAGGCCGGGCTCGGTCATGCGCAGCGTCGGGATGCGCCGGCACTCGGGCGCCTTCGCGATCAGCAGTCCTTGGCCGTGGTACGCCGCCTTGTAGAGCTTGCGGGCGAACCCCACGACGTCCTGCTTGACCTCCTGGTGCACGGCCCGGCCGTCCGGGGCCAGCACCAGCCGGGCGCCGTGCTCGCGGGTGACCCGGTGCCCGAACTCGAGGTCCTCGGCGCCGTAGTGCACGAAGTCGGGGTCCCAGCCGCCGCACGCCTCGAAGAGCCGGCGCGACATCGCCATGTTCATGCAGACCACGCGCCACGGCTCGAGCGAGTCCCGGTCCTGGTCGTCGTCGTTGCGGTGCCACTCCTGCTTGAAGTGGTAGTAGTTGCTGCTCGCGACCCAGGCGTCCGGGAAGTCGATCGCGCCGCAGGACACGACGTCGTCACGACCGCCGAGCGCGGCGAGGTGACCGACGACCCAGCCCGACGGGAGCCGCATGTCGTCGTCGGCGAACATGATGACGTCGGCGGTGGCGAGCTCCCCGCCGACGTTGCGCTTGGACGCGAGGCTGTTGACCGTGAGGTGGTAGCTCGCCGCCAGACCCTGGGCGGCAGCGCGCTCGACGACCTCGGCGGCGGACTCGGCCACGGCGGAGTCGACCACGAGCACCTCGATCGGGCCGGGCAGGTCCTTCTGGCGGAGCAGGTCGTCCAGCAGCTCGGCGAGGCCCTCGTGCCGGTTGTGCGTCGGGATCACCACGGTCGCGACAGGGGCTGGCGACGAGCCGAGATCGTGGGTGGACACGTCGGGGAAGGTTACCGGAGACCTGCTGGCCGGCCGCATCACCGACCGGTCACGTAGCGTGGGCGGCCGTTCCGCCCCACCCCGAGGAGAAGCCCCGTGACGTCTCGCACTGCCGCGGTCGTGTGCACCACCCTGCTCGTCCTGGGCGTGGGCGCGACCGGCTGCTCCGCCGGTGGAGGTGGTGACGCGCCGGAGGCCGCACCCTCCGCCCCCGCGTCCTCGACGAAGGGAGCCGCGTCGGCCGCGCCGACCGCCGGTCCGGAGCCGGTGGCGTCCTGCGCCACCACCCCTCCCGCCGGCAGGCTGCCGGCGAGCTTCTGGGGCATGCACGTCTCGCAGCCGATCGGGGCGGACTTCCCGCAGGCGCCGATCGCGGCGGTCAACCTCACGACCGCGCAGACCTACTGGAACATCGTGGAGACGGCGCCGGGCCAGTACGACTTCGCCCGGCTCGACGACATCGTCTCGAACTCCGAGTCCCGCGGGGCCCAGCCGATGGTGGTCCTGGGCTTCACGCCGACGTTCCACGCGAAGAACCCGGCGTCCCCGACCGCCGCCGCCACGATGCCCGACATCGCCGCCTGGCGAGCCTGGGTCACCGCCGTCGTGGGCAGGTACGGCGACCGGCTGGACTACCAGGTGTGGCCCGAGCCCAACATCGTCAGCAACTTCTCCGGCACGCCCGCGCAGATGGCGCGGCTGACCGTGATCGCGGGCGGGATCATCCACGCCAAGGCGCCCGACGCGCTGGTGGTGGCGCCGGCCACGACCCTGCGCCTGGAGTCGCAGCAGCAGTGGATGGACCGCTTCTGGGGCAGCGAGGTCGACGGGGCGCCGGTGGCCGACAGCGTCGACGCGGTCGCGCTCGACCCGTTCCCGCTCCAGGACGGCACCCCCGAGGACTCCCTCGACCTGCTCTGCACGGCCCGGGGGATCCTGGCCGACCACGACGTCGACCTGCCGCTGTGGACCAACGAGATCAACTACGGCGTGCCCAGCGGCGGCACGAGCGACGTCAAGCCCTACCCCGACGCGCAGCAGGTGGCGGTCGTCGGTCGCACCTTCGTGCTCCACGCAGCGGTCGGCATCGACCGCGTCTACTGGCTCGGCTGGTTCAGCTACCCGGCGCTCGCGGTCTCGATGGCGCGGGTCGGGGTGGCCCCGACCCCGGCCGGGCGTGCGTACACCGTCGTCCACGACTGGCTGGCCGGCTCGCCGCGGCCGGTGTGCGAGGTCGAGAAGGGGCTCTACACCTGCCTCGTCGACCAGGGCGACACCGTGCTCCGGATCCTCTGGCGCGAGAAGGGCACCGCCCGGGTGGCGGCGTCGGACGGCGCGACCCGGCTGCGGCTCCTCTCCGGTGAGGACCGTCGGATCAGCGGCGGCGACCCGGTGCGGGTCGGGCAGTCGCCGGTCGCGATCGTCGAGCCGGCCTAGGACCGGAGCTCGATCTCCCACTTCTCGCTCGAGGTGAGCGCATCGGTGTGGAAGGTCAGCACGCCGTCCTGGGAGGTCCAGCCCTCGGGGAGGGACGTGGCCTCGTAGCCGTCCGGCAGGTGCACGGTGATGTCGGCCGACGCGGGGAAGGCCGTGCCCTGCGGGTCGAGCGCGAGGCGGTAGGTCAGCGTGCCGTCGTCGACCTCGGCCGCGTCCGGGACGGTGTACGACGCCGTGAGGTGCGTCGACTCGCCGGGTGCCAGGACGATCTGGTCGCCGACGAAGGAGTGGTCGCGGAACCTGCCGACGTGGTCGTCCCAGGGCTGGTCGCCGAGGGAGAAGTCCTGCACGTCGGCCGAGCCGGGCAGGAACGCCGAGGCGGCCAGGCTGGACCAGCGGGTGAAGTAGCCGGACAGGTAGTCGTCCGCCGGGCGCTGGTCCGGGGGCAGGTCGGTGCCCGGGACGGCGTACGGCGGGGTGTCGTTGTGCAGCAGGACGTCGAGCTCGTCCTTCGCGGTCCCGTCCTCGCCCAGGGTCACGTCGAGGGCGAGGTTGCGGCGCTGGTAGTAGTCGACCTTCGCGCCGACGGTGCTCTGGGTGAAGGCGCCGACGTAGTCGCCCGAGGTGTCGGCGAGGTCGCCGTCGAGGCCGAGCGCGGCGAAGCCGGCCTGGAGGTCCGGGTCCTTCAGGTAGAGCGCGAGGTGGCGGCCGTTCGCCGCGGCCTTGAGTGCCTGGCTCTTGGCGACGTAGTCGCCGTCGGCGAAGAGGGCGCCCTGGAGCGCGGCGACCACGGTCGCGAAGGTCTGGTCCTGGGCTGTCGGGTCGGGGTAGTAGTCGTCGTAGCTGCCGACCAGGATCTTGGTGAGGTTGCTGCCGTTGAGCTCGCCCACCCCGGGCACGGTCGTGGGGCCGGTGGCGTCGAGCACCATGGCCATCGTCACGACGTCGACGGCCATGACGCCGTCGTACCGCACGCCGGTGGCGCTGCGCCAGGCGCGGAGCAGCTCCTCGCCGGACACCGACCAGGACGGGGCGAAGGTCGAGCTGGCGATGCGGGTGTCGTCGCGGTGGAAGGGGTTGCCGCGCACCTTCTTCCAGGTGTGCGGGACGCTCAGCCGCGGGTCCGCGACCAGCGGGAAGGCCTGGCCGATCGTCAGCGTGCCGTCGTCCCAGGTCATCGGGGCGAAGGCCAGCGCCGTACCCCCGGAGTAGCGCAGCTCCGCCGGGTTGAGCATGGCGATCAGGTAGCGCTGCCGGCCCTCGAAGCCGAGGAACGTCGGGAGCTGGTCGAGCAGCGGCTCGAGGTGGGTGAACCCCTCGGCCAGCGGAGTGACCTGCTCCGCCGCGGCGTCGCGACGGGCGCTGATGCTGGCGCTGAGGAAGGGGGTGTTGCCCTTCACCTCGTCGAGCTCGTGGGCGGCGTTCTCCAGGTGCGGTCCCGCCTCGCGGGCCCCCGCGATGACGTCGTCGAGCGTGCTGCGCTCGACCTGGCCGTCCCGGAACAGCGTGGCCTGCTTGCCGGCCACCGAGGGGTAGAGGTCGACCCCGATCGAGGCGACGGACGTGACGTCGTCGAGGGCCTGGACGAGGTGGCGCGCGTCCGCGACCGGGGTGCCGATCAGGGGGATCCTGCTCCACACGTCGCCACCGATCCCCTGGGCGCCGTCCTGGGCCCGGTCGACGTGCGCACGGGCCCGGTCGACGGCGGCCCGGGCGGCGGGGATGTCACCACTGGCCAGGGCGGCCTTCGCCGTCGTGAGGTCCTCGTTGGCCGCCTGCGCCTCGCCGGGCACGTGCCGCAGCGGGATCGCGAGCAGGAGCAGGGCGCCACCCAGGAGGACGAGGACGCCGAGCGCGATCGTGATGCGGCGGCGCCTGCGTGACGGGTGAGGAGTGGTGGTCGACACGCCGTTCATGGTCTCAGACGGGGGTCGGGTCCCTTCAGGGCGCTGCGGGGCGGGGCAGGTCGACGGGGTCCGGGTCGAGCAGCAGGCTCGGTGCGAAGCCGTCCCACGCGCCGCCGGCCCGGTCCGGGTCGAGGAAGTAGTCGGCGTTGGCCTCCCAGGTGTGGCCGCTCTCCCGCCGGGCGAGCACGTAGTTGAGCCCGTGGCCGCGGTAGACCGAGCCGCCGGCGGACAGGACCGAGGCCGTCAGGGAGGCGTCGACGTACCGCCGCGAGCGACGGAAGCCGCTGAGCTCGTCGAGCCGGGCCCGCTCGATCATCATCGTGCCGCCCGCGACGAAGCGCGGGTAGCACTCCGAGCGGTCCGCCCGCCGCACGGTGCGGTCCAGCTCGTGGAGGTAGACGAACTCCGCGGTGGTGCCGACCAGGTCCGCGCCCGAGTAGTGCCGGGCGAGCAGCAGGTCGGCGACGTGGTCGCGGCCGTACCAGTCGTCGTCGTCCATCTTGAGGACCAGGTCGCCCGACGCCACGGCCACGCCGGCGTTGAGCACGTCGCCGAAGACCGCCTCGGGCGGTGTCGGGAGGAGCGTGGTCGGGTGTCCCGCCAGCTCGGCGACCCGGGCCGGGTCCGGGTCGAAGCCGTGCGTCATCACGACGAGCTCGAGGTCGGCGCCGCGCTGCCGGGCGACCTGGCGCAGCGCGAAGTCCAGCTGCTCCTCCCGCTTGGTGGCGAGCAGGACCGTGCAGGTGGGGAACGACCGGTGGGGGAGGCCGGCCCGCTGGGCCAGACGGGCGCGCCAGGCGAGGGACGAGTGGCCGAGCAGCGCGGCGCGGCGCAACCGGACGCTGTGCTCCTCGCGCCGCAGCGGGTCGGTCAGGTCCACGGCGGTGGTCAGGGCCGTGGCGAGGTCGTCGCCCAGGCGGGCGCGCGCGTCGGCGTCGAGCGCCTCGACGGTGACCGGGACGCCGGCCATCGCCAGCGCGGCGACGGCCCGGACCAGGCCGGGGGAGGAGTCGACGTACGCCGTGGCGACGCCGGCGCGGTCGCGCAGCGTCGCCACGAGCTGCGCGGTCACGCCGCGGGCGACGTCGACGGGGAGGTCCAGGTCCCCCTCGGGCGACCGGAGCCGCAGCCCGGCGACGGGGTCGACCGTGAGTCCGACGACGCCGTGCTCCGGGCGCTGCACGAAGCCGGTCGGGTTCAGCACGCCCTCGTCGAGGGGGCCGCCGACGAGGTCGGGGTCGGTCACGACGGTGGCGGGTCGTCCGGTCACCGGGTGCTCCGGCAGGCCCGCGGCCGGTGCGGTGGTCAGGACGACGTCGGGCGGGACGCCGACCTCGGGGTCGGCCGCCTCGGTCGTCGCGCCCAGCACGTGCAGCCCCGGGTCGGCCGGCGGTGCGGTGTCGGGGCCGCGGGTGGTGCTGGCGACGAAGAGTCCGCCGTTGTGGGCGCGGGTCGGGGTGCTGGCGCGGGCCAGCTCCTCGAGGACGAGGTGGACGCCGACGGGCCGCTCCCAGCGCAGGACCGTCAGCCGGTCGCCCGACGCCAGGGTCCGTGCGTTGACGGACGTGAGGGGCGGCCACTCCGGGCGCGGGACCAGGACGGGGGGTGCCGCCGCCTCCACCAGGAGGCAGCCGATCCTGCGTGCCCGGCCGAGGCGGGGCAGCACCGACACGGCACGACGCAGCGCGGCGGCATCGGCGACCGCGACCAGCACGGCGGACCAGCGCTTCGTGGGCTCCGGCACGTCGCCGCCGACGGTGGCCACGGCCAGGCCGTCGCAGGACAGTCCGCGGACCGCGGCCGCGGCCGTCTCGTCGTGGAGCACGAGGACCTCGCCGGCGGCCTGGTCCAGGAAGGTCTGGAGCGCGGGCTGCGCACGGTCGGGAGGCGTCACAGGGGTGCGGGCTCCGGGCGGTCCATGGCGGCAGTCTAGGTGTCGGAGAGCCGGATCCCGGCGGGCCGGCGGACCCACGACGAGGGGGGTCGGTGACGGCTGTCCCGCAACTCACTGGTAGCGGGACAATGAGACACGGATTTTTTTATCGTTCGAAGGTACCCGTAACCTGTGAACTTATTCTCGTTGATCCTCATCAGACACGCGTGATCGCGAGAGTCCGATCACTCCCGGCACTGCCGAGCGCGGTGGGGACAATCTGACGAAAACGGGGTTCGAAATGTCCGAGCTGGTGCCGCGACTGCGGCGTCACCGTGCACTGCTGTCGGTCGGCTACGACGTGGCGGCGTGGTTCACCGCCTACTTCGCCTTCGCCTGGCTGCGCATGGACGGCGTGGTCTTCCGCGCCCCGTGGCCCGAGATCGGCCTGATGGCGCTGATGACCGCGGTGCTCTATCTCGTGCTCGCCACCCCCGTGCGGCTGCACCAAGGTCGCGCCAACACCGCCAGCCTCGAGGAGATGGTCCTCCTCGGCCTCACGGTGATGAGCGCCGGCGCCGTCGTGTCCGTGCTCAACCTCTGGCTCCAGTGGATCCCGCGCACCATCCCGGCCGGGGCCACCCTGGGAGCCCTCGTCCTCGCCGCCTGGGGCCGCGCGCTCTGGCGGCGCCTGCGCGAGCGCGACGACGAGGGCCTCGAGGCCCAGGGCGTCACCAGCGTGCTCGTCATCGGTGCCGGTGAGGCCGCCCGCGAGCTGGTCGGCAGCATGCTCCGCGACCCGTCGCGGACCTGGCGCCCGCTCGGCCTGCTCGACGACGACCCGCGCAAGCGGCACCTGCGGATCCGCAGCATCCCCGTCCTCGGCACCATCGCCCAGCTCGGCGAGATGGTCAGCCGGACCGGCGTCGGCACGATCGTGATCGCGATCCCGAGCGCCGACGCCGACACCGTCGACCGGATCCGCGTGGCCGCCTTCCAGGCCGGCGTCACCGTCAAGGTGCTGCCGTCGACCACCCAGCTGCTCACCAACCACGTCGGCATCCGCGACCTGCGCGACATCAACCTGACCGACGTGCTCGGTCGGCACCAGCTCGACACCGACATCGAGGGCATCGCCGGCTACCTCACCGGCCGCAAGGTCCTCGTCACCGGCGCCGGCGGCTCCATCGGCTCCGAGCTGTGCCGCCAGATCCAGCGCTTCGAGCCGGCCGAGCTGATGATGCTCGACCGCGACGAGTCGGCCCTGCACGCGGTCCAGCTCTCCATCCACGGCCGCGCGCTGCTGGACTCCGACGACGTCATCCTCTGCGACATCCGCGACCAGCAGGCCGTCAACGCCGTCTTCATGGCGCGGCGCCCCGACGTGGTCTTCCACGCCGCCGCCCTCAAGCACCTGCCGATGCTGGAGCAGTACCCCGCCGAGGCGGTCAAGACCAACATCAACGGCACCCGGATCGTGCTCGACGCCGCCGACCTGGTCGACGTCGACCGCTTCGTCAACATCTCGACCGACAAGGCCGCGAACCCGTCCAGCGTGCTCGGCTACTCGAAGCGGATCGCCGAGCGGATCACCGCCGACCGGGCCCGCCACGCCTCCGGCACCTACCTCTCGGTGCGCTTCGGCAACGTCCTGGGCAGCCGCGGCTCGGTGCTGACCAGCTTCGCCGACCAGATCGCCAAGGGCGGCCCGGTCACCGTGACGCACCCCGACGTGACCCGCTTCTTCATGACGATCGAGGAGGCGTGCCAGCTGGTCATCCAGTCCGCCGCCATCGGCCGTCCCGGCGAGGCGCTCGTGCTCGACATGGGCGACCCGGTCCGGATCCTCGACGTCGCCCGCCAGCTGATCGAGCAGTCGCACCTGCCGGTGCAGATCGAGTACACCGGTCTCCGCGAGGGCGAGAAGCTGCACGAGGAGCTCTTCGGCGACGACGAGCCGCAGGACGTCCGCCCGGCGCACCCGCTCGTGTCCCACGTGCCCGTGCCGGCGATCTCGGACCACACGACGCTGCGCCTGCCCACGCAAGGCAGCCGCGCCGCCGTGATGGAGGCGATGGCCGACCTGTGCGTCATCACCCTCCCGGACGACGAGGTCCTCGACGCCACGGCGCAGGACCTCAGCGCCCGCCGCTGACGCTCCCGCCGCGGCCGCTCACTCGACGAGCGGCCGCGGCTGCGCGGGCAGCCACACCTGCGCCACGTGGTCGACGACGTGGACGCCTTCGGGCGCCTCGATGCGGTGGACGCCCTCGAGGTCGGCGAACCGGCCCTCCTGCAGGGCCGTGAAGACGAGGTTCTCGCGCACCTTGCGCGGCGAGCGCACCAGGTCGGTCTCCTCCGAGGTGCTCCAGTGGGCGAACTCGTCGCTGTCGAGCCACTTGAGCTCGAAGCAGACGCCCTGCGGCAGCACCATCCGGCGTACGTCGTCGGGCGCGGTGCGGATCTCCCAGTCGAAGCCCTTCACGTAGACGTAGTCCGGCCCCTGCGGGTGGATCCACGGCTCGGCGTTGCGCAGGCCGGCGTCGAAGTAGCCGACGCGGTCGCTCTCGACGTAGAGCGGCAGGTGCTGGAAGGCGACGAGCGTGTCCGCGCTCTCGAGCTGCCAGAGGGTGTCGGCCAGGACCGCGATGCCCTCCGGCGTGAGCACCATGTCGCCGTCCCACTTGAGCGAGTAGCGCGTGCGCACCTGCGAGAAGGACCAGTTGTAGAAGTGCGTGAGGCTGTGGACCGAGTCGCCGGGGGTGGCCAGGTGCTCGGGGCCGCAGCGGCTGACGGCGTACGGGTAGTCGAGGACCTCGAGGCCCGCGAAGCCGTGCGTCTCGGCCAGCTGCCGGGCGACCTCGGCGGTGCCGTCCGTCGACTGGTTGTCCACGACCACGATGCGGTCCAGCGCGCGGAACAGCGGCGGCAGCACCCAGGGAAGGTTGCGTGCCTCGTCGCGGAGCCGCAGCACGGCGGTGATGCCCGGCTGCGGGGCCTCGTGGGCCCAGGGCCAGTCCACGTCGAGGCCCGGGAGGCCCTCGACGTTGCGGATCAGCTCGGCGCTCACCGGCGACCGAGCAGCCCGCGGGCGCGGCTGGAGAGCGAGGGGGCAGCGTCGTCGGCGGGCTCGTCGGCGGCCGGCGCCTCGACGGGGGCGGGCTCGGGCGCCGGGGCGGGCGTGCTCGCGCCCGCCTTCTTCTTCGGCGGACGCTGCCGCCGGGCCGCCTGGATGCTGGCGGTGACGAGCGCCTCCGCCTCGCCGTAGAGCCTCGCGTAGGCCTCGCGGGCGTCGTCGAGCGCCGCGTGCACCTCGGGGGACTCCTCGGCGTCGTCGACGAGCCGGTTCATCAGCCGCCACGTCTCCTCGGCGATCGCGCGCAGCGGGGCGGGCAGGTCGACGTCGTCCCAGGTGGTGCGCACCCGGTGCAGGTCGGGGTCGATCAGCTCGTGCACCCGGCGGATGTTGCGGGCGTTGGCGCTGCGCACGCCGTCGAGGCCCAGGGTCGCGCCGAGGCGGTAGACGGGCACGGTCCAGTCCTCGAGGAGGTCGGCGTACCGCACGAAGCCGCGCCGCGAGCCGCGCGTGGCCCGCTCGGTGTGCAGCATCTGGTTGATCCAGCTGGCGGCGCGGGCGACCTCGCTGACCTGGGAGGAGTAGTAGGTCTTCTTGCTGCCGATGACCTCGGCGGGCGCGCGGAGGGTGATGGCGTACGTCGCCTCGACGTCGCTGCGCAGGGCGGCGGAGCGCCACAGCCCGATGAACCACGCGAGCCGCGGGTCCTTGACGACCACTTCACGGACCTCGTCGGTGAACTGGCCGTCGAGCCAGACCCGGGCCTCCTCTCGGAGCCTGTCGTTGGTGGCGACCTTGCCGGTGTCGAACCACGCGCTCGGCCGGCCGTCCGCGACGCCGACGTTGGCCTTGCGCAGCAGCCGGTCGTGGAAGTCCACGACCCACTGGGACTCGCCGAAGCCCTTGGGGTTGGTCTCGTCGGGCGCGACCTCGGGCTGGGGGACGTGCAGGCCGAGGGTCTGCAGGCTGCACGCCAGCGCGCTGGTGCCGCTGCGGCCGGAGCCGACGATGAAGACCGCCCGTCGGGGGCCGGGCTCGAGGACGGGTCCACTGTCCGGGGTGGAGCTGGTCACCGACACTTCCCTTCGTCGACCGCGGTGGTCCACACTATCGGCCGTCTGGGGGAGGCGCTGTCACACGATGTTCACCGGCTGTGTCAGCAGGAGGACAGAGGGCTCGACAGAGTGGTGCCAGCATTATTCTCGATCTGACCGATGCACTTTGAGTGGGGGAACATCGATGGCCCGGAGCAGCAACCCTGTCGACCAGCACCGCCGGACGCGCGCCGTCCAGATCACCCTCGCGGTGATCGTGGTCCTCATCGCGCTGGTGCTCGCCTACAAGGCCCTCACCATGGAGTGACGCTTCCCGGTCGCGTCCCTCGGGCCCTACCGCTCGAGCAGCAGCGTCACCGGGCCGTCGTTGACCGACGCGACCCTCATGTCCGCGCCGAACACGCCGCGGGACACCCGGGCGCCGAGCCGCTCGAGCTCGGCGCAGACGGCGTCGTACGCCGGCTCGCTGACCGGCCCCGGCGCGGCCGCCTGCCACGTCGGGCGCCGACCCTTGCGGGCGTCGCCGTACAACGTGAACTGGCTGACCACCAGCACCGGTGCGTCCACCTCGGAGGCGGACCGCTCGTCGCGCAGCAGCCGCAGCTCCCAGATCTTGCGCGCCGTCCAGGCGACCTCGTCGGGGCCGTCGGTGTGGGTCACGCCGAGGTAGACGAGCAGCCCCGGCTCCGTGATCGCGCCGACGATCTTCCCGTCGACGGTCACGCTGGCCTCAAGAACTCGCTGCAGGACTGCCTTCATCCGCAAGACCTCCACTCCGCATTCGATCTCGTCGGCTTCACTCTGGCAGCATGGGCTCGTGAGCACCGTCCCCGCCGACCGCCTGCTGATCACCGTCGCCCCGACCGGGGCCGAGACCACCAAGGCGGACTGCCCCCAGCTGCCCACGACGCTGGAGGAGCTCGTCGCGACGGCCCGGGCGTGCGAGGCGGCCGGCGCCGCCATGATCCACGTGCACATCCGCGACGACGAGCACCGGCCGACGCTGGACCTCGGGCGGCTCACCGCCACCGTCGAGGCGCTGCACGAGAGCACGGACCTCGTCGTCCAGCTGTCGACGGGCGGGTCGGTGCACGACCCGCTCGACCAGCGCCTCAAGGTGCTCGACGCGAAGCCCGACTCGTGCAGCCTCACCATGGGCACCACCAACTTCGGCGACGACGTCTTCTCCAACCCGTGGCCGTTCGTCTGCGAGCTCTACCAGCTCAGCCAGGATCGCGAGGTGGTCCCGGAGTTCGAGCTGTTCGACCTCGGACAGGTGCACGCGATGCACCGCCTGCTCGACCGCTACGGCCTGCCGTACGGCGGTCGAGTGCACTGCGACTTCGTGATGGGCGTCCCGGGCGGGATGCCCGGCACCGCGGACGCGCTCGTCGCCGGCGTCAACGCCCTCCCCGAGGCCGTGACCTCGTGGTCGGCCACCGGCATCGGCCGCTCGACCCTCCCCGTTGGGCTCGCCTCGCTGTCCAAGGGCGGTCACCTCCGCGTCGGCATGGAGGACGTGCTCACGATCAGCCGTGGGGTGCCCGTCGACAGCAACGCCCAGCTGGTCGAGCGCGCCGTCGAGATGGGTCGCCTGGCGCAGCGCACGCCGATGACCACGGACGAGGCCCGCCAGCTCCTCGGCGTCTGAGGCACGGTCGGCCCGACAGCGGCCCTCGGGTCGTCTGAGAGGATCGAGTCCATGAGTCGACGCGAGCGCCGGACCCGCAGGAGCCCCCGGAGCCGCGTGGTCCGCCGGGTGGTCGCCGGCCTCGCGCTGGTCGTGGTCGTCCTCGTGCTGCTCGCCGGGTGGCAGCTCGTCCAGGCCGCCCGCGAGGTCTCCCAGGCGAAGGCGCAGGCCTCGTCGATGAAGGCCGCCCTGTCCGGACGCGACTTCGTCGCCGCGCACCGCGACGCCGAGGCGCTCGGCGCGACCGCTGCCGACCTGAAGGGCCGCACCGACGGCCTGACCTGGTCGGCCATGAGCGCGCTGCCGGTCGTCGGCTCCGACCTCGACGCCCTCGCCACGGCTTCCCACGGCCTGACCGGCGTCGCCCAAGGCGCGGAGCAGGTCACCTCCGTCCTCGCCAAGCCGCACGGCCTGCTGAAAGGCGACCGCGTGTCGATCAGTGCGGTGCGCACGATCGCCGCCGCAACCGACGCCGCCGCCCGCGGGCTGGGCGACCTCGACACGGCCGTGACCGCGCTCGAGGACTCCAAGTTGCCCCCGGTCCGCGCCAAGGCGACGGACCTGGGTGCCCAGGTCGACGCCGGGCTCGAGGGCGTCGAGAAGTTTCAGCCCGTCATCCGGCAGGCACCGGCCCTCCTCGGCGCCGGCGGCACCCGCCACTACCTGCTGGTGTTCCAGAACAACGCCGAGGTCCGGGCCACCGGTGGCCTGTTGGGCTCGGCGGCGCGGATCACGGCCGACCGAGGTCGCCTCACCCTGGAGCAGAGCTTCTCGCCGGTGCTGAAGACGGAGCAGACCAAGGCGTCGTTCGATTTCAGTGCGAGTGAGCGGGCGCTCTACGGCCGCGACCTCGACCGAGGTGCGGTGTTTCTCAACTCCATGCCCGACTTTCAGCGCACGTCAGAACTTCTTCGTCAGGGTTGGTCCAGTTGGTTCGGCAATCAACTGGATGGAGTGATTTCCGTCGATACCGTGAGCCTCAGTTACCTCCTGCGGGCAACCGGGCCACTCAACGTGCTGGGCGAGTCGCTGACTCCCGACAACGCCGTCGACAGCCTCCTCTCCACTGCCTACTCACGGTATCCGGACAATGCCGGGCAGGACCGATTCTTCTCTGCGGTTGCTGCGAAGCTCTTTTCAGGCGTCACGAATGGAGACGTCGACACGGCGGCTCTGTTCACGGCGTTTCGGCGGATGGCCGACGAGTCACGGTTCCAATCGCAGTTCTTTCTCCCCGGTGCGAGTGCGGTGGATGTGGATCCCTTCGGTGACGAGGACGTCAAACGATCGGCTGTGACCGTTGGGTTCAACAACACATCGGGTGACAAGATGAGTTTCTACCTACGCCGAACGGTCAAGGTGCGGTCGATCTCGTGCAGCGGTGACGGCCAGATTCTTCGAGGTAGAGCACTTCTGTCGTCCTCGGCTCCTGTCGGCGGAGTCGGACTCGCGCCGCGGGTGACCGAGGTGCGACCGCCCAACCAGTACGGCGGCGTTTGGCACCATGTTCCTCTGGGATCACAGCTCGTGCAGGTGGTCATCCGAGCCCCAGCCGGCGGTCAAGTTGGTGCCGTCGAGGTTGACGGTCGGCGGAGGTCAGTCGCTCGCGCGGAGCAGGGCGGCAACGACGTTGTGACGCTCTCTGTCCAGGTACCGGCTCAGGAGTCGCATGTGGTGACGTGGGATATGGCCACGCCTAATCGTCCAGGGGACATCGACCTTGTGGTTACTCCCGGAGTCGAAGCGCGTTCAGCATCGTCTGTGGCAAGTTCCTCATGCTCGTGAGCTCAACGAGCACGCCGCGTCCGTAATGATGATGTGACACGGGTGGGCTAGCCTTCGGGCGGTATGCCGACGAGTGAATGGTGCTGTTGATGGATCTGCGTGACCACGTCCGGATGCTCATCCTCCACTGGTTGGGCGTGCTGATCATCGTCGCGCTCGTGGTGGCGGGGGCTTCGGCCTACACCTTCACCCGCACCAAGATCTACGCCGCCGAGGCCACCGGCTTCGTGAACACGGGCGGCAGTACGAACGCCGCGCTCGGGTCCGTGGGTGACGAGCTCTCCAAGTCGCGGGCGACGTCGTACGTGTCGATCGCAAAGAGCCGGGCCGTGGCGCAGCAGGTCGTCGATGACCTGGGTCTGGACACGGATCCCTCGACGTTGGTGGGCGACATCTCGGTCGAGCAGCCGCTCGACACGGTGCTGATCCAGATCACGGCGAGGGAGAGCTCCCCCGAGGGTGCTCAGGAGCTGGCCGACGCCTGGGTCGAGGCGCTGGCCACCCAGGTGAAGAAGCTCGAGGACCCCAACGGCGCCGAGCGCGTGGGCACCCCGCGCGTCCAGGTGTACGGCGCTGCCGCACTGCCGTCGAGTCCGGTGTCACCCAAGCCGCTCCGCAACCTTGTCCTGGCCCTGCTGCTGGGGCTGGCCCTCGGCTACGGCTACGCACTCCTGCGCCACAACCTCGATCGACGCCTGCGCACCCCGCAGGTCGTCCAGGACCGGTTCGACGTCGCCGTCATGGGCAGCGTGCCCATGGCGGGCGTGCTCGGGCACGAGCCCGGTGAGCGCGCCGAGCTCGCGCTCGAGGTCGGGGACGGAGCCCAGCGTCAGCGGGAGGCGGCCGAGGCCTTCCGCAAGCTGCGCACCAACCTCATCTTCATGGAGGTCGACAACCCGCCGAGGGTCATCGTCGTGACCAGCCCGCAGCCAGGCGACGGCAAGTCGACCGTTGCCGCCAACCTCGCTGCCGCGGTGGCTGTGAGTGGACAGCCGGTCATCCTGGTCGATGGCGACCTGCGTCGGCCAACCGTCGGCGGCTCCTTCCAGGTGGACCAGGAGATCGGTCTGACCGACGTGCTGGTGGGCCGGCTCAAGCCGTGGGAGGCGCTCCAGCCATCAGCCGTGAGCGACAATCTGCAAGTCATGTCGGCGGGGCGCATCCCGCCGAACCCGAGCGAGCTCCTCGGCTCGCAGGCCATGAAGTCGCTTCTCGCCGAGCTGTCCAGCAAGGCGATGGTGATCGTGGACGCCCCGCCGCTCCTCCCGGTCACCGACGCTGCGATCCTCACCGCGGCCGCCGACGGCGCCCTGGTCGTCATCTCGGCCGGTCGCACCCTCGACGCCGAGCTGTCCCAGGCCCTGGGGCACCTCGCGTCGGTCAACGGCCGGGCGCTCGGGATCATCATGAACAAGTCCAGCCGCCGGACGACCGGGGGCTACTACTACTACGAGTCGTCGTACTACGGCACAGACGACGACAAGAAGGCCACGCGCAAGCGGGCGGGCCGTCGATCCTCGCCGAAGCGGTCGCGAGGTCGGAGCAAGGCGTGAGCCAGTCGGATGACCCCGAGATCGTCTGGAGGCATCATCCGGACGTGGCGCACGTCGACAGCGGGGACCGGATCGCTCTCCTGGACCTGCGGCACCCCGAGCAGCCTCCGTTCCTTCTCGAGGGGACAGCGGCCCTAGTGTGGCGCGGTGTCAACGGCCACCGCAGCGTTGGGGAGATCGTGGCGTCATTGGCGGCCGAGTTCGACGTTGCTCGAGAGCAGGTGGCGGCCGACATCGGACCCTTCCTCGAGGACCTCCAGCGACGTCACCTCATCAGCCAGGCTGAGCTCGAAGGTCTACATGGTCAAGCTTGACGAGCCTCCCGTTGTCGCCACCGTCGAGGCCATGGAGTGCGTGGTGCGCATCGAGTGCACCGGTCCTGGTGCTGGTGACCTGATGGAGCAGGTGGAGCGGGCCTGGACCCGGTGTCGGGTGCCCGACGGACTTCCACCGGACATCACCCTTCCGGTGAGCATCGCGTCGTTGGCAGAGGAGTCGACGATTCCCGATGCCGGCCCATCCGGAGAGATGTTGGCGGAGGCGCTCGAGGCCCTGACTCAGCTCGTGACCATCGAGGCGATCACATGGCACGCCGGTGCCCTGCTGATGCTGCACGCTGCGGCCCTGGCGGATCCGACGAATGGGCGCACCGTACTCTTCGTGGGGCCATCCGGGATGGGCAAGACGACGGTGGCGCAGCGGCTCGGGCAGCAGTTGGGTTACGTCACCGACGAGACGGCAGCGCTGACGGCGACCAGACGACTCCTGCGCTACCCCAAGCCACTCTCGATCATCGCGGGCGACGGAGCGAAGGAGCAGGTCTCACCCGATGAGTTGGGGTTGGTCGCCGCGCCGGACGACCTCGAGATCGCGGCAGTGGTGCTGCTCGACCGAAGGACGGACGCCCTACCCTTCCTGGAGCCGGTGCAGAGCGCTGAGGCAGTCGCCTTGCTTGCCGAGCACACGTCTCACCTAGCCGATTTGCCCGATCCACTACGCCGGCTAGGCGCGCTCTGCGACTCGGTCGGGGGAGCCCTTCGGGCGACCTACCGCGACACGGATCAGTTGGGCGCACTCGTCGTACAGCTGCTGGGAGCCGGCGACCCGGGGGTCAGCTCGTGAGGCTGGTTCTGGGTGACCTGAAGGATCAGTACACCGATGGGGACGGAGTCACCGTCGTGATGGTCGGCCAGCGGGTCCTCCTTCTCTCTCCCTTGGCGTCCGAGATCCTGCGGTGCCTGTCAGGGACGCCTGTCGAGCTCGAGAGTGTGGCGACGCACGTGCGCGCGGTCTTGGGCGAACCGCCCACCAACGTGGCTGCTGAGGTGCTGTTGCAGGCTGTCGCCCGGGACCTGGCAGGGTCAGGCATCATTCGGATTGTTTCGCCAACGTGAAAATCTGAGAACGATGACAAACATCACCCGACTTCGGGATAGAGTCCTCTCAACGCACCATGGGGACCGACTTTTGGAGACGATGATGGACAACAACCTCGACGCAGTCGACGCGAATGAGCAGACCGTGGGCGGCCTGAGCCGCCGGTCTGTTGTGCGCACCGCGGCTCACGCCGCTTGGGTAGCGCCCGCGATCGCGGTCGCCACTGCCGCGCCCGCGCTTGCTGTTTCGGGCAAGAAGGCCAAGGTCAAGGTCAAGCAGACCGACGCCGAGTACGACACCACCACCACCGGCAAGGGCAAGAAGAAGAAGAAGTTCGTGACGGGCTTCTCGTTGACGACCGTGGTAGCGAACAACGGCAATGGCGACACTGATGGGCCGGCTACGCTCACCGTCTCCTTCTCCAAGGAGAAGTCGGGCCCGTTCTCGAAGCCCCCGACGCTTGAGAAGTACAACGAGGGCAAGTGGACGCTGTCGGGCAAGCCCACGGCCTACACGTTCACGTTCGTCAGCAACGGCCCGATCGACGCACACGACGACAAGGCCTTCCGCTCGGAGTACAGCTTCAACAAGCCCAAGTACGACCAGGGCCCGGCCACCTCGGTCAGCGTTGCGGCATCAGCCACCAAGGGTGGGGCCGACTCTGACACGGTCAAGCTCCCGAAGTTTGACTACGACAAGTAAGGCCCCGTGACAGCGCTTCGGCTCGAAGAAGCTGTCCCACTTGGATACGCCATGATCTCCCGCGTCGCACATGACGCGGGAGTTCGTGCGTTGGCGATCAAGGGCCCGATTCTCGCGGAGCAACGTCTGCGATCATCACGGATTCAATCGATCGACATCGATGTCTTGATCCCCCCGTCTGAGCGAGACAGGTTCCTTCGAGTGCTTTCGGCGCAGGGTTGGCACGATCAACAAGCGCCCGACAAGGGGAGCATTCTGGGCTCGCACGCAGTCTCGCTTGCGAACGTGCGCTGGCCTGCGGAACTGGACGTCCACGTAAATTTTCCTGGCATGTTGGAGGACTCCGAAACCGTCTTCCGCGAGCTGTGGAGGCGCCGGGTGACGGAGGTCGTCGGTGGAGGGCCTGTGATCGCTTCAGACCCTGCCAGCAGCGCCATCATTGCGGGCTTGCATCTCTGCCGAGACGGGGATCAAGACGGTCTCACCGACCTCGCAGGTCGAATCGCGTGCGTGTTATCGGACCAGATGCGTTCGGACCTGAAGAGTCTCGCTGCCAACGTGGGCGCAATGGAAACGCTCCGCCCCTTGCTTGAGATGTTGGGTGTGGACGCTCCTGTCGCTCGGCCTTCGGCTGACCTTGAGCTCTGGCGGCTGCGTGTTGGGGCTCCGGTGGTTGGCGTTCCACTCATCGTGGATCTCATGCGTTCGCCATGGAGATCGGCGCCCAGTGTCTTGGCGAGATACTTGAACCCCGATGACCGAGAACTGGGAGAACGATTCCCGTCCGAGGCGCAATCTCCGCGTCGGCTGAATAGGTTGAGACTACGCAGGATCGCGGTCGGAGTGATCTCGATGCCCCGCGCAGTCATCGCCGCGCGCAGCTACTTGTGGATCAGCATCAGGTCTAGGTCCGCGACCCTGCTGGGACGGCTTCCGCGACCGCAACGCAGCCATTCCGAACCTCCGAAGACCTGAACGGGAGCCCAGCCTTGGGAACTGTAAACACGGCCATCAATATCCTCGGAACGCGGGGAATCCCCGCAGGGCACGGGGGTTTCGAAACTTTCGCTGAGGAATACTCGCTCCACCTGGTCGGCCGCGGAGTCACGGTGCGCGTCTACTGCCCGAGTGAGAGGCGCGAGGACGTTGAGTGGCGGGGTGTCTCCTTGATTAAGATCAAGGCGCCTGACACGGCAATCGGGAGCATGCTGTTCGATCTCAAGGCTACTGTCCACGCCGCTCGGCATGGTGGCCTGAATCTGGTCCTGGGCTATAACACCGCCGTGATCAACCTTCTGCTGAACATTGTAAGACGACCGTATTTCATCAATATGGATGGAATCGAATGGCAGCGACGCAAGTGGGGTCGACTCGCCAAACTCTGGTTCAGGCTGAACGAGCGTGTCGCTTCTGCGGCGGCCACGGGTCTGATCGCAGACCACCCGGCAATTGCAGCTCACCTCGAACCAATTACAAGGCGCAAAATCGTCATATCGATGATCCCCTACGGCTCGCGCGAGTCCTCCAACGGGAAATCAGCGGTTGGCCGGGAGTCCCTCGTTGAGCGTTGGGGACTTAACGGCGCTTATGCCCTCATTATTGCGCGGCCCGAGCCAGAGAATTCGATTGAAGAGATGGTGGCGGCTTGGAGTCAAAAGCCGCGTGGGGCCAACTTGGTGGTACTCGGCAGATATACCGAAGAGAACCCTTACACGAAGCGCGTACTGGACGTCGCCTCCGATGAGGTTCGATTCATTGGGCCTGTCTATGAGAAGTCCACCCTGGACATCCTGAGGGAATGTGCAGCGTTCTATATGTACGGTCACACGGTGGGGGGAACGAGTCCTACCCTGGTTGAAGCGCTCGGCTGTGGCAGCCCTATCCTGGCACTGGACTCGGTCTACAGTCGGTGGGTCGCGGGCAGCTCGGCGGAATACTTTGCCACCCAGGAAGAATGCGCATCACAAATCGAACGACTTCTGCAGGACGAGGATCTGCGAAAGCGCCTCTCTGGCGAGGCCAGGGCCCGGCATTCCGAAGAATTTGTCTGGAGCAAGATTTTCCGTAGTTACGACAACGCGTTAGGATTAGACGCTTGAAATACAACCGGGTATACATTGCTGGGTGCGGCGGGATGCTCGGCGCTTCCGTGCATGAGTCGTGGAGTCGTCGAGCAACGGTGATGGCCAGCGACTTGGCACCTAGGGATAATTGGCTGAGACATCTTGACGTCGCTGACTATGGAGCCTTCAAGGACGAGGTCCTCAGTTTCAAGCCAGATCTACTCGTCAACCTCGCCGCGCAGACTGATCTCGAGTTTTGTGAGCAGAACGTTGACCTCGCCTGGGCGTCCAATGCTATCGGTGCGGAGAATGGCGCACTGCTCGCCAGCCAGTTGGACATTCCCTACGTCTATATCTCAACCGCTGGCATTTTCGACGGCGGTCAGGAGGTGTACTTGGACTATGACGACCCTAACCCCCTCACTGTATATGCGAAAAGTAAGTATCACGGCGAAAAGTTCGTCGCTTCCTATCTGAGGAAGTATTTCATTCTTCGGGCTGGCTGGATGATGGGTGGGGGCCCGGATCTTGACAAGAAGTTTATTAACAAGATTTACCGCCAGCTGCGTGACGGCGCCACCGAAATCTTCGCCGTGACGGACAAGCTGGGAACGCCCACCTACACGGTGGACTTTGCCGAGGGCATGGTCAAGATCGCAGAGAGCGAAATTTATGGCCTCTACAACCAGGTGTGCGGCGGATCAGGTAGCCGATACGATGTCGCGAAGGAATTCGTTCGTCTTCTGGGGCTGGGTGACTCGGTCGCAGTGACGCCGGTGACGTCGGAACACTTCGCGCAGGAATACTTCGCTGATAGACCTTCGTCTGAGCAGTTGGTCAACCACAAGCTAGATCTGAGGGGTATGAACTACATGCGGCCGTGGCAAGAAGCTCTTGCTCACTACGCCGAGGTCTTCAAACAGGATCTGGCCCAGTGAGGGTAATGGTCACGGGTGCGGCCGGATTCATAGGCAGTCACTTGGTGTATGCCCTCCTGCAGGATGGGGTTGATGTGCGAGGAGTGGATGCATTCACCGATTACTACGCCCACTCGTCGAAACTGAAGAACTTAGAGCTCAGCGGCCTTGCCGCAGACAGATTCCGTAGAAGCCTCGTGAGCGAGCTGACTGCATCTGATCTAGAAGGTGTAGATGTCGTCTTCCACCTAGCCGCTCAACCAGGTGTACGTGACTCGTGGGGACATTTTGGGACGTACCTGCGACACAATCTGGAGGAAACCAACGCACTTGCAATCGCCGCGCGGGCAGCAGGTGTAAAACGGATCGTCTTTGCCAGCAGTTCTTCCGTATATGGGGACGCTGCCAGTTATCCAACATCCGAGGCATCCCAGACCATGCCGAGGAGTCCCTACGGCGTCACGAAGCTGGCGGCCGAGAGTCTGCTGAGAGCACACGCGAACATTTCGGACTACGAGTTGATCTTGATGCGGTTTTTCACCGTGTACGGGCCTGGTCAACGTCCTGACATGGCAATTCAGCGGTTGATCGAATGTGCTCTCGACACCAGTGATCGTGAGTTCCACCTGTTTGGTGATGGGCATCAACGGCGTGACTTCACTTATGTGGGGGATCTAGTCCGGGCGCTACGCGCCTCGGCCGTTGTGCCTATGCCTGAGCGCATATCCACTGTCAACGTGGGGGGAGCGGGCGACATCTCTATGTTGGAGCTGATTGACATGGTGGAGGTTGCGACTCAGTCAAAAATTCGGCTGGTCCATGAGCCTGTTCAAGTGGGCGACGTGGTTCGCACTGGTGCGGATCCAGCCCGCGCACGTGACCTGCTGGGGTGGTCGACCGCCGTTCAGGCGACCGAAGGAGTGCAGCGTCAAGTTGATTATGTTCGGCGAGGCGGAATGGCAGAATGGTCAGGCTAACGAACGCCCGACCCTTGCGCGTGCAGTATAGAGCCGCTGCCTGATGCCTGGGGCTAGCAGGGGCAGACGTGGCCTGTCGACAGCCGGTCGAGCTGGGGTTGCGACCACAGCTGTAACCCTGCTCAACGTGATCATCGGGCTCGTCTACCAAGCCATACTCGCTGGCCGGTTTGGCTTGAACAGCGTGGCGGACGATTTTCAGTACGCCTACGCTCTCGTGACATTTTGCACTATCGTGCTCTTCTCGCTCGTCACTTCCGTCATTATTCCGCGCACAAAGAGTTCGGCCGGCGAGATTTACGCGATCAGAGATGGGCTTCTGCCCCTGTACGCGGGGTTTCTGCTAACCGTCACGATGCTTGTTGCCTCATTCTCGATTATCAGCGGGAGCGCTGCGACCATTCTGCGCTGGGCTGCTGCGAGCGGGGTATTGGCGGGGGCTACGGTTATGCCTCAAGCGGTTGCCTACATGGAGCGACGATTCGTGCTGGCTGCCATGGGGCCTGTCGCGAACGGTGTGGGTGGCACCATCGCATTGATCTGCATCCCGAGCGCTGACCTCAGCCCGGCCAGCTTGGGGCTGGTCATAACACTCGGCTATGTTGCGCAATTGCTCGTGTCGCTTCTGGGGCTGGCTGGGTCCGGGGCGCGGTGGTCCTGGATGCCCAGCATCCAGGGATTTGCCTTCGTCTCATATCTCGGTTTCACGGTTATGACGAAGTTCCAGCCTGTTCTCGAGCGGGCGATCGCACAATACATTGGTGTGATTGGGACTACCGCGGCACTCGGTTTCGGGCAGAAGTTTGCGCAGGGATTGCTACTTGTGTCGGCCTTTGGGCTGGCCTTGACTGCGGCGCCAGCGATGAGCGCGCTTGCTCGGAAGAATGAAACGGCGGCGGTTGCTTCGATCCTGTCGACGGTCGTGGCAGGGACATACGTCGCGACCATCTTGGTTCTCACAGTCGCGGTGCCGCTTTCGTACGTTGGAATCAAGATTCTTTTTGAGCGGGATGCCTTCTCGGCAGGTAGTACGCGCGAGGTGTATTCGGTCGTGATGGCTCAATTGGTCTGGGTATTTGCGAATGCAATGGCTGGCGTGGGCACCTCGTATCTGTACGTCATTGGTCAGTATGCCCGTGTGCTCCTATCGGCTTGCGCCGGCCTTGCAGCGACAGTGGGAGTTTCTTACGCTCTCGATGGGTATACGCCCCTTGCGGTGGCATGGGGTAGCAGCGCGGGCGCACTAGCCAGCCTCGCGATGACGACTGCCCTCGTTATGCGTTCCGATGCAGGAACGCTCATGCTGGAACGGCTGCGCGATCTTCGCGTGGCTCTTGCAATGCCCACCGCACTGTTCGCCGGTGTCGCCGCCTCCTATGTGGTCGTCAGCCACATGTACGGTGCCGCTTCCTGGCAGGCCCCGGCACTACCTCTGTCCCTCATGGTGGCGGGGATCGTCCTCGGGGCGAGGTCGGCGCGACTCAAGTCCGATCTGAAGGCCCTTTACCGTGCCAAATTCTAAGCGTCTTGTTGTTCATACCGTTGGAAGCGATATCGTCGCTAGCAGCAGAGTTCGAGCGGCCCCGGTCGTTGAGTACGCCAAGCATGCCGGCTGGCATGTGGCTCGCTTCGAGGGAGGGCTTCGCTCGTCGGCCTTAGCAACATTCGGTGCTCTGCGCCATGCTCCGGACGTCCTCTACGTTCAGAAGGTCGCGCTGCCCCGACTCCTTTTCTACTTGGCGTCTCTCAGAGCGAGCCGCACTGTCTTCGATCTGGACGACGCAATCTACTTCGGTTATCCCGGTGAGTCCGGGGAGCGGAGGATGCGAAAGCGGGTGAGGATGCAGGCGAGATTGTCCGATGTTGTGACGACATCAAGTCCTCTTATCAAACGAGACCTCGAAGCACTCGGCATATCGCCCAGTTCGATCGTGGTGTTCGCGGGTCCCGCCCCCCAGGTTCAAGGGCCGCGCCTGCAAAGGGGGACTCAGATCCTCTGGCTGGGCTCACCGTCGACCTTTGCAAACATCGCTCCCCTCGTCGACCGGCTTCATCGTGATTGTCCGCGCTGGCACTTGCGAATCGTGGGTGCCCCTTTTGACTCCACCCAAGGCGCAGATGGACCCACGTTCCAGAGGTGGACTCCAGATGTGCAGCGCGAAGCGCTTGCGATGGCGCGGATTGGGCTCATGCCGCTGGTGCGCGGAAAATGGGAGGACCGCAAGGCTGCCTACAAAGTGCTTGAATACCTGGCGGAAGGGATAGTTCCGGTGGTCGAAGATGTGCCGGCGCTGCATGCATTGCTGAATCAAGACGAGCTTGACCTGTGCGTCAGGGTCATCTCGCAGGACTGGACCGCCGCGGTGCAGCAAGCCTGGGTGTTGCCCACTAATGACTCTTGGATCGAACGACGCAATCGCTTGTTCGATCGTCTAAGTCGCCAGCGATACTCCCGTCTAGTTTTGGGGAAGTCATGAAGAGCCGAAGGCAATCCGTGGTGATGGTCGCGTCGCAGTACCCGCCAGTCTACGGAGGGGCAGGGGGTCAAGCTGCACGTTTGGCACGACGCCTCGTGGCGATGGGCTGGTCGTGTCGCGTCGTAACGTTGGACCAGGACCGCATTGGGTCAACCCGCCAGCAGTACCTGCATGTAAGTCGCCTTCGTGCGAACCGGAACGACAGTTCCCGGATAGGCCGTGCGCTTTCGTCGCTGAGGCTGGGTCTCAGATCTGCTGTGACGGTGATTCGCGCACGTCCGAGCGCGGTGCACGTGCACGGCATTTTCTGGTGGACCATCCCGCCCGTCGTGGCTGGGCGCCTCGTGAGGAGCACGGTGGTCATCAAGGCCACACGTGACGGCGATGACGACCCCCGAACTGTTATGGCCAAGCGAATTGGTCGGTTCCGGGTTGGGGCTGTCTATGGCCTCTCGCTCCGCTTGGCGCACGTGATTGTGGTCCTCAATGGCGAATCGATGCAGTCGTGTCGCGGACTTCCATGCTTTGAAAAGGTTCGCCAACTCCCCAACGGGATCGAAGTCAACGAACTTCGACGAACTGAGCTTCGAAGGGCTACTGCAAGGCAGAAGTTCGGTGTTCCAGCCGACGGATTCGTCATTACCTTTGTGGGTTTTCTGGCACCACACAAAGGCGTGGGCGATCTGATCACTGCCTGGGAGCAGTGGAGGTCGAAGGAATCGACTCAACTCTGGCTTGTCGGGCCTGACTCCGGATTCTACCGCGAGTTGTCGGATGATGTGGTTGCGGACGCACGAGCTCTCGCTGGTCGCGATAGTCGAGTTCAATTGCTTGGTCACAAGCCGCCGGATGAGCTTCCCGAGATTTTCTGGGCCACTGACTTGTACGTGCTGCCCAGCTACGCCGAAGGGATGCCTAATTCTCTTCTCGAGGCCCTCGGGGCTGGGTGTCAGATCTTGGCAACGGATATTCCGGGAATCATTGACATCGTTGACGAACAGTCTGCCTTCCTAGTCAGACCGGGAGACGTTGTTGGTCTCGTCGAGAATATGCGGCAAGCGGAAGCAGGAGTTGAGAAGGCGACGCACAATATTGTGGCCAAGATTGACATCCACCATCTGGCCGAGATATACGATGCTTTGTATCGACGCGTCGAGCCGTCCGCAAAGCGGGAAGTCTCATAATGGGGGCGCTGGGCATTGATTTCGGAGCGATATTAGGTTCGCTGCCGCTGGCGCTCCTCTTGGCCGTTTCCTTGGGTGCTGCGGTCTTGTACAAGTTTTCGAACGGCGCCTTCTCGGGCTCGGCCGCCATCGTTCTGCTCTTCATGGCATTTGCTTGTCTCGTGGGCATGCTGCCTTCCAAAAATCCGCTTTACGACGTAAACCCGGGCACCTACTTGGCTTGGTTGACTGTCCTTGGGTTCACCTCGATGGCCATCGGCGTGATCGTCGGCAGTCGTCCCGGAAAACTTGGTGTCTCAGTCGACTCCAGTTATGAGGGTTGGGGGGCGCGGAGCGTCGCAGTGGTACTTTGGGGTGCGGCGACTGCTGCTTTGATTAACTATGGAACGGGGGATATCCCCCTCTTGGCCGCTGATATCAATCAGACGCGGCTCAACGGAACCGATGCCGGTCTGCTCGGCAGATTCTGGCCGATTATCTTCCCGCTCCTCCAGTTGGGTGCGATTTCAGGATTCCTTCCGAAGTTTCGGACGGAGCGTGCCGGGCCGCGCAAGGGTGGCGTCGAGGCGTGGTTTGGCCTTCTTTGTCTTGGCCTGCTGATCCTGAGTGGAAGTCGTTCCCTTGTTTTCATCCCTTTAGTTGCAATATCACTTCTTCAGATTGAGAAGCGACGCTTCGGGCTCTTGAAGATCGCGGTAGGCGTCGCAATGATTCTTGTTGCGGTTGGTGTCATCGGCGCCGCCAGGGTGAATTCGGTGGAGCAGCAGAATCTACTTCGCGCAACGGGGGCGGAAGCGGGGGAGGGGTGGCTGGGTAGCGCGACCGTGGCAATCGATCTGGCCCTTCAGACGGGGCCGAGAGTATGGGCGAGCGCAGAGAATAGGTTGGGTGGTGAACGAATTCACGGCGACCTTCTGGTGGGGGATATCCGAAACTTCTTCGAGCCTTCGGTCGAGCGTTCGGATCGACAGGTAACGCGGCTCATCGGCCGCGACCCGACTGTGTTGGGTGGCTCGCCGCCGACGGTCTGGGGTGGGCTCAATTTGGACTTCGGTGCATTAGGCGTGCTCCTCGGTGGCGCAGGCATGGGATGGGTGCTGGCGCGATCTCGGGTTGGGTATCTGCGCACGCCATCGCGTGCAGCCGCACTCTGGTACGCCTACATAGGCACGTACTTCCTGCTCTCCATCTACAGCTACGTAAGTGTTCGGCCCTCGTGGCTGGTGGCCGCAGGTTTCTGTTTGTTCGTCCGATATGCAGACAGGTATTCGAATGCGCATTCTTATGGTGTCGAAGTTCAAAGAGTTTCGAGGGGGAGTGGAGGCGCATATTCGAGACCTGTCTGATGGGCTCGGGCGCGGGGGGCACCAGGTTCGGCTTTTCGCTTCCGAGGATCTGCCGGAAGCGGCGCGCGCGTTCGATGTTGGTGCAACGGGATTGGCGCAACGAGCCCATGCTGCGACCCAGTTGTTGTGGAACGGGGCAGCACGAGAGTCCGTCCTGCGAGAGATTGATGCCTTCCAACCTGACCTGGTGCACTACCACGCCATCTATCACCAACTGAGTGCGTCCGTCCTGCGAACTCAATTTGGTGGCCCAGTTGTCATGACTTTGCACGACTACAAATTTTCCGCACCGTGCTATTCGCTGTTTCGAGATGACTCGGTCTGCGAGCTCTGCGTGGGCAAGGTGCTCCCCGTTGACGCCGTCAAATATCGGTGCGTTCGCGGCAGCGCAGTTGCGTCGTCACTATGTGCCGTGGAGGCGGTTGTTAATCGCAGAAGCTATCTGAAGCATGTCGACAGGTTTGTTGTCCCGTCTCGCTACGCAGCCGATATTGCGTCTCGAGGGGGGGTGCCTGAGGACCGCATCGCGGTTGTTCCGTGGGGTGTTGGGAGTCGTCCCGACCATGATGGGGCCGACAGAGTCCCGTCGGCCGATTCGCGCAGATTTGCCTACGTGGGGCGACTCCACGGCAATAAGGGCATCGGTCTGTTGCTTCAGGCATGGGAGAAACTTGCGCCAAATCATCAGGCCGAGTTGTTCATCGCTGGGGGAGGGGAGATGGCGTCTGCCGTCCTGGAGGCTGCTGCTCGAGATTCGTCGATTCACTACATGGGCGTTCTGACGTCCAAGGACGTCCAGTCACTCTTGGGTGAGACCGACTGCCTAGTTGTTCCCTCCCTTGTTCCGGAGAGTATGGGGTTGAGTGCTTTGGAGGGCATGCTTGCCGGAGTGCCAGTCCTACTCTCCGACCGGGGGGCGTTGGGAGACCTCATGGGCCCAGGCGTCGTCGCGATCCATCAGTTGTCCCCTGAAGGCCTGGCGAACGACCTGAACTCGCTAATCAGCTCTGCAGATCGTCTCAGAGACTTGCGTAAGCATCTGAGGGGAAGGGACTTGAGCCCCTACAAGGCTTCTGTGATGGTCTCCGGGATGGAACGGGTTTACATGCAGGCGGAATCGACTGGGAACTAGCCCCGGTTCGCGGTCGAGCCCCTGCCGGGGAGGGTGCCGTGCAAGCTTGCCTAGAGGGATCGAAATGATTCGTGCTGCGTCGTGGTGGGGCCCGTGAATGCTCGCGTCCGAAGACCTGGGCGACTCACAAGCCCTAGCACCATGACCAGGTCAGGGTTGGGCTAGGCCCCGCTGTTGATCATGCCAGCACCGACAGTCACTCCGGTTGCCTCATCGATCAGGATGAACGAGCCCGTCGTGCGGTTCTTCGAGTAGGGGTCGCACAGCAGCGGGACCGTCGTGCGCAGCTGGACGCGGCCGATCTCGTTGCGGCCGAGCTCCTTGGTCTCTTGGTCGCGGTGCAGCGAGTTGACGTCCAAGCGGTACTGGATGTCCTTGACCAGCGCCCGGGCCACGCGCGTGGTGTGCTTGATGGCGAGCTTCTGCCGGGGGCGGAGGGGCTCGTCGGCCATCCAGCAGATCATCGCGTCGATGTCCTGGCTGGGCTTGGGCGCGTTGTTGGCACGGGCGATCATGTCGCCGCGCGAAACGTCGACGTCGTCCTCGAGACGGACGGTGACCGACATGGGCGGGAACGCCGCGTCGAGCTCCTTGTCGTGGAGGTCGATGCCGGCGATCTTCGAGGTCATGCCGCTCGGGAGGACGACGACCTCGTCGCCCTTCTTGAGGACGCCACCCGCGACCATGCCGCCGTACCCGCGGTAGTCGTGGTGCTGGTCGGACTTGGGACGGATGACGTACTGCACGGGGAACCGGACGTCGACCAGGTCGCGGTCGGAGGCCACGTGCACGTGCTCGAGGTGGTGCATGAGCGTGGGACCGGAGTACCACGACATCTTCTCGGACCGCGTCACGACGTTGTCGCCCTGCAGCGCGGAGATCGGGATGACCTCGAGGTCAGGGATGTTCAACTTGGTGGCGAACTGCGTGAACTCCTTGTGGATCTTCTCGTAGGTCTCCTGCGAGAAGTCGACGAGGTCCATCTTGTTCACGGCCAGCACGAGGTGGGGGACCCGCAGCAGGGACAGGATCACGGCGTGGCGACGGGACTGCTCGGTGAGACCCTGGCGGGCGTCGACCAGCACGAGGCCGAGGTCGGCGGTCGAGGCCCCGGTGACCATGTTGCGGGTGTACTGCACGTGCCCGGGGGTGTCCGCGATGATGAACTTCCGCGTCGGGGTCGCGAAGTAGCGGTACGCCACGTCGATGGTGATGCCCTGCTCGCGCTCCGAACGGAGACCGTCGGTGAGCAGCGCCAGGTCGGTGTAGTCGTAGCCCTTGCCGCGGCTGGTCGTCTCCACCGCCTCGAGCTGGTCCTCGAAGATCGACTTGGAGTCGAGCAGCAGCCGCCCGATCAGGGTGGACTTGCCGTCGTCGACGGAGCCGGCGGTCGCGAAGCGCAGCAGGTCCATCGTGTCCTGGTGGGTCTGTTCGGCCATCAGAAGTAGCCTTCCTTCTTGCGGTCTTCCATGGCGGCCTCGCTGAAGCGGTCGTCGCCACGGGTGGCGCCGCGCTCGGTGACCCGGGCGATGGCGGTCTCGTCGATGATGGCCGCGGTGTCCGCCGCGTCGCTCTCGACGCAGCCCGTCTGGGTGCGGTCACCGACGGTACGGAATCGGACCATCTTCTTCTCGACGGTCTCGTTGCCCTTGGGCTGGATCTCCGGCCCGATCGACAGGAGCATCCCGTCCCGCTCGACGACCTCGCGCTCGTGCGCGAAGTAGATCGCGGGGATCTCGATCTGCTCACGGTGGAGGTAGTGCCAGATGTCGAGCTCGGTCCAGTTCGACAGCGGGAAGATCCGCATGTGCTCGCCGGCGTGGATGCGGCCGTTGTAGAGGCTCCACAGCTCGGGGCGCTGCATCTTCGGGTCCCACTGGCCGAACTCGTCGCGGTGGGAGTAGACGCGCTCCTTGGCGCGGGCCTTCTCTTCGTCCCGTCGACCGCCACCGAAGGCGGCGGTGAAGCCCTCCTCCTCGATGGCGTTGAGCAGGGTGCCGGTCTGCATCCGGTTGCGGCTGGTCTTGCCGTCGTCCACGATCACGCCGCTCTTGATGGCCTCGTCGACGCTGGCGACGACGAGCCGGACACCCAGGCGGTTCACCCAGTTGTCGCGCGTCTCCAGCACCTCGGGGAAGTCCAGGCCGGTGTCGACCTGCAGGAGGGGGAACGGGATCTTCGCCGGGTAGAACGCCTTCTCTGCGAGCCGCAGCATCACGATGGAGTCCTTGCCGCCCGAGAACATCAGGGCAGGCTTCTCGAACTCGGCGGCGACCTCACGGATGATGTGGATCGACTCCGCTTCCAGCTGGTCGAGCTGACTCAGCTGGTAGTCGGCATGGGTTTCGGTCATGACTGACTGGGGACCTCTCGTCGGGACAGCAGGGCTCATCGTAGCCACCGGCTCCGTGCGGCGGCGAACCGCTCGTCCCCGTGTCCGCGACCTGACCAAATGTCCGAGGTGAGGACGGGACGTCACCATTGGGTGAAGTCGGCCCTCGAGCCGCCAGACCCGCCTAGACTCCGGCGCGTGCGTATCTCTGTCTTCGGTTGTGGTTACCTCGGCGCGGTCCATGCGGCCTGCATGACGCAGCTCGGTCACGAGGTGGTCGGCATTGACGTCATTCCAGATCATGTTGCCGCGCTCGCTCGTGGAGAGGCGCCGTTCTTCGAGCCCGGGCTCCCGGAGATCCTGGCCGAAGGTCTGGCGAGTGGTCGGCTGACCTTCACCACCGACGCCACGTCAGCCGCAGATGCGACGGTGCACTTCGTCTGTGTGGGAACGCCGCAGAAGAGGGGCGAGAACGCCGCCGACCTGGCCTACGTCCACTCCGCGATCGATGCGTTGCTTCCGATCCTCAAGGCCGGAGACGTCGTCGTCGGCAAGTCCACTGTGCCCGTCGGTACAGCGGAGTCCCTGGCAGAACGCATCGCCGAGGTCCACCCGGACGTGGAGCTGATCTGGAACCCCGAATTCCTTCGCGAAGGCTTCGCAGTTGAGGACACCCTGCGGCCGGACCGATTCGTCTACGGGCACGCGGACACTGAGGCGGGGCGAGCGGCCGCAGGCCAGTTGGACGAGGTCTACGCCGTTGCCCTCGCCAGCGGGACCCCCAAGATCGTGGCCGACCTGGCGACGGCTCAACTGGTCAAGGTCGCTGCGAACTCGTTCCTGGCCACGAAGATCTCCTTCATCAACGCGATGGCCGAGCTGTGTGAGGCGACGGGCGCAGACGTCACCCTGCTCGCAGACGCGATCGGTCACGACAACCGGATCGGGCGCAGGTTCCTCAATGCTGGCGTCGGGTTTGGTGGTGGCTGCCTGCCCAAGGACATCCGTGCCTTCATGGCCCGAGCCGGGGAACTGGGGGTTGACCAGGCGCTTACCTTCCTGCGCGAGGTCGACTCGATCAACATGCGTCGACGGGTACGGATGGTCGACCTGGCTCGTGAAGTGTGCGGCGGGTCGATCGTCGGCCGGCGCGTTGCCGTCCTCGGTGCCGCCTTCAAGCCCAATAGCGACGATGTTCGCGACTCGCCCGCTCTGAGCGTGGCCGCTCAGATGCAGCTGCAGGGCGCGCAGGTGACCGTCACGGACCCCGAGGCGATCGACAACGCTGCCAAGAAGTGGCCCGAGCTCAGTTTCGCCGCCAGCGTCGACGATGCCGTCCGGGGCGCGGAGGTCGTCCTCCTGCTCACGGAGTGGAGTGAATACGTGGCACTCGATCCCGTGGCCCTGCGCGGTCAGGTGGCCAGCCCGCGGATCATCGACGGGCGCAACTGCCTCGAGCCTGCGGTGTGGCGCGACGCCGGGTGGACCTACCGAGCCCTCGGTCGCCCCTGAATCAGCTTGTCGCCCCTCACGCCAACTCGTGGTTGATCGGCGAGGTCAGACCACGTCGACCAGGCGGGAGTGCAGGGCGCGGGCCGTGGGCTCGAAAGCCTGGGCAACCTCGCCGAGCCCCACGATGGCGCATCCGCGGTCGTCGGGGCCGAGGAACAACGAGTCGCCCCGACCGAGCGGCACCCGCTCCCCGCTGGCGCAGCGGACCTCGACGTCACCACCCGTGCAGATCAGGAGCGACCGCTTCGCGTCGACGACCGACACACCGTCGGGATCCGCGTGCGAGACCTGGGTGATGGCGAGCGCGAACTCGACGTCAGCGGGGCTGAAGACCTCGGTATCGGCCAGCACGAACTCCGGGCTGACTCGTGCGATCCGTGCCATGCCGGTCTCGCCGAGACAGTTGACCACCCCCAAGGCGTCGATGTGCTTGGTGGTGAGCCCCGCACGCAGCACGTTGTCCGATGATGCCATGACCTCCAGGCACAGACCCTTCAGGTGCGAGTGGATGATGCCGGCCCCCAGAAAGGCGGCCTCGCCCGGCTGCAGGGTCATCCGGTTCAGCATGAGGGACAGAATCACGCCGATGTCGTCGGGGTAGTAGGCGGCGATCTCGACCGCCGTTGCGTAGGCCCGCTTGATGTCCATGCCCAGGTTGGCGATCGCCCGACAGGCCCCGACGACCTCTCCGACCTCGGCCGCCGTGACGTGCTGTGCCAGGAGCCACTCGACGCGACGGACGATGCCGGCGAATCCGGGATCGGCGCGCAGGTCCTCGACCAGCCGCTGGGTCAGGGGCGTGCCCAGCGGCGCGAGCACCCGGAGGATCTCCACGGTGGGTCGGAAGCCGATGAGACTGTCGAACGTCGACAGCGCGTAGACCATCTCCGGCTTGTGGTTGGCGTCCTTGTAGACGCGGTGCGGAGCGTCGAGCGGAATGCCTGCCCGCTCCTCCTCGGCGAAGCCGTCCTCGGCCTGCGACTTGCTCGGGTGCACCTGCAGGGAGAGCGGCTGGTCGGCGGCCAGCAGCTTCAGCATGAACGGCAGGTCGCCGGTGATGTCGGACAGCGGCTTCGACGAGCCGTCGCTGCTGACAGCGGTCGACGGCTGTAGGGGGTGGGTCCCGATCCACACCTCCGCCACGGCGGTCCCTGCGGGGCGCTCGCCGAGGAAGCGCGGGATGGCGTCGGGAGAGCCCCAGGCGTAGTTCTGGACGCCGTTGCGCAGTCGGTACATGGCGTCAGCGTAGGCAGTCGGGTTTGGAGGGTGTCGAGGTCGTCGGGGTCGGGACCGCCGTCACTCGCCAGCCAGGTACTCCTGGACACCGACCTGCGCTGCTCAGTGGGGGCAGAACTCAGCCGGCGTCGATCTGCCGACGTCGCTTCTCGCCTTCGAGCTCGGCGACGGTGGGTGCACCGAACATGGGCAGGCCCTGCTCCTTGCGCAGCAGGCCCCAGATGAGCGGCACGACCACGATCATGACGAGGCCGATGACGGCGATCAGGATCGGGTGGGTCTCGTCGTCGCCGGCGCCGAGGGGCGCCCAGCCGGCCTTGTCGAGCAGGGCCACGCCCGACATGGTCAGCACGACCACGATGCCGCGGCGGATGAAGGACTGCGGGACCTTGGGCGCGATCTTGCTGCCGAGGATCGTGCCGGGCACCGAGCCGATGACCAGCGGGATCAGGATCGACCAGTCGAGACCGTTGATCACGATGTTGGAGATGGCCGCAGCCATGACCAGCGGGACGGCCTGGACGAGGTCGGTGCCGACGAGCTTCACGGCCGAGAGGCCGGGGTAGAGCATCAGCAGCGCGATCATGATGACCGAGCCGGAGCCCACGCTCGTGATGCCGACGAGGAGCCCGCCGAGGGCGCCGACGGCCAACGTCGCGAGCGGGCGGATGAACGGGTCGGGGTCGGCGTCGCCGACTCCGCCGCGGACGCGACGCAGGTTGACGTACAGCCGCAGGGCGTACGTCGCGGCTGCCAGCAGGAGAGCGAAGCCGATGCACTCCTTGAGCAGCGTGTCGACGGATGCCGGCTCGGAGCCGGCGACCTCGCGGATCAGCCAGGGTCCGAGCAGGGCCATCGGCACCGAGCCGATGATCAGCCACTTCGCGAGCTTGAAGTTGGGTGACCCCTCCTTGGCGTGGGTGATCGCCCCTCCGGTCTTGTAGATCGCGGCCGCCGTGAGGTCGGCGGTGACGACCGTCGAGGCGTCGCCGACGCCCAGGAAGATCAGCGCCGGTGTCATCAGGGCGCCACCACCCATGCCGGTGAGACCGACCACGATGCCGACGAAGAAGCCGGCCGCAACGATCGAGAAGAAGGTGGTGGTGATGAGGTCGTTCATGAGGCGATCTTCCTCGATCCGGTGAGTGCAGGCACCACGACGCGCAGCAGCGAGGCGATGTGGCTCGCCACCTGCTCGGCGACGCCGGTCCCCTGGCGGTAGGGGTCGGGGACGTCCAGGGACGGATCGCCGCTGCCACGACGCTGGGCGACGGCGTCGAGGAGCGCACGACCGCTCAGCCCGTCGTCGGCGGCGGACACTGCCTCGGCGAACTGGCCGAGCGTGAACACCTTGCGGAAGTCGCCCGGGTGGTCGTCGAGGATGAAGGTGCGGTGCGAGGCCTCGGCGGTCAGCACGACGTCGGCCCGCGCGACCATCTCGGCGGTGAGCGGGCGGCTGAGGAAGTCGCTGGCATCCGCGACGTCGTACGTCGGCAGGGTGCCCGCGACCGTCGCGTCCATGGCGTGCGCCCGGAAGCCGTGTGTCCCGGCGCTGCTGAACGCCACGTTGCTGTCGGGACCGGCCATCTGAGTCGCCACCAGCTGCATGAACGGGGAGCGGCAGATGTTCGCGGTGCAGACGAAGAGGACGTTGAGGGGTTCGTCGTCCACGGGTGGTTTCGAGACAGGCGCTAGCGCGCCTTCCTCAACCACCGAGTGGGCATCCACGGGTGGTTTCGAGACGGGCGCTAGCGCGCCCTCCTCAACCACCGGGGTGGATGAGGTGAGGTCGAGGTAGCCCTCGTCGCGCAGGGCTTCGAGGACGTCGTCCAGGGCGTCCTCGATGGTGCGGCCGGTCGTGTCGACGCGAACGTCGGCGTCCTCGGGCTCCTCGTAGGGCGAGGAGATGCCGGTGAACTCGGGGATCTCGCCACGGCGGGCCTTGGCGTAGAGACCCTTGCGGTCGCGTCGCTCGCACTCCTCGAGCGGGGTGGCGACGTGGACGAGGAAGAAGGCGCCGCCGGCCTCGTCGACCATGGCACGGACCTGCTGGCGGGTCTCGTCAAACGGGGCGATCGGGCTGACCACGGCGACGCCGCCGTGGCGGGAGATCTCGGCGGCGACCCAGCCGATACGGCGGATGTTGGTCTCCCGGTCCTCCTTGGAGAAGGTGAGGCCGGCCGACAGGTTCCGCCGCACGACGTCGCCGTCGAGGCTGGTGACCGATCGGCCACCCTGCTCGAGCAGCTTGTCCATCAGTGCCCGGGCGAGCGTGGACTTGCCGCTCCCGGAGAGGCCGGTGAAGAAGAGCACCAGGCCCTGGTCAGACGGTGCCGGCTGGTCGGCATCGACGATCGCCTGGATGTCGCTGCGGTAGTGGTTTCGAGACGGTTGCTGCGCAACCTCCTCAACCACCGATGGGGACGTGAGAGCGAGGACGGGGTCGGGGCCGGCGTAGGTGGCGACGACCTGGACCCCGAGTGCGTGGTCGGCGTCGGCGTCGTCGTGCGAGGCGAGCGGCACGGCGACGACGACGGCGTCCGGCAGGTGGCTCGCGGCGGCGAGGGTCGCCCGGATCAGGGCGACGGGGGAGAGGGTCGGGGTGCCGTGGCCCACCAGTGCCAGCAGGGCGAGCGGACCCGCTGCCGCGAGCGACTCCAGCTGGGGGGCGGTGACCGCGTCGGCGACCGGGACGAACGTGCGGCCGGCGTACTGCTCGCGAACCTGCGTGGGGGTGAGGTAGAGCCGGCGGAAGGGGCCGTACTGCGCGTGGGTCAGCGGCTCGACGTGTCCGCCTGGGACGGTGACGCGTGCCAGGGGGAGGCCCTCGGGGTCGACGAGCTCGACGGCGCCGGCGCTCGCCGCGGCCTCCGCCACGGCGTCCGGAAGCGTGAGGGTGACCGGGCTGCCCGGCTCGTCGAAGGCCGTCGTCGGCGCCAGCGCGCCGCTGGCCAGGAGCTCGAGGTCGTCGAGCTCGCGCGGGCTCGGGCAGTGCTGGGGCACGGAGGGGGTCGACACGGGGGTCATCCTCTCAGGTCGGCCTCGATAGCCTGCCGCCATGTCTTCTCCCGTGGTCGTGGCCGAGATCGTCCGTTCCGGATTCGTCGAGGGGCACCACTACGGCTCCTTGGTGGCGCTCGAGGCCGACGGGTCGGTGGCGTGGGGCGTGGGGGCCGTGGACGAGCCGGTGCTGCCGCGCTCGTCCAACAAGCCCGTCCAGGCGCTGGGCATGGTGCGACTGGGTCTGGACCTGCCTCCGGACCTGCTCGCGCTCGCCTGCGCCTCGCACTCGGGTGAGTCCTTCCACGTGGAGGGAGCCCGTCGCATCCTCGCGTCGGTCGGCCTCGACGAGTCCGCGCTGCAGACGCCGCTCGACTTCCCGCTCGACGACGCGGCGCGCGACGCCCTGATCCGGGAGGGCGGGGAGCGGACCTCGATCCTGATGAACTGCTCCGGCAAGCACTCCGCGATGCTGGCGACCTGCGTCGTCAACGGCTGGGACACCGCGACCTACCGCGACCCCGAGCACCCGCTGCAGCAGGGGATCCGTGCGACCTTCGAGGAGATGACGGGCGAGCCGGCGTACGTCGCCATCGACGGGTGCGGAGCGCCGCTCCTCTCGACCTCGCTGACCGGTCTGGCGCGCGCGTTTCGTCGCTTGGCGCTGGGCCTGGACGGCCACAACGAGGTCGACGAGCGTTCGGTCCGCGTGGCCGAGGCGATTCGCGCGTTCCCGGCGTACGTCTCCGGGACCACGCGCGACGAGCTGGCGCTGCTCACGGCCATCCCCGGGGCCATCGGCAAGGCGGGCGCTGAGTCCTGCTACGCCGTGGCGCTGCCGGACGGGCGCGCCTGGGCGCTGAAGGTCGACGACGGTGCCCCCCGGGTGCGTCCGGTGCTGATGGCCGAGGCGCTGCGGCGGGCCGGCGTGCCCGACGAGGACGGGGTCGACGGGGCAGCCGTGAACAAGACCGGGGTGCTCGAGCTGCTCGGTGGTGGGGTGCCGGTCGGGGAGATCCGGGCCTGCTTCTAGGTCTCGATACGGTCGCTGCGCGACCTACTCGACCAACGAGTGGCTCTTGCGGTGCGGCCTGTTCGACCGGCGAGTGGCGCTTGCGGTGCGGCCTGCTCGACCGACGAGGGCGGTCGCTGTGTGGCGTGTTCGACCGTCGAGAGGCGGCTGCTAGCAGGGCTGCTTGCTGAGAATCTCCTTGTTTTTCTGGGTTTTCACGCTGAGTGTGACCCGACGCACGCCCTCTCAGTTTGCATTTGCTAGCTGGAGTTAGCAAGGTAGAGGCATGTCCAAGGGAAAGGTCGGCAAGACCGTCGAGTCCCTCGGCGAGTACCTGAAGGAGCAGCGCGTCGCCTCGCGGCTGTCGCTCCGTCAGCTCGCTGAGCAGGCCGGTGTGTCGAACCCGTACCTCAGCCAGATCGAACGTGGTCTGCGCAAGCCCTCGGCCGACGTCCTGCAGCAGATCGCCAAAGCACTTCGGATCTCTGCGGAGCAGCTCTACATCCGGGCGGGCATCGTCAGCCCGGATGACGGCGTCGGCGGATCGGTGGAGCTGGCAGTCCTCAACGACACCGGCCTCACCGAGCGGCAGAAGCAGTCGCTCATGGACGTCTACTCGTCGTTCCTGGCACTCAACGCGGCTCAGCCCGCTGCCGACGACAGCTGAACCCCAGAACCCCTACCGAAGGAGATCGACATGGCCACCACCAAGTTCGACATCAAGATTGAAGCCGCCCGCCCGCTCTACGTCGGCGTCGGCATCACCGACCTCGCCGTCGAGGCCGTCCGCGACTACGTCGCCGACGTCCAGAAGCGCTTCGTCGACGTGCAGAAGACCGTCACGAGCATCGACTTCCAGCCCGTCGCCCTGCGCGAGACCATCGAGGCCCGCGTGGCCGAGCTCCAGGCCGAGGCCCAGACGCTCGTCACCGAGGGTGTCGAGACCGTTGCCGGCACCTACGCCGACCTCGCGAAGCGCGGTGAGGTCCTCGTGACCCGCATCCGCAAGCAGGAGTCGACCAAGGCGACCGTGAAGTCCGCCAAGACGACCTCCGCCAAGGCGAAGACGACCAACACGCAGGCGAAGAAGACCACGAAGACGGCTGCGAAGAAGACCTCGGCCGGCGCCAAGTCGACCGCTCGCGCGACGACGAAGACCGCCACCAGCGGTGCCAAGTCGACCGCCAAGAAGGTCTCGACCACGGCCAAGAAGTCCTCCGCGCCGAGCAGCGCCAAGGCCACCACCACCGCTGCGAAGACGACCGCGTCCAACGCGACCGCCGCCGTCGCGGACGCCGCCCAGAAGATCGGCGACTGAAGAGCACCCGATGAGGGACAGCTCGCGCTGTTCTGACATCTGACGAGGCCCCGGGAGGTATGAGCTCCCGGGGTCTTGTCGCGTCTCGGTGGTTTCGAGACGGTCGTTGCGCTACCTCCTCAACCACCGTGCTGGCGGTCGCTGGGCGACCTCCTCAACCACCGGGTTGCGGTCGTTGTGCGACCTCCTGAATTGCCGGAGGCGGGACCCGTAGGCTGTGACCGTGCTGGATGTCTTCGCGGTCGAGAACTACGTCATGCTGGCGCTCCAGCTCCTGCTGATCGGCATCAAGATCTTCGCGCTCGTGAGCTGCCTGAGCTTCTCGTCGGAGTCCTACGTCGCGGCCGGCAAGCTCACCAAGGCAACGTGGGGAGCGATCCTCGGCATCGGGGTGGTCCTGGAGATCGTTCCTCTGCCGCTGCTGCTCATCGGTCTCGCGTTCACCATCGCGGCGCTCGTCTACCTTGCCGACGTGCGCCCGGCCCTGAGTGGTCTACGCCGGCGCTAGCGATCCGACGCTTCGTCTGAGGGCGGAAGCCGAGGCTGCCTACCCTGAAGGTCGACGGAAGAATTCCGTCGCTACCTGGGGGGGTAAACATGGAGTCGAGCCTGTCCGAAGAGCGGCCGTGGGGATCCTGGCACGTCCTCGACGAGGGACCTGGGTTCAAGGTCAAGCGCATCGAGGTGAAGCCGCACTCGCGGCTCTCCTACCAGACACACCGCCACCGCTCGGAGCACTGGGTGGTCGTCGCAGGCAAGGCCACGTGCGTCGTCGAGGGGATCCAGTCGATCGCGGGCCCCGGAGACTGTGTCGAGGTCGCGCTCGGTGAGGCCCACCGGATCATGAACCACGAGGACGAGGCTCTCGTGATCGTCGAGATCCAGCGTGGTGAGTACACCGGTGAGGACGACATCTGCCGACTCGACGACGACTACGGTCGCTGCAGCGCCGCGACGTAGGAGGCAAGGCTCTCCCGTGCGTCCGCCGGCTCATAGCCCGTGGCGCGGAGCCGCGTGAGGTCCAGTGCGCTGTGCGTCGGGCGGGGGGCCAGCTCCTTGCCGACGGCGTACTCCGCCGCGGTGATGGGCGTGACGTCCGACGGGTCGCGACCGGACAGCTCGAAGACGACCCGGGCGACGTCGGCCCACGAGGTGACGTCGCCGCCGTTCGACACGTGGTAGGTGCCGTACGCCGCGGCTGAGGTCAGCAGGTGCCGCGTCGCGCGCGCCAGCTCCTCGGTGAAGGTGAGGCGACCGAGCTGGTCGGACACGACCGACGGGCTGATGCCGCGGGCCGCGAGGTCGGCCATCGTGCGGACGAAGTTCTTCCCGTCGCCGACGACCCAGGACGTGCGAAGCAGGTAGTGCCGGGGAGCCGTGGTCGTGGCCAGGTCGCCGGCCGCCTTGCTCTGGCCGTAGGACCCGAGCGGCGACAGCGGCTCGTCCTCGGCGTGCTCCTCGACGGTGCCGTCGAAGACGTAGTCGGTCGAGTAGTGCACGAGGGTGACCCGGTGCTCACGGGCCAACCGGGCCAGCACCGTCGGGCCGACGGCGTTCGCGGCCCACGCGTCGCGGCGACCCTCTGCCGACTCCGCGAGGTCGACGGCGGTGTAGGCGGCGGCGTTGAGGACCACGTCGTACTCGTGCCACGGCCACGCCTGCAGGGCCTCGGTGTCGGTCAGGTCCAGCTCGGCGCGGGTCACGGCGTGCGCCTGCGGGAAGGCCTCGGCGAGGGCGCGGCCGAGCTGTCCGCCTGCTCCGGTGATGAGGGTGCGCCGACGCGGCATCGGGGTGACGTCGCCGAGCCGAGGGTTCGCGAGGTCCTTCTCGGAGAGGTCTGCCTGGTCCAAGGGGATCGGCCACGCGAGCGCCACGGTCTCGTCGGCCAGGTGGAGAGCGGGATAGGACTCGCCGGCGCGCCAGTGCTCGTTGACGAGGTAGCTGTAGACGGTCCCGTCCTCGAGCGCCTGGTAGGAGTTGCCGACACCGCGCGGAACGAACACGGCGACGCTCGGGTCGATCTCGATGCTGAAGGTCGCGCCGAACGTGTCGCCCTCCCGCATGTCGACCCAGGCGGCGAACACCCGGCCGGAGCTGACGCTCACGAACTTGTCCCACGGCTCGGTGTGGATGCCGCGGGTCGCGCCGCGGCGGGCGTTGAAGGAGACGTTGTTCTGAACGGGCTGGAAGTCGGGGAGTCCGAGCACGAGCATCTTCTCGCGCTGCCAGTTCTCCTTGAACCAGCCGCGGTTGTCCTCGTGGACGGGCAGCCGGACGACCAGGAGGTCGGGGATGGTGGTCGCCTCGACGCTCAGCGCCACGTCACTGGCCCTTCGCGGCGTAGGTGGCCTCGGTGGCCGCCTTGACGCCGGCCCACCAGTCCTCATGAGCGAGGTACCACTCGATGGTGGCCGCGAGGCCGGCGTCGAAGTCCTCGTAGCGCGGCTGCCAGCCGAGCTCTGAACGGAGCTTGCCGGACTCGATGGCATAGCGACGGTCGTGGCCCGCGCGGTCGCGGACGAACTCGATGTCGTCCTCGTTGCGGCCGAAGTGACGCAGGATCGCGCGGACGACCTCGAGGTTGCTTCGCTCGCCGTCGGCGCCGACGAGGTAGGTCTCGCCGATCGTCCCGCGCTGCAGGATGGCGAGCACCGCCGACGAGTGGTCCTCGGTGTGGATCCAGTCGCGCACGTTCATGCCGTCGCCGTAGACCTTGGGCCGATCGCCGCGCGCCACGTTGGTGATCTGGCGCGGGATGAACTTCTCGACGTGCTGCCAGGGCCCGTAGTTGTTGGAGCAGTTGGAGATGGTCGCCTGGACCCCGAAGGAGCGCACCCACGCGCGGACCAGGTGGTCGGACCCGGCCTTCGAGGCGGAGTAGGGGCTGCTCGGGTTGTAGGGGGTGTCCTCGGTGAAGCGCTTCGGGTCGTCGAGGTCGAGGTCGCCGTAGACCTCGTCCGTGGAGACGTGGTGGAAGCGCACCCCACTCTTGCGGACGGCCTCGAGCAGGGCGAAGGTGCCCAGCAGGTTGGTCCGGATGAAGGGGGACGGGTCGTCCAGCGAGTTGTCGTTGTGTGACTCGGCCGCGAAGTGCACGACCGCGTCGTGCTCGGCCACCAAGCGGTCCACGAGCGTATCGTCGGCGACGTCCCCGACCACGAGGGAGACCCGGTCCGACGGGAGGCCCTCGAGGGACGCCTCGGAGGCGGCGTACGTCAGCTTGTCGAGGACCGTGACGTTCGCCTCGGTGTGGGCCAGCGCGTGGTGCACGAAGTTGGAGCCGATGAAGCCGGCGCCACCGGTGACGAGAAGACGATCCATGCCCGGAATCCTAGGTGCAAGCGACCTCGCCGCGTTGCGGGACGGTAACGGCGAGCGAACAGGACCGACCAGAGACGTGGATCCCTAGGATGGCGCCATGCGGGGAATCATTCTGGCCGGCGGGACGGGCTCACGCCTGCACCCGATCACGCGCGGCATCAGCAAGCAGCTGGTGCCGATCTACGACAAGCCGATGATCTACTACCCCCTCTCCACGCTGATGCTGGCCGGGATCCGGGACATCCTCGTGATCACGACCCCGCACGAGGCCGAGCAGTTCCAGCGGCTGCTCGGTGACGGCTCGTCCTTCGGCCTTTCGATCTCCTACGCGGTGCAGCCGAGCCCGGACGGGTTGGCCCAGGCCTTCGTCATCGGGGAGGAGCACATCGGCTCGGACCCGGTCGGGCTCGTCCTCGGGGACAACATCTTCTACGGCGCCGGCCTCGGCGAGCAGCTCGGCCGCTTCCACGACATCGACGGGGCGGCCGTGTTCGGCTACCGCGTGGCCGACCCCACGGCGTACGGCGTCGTCGAGTTCGACGACGACTTCAGGGCGCTTTCGCTGGAGGAGAAGCCGAGTGAGCCACGGAGCAGCTACGCCGTCCCGGGGCTCTACTTCTACGGCAACGACGTCGTCGGGCGAGCCAAGACGCTGGAGCCGTCGGCACGCGGAGAGCTCGAGATCACCGACCTCAACAGGACCTACCTCGACGAGGGGCGGCTGCGCGTCGAGGTGCTGCCGCGCGGCTCGGCCTGGCTGGACACCGGGACCTTCGACGACATGAACGACGCCAGCAACTTCGTGCGCACGATCGAGAGCCGGCAGGGCACCAAGATCGGGGCGCCCGAGGAGGTCGCCTGGCGCAAGGGTTTCATCACCGACGACGAGCTGCGGAGCCAGGCGCAGACCTTGGTCAAGAGCGGCTACGGGACCTACCTGCTGGGTCTGCTGGACGACTGAGGCGGCTCAGCGGTCGAGGTCGGCGTCCACCATCCGCCCGACCAGCTCGTCGAAGCCGACGGTGGGCGCCCACCCCAGAAGCTCGCGGGCTCGCGTCGCGTCCCCGGTCAGGTCGGTCGGGTCCACGGGGCGCACGAACTCCGGGTCGGTCGTGACGAGGCTTCCCCAGTCCGTGATGCCCACTCGCCGGAAGGCCGCGTCCACGAACTCGCGCACGGAGTGACCCACTCCGGTCGCCACGACGTAGTCGTGGGCATGCTCGGCCCGAGCCGCGCGGACCAGGGCATCGACGTAGTCGGGCGCCCAACCCCAGTCGCGCCGGGCGTCGAGGTTGCCCAGGGTCAGGCTCGCGGCTCGTCCTTGCACGATCGCCGCCACCGTGGACGTGATCTTCCGGGTGACGAAGCCCGCGGGCCGGCGCGGGGACTCGTGGTTGTAGAGAATGGCTCCAACAGCGTGCAGATCGCGGTGGCGGTAGACGTCGACCATCAGGTGCGCGTAGGCCTTGGCGGCGCCGTACGGGTTGACCGGGCGGATCGGGGTGGACTCGTCCTGCGGCGAGCTGGCCGGCTCGCCGAAGATCTCGGCGCTGGACGCCTGCACGAAGCGGACCGACTTGCCGGTCTTCTCCTGCAACTGGAGGGCCGACTCCAGCAGCGCGACCGCGGCAGCGCCGTTCACCTGGGCGGTGAGCTCGGGCTCCGACCACGACCGGGCGACCGAGCTGACGGCCGCGAGGTTGTAGATCTCGTCGGGGGCGACGTCGAGGAGCAGCGCCCGGACCTCGTGCACGTGCGTGAGGTCCCCACGGTGGAGCACGACACCTGGGGCTCGGGGGAGCGGCTCGGCCGCGTGCGCGAGCGCGTGCACCTCGACGCCTTCGTCGAGCAGCCGCTCGGCGAGGTAGCTGCCGTCCTGCCCACCGATCCCGGTGACGAAGGCCCGGGTCGCCGCGGTCACCGGATCACCAACCGTTCTGGGTCGCCTCGAGGTCGGCCTCGACCATCAGGGCGACGAGCTCGGGGAAGGAGACGCGCGGCTTCCAGCCGAGCACCTCGCGCGCCTTGCTGGCGTCGCCGATCAACCGGTCCACCTCGGCCGGGCGCATGAAGCGTTCGTCCTGGCGCACGTAGCGCGACCAGTCCTCGATCCCGACGTGGTGGAAGGCGGCGTCGAGGAAGTGCCGGATCGAGTGGGTCTCTCCGGTCGCGATCACGTAGTCGTCACCGTGCGGCTGCTGCAACATCAGCCACATGGCCTCGACGTAGTCGCCGGCGAAGCCCCAGTCGCGCTCCGCGTCGAGGTTGCCGAGCACGAGCTCGTCCTGCAGGCCGAGCTTGATGCGGGCGACCGCCTGGCTGATCTTGCGGGTCACGAACTCGGGCCCGCGGCGAGGTGACTCGTGGTTGAACAGGATCCCGGACGACGCGTGCATCCCGTAGGACTCGCGGTAGTTGATCGTCATGTGGTGCCCGAAGACCTTGCTCACGCCGTACGGCGACCGCGGCCACAGCAGGGTCCGCTCGTGCTGCGGCGACTCCTGCACCTTGCCGAACATCTCCGAGCTCGACGCCTGGTAGAAGCGCACGTGCTCGGGGCGGTCGCCGGTGTGCAGCCGGATCGCCTCCAGCAGGTTCAGCACGCCCTTGCCGGTGACATCGGTCGTCAGGGGAGCGTTCTCCCAGGAGTAGGCCACGAACGAAACCGCGCCCAGGTTGTAGACCTCGTCGGGACCCGAGTCCCGGAGGGCTCGGATCAAGCTCGACATGTCGGTGAGGTCGCCGTGGTGGAGGCGGACGTCGGGCAGCAGGTCCTCGACCAGCTCGCGCTTCGGGTTGTTCTGGCCGCGGATCACGCCATGGACGTCGTACCCCTTGGCGAGCAGCAGCTCGGCGAGGTAGAGACCGTCCTGGCCGGTGATCCCGGTGATGAGCGCGGTGGGCATGGACGGATTGTGCCCGACGGCTCGGTCAGTAGGCGCCGCGAGAGCTGAAGACGGCGCCGAAGGTCTTGCCGAGGATCGAGAGGTCCTGCAGCATCGACCAGTTGTCGACGTAGTAGAGATCGAGGCGGATCGCCTCGGCCCACGACAGGTCCGAGCGCCCTGAGACCTGCCACAGGCCGGTCATGCCGGGCCGCACGCGGAGCCGGCGTTGGGCATCGAGGTCGTAGGTCGCCACCTCGCGGGGCAGCGGGGGGCGGGGGCCGACCAGGCTCATGTCGCCGCGGAAGACGTTGAACAGCTGCGGCAGCTCGTCGACGGAGAAGCGCCGCAGCCAGGTGCCCGGCCGGGTGATGCGCGGGTCGTCCTTCATCTTGAAGAGGCCCTCGCCGTCGTACCCCTGCTCTGCATGCAGCTTCGCCAGCACCTCCTCGGCGTTGGTCACCATCGTGCGGAACTTGAGGCAGAAGAACTCCTCGCCGTCGCGGCCGACACGGACCTGGCGGAAGAGCAGCGGGCCGCCGTCGAAGCGCTTGATCTGGATCATGGCGACGAGGTAGAGCGGCACGAAGGCGACGATCAGGCAGGCCGAGCCGACGAGGTCGAAGAGGCGCTTGCCCCAGCGGGAAGCGTCGATCGCCGTCGGCGGGTCGATGTGCATGAGGGGGAGGCCGCCCACGGGGCGAACCCGGATCCGGTCGCTCGAGATGTCGGTGACGCTCGGGGCCACGATCACCTGGACGTCGTGCGCCTCGAGGTCCCAGACCACCTTGCGCATCTGGCCCGCCGAGCCGAGCGCGCCACCGGCGAAGAAGATCACGTCCGCGCCCGAGTCGTGGACGATGTCGCCCGCCTCGTCGGCGTTGCCGAGCACAGGAATGCCGGACTTGGTCTCCTCGCTGAGGTCCCAGGCCGGCGTGAGGGCGCCGATGACGTGGTAGCCCAGCCACGGCTCGCGACGCAGCACGCTGGCGACCTCGTCGACGTGGGATCGGGAGCCGGCGATGAGCACGCGCTGGAGCAGCGCGCCGCGTCGGCGGGCGCTGTGGATGGCCCGGCGCAGGAGCAGGCGACCGAGCACGAGGGCGGGGACGCCGAGAACGAAGGCGAGCAGGAAGAAGCCACGGGACAGGGGGAACTTCGCGAGGTAGCAGCCGACCCCGGTGAGGCCCGCGGCGATCATGCTGGCCTGGACGACCCGCTTGTACTCGTCGGTCCCCGCGCCGAAGACGTTGTCGCGGTAGCCGCCCAGCGCGGCGATCGCGAGCAGCCAGCCGAGCATCATCAGTGGCCCGGCTATTCCGAGCGTGTCAGCCACGCGGACCGAAGATTCAAAGACGCCGAGCCGCTGACGGCCGAGGGATGCGAGGGAGCCCACACCGATGATCAGGCCCAAGTCGATGATCAGCGCGCTGAGCGGCAGGTAGGACAGCGCGCGACTCGCTCGTGCGGTCACCCGACCATCCTTCTGCGTTGCCACGAGCGTCATCGTCGATCCCCCACGGAGCGGTGTTCGTCGTCCCAGGGCCCCCCGGCCCTGTCTGCCGACCGTCGAGCTGTTCCCAGCCTGACGGCGCCAGCAGCCTAATCCGCTTCGGAGGTGTTAACGCCAGATCTCGGAGACTCGTTACGCCCGGGGGCGAGAACCACCCCTCGGGGTGCGGTCGCCCGCGCTCATTGTCCCGGCTGCAGTCTCCACCGGGACAAACCGCGACTGCTCAGGCGACGCCGGACTCCGGGAGCGTGCGGGTCAGCGCGGCCTCGTAGGCCTCCCACACGCCGTGCGCCTCGGGGTGCAGGCCCTGGGCGTCGCACCAGTCCTCGAACCCGGTGGTCAGGTGCATGGCGAGGAAGGGGGTGGGGATGACCCCGGGCGGCCGCACGGACGAGCTGCCGTCGCGGCGTGGAGCAGGAGCAGGGCTCCGATGCAGGCGCAACATCCTGAATGCCATGGCGCTCCCTCCAGAGCCCGACCCGGTTCGACGAGGTCCTCGTACCCCACTGTGAAGTCGTTCACACCTCGGGTGTGGGACGTCGTCGTCGGAGCGGCTCCGGGCGCGGCGCAGCCGCCCACGTCGTACGGCGGGTGGCGCGGCCGAACCTCTAGGGTGGTCGGCATGAAGGTTCTCGTCACCGGCGGCGCCGGCTACCTCGGCTCGGTCACCTCGAAGGCTCTCGAGGAGGCCGGGCACACGCCGGTCGTCCTCGACTCGCTGGACGTCGGCCCGAGGGTCTTCGTGAAGGACCGGATCTTCTACTCAGGTGACATCGCGGACCGGGCACTGCTGCGCCGGATCGTCGAGGAGCACCCCGACCTGGACGCGACGATCCACATGGCCGCGCGGATCGTGGTGCCGGAGTCCGTCGAGGAGCCGTACCTCTACTACGCCAACAACGTCGCGAAGTCGCTGGAGATGTTCGACGAGCTCGAGAAGCTCGGCAAGTCGCGGGTGCTCTTCTCCTCCTCGGCCTCGCTCTACGCGACCAAGGACGACTTCGAGGTCGTCGAGTCCGACCCGCTCGAGCCGACCTCGCCCTACGCCCGCACCAAGCGGATGATGGAGCAGATCCTGATCGACATGTCCGCGGCGACCGGGCTGCGCGCGATCATCCTGCGCTACTTCAACCCGATCGGCTCCGACCCGGACCTCGAGTCGGGCATCTACGCCAAGGAACCGTCGCACGTCATCGGCCAGCTCGTGATGGCCGCGCGCGGGCTCAAGGACTCCTTCACGATCACCGGCACGGAGCACCCGACGCGGGACGGCACGGGCATCCGTGACTACATCCACGTCTGGGACCTGGCGAAGGCGCACGTGCGGGCCGTCGAGAAGTTCGACGAGGTGCTCGAGGCGGTCGGCGAGCCGAGCGTGATCATCAACGTCGGTGCGGGCGACGGCGTGACCGTGCGCGAGCTCGTGGCGTCGTTCGAGCGCGTCTTCGGCTCCGAGGTGCCGGTCAGCGAGGGCCCGCCGCGGCCGGGTGACGCCGTCGGGGCGTTCGCGAACGCCGACCGCGCGGCCGAGCTGCTCGACTGGCGCACGGAGCTGTCGCTCGACGACGCCATCTTCTCGGCGCTCGCCTGGGGCGAGAAGCGCCAGGAGATCCTGGGCTACGAGTGACCCGCCGTTCGACCGCCGGGCTGCTCACCCTGGTGCTGCTGGCCGTCGGGCTCGTCGCCGAGGCCGGGTGGGCGTCGTACGGCGGTCGCTCGGAGGGGCTGGTGCCGGCGCACGTGACGCTCGTGGCCGGTCCGGCTGGTCCCGCCGGCGGAGCCGGTGACGTCGGTGCCACCGGTGCCCGGGTGGACGCGCCGCTGGCCGGCCGGACGATCGTGGTGGATCCCGGTCACCAGCTGGGCAACCACCGCTACCCGCGCAAGATCAACCGCTTGGTGCCGGCCGGTGGCTTCCGCAAGCCGTGCAACACGACCGGGACGGCCACGAACGGCGGCTTCCCGGAGGCGACCTTCGCCTGGCGGGTCTCGCGCCTGCTGAAGGCCCGGCTCGTCGAGCTCGGGGCGCGCGTCGTGATGACCCGGCACAGCCACCGCCAGGATCGCTGGGGGCCGTGCGTGGACGTCCGCGGCCGCGCCGGCAACGCCGCTCCTGCCGACCTCAAGATCAGCATCCACGCCGACGGCTCGTACACCGCCGGTGCCCGCGGCTTCCACGTCATCGCCCCGACCGACCGGCGGCCGTGGACGCACGACATCTACCGCGCCTCGAAGCGGCTCGCGGTCCGCTCGCGCGCGGCACTGCGGGCGGCGGGTCTGCCGGTTGCCAACTACGTCGCCGGTGGCGACGGCCTCGACTTCCGCTCGGACCTCGGCACGCTGAACCTCTCCGACGTCCCGACCGTCATGGTCGAGCTGGGCAACATGCGCAACGCCCGCGATGCCCAGCGGATGACGTCCGCCCGCGGGCGGACGACCTACGCCGAGGCCCTCGCCGACGGTGTGGTGCGGTTCCTGCCGTAGATCCGGCGGTGGCCGAGGAGATCGCGCAGCGACCGTCTCGAAACCACCCGACCGCCGAGTCCCCGAGGACTCGACGGTCTCAGGACCGACCGCCGCCCCCCAGGCGTCCGTTCGCCGGTCCTGGCCCGGTGAAGTGGGAGGAGACTGGCTGCCAGGACCAACGTGACCGATGCGTGATCGTCACGAGCAGAAAGCGGCGGTCTGGACCTCGGGAGGGTGCGGGCCGGCGATGTGGGTCAGGCGTCGATCGCCGTGCGCTCGGACGGCGACCCGACGCCGACCTCGATCTTGCGCGGCTTGGCCCGCTCGGCGACGGGGACGACCAGGCGCAGCACGCCCCCGTCGTACGCCGCCTCGATGCGGTCGAGGTCGAGGTTGTCGCCGAGCACGAGCTGGCGGCTGAACACGCCGCGCGGCCGCTCGGAGGCGAGCATCTCCCAGTCGCCGTTGCGGGCGACGCGCTCGGCGCGGACCGTCAGCACGTTGCGCTCGACGTCGAGGTCGATGCTCTCCCGGGCCACGCCCGGCAGGTCGAACTCGATCACGAAGCGGTCACCCTCGCGCCAGGCATCCATCGGCATCACCGCGGGGCGGTTCGTGGTGCCGAGCATCTGCTGGGTGAGTCGGTCGAGGTCACGGAACGGGTCGGTGTTTCGCAGCAACATCACAAGTCCTCCTTCAGGGTCGATGTCCACGGATCTATATCCGCTGGCACACATTTGATATACCGTCGACGTCATGACGTCAAGAGGGGTCTTCGCGATCTCCGTCGCGGCCGACCTGGTGTCGATGGAGATCCAGAACCTGCGGGTCTACGAGCGGCGCGGCCTGCTCGAGCCGGCGCGTACGCCGGGGGGCACCCGCCTCTACAGCGAGGACGACCTGGAGCGGCTGCGTCGGATCGGCGAGCTGCTGGCGGACGGGCTCAACCTCGCAGGGATCCACCGCGTGCTGGTGCTCGAGGACGAGGTTCGCCGGCTGGGTGGGCGGGTCCCGGACTGAGCGGACGTGGCGCTGGTCGAGGCCGTCAGTGGTCCGGCCTGTGCCCGCCTGGACGTAGCTCCGTTGTAGGGGATTTATTGGATATGTGGTCGCCGTGGGTGCCGGGGCTACTACCCCTTGCGGCTGCTTTCACACTCTCCGTTGGTGCCACTCTCCCGCCGTGGTCACCGTTCGAACATTTGTCCTGATATTTTACTTTCGGAGTGTGGATCAGGCTCATTCTGGCCCTTGGATTGTCGGTGGTCCCTGATTGACTTTCCCCGTGACCAGCTCCCAGACCACGGCTCCCCAGCACGCGATCGCGCGTGCCGTCGCAGCCATGGACGAGCAGGTCGACAACGTTCTCGATGCACCGGTGTGGTCGATGTCGGATGACGAGGCCGCCGCCGCACTCGTCGGGCTCACCCGGCTCATCTCGCGCATCACCGAGCTCGAGGCCCGCGTCGCCGTCCACGCATCTTCTGTCGAGGTCGGCTCGTCCGTCGGGGCCACGTCGATGCAGGCGTGGTGGGCGACCCAGACCTCCCAGACCCACCGGAGCACTGCGGCGAAGATCCACCTCGCCGAGGCCCTCGGCCGCTGGCACCTCGTTCGCCAGGCGGTTTCGTCCGGGGCGCTTTTGACCGAGCAGGCCCAGGTCATCGTGCGGGCGCTGGACGACCTTCCTGAGGATGTCGACCCCGAGACCCGGGTGCTGGCGGAGAAGCATTTGGTCGACCTCGCCGCCGACCACGACGCGATCGACCTGCGCCGCCTCGGCCGAGGTCTCCTCGACGTCATCGACCCCGCTGCCGGCGAGGACGAGGAGCGCCGCCGGTTGGAAGAGGAGGAGCGCAGGGCCCGGCAGAAGATGCGCCTCACGATGAGCGAGGACGGGCACGGGTCCTGCCACGGTAGGTTCACCATCCCCGCCGCCCAAGGCGCCATGCTCAAGAAGATCCTCCAAGGGATCGCGGCCCCGAAGCATCAGACCGCCGTCCACGGACCCGGAGTCGAGCGCAAGCCCAGCCCCGAGCGCATGGGTGCGGCGTTGTGCGAGCTCATCGAGCGCTACCCGGCCGACCGGCTCCCCAACGCGGGTGGCGTGAACGCGACGGTGGTCATCACGATGCCCCTGGAGATCCTGCTCGGAGCCGAGAAGGCCGCCACGTTGGACACCGGCGACAAGATCACCGCGAGCCAGGCCCGACGGCTCGCCTGCGAGGCGGGGATCATCCCTGCGGTCCTCGGCGGGAAGTCCGAGGTCCTCGACCTCGGCCGGACTCGCCGCTACTTCTCCAAGGCCCAACACCTCGCCCTCGGCATCGAACAAGGCGGCTGCACCGCCGATGGCTGCGACTGGCCACCCAGCATGTGCCACGCCCACCACGACCCGTTCTGGAGTCACGGCGGCAACACCGACCTCAAAGACGGCAGACTCCTCTGCCCCCGACATCACGCGAGAGCCCACGACCCGGCCTACGAGATGGCCAAGCTGCCCGGCGGGAAGGTCGCCTTCACCCGGCGGACGTAGGTCGATCCACCTGCCGACGAGCGAGAGCGATCTAGTCCGGATTGACCATGTCCCTGAGTTCAGCCTGCGCGCATGCTGGACGGCATCATCCGCCCTCGGTCGGGGAAGATCATGGAGCGATCTCGTCGCACGGTCCTGGGGGTGGTCGCTGCACTGGTGGCCGCCACGCTGTCCGTCACACCACCCGGTCCGGCGCAGGCAGCCGGCCGTCCGGACCTCGTCGTGCGAGCGCTCAGCGCGAGCCCCGGGTCAGTCCTCGCGGGTCACGCCGTGACCGTCCACGACACGACGAAGAACGTCGGCGCCGCAGCGGCGGGGTCCAGCGCCACGGCGTACTTCCTGTCCGCCGACAAGCGGAAGTCGTCCGGGGACCGACTGCTCGGTTCTCGCAAGCCGGGTCGCTTGTCCGCGGGTGTGCGCGACGCCGGCTCGAGGAAGCTCATCGTTCCGGCCGCGACCGCTGCGCGTGCGTACTGGTTGATCGCCTGTGCCGACGCCCAGAAGCAGGTCACGGAGTCGAAGGAGCAGAACAACTGTCGGACGTCCTCCGCGAAGCTGACCGTCCGGTCGGTCGGCATCTTCCCCCAGACGCCGGACCCCGCCCCACCGGTGACGACCACGGACGACACCGGGTCGTCGTCGGTGGTCAGCGGGACCTACAACCCGGCCACCGGGCTCGACCTGTACGGCTACGACGCGAGCTTCGCCACGACCTACCACCTGCACCTGCCGGGCGACCTCGGCGCCGAGAACGCGGGGGCGGCGCTCCAGGGCGGCGAGGACGTCACGATGACGGTGCTCTCGTCGGTCGCGGGACTACCCGCAGGGTCCTCGATGCTCGCCGGCGTGCGGTTGGAGCCGGAGGGCCTGCAGCTGGTGAACCCCGGGACCCTGACCATCACGGGACCGGCCCTGACCTCGGCGAACCTCGCGAGCCAGACCGGTGCGGTGTGGAACTCCGGCGGGACCGACCTGTCGATGTCGCCGATCCTGCCGCCCAGCCAGGGCGGGAGCCCGAATGCCGGAACCGTGGTGCTGTCCGTCTCGCACTTCTCGTCCCCGAGCGTGCTGGAGGCGAGCGACGCCGCGCGTCAGTACCTCCGCGACCATCCCCCTGCGCGCGTCCTCGAACAGCTGCAAGCGAAGGCGGCCGACCTCCTGCGCACCGAGCGGCTGAGCCAGATGGCGGGGCACAGCGCCGACCCGGTCGTCGTGCAGGACGTCCAGGCGTTGTACGACGACTACTTCGACCACCAGGTCGTCCCGGAGCTCAACGCGGCGCTGACCGACGACACGATGGCCAACACCGCACTGCAGGACGCCCTGCGTTGGGAGAGATCGACCATGCTCCGGGGCGGGGACCCGGGCGCGCGGGGTGACCTGATCACCGCCATGCTGCCGAAGATCATGGAGAACGCCATCAGCAAGGCGTGGGCCCGGTGCGCCGTCGACCACCACCTCAGCGACATCATGACCCTGCTCGGCATCGCCCGGTTGGCTGCCGTACTGGGTGACGGGCCGGACGCCGGCGAGGCCTACAACAAGGCCCTGGCCTGCGGGCACTTCACGGCCACGGTCGCCCTGGACGTCCACCACAGCTACCACTACCCGGCGCACCAGGTCGGCACCTTCTCGGAGGACGTGGAGGGCCACTGGGCGACCAAGCAGACGGCGCTCGACATCGGGGTCGTCACGAGCTCGGCCACCGCACCCCTGAGCTACGACTCCGCCGGGGAGTCGTACTCCAACGTGTGGAAGGACTACGAGGGACCGCCCGACTGCCCGGTCTACGTGAAGCAGACCGACATGACCTCCACGGTCGACGGCACGGTGCGTGGCCTCCTGTTCGTCGACATCAACGCCTACGAGGTGCCGCCCGGTGCCCAGCGACCTCTCGTGCAGCCGGGGAGCCTGAGACTGACGTTCGCCGATGCGGTGGAGAACTACCACTGGTACTACACCCAGTGCGGCAGCGGATCGGGCGACTCGACGTTCCCGGGCCTCCAGGGCTACGCCCAGGCGGCGTTCACCCACGGCGGGAGCGTCTACGGCGACGCGGCCGTCAAGATCCCGATCGAACCGGCTGCCCAGAGCGGCGCGACGCTGTACGACGACGTGTTCCAGCGGACCTGGGACAACCAGGCCTTCCTGCACGAGGTCGACACGGCCGCGGTGACGCTGAGCGTCGTGCACACCCCGCAGCCGGCCTCCTGAGCCGCTCGGGCGCTCAGTCCTCGGGCGGGACGTCTCCCTCGCGCTGTGCGTCGTCGGTGTGGTCGCCCACGTCGACGTGCCAGTTGAAGTGCTTGCCGATGTTGTCCGGCTTGATCTCGGCCAGGCAGGTGGTGCAGGTGACCGTGGCGTTCGGGTCGGCGAACTCGCCGCCGGCCTGGTGCTCGCCCTGCCCCTGGGTCTGGTCGTCGGTCGTGGCCGCAGCCTCGGAGTCGCTCATGCCGCCCCACTGTGCCACCGGTCCGGGCCGCGTGGCTCGACCGAAGGGGTGGCTGTGGTGGGTGCGGCTAGGTTCTCCGGCATGCCCATCGACCCGCAGCTCCAGGACATGCTCGACTTCATCAAGGCCGCGGGCTACCCGCCCATGCACGAGGGGACGCCCGAGGCGGCGCGCCAGGGGTACCGCGCGATGAGCGTCGGGATGGTGAAGCCGGAGGACGTCGTCCCGGTCGGGTCGGTCGAGGACGTGACGGTGGGGGAGCGGCCGGGTCGGCTGTACCGGCCGGAGCAGGCGGACGGCGTACCCGTCCTCGTGTTCTTCCACGGCGGCGGCTTCGTGATCGGCGACCTCGACACGCACGACCAGGCGTGCCGGCGGATCTGCCGCGACGCGGAGGTCGTGGTGCTGTCGGTGGACTACCGGCTGGCGCCGGAGCACCCGTTCCCCGCCGGCATCGAGGACGCGCTGGCCGCCGTGCGGTGGGCGGTCGCCGAGCTCGGCGTGGACCGGGTCGCCGTGGGCGGCGACAGCGCCGGCGGCAACCTGTCGGCCGTGTGCGCGCAGGAGCTGCCGGAGCTGGTGTCGGCGCAGGTGCTGATCTACCCGGCCGTCGACCCGTTCGGCGAGCACGCGTCGCGGGTCGAGAACGCGACCGGCTACTTCCTCGAGCAGGCGACGATGGAGTGGTTCTTCGGCCACTACGCCGGCGGCCAGGACCTCGACGTCGCGGACACGCGCCTCTCGCCGCAGCTCGGCTCGGCCGAGGGCCTCGCGCCCGCGCTCGTGGTCACGGCCGAGCTGGACCCGCTGCGCGACGAGGGAGAGGCGTACGCCGCCAAGCTCGCCGCCGCCGGCGTCGAGGTCGACGTCGTGCGGTACGACGGGATGATCCACGGCTTCCTCGACATGGGCGCCTTCAGCCCCGCGGCCGCGACCGCCGTCGACGACCTGGTCGCCCGGACCCGCAAGCTGCTGCGGGACTGAGCCGACCGGAGCGCCTGGTCAGCCCGGGCCGATGAGCGCCCGCCGCAGCAGGGGCGCGAGCTGCTCGGAGAACTCCACCGTCAGGTGGGAGCCGTCGGCGGTGACCGGGGTGCGTCCGACGAAGCCGGGGCAGACGTCGGCCACGCAGAACCAGTCCCGGGTCTGGACGTAGCGCGCGCCGGCGGCGGCCGTGGCCGCGGTCTCCCCGTCGACGTGGTCGTACCAGTCGGCGTCGGGCGACGACGTGCAGTCCTGCGGCACGCCGAAGCGGTGGATGCAGGCCACGAGGTCGGCGTGCGGCGGGCTCGGGGCGAGCACGACCGTGCGGGCGATCGGCATCGAGGCCAGGGTCGCGGCCAGTCCCTGCTGTGCCACGACGAAGCCGTCGTGCGGCATGTCCGGCCGCTCGCTGTTGCGCACCTCGCCGCCACCGCTCGCCAGGACGACGAGGTCGGGGTGCTGCTGCTGGACGAGCGACTCCACCAGCGCGTGGTGCTCGGCGCAGTCCTCGAAGGGCTTGCCCTCGGGGGTGAGGTAGCTGCTGAGGGTCCAGGTGGGACAGGCGGCGAGGGTCAGCTGCTGCACCGCCCAGCCCCGGGGCTCGAGGGCCGCCCGGATGCCGGGCATCCACGCGATCGCGAACGAGTCGCCGACGACCACGGCAAGCTTCGTGGCCGCGGGTCGGGCGAACCGGCACGAAGCCACCTCGGCCTCGCTGACGTCGACGCACCCGTCGGCGGCCTCCTCGTGACTCCACTGCTCCAGGCTGAGCGCCCCGAGCGGAGGATCGAAGTCGGGGAAGTCGGGGGCGGCCAGGGCATCGATGAGTCGCTCCTGCTGCCGCTCGAGCAGCGTGACGGCGTGGCCGCCGGAGGGTGCCGCCGCGGCTCTCTCCGACGACGCCGAGGCCGGAGCCGGTGCGGAGTGCAGCGACGCAGCCATCAGCGCGGCGGCCACCACCAGGGAGACGCCGAGCCAGCCGAGCTGCAGGACTCGCGGCGAGGCGCCGCGTCGGGGTCGCCCGGCGCGACGCCGCCGCTCGGGAGCGGTCATCAGCGCCGGGGCGAACCTCAGGGGCTGCTCGACCAGGTAGAAGCAGGCCAGGGACGCCACGACCGTGAGGGCGACGGTGCTGGCGTAGTAGGCAGGTGCGCCGGGCTCGAACCACGGTCGCAGGGCCAGGTTGACCGGCAGGTGCACCAGGTAGACGGAGTAGGAGATGTCGCCCAGGTAGACCATCGGGCGGTTGTCGATGATCCGCAGGTAGCGGGTGTCGCGGTCGATGCCGCCGGCGATGATGACCGCGGTCGTCAGGGCCGGGCCCAGCCCCCAGGGCGCCGGGAACGCGAGGCCGCCCGGAGGGACGAACAGCAGCGCGATGAGCCCGACGGCCCCGCCCCAGCCCAGCCGCCGGCTGGTCCACGCGGGCATCCGGGCCAACCGTGGAGCGAGCACCGCGAGGAGGGCGCCGATCCCGAACTCCCACGAGCGGTCGAGCGTGGAGAAGTACGCCGTACGAGGTGCGGCGGCCGAGTGCCAGCACGAGTAGGCGAACATGCCGGCCGTGACCAGGCCCAGCACGACGAGCAGCACCCGCTCGGGGTCGGGGTGGGCGGTCCGCCTTCCGGCGTGACGGTGCCACGCGAGCAGGACGAGGAAGATCAGCAGCGGCCAGACGGCGTAGAACTGCTCCTCCACCGAGAGCGACCAGTAGTGCAGGAGCGGCGAGGGTCGCTGGTCGGCGAAGTAGTCGGTGCCGTTCGAGGCGAAGTGCCAGTTGACGGCCAGGAGCAGCGCCCAGACCCCGTCGCGTGCGGTGAGCGCGCCGATCGTGGAGTTGAAGAGGAGGTACCACGCCGCCACGGTCACCGCGATCACGGCCACGGCGGCGGGGATCAGGCGGCGGAACCGGGCGAGGTAGAAGACGACGAAGAAGCCGGGGCCGTAGCGGGGGAACGCCGCGATCAGGATGCCGGTGATGAGGAAGCCGGACAGCACGAAGAACATGTCGAGCATGGCGAACGCGCCCGGCGGCCACTGCGCGAGGTGACCGACCACCACGAGGATGACGCCGAGGCCGCGGATGCCCTGCAGGTCGCGGCGCAGGTGGGGGCGAGCCGGAGTGGTCGCCCGACTGCTGTCCACGGGTGCCTCCCTGGGTGCGCGGCCCGTCACTGTCACGGTAGGGCCGCCGAGCCCCCACGCGCCGGGGAATGCACGAGCGCAGTTGCGGCCGGGACGAGCGGGTCAGGCGCGCCGGACGGCTCCCTGATCGGTACGACGGCGCCACGCTCCGACGGCGGCCACGCCGAGCGCCCAGAGCGTGATGCCCGAGCCGCCGACGGCGAAGAGGGCGTCGAGCGCGTCGCTGAACGGGATGGTGAGGGCGGCGGCCGCGAAGCAGGCGCCACCGACGAGCCCGGCGACGGCCGTCACCCGGTTGCCGAGGTCGCCGGAGACGCCGCCCACGAGCGCGAGCAGGGCGATCCCGAGCGCCCACGGGGCGTCGGCGAGCGTCTCGTCGATCGTCATGAAGGCGCTGAGCGCGTTGGCGCGCCCGTCCGCGAGCGAGTCCGCGCCCAGCGGGGCGAGCACGTGCGGCACCATCGCCGCGGTCGTCACGGCCGAGACGACCACCATCACCCGGAGCAGCAGGTGGGTGACGGGAGTGGTGTCGAGGCGACGGACGAGCCGCCCGAGCGCGACGGTGAACAGGGCGAACGACGCCAGCAGGAACAGGTGCGAGGGGTACCACCGCGGCTCGAGCAGCATGTCGTGCAGCTGGTCGACCTTGCTGCCGGTGCCGCTGTCGTTCGGGTGGAGGGCGCCGCCGAGGTTGAAGGTCACGGCGGCCGCCACGAGGGCGGCGATGCTGCCGCTGCTGAGCGCCGGGCGGGGCGGGCGGGCGGTGCTGCCGAGAAGGGTGGTCGTGGAGGGTCCGGTGGAGGTCATGGGTCCCACGGTGCGGCGGTGCGCGTCGCGGCGGTACGGGGTTGTCCCTGGCATCACGTCGGCGGCCGTCGAGCAGGGTTTTCCCTGGTCCGCCGGAGCGGCCCCCGTGTCACCATGAGGCGTGGCGAGATCGGGGCGCAGCGACGTACTCACGGTGCTCGCGGCCAGCGCCGCCTGCGTCCTCGTCGCCGTGGGCCTCACCCGCGGGGTCTGGTGGGCGAACGTCCACAACGGGGTGCTGGCGGTGACCCTGTCCCTGGTCGGGCTGTGGCTGGCGACCGAGCGGCCGCGCAGCCGCGAGGGACACCTCTTCCTCGCCGCGGGCACGGTCGAGGCGGTGCTCTTCGTGGGGCGCCAGGTCGGCCACACGGCGGAGCCCGGAGCCGCGGCGTCCTGGCTCGGCTGGCTCGGGGTCTGGCCGGTCGCGCTGGGGCTGCTGGCCACGACGTACGCCGTGGTCTGCTTCCCCGACGGTCGCCTGCCCTCCCCGCGCTGGCGCCGGCCCGCGGCGGTCGCCGTCGCCCTGGCGGTCGTGGCCGCGCTGCTGTCCGCGCTGTGGCCCGTGGAGTGGGCCTCGGCCGGGCTCCGGCCGGCGCCGCCGTTCACCCTGCCGGGACGGGGGACGGCGCAGGTCGTCTGGGAGGCGCTGGCGCACCCGCTCTACCTCGTCCTCCAGCTGTCGTGGATCGTCGCGGTGGCCGTCCGCTGGCGCGCCGGCCGCAGCCGCGCGCCGCTGCTGGGCCTGCTCCTGGGGGTGGCCGTCGCCTTCGTGGTGCTCGTGGTCGGGCTGGTGGCCGCCGGCTCGGCGGTGCCCGGTCTGGTGACCGTGTCCGTGGTGCCGCTCGTCGCGGGGTGGTCGGCGCTGCGGGGGCACGCGCTCGCGCGCTACCGCACGCTGTCCTGGCTGACCGGTGCGCAGCACGAGGGTGGGCCGCTGCCCGACGCGCTGGCCCGGACGGTGGCCGAGTCGCTGGACGTGCCCATGGCGTCGGTCTGGCGCGGCGGTGGGGCCGCGCTGCACCTCGCCGGCTCGTGGCCGGCCGCTTCCGTCGTCGACGGCGGCGTCGAGGACGGGGCGCCGCGCCCGTTCGAGCAGCTCCCGGGGCGCACCTGGCCGGTGCACGCGCAGGACGAGCTGGTGGGGGCCGTGGTCGTGCCCGGGGCGGACGTGCTGAGCCGGGCCGAGGAGCGGATGGTGGCGGACCTGGTCGCGCAGGCGGCGCTCGTGCTCGACCGCCTCACGCTCGCCGAGCTGGTGCGGCAGGAGCGGAGAGCCGGACGGCTCGACCACCTCACCGCGCGGGAGGGCGAGGTCCTCGAGCTGATGGCGCGGGGGCTGACGAACGCGGCGATCTGCCGCGAGCTGCACCTCAGCGTCAAGACCGTCGAGCCGCTCGTCAGCACGGTCTTCGCCAAGCTCGGGCTGCACGCCGACCCGACGGTCAACCGCCGCGTGCTCGCGGCGCTGGAGTACCACCGGCGGTGAGCCCCGGCGGGCCCGGCCGTCAGGGGCGGGCGGTCCTCACGGCAGGAGGCCGGCGCCGGCGAGCACGAACGCCACGACCGGGCGAACCCGCTCGCCGATCTCGGCGTCGCTCAGCCGGCGGCCCTCGCCGGTGAGGCCGAGGGTCTGCATCGTGATCGCGCCGTAGAGGCACTCGATCATCGTGGTCGCGGGGAAGTCGGCCGGCGCCTCGCCGCGGCCGATCGCGCGGCGGACCAGGGTGTCGGTCGCGATCCGGTGCTGCTCGACGACGACCTCGGTGAAGCGGCCGAGCGGCTCGGGGGAGCCGGCGGCGTCGACGGTGATCCGCAGCGTCGCCCAGCCGCCCGGGTCGAGGTAGAACCGGAAGAGGTTGTCGGCCAGCGCCTCGAGGTCGCCGCGCAGGGTGCCGGTGTCGACCGCCTCGATGTCGTTGCTGCGGCGGGTCACCGCCTCGGTGAGCAGGTCGTCCTTGTTGCTCCAGCGCAGGTAGACGGTGGACTTGCCGACCCCGGCGCGCCGGGCCACGGCATCCATCGTGAAGCCCGCCCAGCCGCGCTCGCCGTACTCCTCCAGCGCGGCCTCAAGGATGCGCTCCTCGGCCCCGGCCTTGCGGGGGCGACCGCGGGTGGGTCGCTCGGTCTGGTTCGGGGGCATCCGACGATTGAACCACCGCGGGCCGTCGTACGTCGTGTGTGACAACCTTCGGCTGACGTGCCGCGGTCCGCGGTCCCGACGAAGGAGTGCACGTGAGCGAGGTCTCGACAGGCTCGACCACCGAGGGCGCCGAGGGCAGGGCCCTGGCCGACCACACCGTCTCGGTCCTGGGCGGCACCGGTCCGCAGGGGCGCGGGCTGGCCCGACGCTTCGCCGCGGCCGGGCTGACCGTCGTCATCGGCAGCCGCAGCGCCGAGCGCGCCGGGGAGACCGCCGCCGAGCTCGCCGAGGCGACCGGCGGAACCGTCACCGGCGCCGACAACGCCGGCGCCGCCGCGGCCGGGGACATCGTCGTGGTCGCGGTCCCGTGGGACGGGCACGGCGAGCTGCTCGCCGGGCTGGCCGACGCGCTCGCGGGCAAGATCGTCGTCGACTGCGTGAACCCGCTCGGCTTCGACAAGCAGGGTGCCTACGCCCTGCCCGTCGAGGAGGGGTCCGCCGCGCAGCAGGCGGCCGCGCTGCTGCCGGACTCGACCGTCGTCGGCGCCTTCCACAACGTCAGCGCCGTGCTGCTGGACGACCCGGCCGTCGAGACCGTCGACACCGACGTGCTCGTGCTCGGCGAGGTCCGCGCGGCGACCGACCTCGTGCAGGCGCTGGCCGACACGATCCCCGGCGTGCGGGGGATCTTCGGCGGCCGGCTGCGCAACGCGCACCAGGTCGAGGCGCTCACCGCGAACCTGATCTCGGTCAACCGGCGGTACAAGGCGCACTCGGGGCTGCGGATCACCGACGTCTGAGGCGCCTGGTGGTTTCGAGACGGTCGCTGCGCGACCTCCTCAACCACCGGGTGGCCAGTCGCTGCGCGACCTCCTCAACCACCGGGTGGACGGTCGCTGCGCGACCTCCTCAACCACCGGGTGGACGGTCGCTGCGCGACCTCCTCAACCACCGGGCGGACGGTCGCTGCGCGACCTCCTCAACCACCGGGCGGACGGTCGCTGCGCGACCTCCTCAACCACCGGGCGGACGGTCGCTGCGCGACCTCCTCAACCACCGGGTGGACGGTCGCTGCGCGACCTCCTCAACCACCGACCTACGGGCGCGTCGAGGACCAGTCGATAGGGTCGCGGCATGCATCTGGGGGGCTCGGCCTGGTTCGACCGGAACACCCACCACTGGGACGAGTGGACGCTGGAGTCCCTGCTCGAGGCCAAGGGCGGGACGACGGTCAGCCTGGTCGTGCCGGCGCGCAACGAGGCCGCCACGGTCGGTGACGTCGTCACCCGGGTCCGCGAGGCGCTGGTGGACACGGTCGCGCTGCTCGACGAGATCGTGGTCATCGACTCGGACTCGACGGACGACACCTACGCCGTGGCGACCGACGCCGGCGCGGTCGTGCACCGCTCCGCGGAGATCCGCCCCGACCTGGGCTCCGTGCCCGGCAAGGGCGAGGCGATGTGGAAGTCGCTCTTCGTCACCACGGGCGACGTGCTGGTGTTCATGGACGCCGACCTCCTCGACTGGGACACCCACTTCGTGCCCGGCCTGCTGGGGCCGCTGCTGACCCGCCCGGACATCGAGCTGGTCAAGGGCCTCTACGAGCGACCGCTGGTCGACGGTGACGATGTGACGGCCTACGAGGGCGGCCGCGTCACCGAGCTGGTCGCCCGCCCGCTGATCGCCCTGGACTTCCCCGAGCTCGCGGGCCTCGTGCAGCCGCTGGCGGGCGAGTGGGCGGTGCGGCGGTCGCTGTTCGAGCGGCTCCACGTCCCGACCGGGTACGCCGTGGAGCTGGCCGCCCTGGTCGACACCGCCGCGACCTCGGGGGTGGACGCGATCGCGCAGGTCGACCTCGGTCGCCGCGCGCACCGCCACCAGGCGCTCCGCGACCTCGGCGCGATGGCCACGCAGATCATCGCCGCGGCCGAGGTCCGCCGCGGCTCGCTGGACGTCTTCGACCACCGCGACATCGTGCTGCGGCAGTACCACCCCACCGGCGCGGGCGCCGGGGCCGGGATCGCCCCGGTGGACCGGGTGATCGACGTGGGCGAGCGCCCGCCGGCGATCGGGTTCGCCCCGTGACGCTGCGCCTGGGCCGGCACTCCTTCACCGACGACACGACGCTGATGATGGCGATCGTCAACCGGACCCCCGACTCGTTCTACGACCAGGGCGCGACCTGGGCCGAGGACAAGGCCTTCGAGCGGGTCGCCACCGTCGTGGAGCAGGGCGCCGAGATCGTCGACATCGGCGGCATCAAGGCCGCCCCCGGCGTCGAGATCGGCGAGGCCGAGGAGCGCGAGCGGGTCGTCGACTTCGTGGCACGCGTGCGCGAGGCGTACCCCTCCCTCGTCATCTCCGTCGACACCTGGCGCGCCTCCGTCGGCGACGCGGTCTGCCGGGCCGGCGCGGACGTCCTCAACGACGCGTGGGGCGGCGCGGACCCCGAGCTCGTCGACGTCGCGGCCCAGCACGACGTGGCGATCATCTGCACGCACACGGGCGGGGTGACGCCGCGGACCCGGCCCTACCGCCTGGAGTACGACGACGTCGTCGCGTCGGCGATCGCCGACACCACGGCGTACGCCCAGCGGGCGCTGGACGCGGGCGTCGCCCGGGAGTCGGTCGTCATCGACCCGGCCCACGACTTCGGCAAGAACACCTTCCACTCCCTCGAGCTGACCCGGCGCCTCGGCGAGATGGTCGGCACCGGCTGGCCGGTGCTGGTGTCGCTCTCCAACAAGGACTTCGTCGGCGAGACCCTCGACCGGCCGGTCGGCGAGCGGCTCCTCGGCACGCTGGCCGCGACCGCGATCTGTGCGAGCGCCGGGGCGCGGATCTACCGCGTGCACGAGGTCGTCGAGACGCGGCAGGTCGTCGACATGGCCTGGACGATCGCCGGGCGACGGCCTCCGGCGCGGGCGATCCGGGGCCTGCAGTGAGCGGGCCGGGCGGCGTGCGCGTGGTGCTGGTGCCGGGCGTGCTGGCGCTGCTGCCGGAGTACGCCGGCCTCACCGACCCGGTCGCCGACCTGCGCGCGGCCTGCCTGGACGCGGTGCGGTGGCTGGGCGAGCCCGGTGGCGGCATCGGCGTGCACGGCAGCCCGCAGGGGCTGCGGGTGGCGCGCTCGCTGGCGGCCGCGACCGGCGTAACGCTCGACGTGGCCCCCGAGCGCCCCGCGGCCGTCCTGGTGATGGGCAACGGCTCGGCCCGGCGCACCGAGAAGGCGCCCGGACACCTCGACCCGCGCGCCGCCGCGTTCGACGACGAGCTCGGGGCGGCGCTGCGCGACGGACAGCAGGACGCTCTTGGCACCGTGCTCGCGGACGGGCTGGCCGAGGAGCTGCTGGCCGACGTCGACGGCCTGCGCTGGCTGGCGGACAGCGTCCGCCTCGGCGCGGCGACGGTCGACCACGACGACGACCCCTTCGGGGTGCAGTACTGGGTGATGCGATGGACGGGGGAGTGGCGATGAGGCTGCTGGTGGGGCCCGAGGGTCTCGACGCAGGACGCGAGCTGGACGACGACGACCTGCGGCGGGTGTACGCCGCCCCGTCGCAGCCGTGGCTGCGGGTCAACATGGTCAGCACGCTGGACGGCTCGGCCACGGGGTCGAGCGGGCTGAGCGGCTCGATCAACAACGACGCGGACCACCGGGTCTTCCACACGCTGCGCGCGATGGCCGACGCGATCCTCGTGGGGGCGGGGACGGCGCGCGCCGAGGGCTACCGCCCGGGCGACACCCCGATCGTGCTGGTCAGCCGCCGCGGCGAGGTGCCCGAGAAGCTCCGGGGCGGGCCGCCCGGCTCGGTGCTGATGGCGACCGTCGCGCGCGCCGAGCACCTCGACGAGGCGCGGGAGGCGCTGGGCGAGGAGCACGTGGTCGTGGCCGGGACGCACCGCGTGGACCTGGCCGCGGTCCGCGCCGAGCTGGTCGAGCGGGGCTGGCGCGAGCTGCTCTGCGAGGGCGGGCCGCACCTGCTGCGCGACCTGCTGGACCAGGGCGTCGCCGACGAGCTGACGACCACGATCGTCCCCCGCGCGGTCGGTGGGACGCACCCGCGGATCACGGACGGCGCGCCCGTCGACGTACCCCTCCGCCTGCACGCGCTGGTCGAGGAGGACGGCACGCTGCTCGGCCGGTGGCTGGTGTAGTCGGAGGCCCCACCTAGAGTGCAAGGGGCCCGTGCTCGAGGCGCGGGACAACGAGGGAGAGTCATGTCGCGTCCACTTCGCCGCTTCGCCGCGGTGGTCACCCTGGTCCTCACCGCCGGCGCGCTCGCGCCGCTGGGGATCACCAGCGCCGGCGCCGCCGCCGACGACCAGCTGTTCCGTCCGGCGCCGTCCGTGCGGCTCGACGGCGCCAAGGTCCGGGTCAGCCCGGAGCACTACTCCGCCGTCACCGTCGACCTCGCCGGCCTGCGCACCACGCTGGGCGCCGCGCCACGCGGGCGCACCGCCGCGCCGCTGGTCCTGCGGGTCCCGACGCCGGCCGGCGGCACCGAGCGTTTCGCCGTCCGCCGCACGCAGGTGATGCAGCCGGCCCTGGCCGCCGCGCACCCCGAGCTGGCCACGTACGCCGGCCGCTCGCTAGACCACGCCGGCACCACGATCGCGCTGGACCTGACCCCGATGGGCTTCCACGCGCAGGTGCGCGGGCCGCAGGGGCAGGGCAGCTGGTACGTCGACCCGGCGTACGACCGCCGCGGCACCACCACGCACCTGGCCTACTACGCCAGCAGCGTCGAGCGCGGGCCGCAGGACTTCGTGGAGCGGGAGAGCCGCCAGGTCAGCCGCGCGGTGACCCAGCGCGCCGCGCAGCAGGCCGCCGGCCGGACGACGGCGTCGCGGACCCGCCCCGGTGGGCTGGTCAAGCAGCGGACCTACCGCCTCGCGCTGACCTCGGACCCGACGTACGCCGCCTATTTCGGCAGCGAGAACGTCCTGGCCGAGAAGGTCACGCTGATCAACCGGGTCAACCAGGTCTACAACGACGACACCGCGATCCGGCTGCAGCTCGTCGACGGCGAGGACCAGCTGAACTTCGACACCGACGCCAAGGCCACCGGGCCGAACGGGCCCTGCGGCGAGAACGCCTGCTTCACGGCCAAGCAGCTCGCGGCCTGCGACATCGGCACGCTGGGGCGCAACCGGACCGTGCTCGGCGAGCTGATCGGCGCCGGCAACTACGACATCGGGCACATCGTGCTCGGCGTCAACGGCGGCGGCGTCGCGTGGCTCGGCGTCGTCGGCGCGGACTACAAGGCGGGCGGCTGCACGGGCCTGCCGCAGCCGCAGGGCGACTTCATGGCGCTCGACTACGTCGCGCACGAGATGGGCCACCAGTTCGACGGGAACCACACGTTCAACGGCGTCCAGTACGCCTGCGGCGGGCCCAACCGGGCCGGCGGCGCGTCGGTCGAGCCGGGCTCGGGGTCGTCGATCATGGCGTACGCCGGCATCTGCCTGCAGGACGACCTGCAGCCGCACACGGACCCGTACTTCTCCCAGCGCACCATCGCCGAGGTGTCGTCGTACACCACCCGCGCGCTGCGGCCCGTCGCCGAGGTGCAGAACGTCTCGCTCGCGGGCTTCGACACCGACGGCGAGACGATCTCGCTGGCCTACGGCACCGGGGGCGGCACGCCCGTCACCCTGACCCGGGGCGTCGACTACGACGCCGCGCACCTCGAGGCCGCCATCGAGGCGCAGACCGGGCGCGACGTGACCGTCGTCGGCTGGGGCTACGACCCGATGGGGTCCTACCGGTCCTACCCCGCGAAGAAGACGCTGCCGAACGACACCGGCTTCCAGGTGATCTTCTCGCCCAAGCTGCTGCCGCGGGGTGCGCCGGCCGACTCGGTCGACATGGCGCCGCTGCAGGTCACCAGCACCAGCCCGGGCGTCAGCACGCACGTCGCGGAGACCGCCCGCGGCGGGCCGGCGGGCAACGCCGGCAACACGGTCGTCGAGACCGCCAACCACGCGCCGGTCGTCAGCGCGCCGGCGAACAGGACGATCCCGCGGCAGACGCCGTTCCGGCTGACCGGTCGCGGCATCGACCCCGACGGCGACGCGCTGACCTACCTCTGGGAGCAGAACGACATCGGCCGGGCCGGCCAGGGCACCAAGCTGGTCAGCAACACCAAGGTCTGGGGGCCGCTGTTCCGGGTCTTCGGCACCTACGCCGACGTCTCGGACGAGGCCACCCAGCAGACGCCGTCGCCCGGCGAGAACACCGCCACCGGCAGCCCGACGCGGGTGTTCCCCGACCTGAAGCAGGTCCTGGCCAACAACACCAACGCCAAGGACGGCACCTGCCCGCGCGTCGCCCCGCCGGGGGACGTGTCGACCTACACGCCGGTCAAGCGGCGCATCGTCAACTGCTTCTCGGAGTTCCTCCCGACCGGCGACTACCGCGGTCGGCGCGGGACCAGCGCGAAGCACCCGGCCATGCACTTCCGCCTGACCGCCCGCGACGGCTTCGCCGACGGGGGCGGCACGGCGCACGACGACGTGCGGCTGCGGATCTCGCGCACCGCCGGGCCGTTCCTCGTGACGTCCCAGCGGGCCAAGGGCACCAGCGTCCGGGCCGGGAAGCCGATGTCGGTGACCTGGAAGGTCAACGGCACCCGGCCGCTCGCCGCCCGGGTGCGGATCCTGCTGTCCACCGACGGCGGGTCCACCTGGTCCACGGTCCTCACCCCGGGCACGGCCAACGACGGGTCGGCCCGGGTGCAGCTCCCGCGCGACGCGACGAGCCGCGCGCGGATCATGGTCGAGGCGGTCGACAACTACTTCTTCGACGTCAACGACCGGGACTTCCGGATCCGGGCGCGTGGGGGGTCGCGGGGCTGAGCGGGCCCTCCCCCGGGGCGGTGCCGGCCGCGGGCGCACCGGCGGGGCGCCGTACCCTCGCGGTCGTGACCGACGAGCTCTCCATCGCCCGCACCGACGGCGTCGTCGAGGTGACCTTTGACCGGCCGCACCGGCACAACGCCTTCACGACGGCGATGTACGCCGGGATGCGCGAGCTGTGCGCGGAGCTGGCGACCGACACCTCGGTGAAGGTGCTGGTGCTGCGGGGTGCCGGCGGGCGGGCCTTCGCGGCCGGCAACGAGATCACGGACTTCCTGGCGAACGACGCGGTGCCGTACGAGAACTGGATCCGCGAGCTCCTCGACGCCCTCTTCGCCCTGCCCCAGGTGACGATCGCGGCCGTCGACGGGGTCTGCGTCGGCGGCGGGCTGGCCGTGGCGACGCACTGCGACCTGCGGGTGGCGACCGCGCACTCGCGCTTCGGCTACCCGATCGCGCGCACGCTCGGCAACGCGCTGTCGGCGTCGATCGTCTACCGCTGCGCCGCGGTCTTCGGGGAGTCGCTCACCCGCGAGATGCTGCTGACCTCGCGGCTGACCACGGCCGAGCGGGCGTACGCCGTGGGCGCGCTGATGTCGGTCAGCGACGACGGCCCCGGCCTCGACGCCGAGCTCGCCTCGGTGGTCGACGGGCTGCGGCACGCGTCCGGGGTCACCCTGCGCGCCACGAAGCGCCAGCTGCTGGCCCGCGCCCGGCTCCTCGAGGCGAACCCGGACTTCGACGAGGAGCTCCTGCACGAGGTCTACGGCGGCCCCGACTTCGCCGAGGGCGTCCGCGCCTTCGTGGCCAAGGAGAAGCCCGCCTTCGAGTGAGCCCGGGGGGCGGATAGTCCGCCACGAATACGTCTGCCGGGGCGGCGATGGACGACAAGTTCGTGGCGGACTATCCCGCCCGGGCGTCCGGCCGGGCTCAGTCGGCCGCCAGGTCGGCGTGCTCGTCGCGCAGGGTGCGCTTGACGATCTTGCCGCTGGGGTTCTTGGGGAGGGCGTCGACGACCACGACGTACTTCGGGGTCTTGTAGCCCGCGAGCACGCTGCGGCCGTGCTCCATCACCTGCTCGGGAGTCAGCGTGACCCCCTCCTTGGGGACGACGGCGGCGGCGACGGCCTCGACCCAGCGGGGGTGGCTGATGCCGAAGACGGCGACCTCGGCGACCCCGTCGAGGAGGTAGAGCGCCTCCTCGACCTCGCGGCTGGCGACGTTCTCGCCGCCCGTCTTGATCATGTCCTTCTTGCGGTCCACGACGTAGAGGCGGCCGTCGTCGTCGACGTAGCCCAGGTCGCCGGAGTGGAACCAGCCGTTGCGGAACGCCTCGGCGGTCTTGGCCTCGTCGTGGTGGTAGCCCAGCGTGGCGTGCGGGGAGCGGTGCACGATCTCGCCGACGGTGCCGGCGGGCACGTCGACGTCCTCGTCGTCGACGATCCGGGTCTCGACGTTGAGCGCCGGTCGGCCGGCGGAGCCGGCGTGCGAGAGCTGCTCGGACGGGCCGAGGATCGTGGCCAGCGGGGCCATCTCGGTCTGGCCGTAGAAGTTCCACAGGTCGACGTCGGGCAGCCGCTCACGCATCTCCTTGAGCACCTCGACCGGCATCGCGGACGCGCCGTAGTAGCCCTTGCGCAGCGACGACAGGTCGGCCGAGGCGAAGGCGGGGGAGCGCAGCAGCCCGATCCAGACCGTGGGCGGTGCGAAGAACTTCGTGATCCGGTGCTCCTCGATCGCGGCGAGGACGGCGGCCGGGTCGGGGCCGGGCAGGATCACCGAGGTCGCGCCGAGGTAGACGTCGACGCCGAGGAAGCAGTCGAGCTGCGCGCAGTGGTAGAGCGGCAGCGTGTGCAGCTCGACGTCGTCGGCGCTCATCGAGCCGTCGACGACGCAGGAGACGTACTGCCACAGCAGCGCCCGGCTCGTCAGCAGCGCGCCCTTGGGGCGCGACTCGGTGCCGGAGGTGAACATCATCCGCACCGGGTCGTCGTCGGCCACGTCGACCACCGGAGGGGTCCCGTCGTGGTCGAACCACTCCTGCGCGTCCCGCCAGCCGTCGGGCACCTCGCCGCCCGCCAGCCGGATCACCGCCCGCGGCCCGACCGTCCCGCCGGACGCCGCCAGCGCCTGCTCGGCGACCGGGAGCAGCGCGTCCTCGACCAGGAACGCCTTCGCGGCGCTGTGGTCGAGGATGAAGGCGATCTCCGCGCCCCCGAGCATGAAGTTGACCGGCACCAGGACGACGCCGACCCGCGCGGCGGCGAAGTTCAGCACGGCGTACTGCCAGCAGTTGTGCGACAGCAGCGCGAGCCGGTCGCCCTTCGCCAGGCCCGCGTCGGCGATCGCCGCGGCCGCACGGTCGACGGCGGCGTCGAGCCCGGCGAAGGTCAGGGTGACGTCGCCGTCGATGACCGCGGGCTTGTCGGGGAAGCGCCGGGCCGTACGCCGGGGGAGGTCGCCCAGCGCGTGCTGGCGGGCCTGCTGGACGCGTGCGTCGGTCGTCATGGGGCGAGGGTAGGACGGAATGGTTGGTCCGTGGTGGGTGTTGGGGACCCCATGACGTCACCGACCCCGACCCGGACCGATGACGACTCCCGACGGGTCTCGGTGCTCCTCGGGCTGCTCTTCGGCCTCGCCGGCATGGGCTCGTCCTCCGCGGCGATCGCGCTGCCGCTGCTCGGCGACGACCTCGGTGTCGGCGTCGGTCAGGGCGCCTGGACGATCAGCCTCTACGCCCTGATGCTCGCGGTCACGACCGCGGTCTACGGGCGGGTCTCCGACCTCGTCGGCATCCGGATCCCGCTGCTGGTCGGCATCGGCCTGATGACCGGCGGCGCGCTGATGGCGGCGTTCGCCCCGACGTTCGGCGTGCTGCTCGTCGCCCGCCTCGTCCAGGGCGCCGGGGCCGCCGCCGTGCCGACGCTCGGCGTGGCGGTGCTCAGCGGAAGGTACGACGGCGCGACCCGTGGCCTGGCGCTCGGCCGGCTGGCGGGCTACGCCGCCGCCGTCAGCTGCCTGGGCCCGCTGACCGGCGGGCTGGTCGAGCACGCCTTCGGGTGGCGCGCCGTGATGGCCCTGCCGATCCTCGGGGTCCTGGTGATCCCGTTCCTGTGGCGCGCGCTGACCGGCGAGGGCACCGGCGCCAGCCTCGACATCCTCGGCGCTGTCCTGGTGGCCGGGACCGCCGCCGGGCTGGTGCTGTTGGTGCAGTCGCCCTCGACGGGCGCCACCGTCGCCATCGCCGGCGTGCTCCTCCTGGTGCTCGGCGCCCCGGCGGTGGCCCTGCGCGTCCGCAGGCGCCCGCACGGCTTCCTGCCGCTCACCGTCATCCGCAACGCCACCGTCGTGCGCAGCGCGCTGGCCGCGGCCGCCGTGCCCGCCGCGTGGTTCGCGCTGCTCATCGCCGTGCCCGCGGTGCTGGTCGGCGACGGCTGGCAGGCCTGGCAGGTCGGGCTGCTGCTGGTCCCGAGCGCCCTGGTCGCGCTCGGCGTGCCGCGGGTGGCCGGCCCGCTGCTGGACCGGATCGGCTCCGGCCCCTCGCTCGCGGTCGCGGGCGTCATCGCCTCGGTGGCGCTCGTGCTGGCGTCGTTCGGCGCGGCGATCGTCTCGTCGGTCGTGCTGGGCGTCGCGGTCGTCCTGGTGACGATCGCCTTCGGCCTCGGTCAGCCCTCGCTCAGCGCCGCGGTCGGCCAGGCCGTGCACGAGGACGTGCGCGGCGTGGCCCTGGGCGTCGCCACCCTGCTGTTCCTGGTCGGCGGCAGCGTCGGCTCGGCGGTCGTGGGCGGGCTCGGCGGGGTGATCGGCATCGACCGGAGCCTCGCGCTGCTCGCCGTGCTCCCGCTGCTCGGGCTGGTCGCGCTGCTCCCGGAGCTGCGCGGACTGCGCCGCCCGGCCGCCGACGCCGCCTGACCGGGAGCGGTCAGCGCAGGGCCATCGTGCCCGACAGCTCGGGGGTCCAGTCGAGGCCGGCGTGCTCGGCGATCTTGGCGTCCATCGCGGCGGCGACGTCGTCGGGCCACGGGCTGGTCCGGCGGGTCTCCATCGAGATGTGCACGAAGATCTCCTCCATCGCGTAGCTCACGCGCTGGTGGGACTCGTCGAGCAGGAAGACCAGCACGTGCGCGGCGCGCTCGGAGCGGCCGAGGAAGCGCACCCGGGCGGACATCCGGTCGCCGGTGCGCAGCTCGTGCAGGTAGGTCAGGTGGTGCTCGACCGAGAAGCAGGCCTGCCCGGCCGAGGTCGGCCAGTTCTGCGGGATCCCGAGCTCGACGAGCGACTCGTCGAGCCCCTCGCTGGCGATGCCGAGGTAGTGGCGGACGTTGAGGTGCCCGTTGATGTCCTCGAAGGCCACGGGGACGGGCTGCTCGGCGAAGGCCGGGAGGCCGACGATCTGGTCGTAGGTCGGCTGGTGGGTGCTCACGGTCGCTGAGGATACGGCGCCCGGTCCGCGCGACCCGCCACGGGTTCGGGTGTTGTGCCTCGGCACACTCCCGTGACCCCTACCGTTGGCGGGTGCAGAAGAAGCTCGACTGGGTCCCCGTGTCGGCGGCCGCGCTGGTGACCGGGGCGATGGCCCTCACCTTCGCGTCCCTGCTGACCCCGACCGGCTCGAGCACGCGGGACACCCTGCGCCTCGTCCACGAGCAGGACGGCCGCTGGCTCGTGGTGGCGGTGATCTTCTTCATCGCCTCGGTCGCGCTGACCGTGGGGCTCCCGTCGGTGCTGACGCTCTTCGAGCGCCGCGGCCGCAACCTCAGCTACCTCTCCGGGCTGGTGCTGGCGATCGGCTTCCTCGGGACGGCCGGCTACGCGATGCTGCTCGTCTTCTTCCGGGCGCTGGTGATCACCGGCTCGATCCGCGACAGCGGCTTCGACGAGGTCACCCACGAGGCGGGCCTGGCGGTCTTCCTCTACGGCTGGATCGTCGCGTTCTTCCTCGGCGAGCTGCTGCTCGCCGTGGCGCTGCTCCGGGCGCGGACCGTCCCGCGCTGGATCCCGGTCGTGCTGCTCGTCCACGTGCTGTCGGTCTTCGTCCAGAAGCTGCTCCCCGACGTGGTCGGCAAGGCCACGATCCTGCTCTTCGCGGTCGGGTTCGCCGGGATCGCCATGCAGGCGGTCACCCGCGACACCGTGCGCCCCCGGCCCTGAGCTAGGTCCTGAAATGCACACGGGCCCGCCCGAGGAGCTCGGACGGGCCAGTGTGCGCGTGACTACTTGGACTTGCGGGCCCGCGAGGCGGTCTTGGCACGCTCGTTGGCGTCCAGGACGACCTTGCGGATCCGGACCATGTCCGGGGTGACCTCGACGCACTCGTCGTCGCGGCAGAACTCCAGGCACTGCTCCAGCGACAGCTTGCGCGGCGGGATCAGCTTCTCGAAGTTGTCGGAGGTGGCGGACCGGATGTTGGTCTGCTGCTTCTCCTTGGTGATGTTGACGTCCATGTCGTCGGCGCGGGAGTTCTCGCCGACGATCATGCCCTCGTAGACCTCGGTCGTGGGCTCGACGAACATGATCCCGCGCTCCTGCAGGTTCGTCATGGCGTACGCCGTGGCGGCACCCTTCCGGTCCGCGACGAGCGAGCCGTTGGTGCGCGAGCGGATCTCGCCGGCCCAGGGCTCGTAGCCCTCGGAGATGCCGTGCGCGATGCCCGTGCCGCGGGTGTCGGTGAGGAACTCGGTGCGGAAGCCGATCAGGCCACGCGCCGGGACCATGAACTCCATCCGGACCCAGCCGGTGCCGTGGTTCGTCATCTGCTCCATGCGGCCCTTGCGGGTGGCGAGCAGCTCGGTGATCGCGCCGAGGTACTCCTCCGGGGCGTCGATCGTCAGGCGCTCGTACGGCTCGTGGATCTTGCCGTCGACCTCCTTGGTGACGACCTGCGGCTTGCCGACGGTCAGCTCGAAGCCCTCGCGGCGCATCTGCTCGACGAGGATGGCCAGCGCCAGCTCGCCGCGGCCCTGCACCTCCCAGGCGTCGGGGCGCTCGGTGGGGAGCACGCGGAGCGAGACGTTGCCGACCAGCTCCTGGTCGAGGCGGTCCTTGACCAGGCGGGCGGTGACCTTGCCGCCCTTGGTGCGGCCGACCAGCGGGGAGGTGTTCGTGCCGATCGTCATCGAGATGGCCGGCTCGTCGACGTGGATGAGCGGCAGCGCGACCGGGTTCTCCGGGTCGGCGAGGGTCTCGCCGATGGTGATGTCCGGGATGCCGGCGATGGCGACGATGTCGCCGGGGCCGGCGGACTCGCCGGGCTTGCGCTCGAGGCCCTCGGTCACGAGGAGCTCGGTGATCCGGACGTTCTTGACCTCGCCGTCGCGGCGCATCCAGGCGACGGTCTGGCCCTTCTTCAGGGTGCCCTGGTGGACCCGGACCAGCGCGAGCCGGCCGAGGAAGGGGGAGGCATCGAGGTTGGTGACGTGGGCCTGGAGCGGGGCGCCCTCGTCGTACGTCGGCGCGGGGATCGTGTCGAGGATCGTCTTGAACAGCGGCTCGAGGTTGTCGCCCTCGGGCATCGAGGCGTTCTCGGGCTGGGTCAGGCTGGCGATGCCGGCGCGGCCCGACGCGTAGACGACCGGGAAGTCGAGGGCGTCCTGGCTGTGCGACTCGTCGAGGAGGTCCATGAAGAGCTCGTAGGTCTCGTCGACGACCTCGGCGATGCGGGCGTCGCCGCGGTCGGTCTTGTTGACCACCAGGATCACCGGCATGTCGGCGTTCAGCGCCTTGCGCAGCACGAAGCGGGTCTGGGGGAGCGGGCCCTCGGACGCGTCGACGAGGAGCACGATGCCGTCGACCATGGACAGGCCGCGCTCGACCTCGCCACCGAAGTCGGCGTGACCGGGGGTGTCGATGATGTTGATGACCATCGGCTTGCCACCGCCGGCGGGGCCCTCGTAGTGGACCGCGGTGTTCTTCGCGAGGATCGTGATGCCCTTCTCGCGCTCGAGGTCACCGGAGTCCATGACGCGCTCGGCGACGCTCTCGGCCTGGTGCGCGGTGAACGCGCCGGCCTGGCGGAGCATGGCGTCGACCAGCGTGGTCTTGCCGTGGTCGACGTGGGCGACGATCGCGACGTTGCGCAGGTCGCTGCGCTGCGTGTTTCCAGACATGCGGGAGCAGAGCTCACTTTCGGTGGCGGTTCGGGAGGGCCGGGGCGCGGTACGAGCACGCGAGAGCCTCGACGAGTCTACGGCGCGGAGCCGCTCCCCCTCGCATCGACGGAGGCCGCCCCCGGCCGCCCGGCCGCCCGGCGGCGGGGCCCGGTGGCTGGCCCCGCGGGTTGGGCGGGCCGTTAGCGTGGAGGGATGCCGACGATCGCCACCGCCACCCGCGTCGAGCGCGACGAGCTGCTCGACTTCGCCCGCACCCGCCACCAGCTGACGCTGGTCACCACCAAGCGGGACGGCCGCCCGCAGATGTCGCCTGTCACCGGCGGCGTCGACGCCGAGGGGCGCCTCGTGGTCTCGACCTACCCCGACCGCGCCAAGGCCACCAACCTGCGGCGCGACCCAGCCGTGTCGGTGCTGGTCCACTCCGACGACTGGAACGGTCCCTACGTCCAGGTCGACGGCACCGCCGAGGTCCTCGACATGCCCTCGCAGGAGGCCGAGGACGGCCTGGTGGAGTACTTCCGCTGCATCAGCGGCGAGCACCCCGACTGGGACGAGTACCGCGCCGCGATGCGCACGCAGGGCAAGTCCCTGATCCGGATCACCGTGGAGTCCTGGGGCCCGATCGCCACCGGCGGCTTCCCGCCGGACCGCGTCCCCGCCGGCTGAGCGCCTGACGGCCGGCACCGGCGGCCCCGCACGCGTCCGGCCGGTCCAGACCTACCGGTCCAGTCGGGCCCGGAGCGCGGGCTCCGGCGGTCGTACGCTCCGGGCGTGGCTCGTTCTCCCCGCGCGCGACGCGCGCAGCGTGCCGGTGCCCGTGCCCGCCTGGCCGGTGTCGTCAGCCTGGTCGGCGTGGTCGGGCTGGCGATGACGGCAGCGGGACTCGGGACCGCGCCGCCGGCGCGCGCCGACACGGCACCACATCCCTCTGCAGTGAGGGCTGCCGCGACGACGGGGGCCGCCACGCCCGCGTCCCGGCAGCTCGCGGCCCTGCGGCCGACGGCGATCGGGGTGGACGGCCGCGGCACGTCGTACGTCGGGTTCGCGGCCGGGGGCGCCCTCGCGCGCTACTCCGCCGACGGCGAGCGCCGGCGGCCGCTGCCGCTCGACCGGGACGGCGCGGTCGTGGGGCTGCACGCCACGCGGCGGGGGTCGGTGTGGGTCGCCTATGCCGACGGGGTCTCGCTGCTGCGGCCCGGTGGGCACGTGGCCCGGCGCCTCGACACGGGCACCTGCCCGGACGGGACCGCGCGCGACCCCGACCGGTACGGCGGCGTCACCGCGACGTGGTGGGCGACCTACGTCGCCGACCCCTGCGCCCCGCGGCTGCTGGTCTTCGGCCCCGACGGCGACCGGATCGCGGTGGTGCACCTGCCCGGCTCGCGGCCGGCCCGCGGGCTGGCCGCCACCGCCGGCGAGGGGGGCCACGGCCCGCGGCTCTACGTCACGCTGCCGGACCGGGCCGCCCTGCTGGCCTACGGCCTGCGCCGGGACCGCCCCGGTCGCCACCCGGTCGACCGGGTGGTGCTGCGGCGCCCGGCCGGCGGCGTACGCCCCGTGCCCGCGGGCGTCACCGTGGACCGCTTCGGGCAGGTGGTGGTGGCCGACGCGGCCAACAACGCGCTCTACTTCCTCGACTCGCACCACGGCTACTCGCTCTACCGCACGCTCGGCCACCCGCCGCGGCGCAGCCACCGGGCCGGGCGGCTGAGCCACCCGACGGCGCTCGCGCAGCACGCGCAGGACGGCAGCGGGCTGTCGGGCAACCTCTTCATCGCTGACGGCGACAACTACCGGATCCAGCGCTGGGACACCGGCGGCTACACGCACTGGGCGCACCGGGTGCACGCGCCGCGCTCCACGGGCGGCGGTGGGAGCGGTGGCAACGGCGGCGGGAACGGGAACGGCGGCGGCACCGGTGGGGGAGGCGGCAGCGGCGGGGGCGAGCCGGCGAACTTCGACCTGCCCGTGGTGGTCGGGACACCCGAGGTCGGGCAGCTGCTCAGCTGCTCGCACGGCGGCTGGAGCCCGGCGCCGACGTCGTACGAGTACGGCTGGCTGCGCGACGGCGTCCTCCAGGACGCCGGCGAGGACGGGGTGTACGACGTCCCCGCGGCCGACGCGGGGCACAGCATCGCCTGCCGGGTCCGGGCGACGAACGCCGACGGGACCAGCGGCTGGGTGCACAGCGACAGCGTGGACGTGAGCGCGGCCGGCTCGTCCTAGGGTGGGCGGGTGGACCACGACCTGCGCCCGTCGCGGCCGAACCCGCAGGAGCAGGCGGTCGCGTCCCGGCTCGCGGTCGCCGCGGAACGGCTCGCGCGCCGGAGCGGGAAGCGGCCGTCGTACGTCCCCGACACCGAGAACCGCGACGCCGGCTACGTGTTCTTCCGGTGGCAGGACGGGGTCTACGTCTACGAGGCGCGCGAGCGCGGCCGCGTCTGCCTGCGCCGCACGACCACCTCCACCGACCAGCTCGTGCGGTGGCTCGTCGAGGACCTGGCCCGCGACGTGGTGCCGTCGGGGCCGCCGTCCGGCGCCCGTGGTTGGTGGCGCCGCGGCCGGCTCGGCCGGGGGACGTGGGCGGAGCGGGTGGAGGCTCTCGTCGACCACGCGCTCGCCGGCGACCCGGCGGAGGCGCTCGGGGGCGACGAGGAGACCGTGGTGGCGCGTCGTCTCGCAGAGGTCGTCGAGCGGCTGGAGCGCATCAGCGGGCGACGTCCCGGGTGGGTGCCGACGACGGAGAACCGCGACGGCGGCCACGACTTCTACCGGTTCGCGGACGGCTTCTACCGGTGGTCGGCCCACGAGCGCGGCGTGCCGGTCTTCGAGCGCTCCACGCGCTCCCAGGACCGCTTCGTCGGGTGGATCGCGATCAGCCTGGTGCGCGACTGCGCCACCGCCCACGAGCTGGCCCACCGGGTCGAGGGCGAGGACTCCCGGCGGCAGTGGTTCGGCCTGTGGGAGGAGTGGGCGCGCGCGCTCGACCCCCAGTGGGGCGACGAGGTGGCGGCGCGGGTCGCCGGGATCCTGCGGACCGCGCCGTTCGTCGACAGGCCGGTGCGATGAGGTTCCGGCCATGAGGTCGTGGCGATGAGGTGGTGGCGGCGCAGGCCGTCGGACGCGACCGCGTCGGGAGAGCTGCGGCCGGGGCCGGGGCCGGACCGGCTGTGGGTGCGGCCGGGCGTGCCCGAGGAGGAGCTCGCGGGCGCCGAGATCGTGGGCCACGTCGTCGAGATGGAGCGGCTGCACCGGATGAGGGCTCGGCACGTCCCGCTCAACCACGGGCTGCTCGACGGGGCCGACCCGTGGTGGGTGCTGCGCGACGGGGTCTGGTCCTACCGGGCGTTCGAGCGCGGGCAGGAGGTGTGGGGCCGCACGACGACGTCGCGCCACGAGCTCGTCGGCTGGGCGGTCGCCGACGTGGCGCGCAGCCTCGCGGTGTCCGCCGAGAGGGCCGACCAGGGCTCGGGGGCGACGCCCGACCGCAGCCGGGTGCACGGGCGCTGGGAGCACATCGTGCGGCTGCGCGACCCGCGGTGGGGCGACGAGGTCGCGGCCCGGATCGCCGCCGAGGTGGCGCGCTGGCCGTACGGCGCCTGACCAGTCACCCGCGGGGCCGACCCTTGCGGCGGGGCCGGGCCTCGACTTGTGTGGAGGCATGACGTGTCAGTTCGTGCCGCCGTACCTCCTCCAGCAGCTCGCCTCCCACCACCCCGGGGTGAGCGGGCCGTGCACCACCACGCTCGCGATCGACGAGCGGTTCCGCACCGCCCGGTCCGGCCCGCCGCGGTCGGCGCCGGCGGGCGTGGTCGGGTCCGCCGCCTGGACCGTGCACACGGCGGCCGGAGGCTCGACGCTGCCCGGCACGAAGGTCCGGGCGGCGGGGGAGCCGGAGTCCGGTGACGCGGCCGTGGACGAGGCGGCGTACGGCATCACGGGGTCGCTGGCGCTTTTCGCCGAGGTCTACGGCCGGGCGTCCTACGACGGGAACGGCGCGCCGGTGAGCCTGACGGTGCACTACGAGCAGGACTACGACAACGCCTTCTGGGACGGCACGCAGCTGGTGTTCGGCGACGGGGACGGGACGGTCTTCGGGCGGTTCACCAAGCCGGTGGACGTGCTGGGGCACGAGTTCACCCACGCGGTCACCGAGCACACGGCGGGGCTGGCCTACGCCGGGCAGTCCGGCGCGCTCAACGAGTCGATGTCCGACGTGTTCGCCGCCTGCCTCAAGCAGCGGCTGCTCGGGCAGGACGCGCTGGAGGCGGACTGGCTGATCGGCGAGGGCATCTTCGTGCCGGGCATCAGCGCGCGCGGGCTGCGCGACATGGCGGCGCCGGGGACGGCCTACGACGACCCGGCGCTGGGCAAGGACCCGCAGGGCGCCGACATGTCGGCGTACGTCGAGACGACCGACGACAACGGCGGCGTGCACCTGAACTCCGGCATCCCGAACCGCGCCTTCCAGCTCGCCGCCGTGGCGATCGGCGGCTCGTCGTGGGAGGGGGCGGGCGCGGTCTGGTACGCCGCGCTGACCGGCGGGGCCGTGGGCGCCCGGACCGACTTCGCCGGGTTCGCGGCGGCGACCGTGGCCGCGGCCGGCGCGCACGCGGACGCGGTGCGGGGCGCCTGGGAGACGGTCGGGGTGACGCCGGCGGGTGCCGCGGCCGGTTCCGGTGCCGGCGCGCCGGGGGTGGCCGAGGGCGACGGGCCGGCGCCGAGCCCGGCACGGACGGTGAGCGTGCGACGCACCGGCGGCTTCGCCGGCCTCGCCGTCGGCGGCGAGGTCGACCTCGACGGCGACGACCCCCGCGGCTCCGAGGTGCGCTCGCTGATGGACCGCATCGACCTGCGCGAGGCGCGGACGGGCCTGCCGCACCCGGACATGTTCGTCTACGACTTCGACCTCTGCGGCGAGCGCGCCCGCGTCCCCGAGCAGCACCTCACCGACGACCTGCGTCGCCTCGCCGAGGTGGTCCTGGGCTGACGGCGGTGTGCGGATTGGTCACCAACCGCAGGTTTTCGGGCCCGGATGTTGCGTTTGGTGACCAATCCGCACGTCCGCGGGGCCGGATGTTGCGGTTGGTGACCAATCCGCACGTCCGCGGGGCCGGATGTTGCGGTTGGTGACCAATCCGCAACAGGCGGCGAGGGGTCAGGCCAGGGCGCGGTCGAGGGCGGCCTCGACGTGCAGGGTGGTGCAGGGGAAGACCGGCAGGTCGACGTCGGCCTGCTTGATCAGCAGCTCGAGCTCGGTGCAGCCGAGCAGCACCCCGGCGGCGCCGGCGTCCCACAGCTCGTCGACGACCGAGACGACCCGGCGGCGGGTGCGGTCGAGGACGTGCCCGTGCACGAGCTCCTCGTAGATCGCGGTGTTCAGCCAGTCGTGGTGCTCCTGCGCCGGCACGATCGCGGTCACGCCGTGGGTCGCGAGGCGGTCGGTGAAGAAGCTGTCCTCCATCGCGACCTTGGTCCCGATGAAGCCGACCGTGGTGACGCCCTGCGCGAGGCAGGCCTGCGCGACGACGTCGGCGAGGTGCACGAGCGGGATCTGCACCGCGGCCTCGACCTGGTCGGCGACCTTGTGGAACGTCGTCGTGCACATGAGCAGGAAGTCCGCCCCCGCCCGCTCGACGCCGGTGGCGGCCTCGGCGAGCAGCTCGCCGATCTGCTGCCAGCGCTGCTCGTCCTCGAGGTCGGTCAGCTCGGCGAAGTCGACGGTGGTCAGCGCGATCTTGGGCGAGGAGAACCCGCCCAGTCGCTGCTGCACGCCGAGGTTCAGGTCGCGGTAGTAGGCGGCGCTGCTCTCCCAGCTCATCCCGCCGATCAGTCCGATGGTCTGCACGGGCGGCAGTCTGGCATGCCGGGAGTACGCCGGGGAGCGACGGCCGGTCCGCGGTCAGTCGGTCCAGTCGGTTCAGTCGGTTCAGTCGGTGGAGACCCGGTGCACCTTGTGCTGGGCGGCCTGCGCGCGGGGCCGGATCACCAGCTCGTCGATGTTGACGTGGCTGGGCCGGGTCGCGATCCACGCGACCGCGTCGGCGACGTCCTCGGCGACCAGGGGGTCGGGCACCCCGGCGTACACCGCGGCGGCCTTGGCCTCGTCCCCGTCGAAGCGGACCATCGCGAACTCGTCGGTGCGCACCATGCCCGGCGCCACCTCGGAGATCCGGATCGGCTCGCCGACCAGCTCGAGGCGCAGGGTCTCGGTCACGACCTGGGTGCCGTGCTTGGCCGCGGTGTAGCCGCCGCCGGTCTCGTAGGCGATCCGCCCCGCGGTCGAGCCCATGTTGACGATCACCGCGTCGCCGCTGGCCCGCAGCGCCGGCAGGAGGGCCTGGGTGACCTGGAGCAGGCCGATCACGTTGACCTCGTACATCGCCCGCCAGTCGGCCGGGTCGGCTCCCTCGACGGTGTCGGAGCCGAACGCGCCGCCGGCGTTGTTCACCAGGACGTGCAGGACGCCGCCCTCGGCCTCGACTGCAGCGGCCAGCCCGGCCACGGACTCCCGGGAGGTGACGTCGCAGGCGACGGCCAGACCCCCGATCTCCTCGGCGAGGGCCTCGATCCGGTCGGTGCGCCGGGCGGCGCAGACGACGCGGAACCCCTCGGCGGCCAGGGCGCGCGCGGACGCGGCCCCGATCCCGCTGCTGGCTCCGGTGACGACGGCGGTGCGTGGAGTGCTCATGCCCCCGATTCTGCCCGGCGGTGGTGAGGGAGCGGCGCCCGGTGGCACACTGCCTGTCGTTCGGCCCCCTCACGGGGGAGCAGCGACGCCGAAGTGGGAGCTCCATGGATCTGCACACCGTCGCCCGTGGCTCGGGCCTCCTCGGGGGGCTCTGCTGGGTCGTCCGGCTCGTGCTCGACCTCGCCGGGTCGGGCACCGGCGGCGCCGCCGACGGGCTGTACTGGGTGGGCCTGGTGCTCCTCGCCGTGGGCCTGGCCGGGATGGGCGCGGGACTGGTCAGCACGAGTGCGACGTGGCTGCAGGCGATCGTCGCCGTGGCCTTCCCGCTGCTGGTGTGGTCGGTGCTCGAGGTGCTGCACCCCGCGGGCAACCCCCGGGTGATCGACGGGGTCCTCGGCCTCGTGGTCGCCGGTGCCGCCGTGCAGCGGCTGCTTCGGGACCGGCGTCGCCGCGAGGCCCGCCGCAGGGCCGGCGCTCACGCTCGCTGACCGGCCGGCGTGGGGCGTGCCCGGTCGGGGTACGACCCGGCGTACCGCCGTGCGGGAATCGCTGGCACGCTGGAGCGGTTGTGCGACGTGGAGCACGACAGAGAGGGAGCGACGTGGAGCGCATCGGGCGGCTGGCGATGATCAGCCTGCACACCTCCCCGCTCGACCAGCCGGGGATCGGCGACGCGGGCGGGATGAACGTCTACGTCATCGAGCTCTCGCGCCGCCTGGCCCAGCAGGGCATCGCGGTCGACATCTTCACGCGCGCGACCAGCTCGACGCTGCCGCCGGTCGTCGAGGCCTTCGACGGAGTGCTCGTGCGGCACATCCACGCGGGCCCGTTCGAGGGGCTGACCAAGGGCGAGCTGCCCGGCCAGCTCTGCGTCTTCGCCCGCGAGGTGCTCCGCGCCGAGGCCGCGCAGCCGGTGGGCCACTACGACGCCGTGCACTCGCACTACTGGCTCTCGGGGCAGGTCGGCGCACTCGCCCGCGACCGCTGGGGCGTGCCGCTCGTGCACACCATGCACACGATGGCCAAGGTCAAGAACGCCGCGCTCGCGCTCGGTGACACCCCCGAGCCCGCCGCGCGGATCATCGGCGAGGAGCAGGTCGTCGAGGCCGCCGACGTCCTCATCGCCAACACCGACATCGAGGCCAAGCAGCTCATCGAGCTGTACGACGCCGAGCCCGGCCGCGTCGAGGTCGTCCACCCCGGTGTCGATCTCGAGGTCTTCCGGCCGATGGACCAGGACACCGCCCGCGGTGCGCTCGGGCTGCCGCTCGACGCCCACGTGCTGCTCTTCGCGGGCCGGATCCAGCCGCTCAAGGCGCCCGACGTGCTCCTGCGCGCCGTCGCCGAGCTGCTCGCCCAGCAGCCCTCGCTCCGCTCCCGGATGGTCGTCCCGGTCGTCGGCGGCCCCTCGGGCTCCGGCCTCGACCACCCCGAGTCGCTGGCCCAGCTGTCCGCGGAGCTCGGCCTCGAGGACGTGGTCCGCTTCGTGCCGCCGGTGGCGCAGGAGGAGCTGGCGCGGTGGTACGCCGCCGCCACGCTGGTCGCCGTGCCGTCGTACAACGAGTCCTTCGGCCTGGTCGCCGCCGAGGCCCAGGCCGCCGGCACCCCCGTCGTCGCCGCGGCCGTCGGCGGCCTGCCGACCGTCGTCCGCGACGGCCACTCGGGCCTGCTCGTCGACTCGCACGAGCCGCGCGACTGGGCCGCGGCCCTGCGCCGGGTGCTCGAGGACGACGACCTGCGGGCCCGGCTCGAGGTCGGTGCGCTCGAGCAGGCGCGCAGCTTCGCGTGGGAGCGGACCGCCGAGCGGACCCTCGAGGTCTACCGCCGGGCCGGCTCGCTGATGCGCGAGGCGGTCTCGTGAGCGCGGACGTCGTCCGGTCCTACCTCCGCGCCAACGACCTGGAGTTCGAGGAGACGGCGCCCGGGGTGTTCTCGTTCTCGCTGCCCGGCGAGAAGAAGCTGCAGACCGCCGTCCGCCTCGACGTCGGCGCCCACGCCCTCGGCGTGCACGCCTTCGTCTGCCGGAACCCCGACGAGAACCACGAGCGGGTCTACCGCTGGCTGCTGGAGCGGAACCTCAAGATGTACGCCGTCTCGTTCGCCGTCGACCGGACCGGTGACATCTACCTCGACGCGCGGCTCCCGCTCGCCGCCCTCGGCGAGGGTGCTGCCGACGAGCTGGACCGGCTGCTCGGCTCGGTGCTGTCGTACGCCGACGAGTCGTTCAACGCGATCCTCGAGCTCGGCTTCGCCTCCTCGATCCGCAAGGAGTGGGAGTGGCGCAAGCTGCGCGGGGAGTCGACCCGGAACCTCGACGCGTTCCGGGGCTGGCTGGAGGCGGGCGACGAGGACGCGCCTCCTGCGGCTGACTGACGCGGGCGTCGTGGCGCGCTGGCGTCAGGCGGCGACGAGCACCGCGACCAGCGCGAGCACCGCGGGCAGCGCCTGCACGACCAGGATCCGGCGGCTGACCGTCTGGGCGCCGTACACCCCGGCGACGACGACGCACGTGAGGAAGAAGATCTTCACGTCGCGCTGGTCCGCGACCAGGCCCCAGACGAGCCCGGCGACCAGGAAGCCGTTGTAGAGGCCCTGGTTGGCGGCGAGCACCTTGGTCGACTCGGCGAACTCGGCGGTGTTGCCGAACGTCTTGCGACCGAGCGGCCTGGTCCAGAGGAACATCTCGAGCACGAGGAAGTACGCGTGCAGCGCGGCCACCAGCCCGACCAGCACGTCAGCGAGGATCGTCATCCCCGCAGCATGGCAGCCTCAGGCGGGTCGGGCAGGCTCTTCGGTCAGCACCCGCGGGCGCGGCTTGCGCCGAGCGACGGCCACGCCGACCAGCGCGAGCACGCCGCCGGCGTACGCCATGGTCGGCGGCACCTCGCCGAGGAAGACGAGCCCCATGACGATGGTGAGGGGCGGGACGAGGTACGTCGTGACGCCGAGGCTGCTCGCGGACATGTGCTGCAGGGCGAAGGCGTACGTCGTGAAGGCGATCGCCGTCGGGAAGATGCCGAGGTAGACGAGCCACAGGATCGACGCCGTCGGCGCCGCGGCGGTCTCCGACCAGAGCTGGCCGGCGAACGGCAGGCAGGCCACCGCCCCGACGCTGCAGGCGAGCCAGACCACGTGCACGGCCGCCATCCGGGTCATGAGGGGCTTCTGCAGGACCAGGCTGACGGAGTAGACGACCGCGCTGACCAGGCAGAGCACGACCCCGACCACGTCGCTGTTGCCGCCGGGGCTGGTCGAGAACGCGATGACCGCGACGCCCGCGAAGGCCAGCGCGAGCCCGCCGGCGAGGTAGACGGTGAAGCGCTCGGACAGGAAGACGGCCGCCAGCAGCGCGATCAGCACCGGCGAGACCTGGATCAGCATCGCGGCGGTGCCGGCGTCGACGCGCCGCTCGCCCTCGTTCAGCGCGAGGTTGTAGACCCCGAACCACAGCACCCCGATGGCCAGGATCCGCAGCAGGTCGCGGCCGCGGGGGCGCGGCAGGCCGCGGGGGAGCGCGACCGCCGCGAGGCACAGCGCCCCGACGAGCAGCCGCCCCAGCGAGAGGGCGCCCGGGGAGAAGTCGTCGCCGAGGTAGCGGATCGCCACGAAGGCGCTGGCCCAGAGCAGCAGGGTGACCGCGACGGCCGTGACCGGCAGCCACGTCGCGACCGGCTGGTCGGGAGCGGGGCGGCTGGTCGGGGAGGTCGTCGTACTCGTCACGCGCCCAGCCTAGGGACGTCCACCGACGCCCGACACGCGGTTATCGGACGTCGTTGCGCGACATCCCGCCAGTGCCGCCTGGTGCGGCCTTCGCCGGCGACTTCCCGGGGGAAACTGCGGCGACTTCCCGGGGGAAACTGTCACTTTCCGGGGGTTGCAACACCCGGAAAGCGCCAAATTCCCCGGATATCCGGGGAAACCGACGCCCCCGGAGAACCTCAGAGGTCGAGCTTGTACCCGAGCCCCCGCACGGTGACGAGGAACTTCGGCTCACCGGGGTCGGGCTCGAGCTTGGCGCGCAGCCGCTTGACGTGGACGTCGAGGGTCTTGGTGTCGCCGACGTAGTCGGAGCCCCAGACGCGGTCGATGAGCTGGCCGCGGGTGAGCACCCGGCCGGGGTTGCGCAGGAACATCTCGAGGAGCTCGAACTCCTTGAGCGGCAGCCGCTGCTCCTCGCCGCCGACGGTGACGACGTGGCGCTCGACGTCCATCCGGACGGGGCCGGCCTCGAGGGTGGCGGGGGCCAGGTCGGGGTCGGCGCCGCGGCGCAGGACGGCGCGGATGCGGGCGACCAGCTCGCGGGGGGAGTACGGCTTGGTGACGTAGTCGTCGGCGCCGAGCTCCAGCCCGACCACCTTGTCGACCTCGTCGTCCTTGGCGCTGACCATGATCACCGGGACGTTGGACGTCTGGCGGATCGTGCGGCACACCTCGGTCCCGGGGATGCCCGGCAGCATCAGGTCCAGCAGCACGATGTCGGCGCCGTTGCGGTCGAACTCCGCGAGCGCGGCGTTGCCGTCGGCCGCGATCGCGACCTCGAAGCCTTCCTTGCGGAGCATGTAGGCGAGCGCGTCGCTGTAGCTCTCTTCGTCCTCGACGACGAGTACCCGGGTCACCGGCCTGCCTCCTGGTTCCTGCGCGGAAGGGACAGGGTGAACGTAGACCCTTGCCCCTCGACCGACCACACACGGACTTCTCCGCCGTGCGTCGCGGCCACGTGCTTGACGATGGACAGCCCCAGACCGGTGCCGCCCGTCGAGCGGTGCCGGGCCGGGTCGACGCGGTAGAACCGCTCGAAGATCCGGTCCATCTCGTCGGTGGGGATGCCGATGCCCTGGTCCACGACCGAGATCTCGACCTTGCCCTCGTCGGCCTTGGTGGTGACGAGGACGGTGGAGTCGCACTCGGAGTACGACACTGCGTTGGCCACGAGGTTCGCGACCGCGGCCGTGACCTGCTCCTCGTTGCCGAAGACCTGCAGCCCGGTGATACCGCCGGTGACGATCGCGATCCGCTTGGAGTCCGCGTCGATGGCGCTGGTGTCGACGGCCGTGGCGATCACCTCGTCCAGCTCCACCACCATCGGGGCCTCGAGCGGGTCGTCGCCCTGCAGCCGGGACAGCTCGATGACCTGCTGGACCAGCCGGGACAGGCGGTCGCTCTCGGTCAGCATCCGGCCGGCGAAGCGCTTGACCGCCTCCGGGTCCTCGGACGCGTCGCTCACGGCCTCGCTGAGCAGCCGGATCGCGCCGACGGGCGTCTTGAGCTCGTGGCTGACGTTGGCGACGAAGTCACGGCGTACCGCCTCGACCCGGCGCTCCCGGGTGCGGTCCTCCACCAGCGCCAGCACGAGCCGCGACCCCAGCGGGGCCACGCGGGCGGTGACGTGGCGCGCCGGCATGCCCGGGCGCGACATCAGCAGCTCGGTCTCGCGGATCTGTCCGTCGCGACGCACCTGCCGGACGAGGTCGGCGAGGTCCTCGGAGACCAGGGCGGTGCCGCGGACCAGGCCGAGGGCGTACGCCGGGGCCGAGGCCTTCAGGACGACGTCGCTGTCGTCGACCACGACCGCGCTGCTGCGGAGCACGGAGAGCACGGTCGCCACCCCGGGGGGTACGACGGGCTCCTCGACGGCAGGGGCACGGTGCTGCTGGCGGTCGCTGACCGCCCAGGCGAGCACGGCGCCGCCGGCGACGACGGCTCCGATGAGCGCGGCGAGGAAGGCCTGCGTCGTCGGGTCCACGCCCCAAGAGTAGGGCTCGATTCACCTGGAATTTGCCGAGCGGGGCCTGGCTTCCGACTGTTCACTCCTCGTTCACCGGCCGACCCCGACTGGTCATCCGGCCCTCGTAGGCTCCTCCTCATGCGTGAGGCCTTCCATGAACAGCTCGATTCCGTCTTCGACGACCTCGCGGGCATCTGCCGCAGCGTCGAGAGTGCCGTGCGACTCGCCACCGAGGCGCTGCTGACCGGCGACGCCGAGGTCGCCGAGCGGGTGATCAGCGCCGACGTCGAGATCGACCGGGCGCGCGAGAGCGTCGAGGAGAAGGCCTTCCAGCTGCTCTCCTTGCAGCAGCCGGTCGCCGGCGACCTGCGCACCGTCGTCTCCGCGCTGCGGATGGTGAGCGAGCTCGAGCGGATGGGCGACCTGTCCGTCCACGTCGCGAAGATCGCCCGCCTGCGGGTGCCGAACGTCGCCGTGCCCCTCGAGGTGCAGCCGACGATGACCAAGATGGCCACCGTCGCCGAGGACATGGTCAGCCGGGTCTCCCAGATCATCACCGGCCGCGACGTCGCCGCCGCGATCGAGCTCGGCCGCGACGACGAGGTCATGGACCAGTTGCGCCGCGCATCCTTCGTCGAGCTGCTCTCCGACGACTGGGACCACGGCGTCGAGGCGGCCGTCGACATCGCCCTGCTGGGGCGGTACTACGAGCGGATCGCCGACCACGCCGTCTCGGTCGCCAACCGGGTCGTCTTCGTCGTCACCGGCCAGGACCCGCGGACCGTCGGGGCCTGAGGCTGGTCCGACCGGCTCAGCGACCCTGGTTGGCGACGGCGGCGGCTGCTGCTGCGGCCGCCTCGGGGTCGAGGTACTCGCCACCGGGGACGGTGGGGGCCAGGTCGTCGTCGAGGCGGTAGACCAGCGGCATGCCGGTCGGGATGTTGAGCCCGGCGATGTCGTCGTCGCTGATGCCGTCGAGGTGCTTGACGATGCCGCGCAGGCTGTTGCCGTGGGCGGCGACCAGGACGGTCTTGCCGGCGCGCAGGTCGGCGGTGATGTCGGACTGCCAGTACGGCAGCATCCGCGCGATCACGTCCTTGAGGCACTCGGTGCGCGGCAGCTCGTCGCCGAGGTCGGCGTAGCGCGGGTCGTCGACCTGGGAGAACTCGTCGTCGTCCGCGAGCGGCGGGGGCGGCACGTCGAAGCTGCGGCGCCAGGTCATGAACTGCTCCTCGCCGTACTCCGCGAGGGTCTGCTTCTTGTCCTTGCCCTGCAGCGCCCCGTAGTGGCGCTCGTTGAGGCGCCAGGAGCGCTTCACCGGGATCCAGTGCCGGTCGGCCGCGTCGAGGGCCAGCGCGGCGGTGTTGATCGCGCGGCGCTGGAGCGAGGTGTGGACGACGTCGGGCAGCAGCCCGGCCTCCTTGAGCTGGACGCCACCGCGGACGGCCTCGTCACGGCCCTTGTCGGTGAGGGCCACGTCGACCCAGCCGGTGAAGAGGTTCTTGGCGTTCCACTCGCTCTCGCCGTGGCGGAGCAGGATCAGGGTGTGGGTCATGGTCACTCCGACGGGGACGCGGACGGGCTCGCGGAGGACGACTCCGACGGGGACTCGGACGGGCTCTCCGAGGGGGCGTCGGACGGGCTGGCGCTCGCCCCGCCCGAGATGTCGAGGCCGGCGTACTCGCCCGTGGCGGTCACGACCGGCACCTTGAGCGTGACGCGCTCACCGCTGCCGAAGGTGACGGTGATGGGGAGGTACTCGCCGGCCTTGAAGGTGCCGGACACCGGCACGCCGCCGTTGGTGGCGAGGTTGACGAAGCCACCGGGCGGGATCGTGAGGGCGCTGAAGTCGCCCGGCTGGATCGTGTTGCCGTCGGCGCCGGCGATCGACTCGAAGGTCGCCTCCTTCGCCTGGTCGTTGTTGGAGAACGACGCGATGAAGGTGCCCGAGTCGTCCGCGGCGGAGACCACGATCGCGGAGAGCACGTCGACCTTCCCGGAGCGGTCGGTGGCGCCGTTCTGGATCGTGTTGACCCGGTCGGTCGCGTAGTTGAAGCCGCAGGCGGTCAGCGCGGGGGCGGACAGCAGCAGGGCGCCCAGGGCGAGTGCGGTCGAGCGTCGGAGGTGCATCTTCAGGCCTTCGCAGGTCGTCGGCGGGCACCAGGGGGACCTGGCTGCGGTGCCGGTACGGCGGGGTGGTGGTGCCCAGACTAGTGGGCGCGCGCGAGGCTCGCCCGACTGGTCACCGGGCGGTCCCGACGGGTCACTGGGACAGGCCGACGGCGTTGCCGGTGAGCAGCAGCGCCGCGACCACGATCGCGGTCGCGACCGAGCCGAGGACGAGCAGCTTGGTGGCGCCGGTGCGCAGCGCGAGCCGCAGCGGCAGGTGCTTCCAGCCGTCGGCGTTGTCGGGGACCAGCCCGGGCAGGGCGCGCAGCACGTGCACGCACACGCCCAGCAGTGCGGCCAGCACGGTGATGGCGATCTCGGGCGGGTTGCCGGTGGCGTCGCCGCCCCAGCCGCCGTACGACAGGAACGCGGGCAGCAGGGCGAACGACACCGCCCACGGCAGCCACGAGAGCAGGCCACGGCGGAGCGCGACGTTGCCGAGCAGGCCGACGACCAGCGAGACGAGGTAGGCGCTGCCGGCGGTGACGCCGTTGGCGACGGAGAGGGGGACGACGAGCAGCACGCCCACGATCAGGGCGAACCAGACGGTCCCGGCGTCGAGCTGGCCGAGCGCGACCGGCTTGCCGGCGAGCTCGTGGCGGCGGTCGCGGGCCGCGTCGACGATGTCGTTGTGCCAGCCGAGGATGGTCTGGCCGACGAGCACGGTGACGAAGACCAGGCCGAGCTCGCGCGTCGTACGCCCCGCCAGCGCGGCCGCGGCGGCGACGCCGAGCGCGGTGACGACGGCCTGGCGCGGGTGGCCGGCGCGCAGCAGCAGTACGGGGCCGAGGGTGCCGAGCGAGAGCCGGCGCCCGGCGCGCCGCTGCGGCTGCACCGGCGCGGTCACGGCGGTGGCGAGCGGCTCGGTCGTGGTCGCGCCCGTGGCGCGGCGAGGGGCGGGGGCGGTGCCGGACGCGGTGTCCGCGGCAGTCGCCGACGCGGCCGCGGGGGCCGCTCCCACGCCCTCGTCGGGGAGGTCCTTCTTCTTGCGCGCACGCCGCGTCATCACCATGGTCGGCAGTATCCGCCAACGGGCTCCCGCAGGTCGTGATTCGCCCGCTTTGGCGCCCCCGGGTCGCGCGCCGGACACCCGGCCCACCATACGAACGGCGATTCTGTCAAGCCCACAATGTGCCTCTGACCTGCGCAAACGTGAACGGGGCCGCTTCCGAGCCGTGTTAGAATGGTCACCTAGGAAGGGGTACCTCACACATGACTTTCACCGTCGGCGAAACGGTTGTTTACCCAAATCACGGGGCCGCGATCATCGAGGACATCGAGACGCGCACCATCAAGGGGGAGGACCGGGAATACCTCGTCCTTCGGATTGTCGCCCAGCAGGACCTGGTCGTTCGCGTCCCGTCCTGCAACCTCGACCTGGTCGGGGTGCGCGACGTGGTCGACAAGGAGGGCCTGGACCGTGTGTTCGACGTCCTCCGGGCGGCCCACGTGGAGGAGCCGACCAACTGGTCGCGCCGCTACAAGGCCAACCTCGAGAAGCTCCACAGCGGCGACGTGCTGAAGGTCGCCGAGGTCGTGCGTGACCTGTGGCGCCGCGAGCGCGACCGCGGGCTCTCGGCCGGTGAGAAGCGGATGCTGGCCAAGGCGCGCCAGATCCTCGTCTCCGAGCTGGCCCTGGCCGAGCACACCAACGAGGACAAGGCCGAGGCCATCCTCGACGAGGTCCTCGCCTCCTGATCGACACCGATCTCCACGCTGCCCCCGGGTCACCCCGGGGGCAGCGTGCATTTCGGGGTCCGCCGCCGCCGGACCGGGCGGACGTCATACGGTCTGAGGGCCATGACCCACGATGCGTATGACGTCCCCGAGTCCCCGCCCGCGCTCGGCTCCGTCGTGGAGCAGGACCGCGGGTCGCTGCCGTTCGCCCTGGTCCACGGCGAGGCGCTGGTCGCCTGCGCGTCCTGGGCGCTGGGCGACGCCGGGGTGCTGGCCGTCGACGTCGGCACCGAGTGGGCCGGTCTGGTCGACGCCGAGGAGCCGTTCGTGCTGCACGACGCGCTCTGCCCGATGACCCCGGCCTCCTTCATCGCCGCGTGCGTCACGGCCGCCGTCGAGCACGACCGGGTCGTGGTCGGGGTCCGGCCGGTGACCGACACCGTCAAGCACGTCGGCCCCGACGGCGACGCCGACGGCCCTGTCCTCGTCGGCGCGACCGTCGACCGGTCCACGCTGGCCGCGGTCGTCTCGCCGATCGTGCTGCCGGCGTCCGTCGTCGCCGCGCTGGACGGCCTGCCGACGCTGGACTTCGCCGACCTGGTCGCCGCCCTGGCCGAGCGGTTCCCCGTCGAGCTGCTCGGGGCCCCGGCCGAGGCCCGCCGGGTCGGGTCGGCCGACGACGTACGCCTCCTCGAGGCGCTCACCGGCCCTCCCCGCTGACGCGAGCGGGCGGGCGGGCCGGTAGTCCGCCACGTTCTGGTCGCTCCGAGCCCGCCGCAGCGACAGGTTCGTGGCGGACTATCCCGCCGCGGGCCGCCCCGGGGCGAGACGGGTCGCGAGGGCGACGTCCTCGGGGAAGGTGATCTTCAGGTTGAGCGAGGTGCTCGGCACGGCCGCGATGCGGACGTCGGTGTAGCGCTCCAGGCAGCCCGCGGTGTCGGTGGCGTCGAAGCCGTCGTGCTCGGCGAGGCGGTACGCCGTCAGCAGGTCGCCCGCGCGGAAGGCCTGCGGCGTCTGGACCCCCGCGAGGCCGGCGCCGGCGGCGGTCGGAGGAGCGTCGGGGGCGACGACGAGCAGGTGGTCGAGCGGTGCCACCGGGATCGCCCCGCCGTGCTCGCGGGCGGCGGCGATCGTGGCGGCCCAGAGCGCCTCCCCGGCCAGCGGCCGCGCGCCGTCGTGGATCACGACCACGTCGACGGCGCCGGACTCGATGTCGGGGGTGAGGGCGCGCAGCGCGTTCCACTCCGAGCGGTGCCGTGTCTCGCCGCCGTCGACGACCAGCACCTCCCGGTTGCCGAGCCACGGCGTGACCGCGTCGGCGACGTCGTCGCGCTCGTCGGGCCGGACCACCAGCACCAGCCGGTGCACGTCCGGCTGCGCGAGCGCGTCGCGCAGCGACCACACCAGCACCGGGGCGTCGCCCAGCGGCAGCAGGACCTTGTTGACGCCGGCCCCCACGCGGGTCCCGGCGCCGGCGGCGAGGATGACGACGGCGGCGGGCACGCGCGGAGTCTAGGCGGCCTCAGTAGATCGGCTGGTCCGACCGCAGCGACGGGTAGGCCGTCAGCGGGGGCAGGTCGCCGACGCGCTCGTGGTCAGGCCCGGAGCCGGTGCCGTCGGAGGCCTGCGCGGCGATCGGGTCGCCGTCGGCGTCGAGGTAGGTGATCCGGTCCAGGGCGTTGAAGCCGAGGTTCGAGCCCATCGAGTCGATCGAGGCGCCCGGGGGCAGGTCCAGGAGACGGTTGAGGACGACGTAGCCGTCCCGCGCCGTGACCGTCGCGTGCGTGCCGTCCCCGAAGTCGTAGCGCACCTGCGCCACCTCGTCGGGCAGGCGGTCCGTCGTGGAGATCGCCCATGTCGGGCACGACTCGTCGGCCCGCCCGTCGACCAGGCCGCAGCCGCCCCCGAACGAGTAGCTCGTCGACCGGCTGGTGCCGGAGGCGTCGTACACCGTCATGCCGGAGGAGAACTCCTGGTTGTCCAGGTGCACGAAGCACTCCGCCCAGTGGGCGCCGTCGCCGGACTCGATCGCCAGGATCACCTGGTGCGCGGTGCGCTCCTGGGCCTTCACGACCGGGGTGCCGGCGTCGAAGATCAGGCCGGTCGCGTCGGCGGACTGGTTGCCGTCACGGCACTGGCGCAGCAGGGTCGCGTCCGAGCGCGGCGCCTCGGAGGTGCCCTGGCTCGCCACCGGTACGTCGCGCCCGTCGCGGGCCGTGCCCGGACCGCCGCCGGCCACCGCCTGGACGGAGCCGGCGATCGCGAGGACCGCGACGGCCGCCCCCGCCCCGGTCAGCAGGCGTCGGCGGCGCAGCAGCCGGCGTCCGGCGCTCACCCCGGGGTCGCCGGCGAACGCCCCGCCGGCGGGCTCGCGGCGTACGGCGTCGTCGAGGAGGTCGTGGAAGTCGGTCGAGTTCATGCTCATCGTCGGGATCCCTCCGTGGTGTCGGACATCAGCTGGTGGAGCCGCTCGAGGGCTCGTGAGGTGTGGCTCTTGACGGTGCCCTCGGAGATCCGCAGGTCACGCGCCGTCTCGGTGACGGACATCCCCATCCAGTGCCGCAGCACGACGGTCTTGCGCTGCATCTCCGGCAGCTGCAGCAGGGCCAGCACCAGGTCGTGCCGGTCGCCCGGGTCGACCCCGGGTGCGGTCGGGTGGTCGTAGCCCTCCAGCCCGGCGCGCTCGCGCCTCCACGGCCGGCGGTGCTCGTCGATCGTGCTGCGCAGGATCGTCTGGCGCACGTAGGCGTCCTCCGCGGCCGCCCGGCGCACCCGCGGCCACGCGACGTACAGCTTGGCCAGCGCGTTCTGCACGATGTCGTCGGCGGTGTGCCAGTCGCCGCACAGGGCGTAGGCCATCCGCCGCAGCTGCGGTCGTCTCGCCTGGGCGTAGTCGGTGAACTCCGCCCTCCGGTCGCTGCTCATCCGTGCTCCTGTCGGTCCCGAGGTGTCAGTCCCGAGAGAGACGGGGCCTCGCGAGGTTCGGTTGTCACGCGCACGCCCGATTCTCGCCCTCCGGGGTTTCCAGGGCCGCCGGGTCCGTGAGGTCGTGAGGTCTGTGAGGCCGTGAGGACAAGTTGACCTCGGCGAGAGACCGGCGTGCAGCGAGGCGAAACCTCGACTGCCGAGAGTGAGGTCGTCAGCCACCACGGAACCCCCCAGGAGCAGCCCATGTCCGCGACCGCCCCCACCGAACGGCGCACCGGCCGCTGGATCGACGACTGGCGCCCCGAGGACGCCGCCTTCTGGGAGGGCGGCGGCCGACAGGTCGCGCGCCGCAACCTGGTGTGGTCGATCTTCGCCGAGCACCTCGGCTTCTCGGTCTGGCTGATCTGGAGCGTCAGCTCGGCGTTCCTGGTCGCGACCGGCTTCGACTACAGCCCCCAACAGCTGTTCCTCCTGGTCGCGCTGCCGAACCTGGTCGGCTCGCTGCTGCGGCTGCCCTACACCTTCGCCGTCCCGAAGTTCGGCGGCCGCAACTGGACGATGACGAGCGCCGCGCTGCTGCTGGTGCCGACGCTCGGTTTCGCGTACGCCGTGCAGCGGCCGGACACGCCGTACTGGGCCTTCTGCCTAATCGCGGCCACCGCCGGCCTCGGCGGCGGCAACTTCGCCTCGTCGATGGCGAACATCAACTTCTTCTACCCCTCCGCCAAGAAGGGCGCCGCGCTCGGGCTCAACGCCGCGGGCGGCAACCTCGGCGTCTCGCTGATCCAGCTCTTCCTGCCGGTGATCGTGGGTGGCGCGGGCATCTTCGGCCTGGTCAAGGCCGCCGACGGCGGCGTGCACCTCGAGCGGGCCGCGTGGGTGTACGCCGGCCTCGCCGTGGTGGCCACGCTGGCGGCGTACCTCTTCATGGACAACCTCGGCACCGCGAAGTCGACGCCCCGCGAGCAGCTGCAGGTCGTCCGGAAGCCGCAGACCTGGATCATGGCGTTCCTCTACATCGGAACCTTCGGCTCGTTCATCGGCTACTCCGCGGCGATGCCGCTGCTGATCAAGCTCAACTTCTGGGTGCCGGACCCGGCGCCGCTCGGCACCGGCATCTACTTCGCCTACTTCGCCTTCCTCGGCGCGCTGGTCGGCTCCGCGACGCGGCCGCTCGGCGGCTGGCTCGCCGACACGTACGGCGGCGCGAAGGTCACCCTCGGCGCCTTCGTCGGCATGGTGGTCTTCACGCTCGTCGTGCTGTGGACGCTGACGCAGCTCACCCCGAACCCGACCGCGGACCCGGCGATCGCCACCGAGAACCAGGCGTGGTTCCCCGCGTTCCTCGTCGCCTTCCTCCTCGTCTTCGCCTCGACCGGCATCGGCAACGGCTCGACCTACAAGATGATCCCCGCGATCTGGCGCACCGAGGCCGAGCGCTCGACGGCTCCCGGCACCCCCGAGCGCGACGCCGCGCTGCTGCGCGGCACCAAGCAGGCCTCGGCGGCGATCGGCGTCATCGGGGCGGTCGGCGCGATGGGCGGCTTCCTGATCCCGCTGGCCTTCAGCTCGCCGTGGGTCGACAACCCGCTGTCGGCGACCAAGGGCGCGTTCATGGTCTTCACCGGCTTCTACGTCGTGTGCGCGCTGGTCACCTGGGCGGTCTACCTGCGCCGGCCCGCCACCGCGAAGGCGACCGGCCTCGCCGGCGCCCGGATCTGACCTCGCCATGACCGACACCCACTGCCCCTACTGCTCCCTGCAGTGCGGGATGAAGGTGACCGGGCGGCGGTCGCCGGAGGTGTCGGCCTGGCCGGAGTTCCCCGTCAACGAGGGCGCGTTGTGCCGCAAGGGCTGGACGGCGACCGGGCTCGTCGGCAGCCGCGAGCGGCTCACGACCCCGCTGCTGCGGGACCGGGCGACCGGGGAGTTCCGCCCGGTCGGCTGGGACGAGGCGCTCGGCGTCGTCGCCGACCGGCTCCGTGCGCTGCGCGCCGCGCACGGGCCCGACACGGTCGGCGTCTTCGGCGGCGGCGGGCTGACGAACGAGAAGGCCTACCAGCTCGGCAAGTTCGCCCGGGTCGCGCTCGGCACCAGCCAGATCGACTACAACGGCCGCTGGTGCATGAGCTCGGCCGCGTCGGCCGGGACGAAGGCGTTCGGCCTGGACCGCGGGCTGCCGTTCCCGCTCGCGGACCTCGAGCAGACCGACGTCGTCGTGCTGGTCGGCTCCAACCTCGCCGAGACGATGCCCCCCGCGGCCCGCCACCTCGACCGGCTGCGCGAGCGCGGCGGCCGAGTCGTCGTCGTCGACCCCCGCGTCACGGCGACCGCCGAGCGCGCCGACCTCGTCGTCCAGCCGGTCCCCGGCACGGACCTGGCCCTCGCGCTGGGCGTCCTGCACCTGCTCGTGGCCGGCGGCCACGTCGACGAGGAGTACGTCGCCACCCGGACGACCGGCTTCGACGACGTCCGCCGCGCCGTCGCGGCGTGGTGGCCCGAGCGGGTCGAGCGGGTCACCGGCGTGCCGGTCGAGGAGCTCCGCGCCCTGGTCGCGCTGCTCACCGGCGCCGACAAGGTGGTGGTGCTCACCGCCCGCGGGGCCGAGCAGCACAGCCAGGGCACCGACACCGTGCTCGCCTGGATCGACGTGGCCCTGGCGCTGGGGCAGTGCGGGACGACGTACGGCGGCTACGGCTGTCTGACCGGTCAGGGCAACGGCCAGGGTGGCCGCGAGCACGGCCAGAAGGCCGACCAGCTGCCGGGCTACCGGATGATCGACGACCCGGCCGCGCGCGAGCACGTCGCCGGCGTGTGGGGTGTCCCGGCCGACCAGCTGCCGGGCAGGGGGCGCTCGGCCTACGAGCTCCTCGACGTCCTCGGCACCCCGACCGGCCCGCAGGCGCTCCTGGTCTTCGGCTCCAACATCGTGGTCTCCGCGCCGAACGCCACCCACGTCACGCGGCGGCTGGAGTCCCTCGACCTCCTGGTCGTCGCCGACCTCGTGCTGTCCGAGACCGCCGCGATCGCCGACGTCGTCCTGCCGGTCACGCAGTGGGCCGAGGAGACCGGCACCATGACCAACCTCGAGGGCCGGGTGATCCTGCGCCAGCAGGCGCTGACCCCGCCCACCGGTGTACGCAGCGACCTCGAGGTCCTGCACGGGCTGGCCGTCCGCCTCGAGGCGCCCGTGCCGTTCGCGACCGATCCCGAGGAGGTCTTCGCCGAGCTCGGCCGGGCCTCGGCGGGCGGCCGGGCGGACTACGCGGGCATCACCTACGACCGGATCCGCGCCGAGCACGGGGTGTTCTGGCCGTGCCCGGACGCCGACCACCCCGGCACGCCGCGGATGTTCCTCGACGGCTTCGCCACCCCGGACGGTCGGGCCCGCTTCCACGCGGTCGAGCACCGCGGCGCGGCCGAGCAGCCGTGCGCGGACTACCCGCTGCACCTCACCACCGGGCGGGTGCTCGCGCAGTACCAGTCCGGCGCCCAGACCCGTCGCGTCCGCGCGCTCACCGACACCGGCCCCTTCGTCGAGCTGCACCCCCTGCTCGCCCGCCGGCTCGGCACCGCCGACGGCGAGCCGGTCACGGTCACCACCCGCCGCGGCTCGATGACCGCACCGGCGCGGGTGGTCGCGACGATCCGCCCCGACACCGTCTTCGTCCCCTTCCACTGGGTCGGGGCGAACCGGCTCACCAACGACGCCCTCGACCCGTCCAGCCGGATGCCGGAGTTCAAGGTGTGCGCGGCGTCGGTGATGGCGGCGGGCCGCGCGTCCGGTGCGACCCGCGAGCAGCCGGCGGGGGTGCCGGCATGAGCGAGCGCCTGGTCGTCGTCGGCAACGGGATGGCCGCGAACCGGCTGCTCGACGACCTCGCCGTGCGCGGGTACGACGGGCACGTCACCGTGCTCGGCGACGAGCCCGTGCCGGCGTACAACCGGATCCTGCTGAGCGCCGTCCTCGAGGGCAGCCACCCCCGCGGCGCGATCGCGCTGCCGGAGCGCACCCCGGACCGCACCGACCTGCGGCTCGGGACGCGCGTGCTCGAGGTCGACCGGGAGCGCCGCGAGGTGATGCTGGTCGACGGCGAGCGGATCGGCTACGACCGGCTGGTCCTCGCGACCGGCAGCATCCCCACCCTGCCCCCGATCCGCGGGCTGGTGCGGATGGACGGCCAGCTGCACCCGAAGGTGCACGCCTTCCGCAGCCTGGCCGACTGCGAGCGGCTCGACGCGGCGATCGCGGGCGACCTGCGGGGCGTCGTCGTCGGCGGCGGCCTGCTCGGCCTCCAGGTCGCGCGGGTGCTGACCCTGCGCGGGGTCGCGACCGAGGTCGTCGAGGGCGCCGAGCACCTGCTCGCCAGCCAGGTCGGCACGCCCGGCGGGAAGGTCCTCGCCCGCGACCTGCGCCGGCTCGGGACCGCCGTCTACACCGGCACCCGCGCGGTCCGGCTCACCGACGCGGGGCTCGTCCTCGACAACGACTACACCCTCGAGACCGACCTCGTCGTGCTCACCGCCGGCGGCCGGCCGAGCACCGCGCTCGCCCGGCGCGCCGGACTGATGGTGCGGCGGGGCGTCGTCGTGGACGGCCGCCTCGCCTCGGTCACCGACGACCGGGTCCACGCGATCGGTGACTGCGCCGAGCACCGCGGCGTCACCACCGGCTTCGTCCCGCCGGCCTGGGAGCAGGCCACGGCACTGGCCGACCAGCTGACCGGCGGCACCACGGCGTACGCCGGCTCCCGCACCGTCGCCCGCCTCCGCGCCACCGGCCTCGAGGTCGCCGTGCTCGGCGACCCGGAGCGCGCCGACGGCGAGGTCGTCGAGATGACGAACCCGCTGGCCGGGACCTACCGCAAGCTCGTCGTCCGCGACGGCGCGATCGTGGCCGCGGCCCTGGTCGGCGACCTGTCCCGGATCGGCCTGATCACCCAGCTCTACGACCGCCGCACCGTCCTCGGCCCGCTCGAGCCCGGCGAGCTGCTCGTGCCCGAGTCGGCCGCGGCGCCCGCGCCGCTCACCGACGAGGTCGAGGTGTGCGCCTGCGCCGGGGTCAGCGCCGGGCGGGTCCGGGCCTGCGCGGACCTCGACGACGTACGCCGCACCACCCGCGCCACCACCGGCTGCGGCGGGTGCGGACCGGTCGTCCGCCAGCTGCTCGGTGCCGCCCCGGCCCCGGTCTGACGCTCGCCGCACCCCATTCGTTTTCACGCCTGTTACACGCCGAAACCGCCCCACAACACAGCCGCCCTACCGTCGAAGCACCAGGGAAGGACCTCCCATGACCCACCTCCGCAGGACCCTCGTCGTGGCCGGCCACGGGATGGTCGGGCACCGCTTCGTGCAGGCGGCGATCGAGCGCGGGCTCACGGAGACCTACGACGTCGTCGTCGTGGGGGAGGAGCCGCGCGCGGCCTACGACCGGGTCGCCCTGACGTCGTTCTTCGCCGCCGGGAGCGCCGACGCGCTGTCGCTGCTGCCGGACGGCCGCTACGACGATCCGCGGGTCCGCCTCACCCTGGCCACCACGGTCACCGCCGTGGACCGCGAGGCCCGCACGGTCACGCTGGACGACGGGACCGTGCAGGCCTACGACGCCCTGGTGCTCGCGACCGGCTCCGCCCCGTTCGTCCCGCCGGTCGAGGGCCGCGACCTCGACGGCTGCTTCGTCTACCGCACGATCGAGGACCTCGAGGCGATCCGCGCGGCCTCGCTGACCGCCACCCGGGGCGTGGTCGTCGGGGGCGGGCTGCTCGGGCTCGAGGCCGCGAACGCGCTCGTCCAGCTCGGCCTGGAGACCCACGTGGTCGAGATGGCGCCGCGGCTGATGCCGATGCAGCTCGACGCCGCCGCGGGCAGCACCCTGGTCCGCCACATCGAGAAGCTCGGCGTCCACGTGCACGCCGGCGCCGCGACCCGGTCCGTCACCGGCACCGACCGCGTCACGGGCGTCGAGCTCGCGGACGGCCACGTCCCGGCCGACCTCGTCGTCTTCTCCGCCGGCGTCCGCCCGCGCGACCAGCTGGCTCGCACCAGCGGCCTCCCGGTCGCCGAGCGCGGCGGCGTACTCGTCGACGAGCAGTGCCGCACCGTCGACCCCCACGTCTTCGCGATCGGCGAGTGCGCGGCGCCCGGAGGCACGATGTACGGCCTGGTCGCCCCCGGCTACGCGATGGCGGAGGTCGTCGTCGACGCGCTGCTCGACGGCCCCGGCACCTTCACCGGCGCCGACATGTCCACCAAGCTCAAGCTGCTCGGCGTCGACGTGGCGTCCTTCGGCGACGCGTTCGCCACCACCGAGGGCTCCCTCGAGCTGGTCTTCTCCGACGCGGTCGCGGGGATCTACAAGAAGCTCGTCGTCACCGAGGACGGGACCCGGCTGCTCGGCGGCATTTTGGTCGGCGACGCGTCGGCGTACGGCATCCTGCGCCCGATGGTCTCCAGCGGCATCGCGCTGCCGGCGAACCCGGAGGAGCTGATCCTCCCGGCGAGCCGCGGGGGGACGCCCGCGGGTGCGGCCGGCCTGCCCGACGAGGCCCAGGTCTGCTCGTGCAACGACGTCACCAAGGGCGAGATCCGCACGGCGGTCGCGGCCACCACCGGCCACGCCTGCGAGGACCTCGCCTGCGTGAAGAGCTGCACTTCGGCCGGCACCACCTGCGGCTCGTGCGTGCCGGTCGTCAAGACGATCATCGAGGACCACTTCGCCTCGGTCGGCAAGGTCGTCGACAAGGGCCTGTGCGAGCACTTCGCGCTGACGCGGCAGGAGCTCTTCGACCTGGTCGCGGTGCACGGCTACCGCCGCTTCGACGAGCTCGTCGAGGCGCACGGGCGCGGCCGCGGCTGCGACGTCTGCAAGCCCGTCGTCGCGAGCATCCTGGCCAGCCAGTTCAACGGCCACGTGCTCGCCGAGGACACCGTCGCGCTGCAGGACACCAACGACGCCTACCTCGCGAACATCCAGCGCAACGGCACCTACTCCGTCGTGCCGCGCATCCCCGGCGGCGAGATCACGCCCGAGAAGCTGATCGTGATCGGCGAGGTGGCCCGCGACTTCAACCTCTACACGAAGATCACCGGCGGCCAGCGCATCGACCTCTTCGGTGCCCGGATGGAGGAGTTGCCCGCGATCTGGAGGCGGCTCGTCGACGCGGGCTTCGAGTCCGGCCACGCCTACGGCAAGTCGCTGCGCACGGTGAAGTCGTGCGTCGGGTCGACGTGGTGCCGGTACGGCGTGCAGGACTCGACCAGCCTCGCGATCCTCCTGGAGCTGAGGTACCGCGGGCTGCGCTCGCCCCACAAGCTCAAGGGCGGGGTCAGCGGCTGCGCGCGCGAGTGCGCCGAGGCGCGGGGCAAGGACTTCGGGGTCATCGCGACCGAGAAGGGCTGGAACCTCTACGTCGGCGGCAACGGCGGCGCGAACCCGGCCCACGCGCGGCTGCTCGCCGGCGACCTCGACAACGAGACGCTGGTCCGCTACCTCGACCGGTTCCTCATGTACTACGTCCGCACCGCCGACCGGCTGCAGCGGACGGCGCCTTGGATCGACGCCCTGGAGGGCGGCCTGGACCGGGTGCGTGAGGTCGTCGTCGACGACGTCCTCGGCCTCGGGGCCGACCTCGAGGACGCCATGACCCGGCACGTCGGGTCCTACTTCGACGAGTGGAAGGCCACCGTGGACGACGAGGAGAAGCTGGCCCGGTTCGTGTCGTTCGTGAACGCGCCCGGCACGCCCGACCCGAACATCACCTTCGGCACCGAGCGCGGGCAGATCACGCCCTCGACCTCGGCGGAGCCCGTCGTGCTCGGCACGTCGATCCCGGTCGGGGCGCCATGACGCCGGCCGTGCCGCCGCCCCCGCCGCCGTCCTCTGCCGCGCACCGGACGCCCGAGGAGTGGCAGCCGGTGTGCCGGGTCGCCGAGCTCGAGGTCGAGCGCGGGGCCACGGCGCTGGTGCACGGGCAGGCGATCGCGATCTTCCGCACCCACGACGACCAGGTCTACGCGCTGGGCAACCACGACCCCTTCGCCAAGGCCTCGGTCCTCGCCCGGGGCATCGTCGGCACCCGCGGGGACACGCCGTTCGTCGCCTCGCCGATGCACAAGCACGCCTTCGACCTCCGCAGCGGGCGCTGCCTCGACGACCGGAACGTCTCCGTGCCGTCGTACGACGTCCGCGTGGTCGAGGGCGTCGTCCTCGTCGGCCAGCGCAAGTCCGACGCGGCCTGAGCCATGACGTCCCCCGAGCCCGCTGCCTCCGCCGCCGGTCCTGCTGCCGGCCCTGCCGCCGGCCCGCTCGACGGCTTCCACGTCGGCGTGACCGCCGCGCGGAAGGTCGACGAGCAGATCGCGCTGCTCGAGCGGCGCGGCGCCCGGATCGAGTGGGCGCCGGCGCTGTCGCTGGACCCCAACCACGTCGACGACGACCAGCTCCGGGCGGCGACCGACGAGGTGCTCGCGCGGCCGGTCGACCTGTTCCTCGCGACCACCGGGGTCGGGATGAAGGCGTGGTTCGAGGCGACGGCCCGGTGGGGGATCCTCGACGACCTGCTCGGTGCGCTCGGCCGGGCCGAGATCCTCGCGCGCGGGCCGAAGAGCGTCGGCGCGCTGCGTCGCCAGGGCCTGCGCGAGCTGTGGGCGCCGGAGTCGGAGTGCTTCGAGGACGTGCTGGCGCACCTGCGCGGCCGCGACCTCGCCGGCGTCCGCATCGTCGTGCAGGAGCACGGCCAGTCGCTGTCGATGGCCTCGCACGCGCTGCGGCGGCAGGGGGCCGACGTGACCGTGGTGACGGTCTACCGCGTCGAGGGGGCCGAGGACCCGGCCCCGATGTTCCGGATGGTCGACCTGATCGCGGACCGCAAGCTCGACGCCGTCACGTTCACCTCCGCGCCGGCCGTGGCGGCACTGATGGACGCCGCCGGTGTCACCGGGCGCCGCGACGAGGTGGTCGCGGCGTTCCAGGCGGACGTCGTCGCGACCTGCGTCGGGCCGGTCACCGCGGCGGCCTTCGAGCTGTGGGGGGTGCCCGCGATCGTGCCGGAGCGCTCCCGGCTCGGCGCGATGGTCAAGCTGATGGAGACCGAGCTGCCGGCGCGGCGCTCCGGCACCGCGATCCCCGTCGCGGGGCGGCTGCTGGTGCTGCACGGCGACCGGGTGCTGCTCGACGGCCTCGAGGTCAAGATGTCCGCGGCGCCGCTGGCCGTCCTGCAGGCGCTGGCCGTCAACCCCGGCCACGTCGTGTCGCGGCCCGAGCTCCTCGCCGCGCTTCCGAGCGGCCAGGCCAGCTCCGAGCACGCCGTCGAGATGGCGGTCGCCCGGGTGCGCGCCGCGATCGGGACACGGCTGGTCGCGACGGTCGTGAAGCGTGGCTACCGGCTGGTGGTGGCGTGATGCGGCTCGTCACGGTGGCGCACGGGACCCGCTACGCGCCGGGCAACGACGTCGCACGTGAGATCGCCGCCGCGGCCGGTGCCCGCCTCGGGGTGAGCGCCTCGGCGGCGTACGTCGAGCTGTGCGAGCCGTCCTTCGCCTCCGTCGTCGCGGCCACCTCCGTCCCGACGGTGGCGGTACCGCTGCTGCTCTCCACCGGCTTCCACGTGCGCCAGGACCTGCCGGCGGCCGTCGCCGCCGCCGGGCCCGCGCACCCGGTCGTGCTGACGCCGACCCTCGGACCCCACCCGCTGCTGGCCGCCGCCCAGGCGGCCCGCCTGGTCGCGGCGGGGGCCCGGCCGGGGCAGCAGGTGGTGCTCGTCGCCGCGGGATCCCGGGACCCGCGGACCGACCCCGACCTGGCTCGGGCCGCGGCGCTGCTCGCCGCGGCCTGGGGCGGGCCGGTGGAGCTCGCCACCCTGACCGGCCGCGGTCCGCGCCCCGCGGACGTCGTCCGGCGCGGGGCGGTCGCGTCGCCGTACCTCCTGGCGCCCGGGCACTTCGCCGACCGCGCCCGCGACGAGTCGCTCGCCGCCGGCGCCGCCTTGGTCGCCGACGTCATCGGCCCGCACCGGTTCGTCGCCGAGCTCGTCGCCCGGCGGTTCCGGGCCCTCGCGCCGGCTGTCGCTGCCTGACTCATGCGTCGTGGCGGCCCTCTGTAACGCGGTGTCCACGTAGCTGCCGCGGCGCTGCAGCACCGCACGAGTGACGTGGACACCGCGTTACAGCGGCGGGCGTGCCGGCGGGGTACGGCGTGCCGGCCGGCGGGTCAGGCCGGCGCGACCACCAGCGCCGTCGCGATGGCCGCGACTCCCTCACCGCGGCCGGTCAGACCCAGTCCGTCGGTGGTCGTCGCGGAGACGGTGACGGGGGCGCCGACGGCGGCGGAGAGGGCGGCCTCGGCCTCGGCCCGGCGGGGCCCGACCTTCGGGCGGTTGCCGATCACCTGGACGGCCACGTTGCCGATCTCGAAGCCCGCGGCGCGGAGCCGGCGGGCGGTCTCGCCGAGCAGGGCGGCGCCGGACGCACCGGCCCACTCCGGCTCCGACGTACCGAAGTTCGACCCCAGGTCGCCCAGCCCGGCCGCCGACAGCAGCGCGTCGCAGGCGGCGTGCGCGGCGACGTCCGCGTCGGAGTGTCCCTCGAGTCCTCGGGGCTCGTCCGGCCAGGAGAGCCCGGCCAGGAAGAGCGGGACGCCGTCGACGAGGCGGTGGACGTCGGTGCCGACGCCGATCCTCGTTCTGTAAGGACTTGGGTGCACAGCCGTGATCATGCCTGAGTCACACTGGAGCGGTGAGCGCACCCAAGTGGACCTGGTCCCTCGCCGGCCTCGTCGCCGGCGCGGCGGGTCTGGCGACGAGCTTCTTCGTGGCGATGGCGATGACCATCCGCGAGTCGCCGGTGGTCGCCGTGGCGGAGCTCGTCATCCGGCTCACGCCCGGTGCGGTGGCCGAGAAGGTCATCTCGGTGCTCGGCACCAACGACAAGCCGTTCCTCGTCCTGATGGTGCTGCTGCTGACCGGCCTGGTGTTCGCCTGGGCGGGTCGGTTGGCCCAGCGCTCGGTGTGGGCGTCGGCGATCGTCTTCGCCGCCCTCGGGATCCTCGGCGCCGTCGCGGTCGCCCTCCAGCGCGGCACCGGCGTGGTCGACCAGCTGCCGATCCTGGTCGGCTTCGTGACCTGGCTGGTCGCGCTCTCCCTCCTCACGGCGCCGCTGCAGCGGGCCGAGCAGGCCCTCGCCTCGCCTTCGAGCACGGCCGGTACGCCGGCCCGCCCGGCCGCCCACCACCGACGGTCGTTCCTCATCGGTGCCGGGGCGATGGGCGCCGTCGCGCTCGCCGTCTGGTTCGTCGGCGACATCGTCGGCCGCGGTCGCCGCCACGTCGAGGAGACCCGCCGCCTGCTCCGCCTCAACGGCGTCAGCGAGCCGGCCGTCCCCGCCTCCACGCGCGTGGGCGTCGACGGCGTGTCGCCGTGGATGACCCCGACGTCCGACTTCTACCGGATCCACACCGCCATCGTGGTCCCGACGATCGAGCCGTCCGACTGGCAGCTGCGCATCCACGGGATGGTCGACAAGGAGATCGTCCTGAGCTACCAGGACCTGGTCGCCCGGGAGTTCACCGAGGGCTGGATCACCCTCAACTGCGTCTCCAACACGGTCGGCGGCAACCTGGTCGGCAACGCGTGGTGGAGCGGCGTACGCCTCGCCGACATCCTCGCCGAGGCCGGCGTCCAGGACGGCGCCGACGCCGTGCTCCAGACCTCCGACGACGGCTGGACCTGCGGGACCCCGGTCGCCGCCCTCACCGACGACCGCAACGCGATGCTCGCCATCGCGATGAACGGCAAGCCGCTGCCCATCGACCACGGCTTCCCCGTGCGCACGATCGTGCCGGGGCTGTACGGCTACGTGTCCGCCACCAAGTGGGTCGTGGACATGGAGGTCACGCAGTTCAGCAAGATCGCGGCGTACTGGACCGAGAAGGGCTGGGGCGAGAAGGGCCCCGTCAAGATGGCCTCGCGCATCGACGTCCCGCGCGCCGGCGACGAGGTCCCCGCGGGCTCCGTCGCCATCGGTGGTGTCGCGTGGTCGCAGCACACCGGCATCTCGGCCGTGGAGATCGCGTACGACGGCGGCGACTGGCAGCCCGCCGAGCTCGCCGGCGCCCCCACCGATGACGCGTGGGTGCAGTGGAAGGCCGTCGTGGACCTCGAGAAGGGTGACCACGTCGTCCGCGTCCGCGCGACCGACAAGGACGGTCTCGTGCAGACCGGCGTCGAGCGCGACGTCCTCCCCGACGGTGCCACCGGCTGGCACACCGTCGGGTTCACGGTCAACGCCTGACGCGTACCGCCCGACAGGAGGAACTCGGGCGACCCGCCCGAGCCACGCCTGCTACCGTGCCGCGCGGGGGACTTCCTCCTGTCGGCCGGGCCGCTCCGGTTCTCCACAGGCCGTCACCGAGCCCTTTTCGCCTCGTTGATCCTTCGTTAGCGTGCTGGGGTGCCGCCTGGTCGGGGCGGCGTTCCCTCGGGGAAGGAACGAGGTGTGAGGCGCTCTCGGGTGGTGCTGGTCGCGGGTCTGCTCGCCCTGTCGCTGGGGCTGGGTGCGTGCTCGGGCGACCACCCCCAGCCCAAGATCGCCCCGCCCGAGTCCTCCGCGCCGACCTCCGGGTCGCCGTCAGCGGAGCCGGGGCCTGTCGAGCCGACGATGCCGGCCGCGGCGAAGAGACATGACGCTGCCGGGGCGGAGGCGTTCGTGGAGTACTACTGGGAGCTCGTCAACTACGCCCAAGCGACCGGCGAGGTTGCACAGCTCAGGCAGGTCGCGCTTAAGTCTTGTTCCGCTTGCAGCGGCGGACTGCGGGGGATAGTCGATACCTACGAAGCCGGTGGCTCGATCACCGGCGGGGAGATCGAGGTGGTCACAAGACGAGCTTCACCGTTCTCGGCGGGACCCAGGTCCGGCTTCACGGTGACGGTGATAGTCGCGACCACGGCGCAGACCGTCAAGGCCCCGGGCAAGCGGACCAAGCACCTCGACCCCGGCCGAACCAAGATCCAGTTGGTGGTTCAGAGGACGCGCGCTAACTGGATGATCGGTCGCTGGGATGTGCTGACATGACGCGGGGGCGCTTGATCTTGGTGCTGGTGACCGCGATGCTCGCCTGCCTGTTCTCCACACTTGGCAGCGGTAGGGCAGAAGCAGCATGCGGCAGTAGCTCGAGCGGTGGGACGACATCTGCCGGCGCAGGGGCGAACCAATTCATCATCGACGGCCAGACCGCAAATAGTGGATCTGGCTCCTGTTCATCCACTCAAGGAGCAAGCTCCGTGGCGTCCCAGCCGGGGACTTGGCACGAAGAGGTGATGTGCGCGTTCGGTGGGCAAGGTCAATGTCTAGATCCTCAGACCTGCCCTGATGGGACAGCGATGATCCATCAATGGTTCGTCACGGATGCAGGACAGGTCCTGAGTGACGCCTACGTGTGTCCCGCCGAAGGCACCCCTGTAGCTCCGGCCCAGATCACGAACGCACTGGTCCTGCGGGCGCTGCGCCGCATCGACCTCCCGGGCTCGGAGCTGGTGGTGCAGCCGCCGGGCGGGACGACGCTGGTGAACTTCGAGACGAACTTCTACACCGAGCAGGGGGAGTTCACGAGGACGGTGCGGCTGCTCGGTCGCCGGGTGGACCTGCGGATCTGGCCGAGCCGGTTCCGGTGGGAGTTCGGGGACGGTGCGTCGTTGTCGTCGGAGTCGGCGGGGGCGGCGTACCCGGACCTGGAGATCACCCACGACTACGCCCGCAAGGGCGTGGTGAGCCCGAGCGTGGACACGACGTACGCCGCGGAGTTCCGCGTCGACGGGGGACCGTGGCGTCAGGTGACGGGCACGGTCACGATCGCGGGGGCGCCCGCGCAGCTCGAGGTGACCACGGCGCGGCCGGTGCTGGTCGGCACCCGCTGATCCTTCGTCCAGCGTGAGGCGGACCGAACGACGGGAGGTGCCGCTCTCCCTGTCGGCCTGTACGCCGCCGGGGTCGCGGTGTCGTAGGATCCGGCCGAACTGTCTAGACCGGTAGTTCAGACGCCCGCATCCGCGGGTAGGTAGCGCCGGCAACGTCGTTCGGCCGGGGGCCGAAGCGGTACACGTACGTCCGAGGGGGACACCGTCACATGAAGATCTTCGCGGCACTGGCCGCGTCCGTCCTGGCGCTGGGGGTCGGCACGCTCACCGCGTCGCCGGCGAGCGCCCACACACCCGACATCAGTGCGAGCTGCGACGGCGTCCACGTCGGCGCGACGGCGTACGACCCCGCCATGGTGAACCGCTGGTCGGTGACGATCAACGGCAACACGCAGGACGGGACCTTCGCGGACTCGTTCGACCAGACCTTCAACGTGCCGCAGGGGGGCTTCGCGAGCACCTGGTCGGCGTTCGTCGAGGCCGAGGACGGTGACTTCCACTTCGAGAGCTCCGGGACCGTCGGGCCTTGCGGCGGCCCGCCGCCCAAGGTCGACGTGTGCAAGGACCTGCCCGCGGACCAGCCTGTCGGCACGGACTGCACGCAGCCCCCGGACGTGCAGCGCGTCGAGAGCGGTGCGGCCGAGGGATGTGCCGTCGTCCTCGAGGGCACGTCGTACGGCGCCGGCTCGCTGACCTACGACAAGCAGTACACCGACACGTTCCTGTTCAACCTGGTCACCAACACCTGGGACCTGATCACGGACACCTCCCCGAGCGTGGCGAACATCGTCTTCACGCCGTGGAGCATCGCCCAGCAGGTCAAGCACGGCTGCACCAAGCAGTCCACGCAGCCGCCCGCCCTGCACTCGACCAAGAAGAAGACGCGCATCGACTGCGGTGACAACGTCCGGATCACCACGGTCACGACGACCACCACGCCGTACGTCTACGACGACGCGACCAACACCTGGGTCCTCGGTGAGCCCGTCGTGCACGTGAGCACCACCCAGGAGCCGGTCCACGCCGGTGACTGTGCCGGTGGCACCCAGGGTCCCGGCACCAACAACCCGGGCGGCAACGACAGCACCGACGTGGCGCCGGCCCAGGCGCACACCTCCACCAGCGGCCCGCAGGTCCTGCCCGCCTCGGCCCCGGCCCCGCTGCTGCCGTCGTCCACGACGACCGTCCCGAACGCCGCTGACGCGGGTCTCGCCGGCCGTGCGAACGTCCTGGCGGCCGCCGTCACCGCGCCGTTCGCGGCGATCATGCCGACGTCCTCGCCGATGTCGCGCGACGCCGGTCTCGCGACGCTGCTCCTGATGGCCGGCCTGGCCTGCACCGCGGCGGCGTTCCGCACCCGCCTGGCGCCCCGCACCCGGACGCACAAGCACTGATCCACCGCATCGCCGAGTCGGCGTGGACGTCCTCCGGAACGGCCACGCCGACTCGGCATTTCGGGGCAGGTCCGCGCCGGCCCGGCTACCAGTTGGTGGGGGTGCCTCCGGGCAGCGGGTGCGCGTCGTCGGTGATCACGTAGGCCAGCCCGCCCGAGCGCGGCAGCCAGGCGTTCTCGAACTGACCGCGGTCGTAGGTCCGCCGGACGCCGGCCCGGCGCTGCGCGGCCGGGTCGTTGACGACCACGTCGCCGGACGCCGTGAAGCCGACGACGACGACCAGGTGCCCGTTCGTGGAGGAGATCGGGGCGCCGGTCAGCTCGCCGGGGCCGAACGAGATCGACGCGACGACCGGGATGCCCGCCACGACGAACGCCTCCGCCTCGCGCAGCGACCGCAGCCGCGTCACGAAGGCGTGCCCGGCCAGCGGGGCGGCGTACGCCGTGTTGAAGGGCCAGTTCCCCGTGCCCTCGTACGCCGTGTCGTAGGTCGCCCGCGCGGCCTGGTCGACCCACGGGTCGACGTGGCCCTGCGGCACCCAGGCCGAGGCCGTGGCCGGGGGCAGCGCGTCGTAGTAGGCCAGCACCATCGAGGTCGACGTGGGCGAGCACCAGGCCTCGCCCCCGCCGCCGTACTCCGTGTAGTCGCCGTCGTGCACCATCTGCGACATCCGCGGCACGTCGAGCACCACGCCGCGCGCCGCGCGGCCCGGGCGGGACGTCGTCACCGACGAGACCGTCGGCAGCCGCGAGGCCATCGCGCCGATCGTGTCGACGGTCGGGCTCGCTGACGAGGCGCCGGTGCGGCGCATCAGCGAGACCCGCAGCTGCCACGACGTGAGGCCGGCGGCGTCGCGCGCCCGCCAGGTGTCCACCGCCACGTCGGCGAGGTCGTCGGACTGACCGGCGACGGAGGTCCGCCGCACGAACCGGTCGCCGGAGGCCCACCGGCCGAGCGAGTCCCAGCTCGACGTCGAGCCCGCCGCCGACCGGCCGCGCACCTCGACCTCGATCCGGCTGTTGCGGGGCGTCGTCGCCGACCAGGACGACACGAGCTCGGTCAGGCCGAAGCCGGGGGAGACCCACGGCGAGGACCAGCGCCCCACGTCGTACGTCGTCCCGCCGTAGCGCCGCTGCGCGACGGGTGCCCCGGGCGCGAGCGCGAGCCGACCGGCCGTGGTGACGCGGGTGCCGGCCGGGGTTCCGGTGCCCAGCTCGTCGACGGTGTCCCACTGCGTGTAGGTGATCGGCCGGGCCGCGGCCCGGCTCTCACCAGGAGCGACGGAGGCCGCCGCCGGCGCGGCGGAGGCACCGGCAGGCGCGGTGAGACCCAACGGGATCGCGAGCACGGCGGCCAGAGCGGGGGCGAGGGCGGCGGTGAGAGGGCGGCGCACGCGAGGAACGGTACGCGTGAAACGCCACTTCCGCCCCAGGAGTCACAGGATCCGACGATGCGGAGCGCAGACCGTTACGCCTCTAGAATCACCCGGGTGACCTTCAGGCTCTTCGACACCGCGACCCGCGAAGTCCGTGACTTCGTCCCCCTCGAGGAGGGGAAGGCCGGCCTCTACGTCTGCGGTCTCACGGTCCAGAGCGAGCCCCACGTCGGTCACGTCCGCTCGGCCGTCAACTTCGACGTGCTCCAGCGCTGGCTGCGCCACACCGGCCACGAGGTGACGTTCATCCGCAACGTCACCGACATCGACGACAAGATCCTCACCAAGGCCGCCGAGCAGGGCCGCCCCTGGTACAACCTCGCCTACGTCATGAAGGGCGAGCTCGACAAGGCGTACGCCGCCCTGAACGTCGCCCCGCCGACGTACGAGCCCGCCGCCACCGGCCACGTCCCCGAGATGATCGAGCTGATCGGCACGCTGATCGGCCGCGGGCACGCCTACGCCGCCGAGGACGGCTCCGGCGACGTCTACTTCGACGTGCGGAGCTGGCCGCAGTACGGCGAGCTGACCCGTCAGGGCATCGACGACATGGAGGCCGCGGAGGACGCGGACCCGCGCGGCAAGCGCGACCCCCGCGACTTCGCGCTGTGGAAGGGCTGGAAGAAGGCCACCGAGCCCGAGACCGCCGCCTGGCCGAGCCCGTGGGGCCCCGGTCGCCCCGGCTGGCACATCGAGTGCTCGGCGATGGCCGGCAAGTACCTCGGCCACGCCTTCGACATCCACGGCGGCGGCGTCGACCTGCGCTTCCCGCACCACGAGAACGAGCAGGCCCAGTCCCGCGCCGCGGGGCACCCCTTCGCGTCGTACTGGATGCACAACGCATGGATCACCACCGCCGGCGAGAAGATGAGCAAGTCGCTCGGCAACTCGCTGCTGATCCCCAACGTGCTGGAGCGCTTCCGCGGCATCGAGCTGCGCTACTACCTCGTCGCCGCGCACTACCGCAGCCACGTCGAGTTCAGCTTCGAGGCGCTGGAGGAGGCCGCGGTCGGCTTCCGCCGGATCGAGGGCTTCCTCGAGCGCGCCTCCGAGGTGCTCGGCGGTCTCGGAGCGGGCTCCGACGCGACCCCCGCCGGGATGCCGTGCGCCGACTTCGTCACCGCGATGGACGACGACCTCGGCACGCCCGCGGCCGTCGCCGCGATCCACGAGGTCGCCCGTGAGGGCAACAAGCTGCTCGCGGCCGGCGACTCGGCCGCGCTCCGCGGCACCGCCGGCTCGGTGCTGGCCATGCTCGACGTCCTCGGCCTCTCGCCGTACGACGTCGCGTGGACCAGCGAGGCCGGCAAGAACGACCAGAAGCTCACCGCCGCCGTGGACGCCCTCGTCCGCGGCCTGCTCGACCAGCGCGCCCAGGCGCGCGCGGCGAAGGACTTCGCCGCCGCCGATGCGATCCGCGACCAGATCAAGGCCGCGGGCATCGAGGTCGAGGACACCCCGAACGGACCCAAGTGGTCACTGGAAGCAGGCAACAACTGATGGCTGGCAACTCGCAGCGCAAGGGCGCGATCAAGAAGAGCGGCAAGGGCAACCCCACCGTCGGCTCCGGCGGCCGGGTCCGTCGCGGGCTCGAGGGCCGCGGCCCGACGCCCAAGGCCAAGGACCGCCCGAACCACAAGGTCTACAAGCAGGTCAACAAGGTCGACAAGTCCGCCGCCGCCCGCCCGAAGCGGCGCGCGACCGGGCACACCGACGCCGAGTGGATCGCCGGGCGCAACTCCGTCGTCGAGGCGCTGCGCGAGGGGGTGCCGGTGACCGGGGTGTACGTCGCCGAGGGCGCCGAGCGCGACGGCCGCCTGCGCGAGGCCTTCAAGCTGGCCGCCGAGAAGGGGCTCACGCTCCTCGAGGTCACCCGCAACGAGATGGACCGGATGACCAGCGGGGCCGTGCACCAGGGCCTGGCCGCGCGCATCCCGTCGTACGAGTACGCCCACGCCGACGACCTCATCGGCTTCGCCGAGGCGAACGGCGAGCAGCCGCTGATCGTCGCGCTCGACCAGGTCACCGACCCGCGCAACCTCGGTGCCGTCGTGCGCAGCGCGGCCGGCTTCGGCGCCCACGGCGTCGTGATCCCGGAGCGCCGCGCGGCCGGCATGACCGCCAGCGCGTGGAAGACCAGCGCCGGCGCGGCCGCCCGGATCCCGGTGGCCCAGACGGTCAACATGGTCCGCCAGCTCAAGGCCTACCAGGACGCCGGCTGCATGGTCGTCGGCCTCGCGGCCGACGGCGACGTCGCGCTGCCGGACTTCGAGCTGGCCGACGGCCCGCTCGTGCTCGTGGTCGGCTCCGAGGGCAACGGCCTCTCGCGCCTGGTCGCCGAGACCTGCGACCAGCTGCTGTCGATCCCGATGGCCAACCAGTTGGAGTCGCTCAACGCCGGGGTGGCCGCGTCGGTGACGCTCTACGCGATCGCCCAGGCGCGCGCCTGATCGTGCGCCCGACCCTGCGGCGCGCGACGGTGCTCCGCGCCACGGCGTACGCCGCGGTGTGGCTGCTGGTCACGCTCGCGGCGTTTCCGCTGCTGTTCCTGGTGAGCAGCCGCACCGTGGTGCTGGCCAGCCACGACGCGGTGCTGCGGCCGAACCTGACCGGCCAGGTCGTGGTGCACACCGGTCCGGTCCTGCCGGACTTCCGCCGCGACTCCGGGCACCGGATCGGGGTCGACATCCGGCTCGGCAAGACCGAGGCGCAGTCGACCGACGAGCTGGTTCAGCGCTACGCCTACATCGCCAGCCAGCCCGAGGGGCAGGTCGCGAAGGTGCGCGAGGCGCTGGCGGACATGGCGTACGCCGCCGCCGTCCGGGCCGCGGTGATCGGCCTGCTCCCGGTCCTGGTCTGGCTGCTCGTCGGGCGGCGTCGTCGCCGCGAGCTGCTTGTCCGCAGCCGCAGCCCCGGCGGGCTCGTCGCGGCCGCGACGGTCGCACTGCTGGTGATCGGCGTGTGGGAGCCGTGGACCGACGAGGAGGACACCGTCGAGGAGCAGCGGCCCTGGACGTCGCTGGCCACCTTCTTGGGCCCGGAGGTCCGGCTGCCCGACGAGGTGCAGGGCATCGAGGTGCGCGGCGACGTGACCACCCAGCAGACCCGTCGCCTGGTCGAGAGCGCGATCGCGACCTACGACAAGAGCAAGCAGTTCTACGCGACCGCCGCCCGCCAGGCCGCGAACCTCGGCCTCCGCGTGCCCGAGCCCGGCGACACCGTCGTCACGCTGGTCTCCGACCGGCACGACAACATCGGCATGGACGCCGTGGCGCGCGCGATCGGCGACGCCGGCGGTGCGACGGCGACCTTCGACGCCGGTGACGACACGTCCTCGGGCAAGAGCTGGGAGGCGTTCTCCCTCGACTCCGTCACCGCCGCCTTCGACGACCTCGACCGCTGGGGCGTCGCCGGCAACCACGACAACGGCACGTTCGTACGCCGCTACCTCGCCGACCGCGGCTGGCGGATGCTCGACGGCGAGGCCGTGGACGGGCCGGGCGGCAGCACCCTGCTCGGCGTCGACGACCCGCGTGCGAGCGGTCTGGGCGCGTGGCGCGAGGAGACCGGGCTCAGCTTCGAGGAGGTCGGCAGCCGGCTCTCCGACGTCGCCTGCGACAGCGACGAGCGGGTCGCCACGATCCTCGTCCACGACGCCAACCTCGCCCGCGAGGCGCTCGCCCGCGGCTGCGCGGACCTGGTGGTCGGCGGCCACCTCCACGTGCAGGTCGGCCCCACGCGCGTCGTCGGCAGCAACGGCGAGGCGGGGTACTCCTACACCACCGGCACGACCGGCGGCGCGGCGTACGCCATCGCCGTGGGGAGCAAGCCCAAGCGCGAGGCCGAGGTCACGCTGATCACCTACCGCGACGGCCGACCGGTCGGGCTGCAGCCGGTGACGCTGCAGACCAACGGGGTCTTCGAGGTCGGGGACTACGTCCCGCTGCACCTCGCCGGCGACGCTCAGAAGTAGTCGCGGATGTGCACCCGGCGCCCGCCCAGGAGGGCGTCGAGCGTCGCGTCGTGGTGGTCGGGGCCGGTGAGGTGGCCGGCCAGCCGCAGGCTGCCGCAACCCTGCGCGCCGGCGTAGGCCAGCGCGAGGCCCTGCGGCGTGAAGGTCGGTACGCCGTCGGGCGCGTCGACCCGCTCGCAGCGGGTGGGACCGCCGGCGGGCGCGGTCACCAGGCGGTAGTCGCCGTCGAGCATCCCTAGCGGGTCGCCCGCGACCGCGAAGGTGACGTCGGCGTCGATGCCGAACGCGCGGGCCGTGAAGGCGCCGGCGACGTCGAGCACGCGCAGCATGTAGGACCGCGACTCGACCAGCCGCCACCCGGCCGTCGGGAGCACCAGCCGCGCGACGTCGTCGCCCGAGGTCTCGAGGTGCACGTGGCCGGTCACCGCGCCGAACGAGCCGAGGACCCGCCACAGCGCCCGCGTCGCGTCCGCGGTCAGCCCGAGCAGGTCGCTCACCTCGATCGTCGACGTGGCGTCGTACCCCTGACCGCGGTCCCAGCTCGCGAAGCCCACGACCTTGCCGTCCTCCTCCGCCAGCGTGACGCCGGTGAACGAGTCGACGAACTCCTCGGCGTCGGCCGCGAACGACGGCCCGCTGCGGGTGAGCGGCCCGTTCTGCGCCGCCGCCCAGGTGTCGTAGACGTGCCGCACGGCGTCGAAGTCGGCGGTGGTCGCCCGGCGCACGGTCGTCCGCTCGGGTCGCCGGACCCGCTCGAGGTCGGCGGTGCGGATCTCGACGGTGTCCTTGGCGCCCACGACCTCGTAGCCCAGCCCGCGGTAGATCCCCGGCGCCGTCGGGAACAGCGTCGAGACGACCTCGCCGCTACCCGCCGCCTCCACGAGCAGCTCGCGGAGCAGCGGGGCCAGCAGGCCGTCGCCGCGGTGCTCGGCGACGACCGTCACGCCCGCCACCCCGCACGTCGCGACCCGGGCGCCGCCGAACCAGGAGTGGAACTCCCGCCCCACCACCCGCGCCAGCAGCCGGTCCCCCTCGAAGGTGCCCCAGGTGTGCCGCCCCGGCGCGACCGAGCCGGCCGGCGTCGGCGGCGTCGCCCCGGCCGGCATCACCCCGAAGGCCTCGCCGCCCAGCTTCAGCGACTGCTCGAAGTCCTCGACGGTCAGGTGGCGGGTGGTGCGGCTCGTGCGGGCGGGTGCGGGATCGGGCGAGACCATGGGCGCAACGTACCGGGCGCGGCAGCCACCGCCCACCGGGATTCCGGCGGTTCCTAGGACGTCCTACGATCGAGCCATGGCCACCACCGTCGACCGACTGCTGCCCACCGACGAGGCCGAGGCGCTCCTGGAGCTGACCCGGCAGATCGCGACCAAGGAGCTGGCGCCGCAGGTCGCCGAGCTCGAGGAGCAGGGCACCTTCCCTGCGGAGGCCTACGCCCTGCTCGGCAAGTCGGGGCTGCTGAGCCTCCCGTTCGCCGAGGAGCACGGCGGCGGCGCGCAGCCCTACGAGGTCTACCTCCAGGTCGTCGAGGAGATCGCGACGGCGTGGCCCAGCGTCGGCGTCGGCACCAGCGTGCACTCGCTGACCGCGTCGGTCGTCGCGGCCAACGGCAGTTCCGAGCTGTGCGCGACGTGGCTGCCGCGGATGCTGTCGGGCGACTGGCTCGGCGCCTACTGCCTCTCCGAGCCGCAGGCCGGCTCCGACGTGAGCGGCATCCGGACCAAGGCGGTGCGGGACGGCGACGCGTACGTCGTCACCGGCACCAAGCAGTGGATCAGCAACGGCTCCTGCGCCGACTACTACATCCTCTTCGCCCGGACCTCCGAGGACGCCAAGCGCGGCCTCTCGGCGTTCGTCGTCCCGGCCGACACGGCCGGGATGAGCTTCGGCGCCCCCGAGAAGAAGATGGGGCTGGCCTGCGACGTCACCACCCAGGTGCTCTTCGACGGTGCCCGGATCCCCGCCGACCAGCTGATCGGCGAGGAGGGCGCCGGCATGAAGGTCGCGCTCTCCGCGCTCGACGCCGGTCGTCTCGGCATCGCCGCGGTCGCCACGGGCATCGCCCAGTCGGCGCTGGCCCACGCGGTCGCGTACGCCGGGGAGCGGCGGCAGTTCGGGCAGGCGATCGGCCAGTTCCAGGGCCTGCAGTTCCTGCTCGCCGACATGGCCGCGGACGTCGAGCGCGCGCGGGCGACGTACCTCCACGCCGCCCGCCTCAAGGACGCCGGCCGTCCCTTCTCCCGCCAGGCCTCGATCGCCAAGCTCACCGCCACCGACGCCGCCATGAAGGTCACGACCGACGCGGTCCAGGTGCTCGGCGGCAACGGCTACACGCGCGACTACCCCGTCGAGCGGCTCTTCCGCGACGCCAAGGTGACCCAGATCTTCGAGGGCACCAACCAGATCCAGCGCATGGTGATCGGGCGCGACCTCCTCCGCTGACGCCCGCCCCCTCCCTCGGCGACCGGAAAGCCGGACATGTGTCCGGCGTCACCTTCTTCCGCATGCCTCGTTGAGAACTAGTACGTGTTCTAGAAACGTTGCGCGGAGGGAACCATGCTCGAGCGTCGTGTGCGTCCGGACCGTCGGGGAGCGACCCGTCGGGGGTCGCTCGCCCTGTCCGCGGGGGTGGCGGTGCTGTCCCTGGTGCTCGCCGCCTGCGGCTCCCAGCTCGACCCCGGCACGGTGGCGCAGGTCAACGGCGGCGCGGCCGGTGCGCAGGGCGGCACGGTGCCCGGCGGCGACGGCTCCGGCACCCAGGCCGACGGGACCGCCCCCGGCAGCACCGGCGGCGGCGCCGGCAGCAGCACGACCGGCGGTGGCGGCACCACCGGCGGTGACGGCGGCGGGGGCGGCGGCAGCGCCCCGACCGGCGACGGCGCCAATGCGCCGACCGGCCAGACCAAGGCGGGCGGCTGCGACGGCTTCAAGAACGGCCCCGGCATCACCGACTCCACGATCACGATCGGCAACTCCTCCGACATCTCCGGCCCGGTGCCCGGCCTCTTCGAGCAGAGCCAGGACGCGGTCAAGGCGTACGTCGCCTACTTCAACCAGACCAGCGACATCTGTGGCCGCAAGCTGGCCCTCAAGGCCTACGACAGCCGCACCGACGCCTCGGCCGACCAGCAGGCCTACACCAAGGCCTGCGACGAGACCTTCGCGATGGTCGGCTCGATGTCGGCCTTCGACTCCGGCGGCGCCGGTGCCGCCGAGGGCTGCGGCCTGCCGGACATCCGCACCGCCGCCGTCACCGGCGACCGGGACTCCTGCGGCACCTGCTTCGGCGCCCAGTCGACCAACGCCGCCGAGTTCGAGAACGCCGTCCCGGACTACGTGAAGAAGAACTTCCCCGACGCCGCGGCCCACGCCGCGATGCTCTACATCAACGCGGGCGCGGCGGCCGAGAACGGCAAGATCCAGGCCGAGGCGATGGGCCGGCGCGGGATGCACTTCGACTACGTGCAGGGCATCGACGTCTCGGAGTTCAACTACGCGCCGTACGTCCAGCAGATGAAGGACAAGGGCGTGAACTACGTCCAGATGATCGCGTCGCCCGCGCAGTTCGTCCGCCTCGCCCAGGCGATGCAGCAGCAGGGCTTCGACCCCGACGTCTTCATGCTCGACCCCACGGCGTACAGCCCCGACTACGTCGAGAACGGCGGCGACGCCGCCGAGGGCACCACGGTGTTCGTGAACTTCACGCCGTTCGAGGAGGCCTCCAGCAACAAGGAGGAGCAGCTCTACCTCTCCTGGCTCCAGCAGGTGAAGCCCGGCGCCAAGCCCGGCTTCTTCGGCCTCTTCGCGTGGTCCGCGGCGCGGCTCTTCGTCCAGCAGGCCACGGCGCTGGGCGGCAAGCTGACCCGCGACGCGATGGTCCAGAGCGTCAGCAAGGTCGACGACTGGACGGCCAACGGCCTGCACTCGCCGCAGCACGTGGGGTCCAAGCACACCGGCGACTGCTGGCGCTTCCTGCAGCTCAAGGGCGGGAAGTGGACGCCGGTCGGCGGCACGAAGTACGCCTGCAACGGCGTCACGACGGTGAACTGAGACCGCCATGAGCTCGCTGCTGTCCTTCACGATCCTGGGTCTCTTCACCGGGGCGGCGTACGCCATCGCCGCGAGCGGCCTCGTGCTGACCTACACCACCACGCGGGTCTTCAACATCGCGCACGGGGCGTTCGGCATGGTCATGGCCTTCACGTTCTGGGACTTCAGCCAGCGCCAGGGCATGCCGACGTGGCTGGCGCTCGTCCTCGTGCTCGGGGTGGTGGCGCCCGGCACCGGCTGGTTCATCCAGCGGTTCGTCACCCGCGGGCTCGGCGAGGGCCCGGTCAGCGTGGCGCTCGTCGTCACCGTCGGTCTGTTCGTCGGCTGCATCGGGCTGGCCCAGCAGATCTGGCCGCCGGCGGCGCGCACCGTGCCGCCCTTCCTGCCCGCCAGCGGCTTCCAGGTCGGCGGCACCTACGTCACCGCGCACCAGGTGATCACGATCGTGCTGTCCGTCGTGGTCGCGCTGCTGCTCTACCTCCTGCTCAACCGCACCCGCATCGGCACGGCCATGCGCGCCTCGGTCGACAACCCCGAGCTGCTCAAGCTCTTCGGCGGCAAGCCGCAGCAGGTCGCCTCGCTCTCGTGGGCGATCGGCACCTCGCTCGCGGCGCTCGCCGGCATCCTGCTCGTGCCGATCATCGGGCTCGACTACTACGCCCTCACGCTGCTCGTCATCAACGCGTACGCCGCCGCGATGCTCGGCCGGCTCAAGAGCCTGCCGCTCACCTTCGTCGGCGCGATGGGGCTCGGGATCCTGCAGTCCTTCGCGGTGGCCTACCTGCCGACCCAGGGCGCGCTCTCCAACATCCGGGCCGTCGTCCCGGCGCTGTTCCTCTTCGTGGTGATCGTGCTGATGCCGCAGGCGCAGCTCCGCATCGGCCAGGTCAAGGGCATCGTCTCCGCGCCGCTGCCGTCGCTCACCCGGGCGCTGGGCTGGGGTGCCGCGCTCGTCGTCCTCGCGGCGCTGCTCGCGGCCGGCTTCTCGCAGGCCAACCTGCTGCTGGTCGGCACCGCGGCGACGTACGCCATGGTGATGCTGTCGCTGGTCCTGCTCACGGGGTACGGCGGCCACGTCTCGCTCGCGCAGTTCACGTTCGCCGGGGTCGGCGCGCTGGCCTACGCCAAGCTCGACCAGCCGAACCTCTACGGGCTGCTGCTCTCCGCGCTGATCGCCGCGGCCGTCGGCGCCCTGGTGGCGCTGCCGGTGCTCAGGCTGACCGGGCTCTACCTCGCGCTCTCGACGCTCGCCTTCGGCGTGCTGATGGACAAGATGATCTTCCAGGCCGACTACGCCTTCGGCTACAACGGCACCGTCAAGGCCGACCGGCTCTCGATCCTCGGGGCCTCGATCGACTCGACGGGCGCCTACGTCGTGGTCATGGTCGGGTTCTTCGTGCTGATGGGGCTGGGCCTGCTGGCGCTGCGTCGCGGGGCGCTCGGCCGGCTGCTGATCGCGATGCGCGACAGCCCGCAGGCCTGCGGCACCCTCGGCCTGGACCTGCGCTGGTTCCGCGTCGGGCTCTTCGGTGTCTCGGCCGGGATGGCCGGGCTGGCGGGCGGCCTCTTCGCGGGGCTGCGCGGCACCATCGGCGCCGCCGACTTCCAGTTCTTCAACAGCCTGCCGCTGCTGCTCCTCGCGGTCGTCTTCGGCGTCACCTCCGTGACCGGGGCCGCGCTCGGCGGCGTCGGCCTGATGCTGCTGCCGGTCTTCCAGAGCGGCAACCCGTCCCTGGCGGGCGCGATCTTCGCGGTCATCGGCTTCGGCGCCGTCGCGCTCGGTCGCGACCCCAACGGTCTCGCCAACCTGGTCTTCGGGCTGGGACGCCGGCTCGACCGCCGCTTCGGCGACGACCTGCGGGCGCGGATCCCGCTGGTGGGCGCCCGGGGGACCGCACCGGCCGCCCCCGGGTCCGACGGCTCCGTCGAGGTGCCGCTGAGCCGGATCGAGGGCCGAGCCCCTGCTCCCGCCCCGGTCCCCGCCACCGCGCCCGTCCCCGGCCCCGCGAAGGAGGTGCCCGCCCATGTCGCTCCTTGAGATCGACGACGTCGTCGTGCAGTTCGGCGGCGTGACCGCCGTGGACGGTGCGTCGTTCGCCGCCGGGGCGGGCCGGATCACCGGGCTGATCGGCCCGAACGGCGCCGGCAAGACGACCTGCTTCAACGTGATCAGCGGGCTGCAGCGCCCCACCAAGGGAGCCGTCCGCTTCGACGGCCGGACCGTCACCTCGATGCCGGTGCACCGCCGCTCCAAGCGGGGGATGGGGCGCACCTTCCAGCGGCTCGAGGCGTTCGGCTCGCTGAGCGTCCGCGACAACGTCCGGGTCGCCTTCGACATCCACCGCGGGGTGACCGGCCTGGTGCGACCCGCCGCCGCGAACGTCGACGCCCTCCTCGAGCGGGTCGGCATCGCGGCGTACGCCCGGGAGCGCGCCGACGCCATCCCCACCGGCACCGCCCGCCTGCTCGAGCTGGCCCGCTGCCTGGCCGGCGACCCGAAGATGCTGCTGCTCGACGAGCCGTCCTCGGGCCTCGACGAGGCCGAGACCGACGCGTTCGGCGAGCTGCTCGCCGGTCTCGCGGCCGAGGGTCGCGGGATCCTCATGGTCGAGCACGACATGGACCTGGTGATGACGGTCTGCGACGAGATCCACGTCCTCGACTTCGGGCGCGTGATCGCCTCGGGGGCGCCCGCCGACATCCGCTCCGACCGGCGGGTCCAGGAGGCCTACCTCGGCTACTCCGAGGACGCCGCCGACGACGCCGAGGCCTCGACCGGGGACGCCGACCCGGCCGACACCCGCCACGACCTGCCGCCGGTCGCGGCCGAGCTCTCGGAGGTGCCGCGATGAGCGTCCCGATCCTCGAGGTCGTCGACCTCCACGCGGCGTACGGCCGGATCGAGGTGCTGCGCGGCGTCGACCTCGCCGTCCCCAAGGGCGCGGTGATGGCGCTGCTCGGGCCCAACGGCGCCGGCAAGTCGACGCTGGTCAAGGTGATCAGCGGCCAGAAGGCCGCGACCTCCGGCGACATCCACCTCGGCGGCGTGCACGTGCAGGGCGCCGCGCCGGAGGAGCTGTCGCGGCTCGGCCTCTGCACCGTCCCCGAGGGCCGCTCGGTCTTCCCGAACCTCACGGTCGAGGAGAACCTCACGCTGATGTCGTACGCCGGGGTGTCGGCCGGCGCGGTGCTCGAGACGGCGTACTCCTACTTCCCGCGGCTGCACCAGCGCCGCACCCAGCTCGCCGGCACCATGTCCGGCGGTGAGCAGCAGATGCTCGCGATGTCGCGGGCGCTCGCATCCGACCCGGCGCTGCTGCTGCTCGACGAGCTGTCGATGGGGCTGGCGCCGCTGATCGTCGACGAGCTCTACGAGACCGTCGCCCAGATCGCGCAGAGCGGCGTCTCGATCCTCTGCATCGAGCAGTTCGCGCGCACCGCCCTGCGCGTGTCCGACTACGCGGCGGTGATGAGCGGCGGCCGGATCGTCGCCACCGGCGAGCCGGCCGAGATCCTCGCCACCATGTCCGACGTCATCCTCGGAGGAGCAGCATGACCAGCACCAGGACCACCTCGCAGCGGTTCGTCCGCTCGCTCGCTGCCACCGCCGTCGTCGGCGTGATGCTGCCGGTCGCGGCCGCTGCTCCCGCCCGGGCGGAGGGTGGTGGCGACGCGCCGTACGCCGGCTTCAGCACCGAGGCCGTCGCGACCCCCGTCAAGATCGAGGTCTACGAGCCGACCATCCCGGTCCCGGCGACGCCCCAGGCGGAGCTGAGCCTGGGCTACTCCAAGGTCGCCGCCGACACCGGCAGCTCGGCCGGGCGCGCGAGCTACCTGTGGCCCGGCGACGCGGTCGGCGAGGGCTTCAAGACGATCGTCGAGAACCTCGGCCTCCCGCAGGAGGTCAGCGGCCCGCTGGCGGAGGGCGGCTACCCGTTCCAGGTGAACTCGACGTACCCCTCCGGCGAGAACAGCCAGGCCGACGAGCCGTTCCCGGGCATGGTGATGCGCACGTCGTCGGGGGAGAGGACGACCTCCGCGCAGACCGGCTACTCGACGAACTGCCAGGTCGACGACGGCGGCTCGGGCTCGGGTGACGGCGGGGGTGGCACGCCCGGCGTGCCCGGTCTCCCGCCGCTGCCGGGTCTTCCCGGACTCCCGGGGGCGGGCAGATCGGGCGGCTCCAGTGCCGCCGACGCCGCCGCGGCGCTGCTCGGAGGCGGTACGACGAGCGCGTCGGGCAAGCACAGCGGCAAGTCGGCCCAGGAGGAGAAGGCGTCGTGCCAGCTGCCGGCCGAGCTCGCCGCGCTGGTCGACTTCGGCGGGTACGCCTCCACCAGCACCTCCACGAACACCGGCTCGAAGGTCGGCGCGACCTCGAAGGCGCACCTCGCCGACATCGACCTGCTCGGCGGTGTCATCACGATCTCCGACGTGCACGCGCAGGCGCTCACCACCAGCAACGGCCACCGGACCAAGCCCTCGGGCGGGTCGGGCTACGGCACCCTTGCGATCGCGGGGCAGGAGTTCACGATCGGGCCCGACGGCATCCACGCGGCCGGCCAGTCCCAGCCGATCCCGGGTCTCCCGGACGACCCGGCCAAGGCCCTCGAGCAGCTCGGGATCACGATCACGGTGCCGAAGCCGGCGTACGAACGCGACGGTGACCAGGCCACCAGCCAGGTGGCCGCGCTGGTGGTCCAGCTCGACACCAAGCAGCTGCGCAGCAAGCTCGACGGCGTCCCGTTCGACGAGATCGTCGGCGCCGTGCCGGACGAGGCCGGCCAGCTCAAGAGCCTCCTCGGCGCCCTCGTGCACCTGTCGCCGCGGTTCGTGGTCACCCTGGGTGACGTGACCAGCCTGGTCGACACCGTGCAGGCCCTCGAGACCACGCCGCCCAGCACGCCGGACGACCCCGCCTCGACGAACCCGTCCGGTGGCGACGGCGCCGGCGGCAGCACCACCGGTGGCGCCACCGCCCCCTCGGCCGGTGCTCCCGCTGCGCCGGGTGGCGACGCCCCCGCCGGTGACGGCGCGGACGGCGACCTGACCGACGCCGCCCCCGCGGCGGCCGGCCTGCCCCCGTTGTTCTCGATCCCGGGCGTCCTGCTCGTGGGTGGCATCGCCCTGGCCGCCGTGGGGGGCAGCTACTTCCGCAAGATCGGCGCCCTGGCCCTCGGTGGCACCGGCGCCTGCCCGCACGGCCTCGACAGCGGCCTGCCCGACCTCCGAAAGGCCTGATCCCGATGTCCACGACCTCGTCCGCCCCGGCCACGACTGCCGCTCCCGCCGCCCCGGCCTCCCGCACCACGCCGCTGCCCCGGGCCGGCAGCCGCGGCGGCTCGGGCGCCGCCCCGCTCAAGGACAACCACGCCCAGCTGCTCCAGGTCGTGCTGTTCTGGGCGGGCGCGATCCTGCTGCCGCTCGGCCTCGTCGTCATCGTGCTGGGGTGGTACGGCGCGGCCAACACGCCCTACCAGTACGACCAGCTGTCCTACCTCGTCTCCGGCGGCCTGCTCGGCCTCGGGCTCACCTTCGCGGGCGGGTTCCTGTACTTCGGCGCCTGGCTCGCCCGGATCGCCGCCGACGGCCGCGAGTCCTCCAAGCGCCTCGCCGACACCCTCCTCGTGCTCGCCGACGTGACCTCGCGCGCGGCCGCCCAGGCCGACAACGGCGTCGACGTCTCCGCCCTGCCGGTCACCGCCGGCGACGGCACCACGATGCACCGCCGCGACTGCTCCCTCGTCGCCCACCGCGCCGACCTCGCCCCCGTCGGCGAGGACAACGGCCACCTCACCGCCTGCCGCGTCTGCCGCCCGTAACCCGCCGAGTCGGCGCGTCTGCAGATCCTGGAGGTGCCGAGTCGGCGCATCTGCAGATCCTGGAGCGCCGAGTCGGCGCATCTGCAGATGGCACCGGGACATCCGCGTCGAGTCGAGGGTGAGTTTCTGCAGTAGCGCCGACTCGGCGGTCCGCACGTCTGCAGTAGCGCCGACTCGGCGGTCCGCACGTCTGCAGTAGCGCCGACTCGACGGGCTCAGGAGTCCAGCAGGTCGGGGTCCGGGTCCTCGTCGGCGGCGGCCACGGCCTCCTCGGGCTTCTGCGCGAGGACGTTGTAGATGTAGTCGCGGGCGGTGTCGAAGATGTCGACCATGGTGCCGGCGCGCTCGGAGAGATACCACCGGTGCACGAGGATCTCGTGGAAGATCTCGGCCGGCTCGAGCTTGCCGCGCGCCTCGGGCGGCACCATCGCCATGAGCGGCTCGTAGATCTTCGTCAGCCAGCGGTTGGCCACCAGGGCGCGGTCCTCGCGGCCGAGGTCGAAGTGCGCCGCGAACGCCGCGATGTCGTTGAGCAGCCGCCGCGCCTGGGCGTCCTCGACGTTCAGGCCGGTCAGCGCCTGCAGCTCGCGCTGGTGGTGGCCGAGCTCGACGACGCGCGGCTGGATGCGCACCTGGTCGCCGTCGAAGTCGGTGACGATGTCGATCTCCTCGACGTCGAAGCCGAGGTCGTTGAGCCGCTCGATGCGCTGCTCGATCCGCCACATCTCCTCGGTCGAGAACTCCTCCTCGGCGGTGAGCTCGTCCCACAGCGCGTGGTAGCGGTCGGCGAGCATCTCGACGATCTCGTGCGCCTGCACCTCGGCGTCGAGGGACTCGCTGGCCTGCAGATCGAGCAGCTCGGCGAAGACGTTCTCGGTCGCGACGGTGAGGTCGTACTCCCGCATGCTCGCGGACAGGCTGGACTTGAGCTCGCCGGTCTCGGCGTCGACGAGGTACGCCGCGAAGCCGCCCGCGCTGCGCCGGAAGAGCACGTTCGAGAGCGACACGTCACCCCAGTAGAAGTCCGCCAGGTGCAGCCGCACCAGCAGCACCACCATCGCGTCGATCAACGACGGCAGGTTGTCGGCGGTCAGCCCGTGCGAGAACAGGCTGCGGTAGGGCAGCGAGAAGCGCAGGTGCTCGGTCATCAGCGCGGCCGGCAGCTCCTCGTCGTCGTCGTCCTCACGACCGGTCACGACGCCCTGCGGCACGACGGCGGGCAGGCCGAGCCGCTGCAGGTCGCGCAGGAGGCGGTACTCCCGGAAGGCGATCTCCTCGACGGTCTCCTTCACGGCGTACGTCCGGTCGTGCAGCCGCACGATCCGCACGACGTGCCGCGACAGGCCGCGGGGGAGCGGGACGAGGAAGTCGTCGCTCCACTCCTCGAGGGGGAGGTTCCACGGGAGGGTGACGATCGCCGGGTCCGGCCGGCTCGCGACGATCCGGAGTGCCATGCGCAGCAGCGTAGTGGTGCCGGTGGTCGACGTCAGGGCGGTGTCAGAGCCGCCAGACCCCGAACGTCGCACCCGCGCAGGCCGGGATCGTGACGACGCCGTCGATCGAGGTCAGCGCCTCGTCGGCGAGCAGCGGCGTGCCGTCGACGAAGCCGAGCGGGCCGGCGGGCAGGTCGATGTGGACGCCGGCGTCGCGCCGCGCGGCCACCAGCAGCGAGCCGGACGGGTGCTCGCGGACGAAGACCAGCGCGTCCTCGTCGACGTGCGCCCAGCGCAGACCGCCGCGGCGCAGGGCGTCGTGCTCGGTGCGCAGCCGCGCGAGCGAGGCGTACGTCGCGAACGTCTCGCCGTCCCACGTCTCCGGGCGATCCCACGGCATGGTGCGCCGCGAGTCCTCGCCGAGCACGCCCTCGAGGCCGATCTCGTCACCGGCGAAGACCATCGGGACGCCGGGCAGCGTGAACTGCAGGCCGGCGGCCACCCGGTGCGCGGCGCCGGAGCCGGTGACCGTGCGGATCCGGGCGCTGTCGTGCGAGCCGAGGATGTTCCACGACTGCGAGGAGGCGCGCCAGCCGTAGCGCGCCTGCCACTCGCGCAGCGTCCGCTGCACCGCCGGGCCGCCGCGGCGGGGCACCTGCACCGGCCGGCCGAAGGCACGGGCCTGGGAGTCCGGGTCGCGCAGCCACGACCACACCGGCCAGGAGAAGCCGGAGTAGTTCATCGTGCCGTGCCAGCCGTCGCCGTCGAGGTCGCCCGAGGCGTCGTGGTTGTGCTCGCCGATCACGAGCGGGTCCGGTCGCTCGGCGTCGGCGGTGCGGCGCACGGCGCGGGCGACGTCGTGGTTGACGTCGAGCATCCCGAGCCGCCCGGTCATGTTGGCGACGTCGATGCGCCAGCCGTCCACGTCGTACGGCGGGCGCAGCCAGCGCGCCACGACGCTGTCACTGCCCTCGACCATCGCGGCGCGCAGGCCCGGGTCGGCGAGGTTGAGCTTGGGCAGGGTGCCGTGGCCCATCCAGCACTCGTAGCTGCCGTCGTGGCCGAAGTAGTACCAGCTGCGGGTCGGCGAGGCCGGGTCCCGCGAGGCCGAGACGAACCACTCGTGGGTGTCGCCGGTGTGGTTGGTCGTGAGGTCGCCCAGCAGCCGCATGCCGCGCTCGTGCACCGCCGTCGACAGGCGGGCGTAGGCGTCGTCGCCGCCGAGCAGCGGGTCGACGCCGTCGAAGGTCGAGGCGTTGTAGCGGTGGTTGCTCTCGCCCGGGAAGACCGGGGTCGTGTAGAGGATCGTCGCGCCGACCTCGGTCACGTGGTCGAGGTGCTCGGTCAGGCCGTCCAGGTCGCCGCCGAAGAGCTGCAGCGGGGTGTGCGGGTCGGAGCCCTCGAAGACGACCTCGTCGTCCCACCCGGCCGGCACCGCCCAGGCCGGCGTCGGCCGCTCGTCGGCGGCCGCGGAGCGCGCGAAGCGGTCCGGGAACACCTGGTAGACCACGCCGTCGCGCCCCCAGTCCGGCGCCGCCGCGTGCGAGGTGATCCGGTAGTCGAAGGCGTCCGGCGGGTCGTGCGCCACGATGCCGGCACCGGTCAGCCAGCGCTGGTCGCCGTGCTCGTCGGCGAGCAGGAAGCGGTAGTGCGTCACCGGGTTGTGCACCGGCAGCGTGCCCTCCCACCAGACGCTGTGCTCGTCGTGCGCGACGACGGCGCAGGCGTGGTACGTCGGCTCCGCGTCGTACGTCGTGCGGATCCAGACCGCCTCGACCGGGTCGCCGGCCCAGGTGCGGACCCGCACCGGGACGGCCCAGCCGAGCGTGGGCACCTCCTGGTCGACGTACGTCGGGGAGCCGTCGTGGTGGGGCTCGTGCAGGAGGCTCATCGGGGGCTCCGTGGGTGATCGGGGGCGGGGGTGCCGGAAGGAGGCGCGGTCGTCGCGCCGGGCTCGAGGAGGACGGCGCCGCGGCCGCGGGCGGCGACCTCGTCGTCGGGGTTGGTCAGGGCACAGGTGCGCAGGCTCAGGCAGCCGCAGCCGATGCAGCCGTCGAGGGTGTCGCGCAGCCGCTCGAGGCGCTCGATCTGCTCGTCGAGGCGAGGCCGCCAGGCCCGGCTGAGCCGGGTCCAGTCGGCCTTGGTGGGGGCGTGGTCGGCGGGCAGGGTCGCCAGGGCGTCGGCGATCTCGTCCAGGCTGAGCCCCACCTGCTGGGCGGTGCGAATGAACGCGACCCGGCGCAGCGCCGCCTGCGGGTAGCGCCGCTGGTTGCCCGAGGTCCGCTCCGAGGCCAGCAGCCCGCGGGACTCGTAGAACCGGATCGCCGACGTCGCCACCCCGGCGCGCTCGGCCAGGTGGCCGATGGTCAGGGCGGACATGGGGTCAAGGGTTCCGTCACCTCAACCGAACTTCAAGTCGGGGCCCGCACCTAGAACACGTTCTAGTTCGACTGGTACGGTCGGCGCCGGCACCCACCCCCCGTCCGATCGGAGACCACCATGACCAGCACCCCCGCGAGCGGCGGCGTCAGCGGCCGGGTCGTCGTCGTCACCGGGGCGGCGTCCGGCGTCGGCCACGCGACCGCGGCGATGTTCCGCGACGCGGGCGACACGGTCTTCGGCCTCGACCTGCACCCGACGGTCCCCGAGGGCGTGACGTACGTCGAGTGCAACGTCGGCGACAAGGCCTCGGTCGACGCGGCGATCGCCACCTGCGCGGCGTCCGGGCGGATCGACGTGCTCGCGAACGTGGCCGGCATCGTCCAGTTCGGCCGGTTCGAGCAGATCACCGAGGCGGAGTTCGACCGCGTCCACGCCGTCGACCTCAAGGGCCCGTTCCTGACCATGCAGGCCGCGCTGCCGCACCTCAAGGCGTGCGGCGGCAACATCGTCAACGTGTCGTCGGTGGCCGGCCGGGTGCCGCAGCCCTACGCCACGGCGTACGCCGCCGCCAAGGGCGGGCTCACCACGCTCACCCAGGCGCTCGCCCTCGAGCTCTCGCCGGTCGGCATCCGCGTGAACGCGATCTGCCCCGGCACGGTGGACACCCCGATGGTCGCGCACGTCGCCAGCATCTTCCCCGCGGACCTCGAGCCGCGGCTGGCCGACCGGCTGCTCATGCAGCTCCCGGGCGCGGCCATCGCGCCGGCCGAGATCGCCGGGGCGATCCGCTACCTCGCCTCCCCGGAGGCCCGGATGATCACCGGTGCGGTGCTCGCCTTCGACGGCGGCATGAGCTGACTGCTTCTCGACTTCATGTCCGGGGATGAGGCCGCTGTCGTCGCACGTCGGCCGTTCGTGGCTAGGGCAGGGCGGCGACACCGCGACCAGATGTCTACGATTGACGGGCACCCCTCGGGTGCGTGCCGCGTTAGCTCAGATGGCAGAGCGTCGCCCTTGTAATGCGAATGTCGAGAGTTCGATTCTCTCACGCGGCTCTGTCGGCGCTGACTCGTACGGTTCCCGCATGTTCACGTGTCAGGGATGTGGCGCGGTCCTCGCCGGGCGCGCCTCGCGCGTCTTCTGCAGCAACGCGTGCCAGCGCGAGAAGGAGCGTCAGTTGCTCGTTTCGGCCTGGCTGGCGACGGGGATCGCTCACCCCGGCACGGGGCGTCACCATTACGTTCGTCGCTTCCTGCTCGAAGCGCAGGCTGGCTCATGTGCGCGGTGCGGGGTGCGGTCCGAATGGAACGGCGAGCCGCTTGCTTTCGTTCTCGACCATGTCGACGGCGACGCGGAGAACAACCGTCGCGAGAACCTACGGCTGGTCTGCCCGAACTGTGACTCCCAGCTGCCCACCTACAAGAGCCGCAATCGTGGGCGAGGGCGTCATGCTCGGCGCGAGCGCTACGCACGGGGCGAGTCGTACTGAGGTCACCGCCGACGCGTCACTTCTTCTTCGGCCCCTTGCCGGGTCCCTTGCCGGGCCCCTTGTCCTTGGGCGGCTTCGGCTCCTTGCCGGGCGCGGGCGGCGTGACCGCGGGGGTCGACGACGTCGTCGGGGCCGGCTCCGAGGTGGTCCCGCTGGGGGAGGCGTCGGTCGAGGGCGTGCCCGACGGCGACGTCCGGGCCGGGGTCGGGGTGGTGTCCGAGCCCGGGTCCGTGCCGCCGTCCGAGCCGGTCGAGGACGCGATGCCGGCCACGACGATGAGCAGCAGGATCGCGGCGCCGACGGCGGCGACGGGGCGCAGGTGCGGCGGCATCCGGCGCGCCGCGGCCGCGAGGGCTGCGGGCTGGCGGGCGAGGGCGTCGCCGGCACGGTCGATGGCCGAGGCGCCGCCAGCCGCGGACGCGGTCGGCACGGGTGTGGGCTGCGAGAGCAGCATCGTCCGGGTGGCCTCGTCGGGCACCGCCGCGACGGGGGCGGCGCCGGGCTCGGGCGCGTCGCGCAGCCGGGTGGCGACCTCGGCGGCCGAGGGGCGGTCGGCAGCCTCGCGCGCGGTCATCGAGGTGAGCAGGTCGCGCAGGTCGCCGGGCAGGTCCGCGGGCACGTCCGGCGGACGGTGCAGCCGTGCGAGGGCGGCCTCCGTCGGCGTGCCGGGGTAGGCCCGGACCGCCGTCAGCGTCTCCAGCAGCACCAGCCCGAGGGAGTAGACGTCGGCCGCCGGCGTGAGGTCCTCGCCGAGCACCTGCTCGGGGGAGAGGTACGCCGCCGTGCCGATCGCATGGCCCGTCTGGGTGTGCCGGACGGTGTCCCCGATGAGTCGCGCGATGCCGAAGTCGGCGAGCTTGACCCGGTCCCCTTCCCCGACGAGGACGTTGCCGGGCTTGACGTCGCGGTGGACCACCCCGCGCTCGTGGATGTAGGCGAGCGCGTCGGCGACCTGGGCGCCCAGGTCCCGGGTCCGGGCGGCGTCGAGCGGCTGCCGGTCGCAGAGGGCGCCGAGGGTCGGCCCCTCGACGAGCTCCATCACCAGGAACGGCCGCTCGTGCGTGATGCCGGCGTCCAGCACCATGACCAGGCCGGGGTTGTTGAGCCCGGCCAGGGTGCGTGCCTCGGCGGTGAACCGACGTCGGTCGGACTCGTCGCCGGTCGGGTCGCGCAGCACCTTGACCGCGACGCTGCGGCCCAGCAGCAGGTCCCGGGCGCGGTGCACGTCGGCCATGCCACCGCGCCCGAGGACGTCGCCGAGCTCGTAGCGGTCCGCCAGGACCTCGGGGTCGCTCATCGATGCCTCGTCGTCACGAGGCGACATCTTCCCAGACGGTCCGGCTCACTGCTCCGCGAGCATCGCCTTCATCCCCTCGACCTCGGCGGCCTGGCCCTGCGCGATGGATCGTGCGAGGGCGACGGAGTCGGCGTACTCGCCGTCCGCGACCTCGGTCTCGGCCATGGTGATCGCGCCCTCGTGGTGCTGGATCATCATCTGCAGCCACAGCGTCTCGAAGTCCGCGTCGGGCGCGTCCTCGAGCTGCTGCATCTCGTCGGCGGTCATCATCCCGGGCATCGAGCCGCCCATGTCCATCTCCTCGCCGCTGTCGGCGTGGCTGTGGTCGCGGCCGGTCTCCGGGACGGGCTGGTCCCAGTCCTTCAGCCAGCCGGCCATCTGCTCGATCTCGGGGCCCTGGGCGTCGAGGATCCGGCCGGCGAGCTTCTCGAACGCCGGGTCGAGGTCGCGCTTGTAGGTCAGGTCGACCATCGAGAGCGCCTGGGCGTGGTGCGGGATCATGTCGGTCGCGAAGGCGACGTCGGCGTCGTTGAAGGGCTGCGACGCGGGGATGGTGCTGCCGGCGCTGGAGTCGGCGGAGTCGTCGCCGCCGCAGGCGGTCAGGGCGAGCGCGGCGACGGTCAGGAGCGCGGCGAGGCGCGGTGCGTGCTTCATGGGGTGGTCCTGTCTGGTGTGTGGGGGCATGGCTGAGGGCGGTCGCTCGGGGCGACCGGCCGCTCAGCAGCGGTACACGGACAGGAGCGCGGGCGTCGGTGGGTCGGGGGCGCGGCTGCGCGGCGACGGTGCGCGCGCGGGGGCGAGCCGGGGGAGCGCCCAGGGAGTACGTCGGCCGGCCACCGCGACGACGTACGCCGCCAGCAGGCCGCCGAGCAGGATCGCCACGCACAGCGGCATCGCCATGCCGGCCATGCCGTCGTGCGACGCGGAGGCGGCCGCCTGGTGCGCGGTGGGGGCCGCCGCGTCGACGGCCCCGGAGGCCACGGAGGTCATGGCGGCCATCGGCGCCATCGCGTCGTGGGCGGCGTCGTGGTCGCCGAGCCCGTGCATCCCGAAGAGGCCGGCCACGACCAGGACGGGCGTGACCAGCGACCAGCGCAGGCGGGGCGTCACGCCCTCACGATACGGAGGCGGTCAACGCAGCCGGCGTACGTCGAAGGTGAGCGGCGGGGTCGCGATCGCGTCCTGGGCCGCGACCAGCTGGATCTCCCGGGTGCCGGCGGCGATCGTCGCCTCCAGCACCGCGAAGACCGACGACGTCGTCGCCGCGAGCGCCTCGGCCGGCGACCCGGTCGTGAGCAGGTGCGCGAGGTAGAGCGCCGCGGTCACGTCGCCGCACCCGTTCGGCGCGATCGGCAGCTGGGGGGTGGTGACGGCCCACGCGCCGTCGTCCGAGACGGCGACGACGTCCAGCGACCCGTCCGGCACCTGGTCGTGGAGGACGCTCGTCACGAGGACGTCGCGGGGCCCGCGGGCCCGGACCGCGTCGACCGCGGCCAGGACCTCGTCGAGGGTGGTCGTCGTCGTGCCGGCGAGGAAGTCGAGCTCGAAGTGGTTGGGTGTGAGGACGTCGGCGGCCGGCAGCACGGTGTCGCGCATGAACTCCGGGATGCCCGGTCGCACGAACATGCCGCGGCCCACGTCGCCCATGACGGGGTCGCAGCAGTAGACCGCGTCCGGGTTCAGCGACTTCACCCGCGCGACGGCGTCGAGGATCACCGCGCCCACCGCCGGGTCGCCCTGGTAGCCGGACAGCACGGCGTCCGCCTCGCCCAGGACGCCGCGGTCGCCGATGCCGGCGATCACCTCGGCGACGTCGGCGGCCGGCAGCAGCGGGCCGCGCCACGCGCCGTACCCCGTGTGGTTGGAGAAGTGCACGGTCAGCACCGGCCAGACCTCGTGGCCGAGGCGCTGCAGCGGGAAGACGGCGGCGGAGTTGCCGACGTGGCCGTAGGCGACCGAGGACTGCACGGACAGGATCTTCACGGGTCCCATCATCGCCCTCCCGGCGGTCCGGTCGGGCGCCGGTCGTCCCTGTACGCACAAACTAGAACGCGTTACAGTTATCCGGCGTGTGGTGGGCGCCACACCGGCTGAGACAGCACCGGACCGAGCACAGCGAGGGTGGACAGATGGCCAAGACGGGTCCGTACAGGAACGAGGCCGACTACGTCGTCGTCGGCTCGGGCAGCTCCGGGGCCGCGATCGCCGGTCGTCTGGCCCAGTCCGGGGCGAGCGTGATCGTCCTCGAGGCCGGCAAGAGCGACGACCAGTTCCTGGTGAAGAAGCCCGGGATGATCGGCCCGATGCACGCGGTGCCGCAGATCAAGGCCAAGGTCGACTGGGGCTTCTACTCCACGCCGCAGAAGCACCTGCTGGACCGGAAGATGCCGGTCCCGCGGGGCAAGGTGGTCGGCGGCTCGAGCTCGATCAACGGCATGGTCTACGTCCGCGGCAACCGGGCGAACTACGACTCCTGGGCGGCCGAGGGCAACACCGGCTGGGACGCGGACAGCGTCAACGGGGCGTACCAGCGCATGGAGGACTTCGAGGACGGCGCCAACGAGTACCGCGGCGCCGGCGGCCCGATCCGGATCACCCGCAACAAGACCCCGCAGGAGGGCACCCTCCACTTCATCCAGGCCACCGCGGACACGCTCGGCGTCAAGGTCCTCGACGACTACAACGGCGCCTCGCAGGAGGGCGTCAGCCGCATGCAGCAGAACGCCGCCGACGGGCTGCGCTACAGCGCGTCGCGCGGCTACCTCCACCACCTCGACGTCCCGACGCTGCAGCTGCAGTCGGAGGTGATGGTCACCCGGATCGTGATCGAGAACGGCCGCGCCACCGGGGTCGTCGTCACGGACAAGAAGGGCGGCACCCGCACCATCCGCGCGGGCAAGGAGGTCATCCTCTCGGCCGGCTTCGTCGGCTCGCCCCAGCTGCTGATGCTCTCCGGGATCGGTCACGCCCAGCACCTGCGCGACCACGGCATCACGCCGGTCGCGGACCTGCCGGTCGGCGACAACCTGCACGACCACATGTTCCACGCGCTGACCTTCCACGCGACCTCGTCGACGATGAAGGGCAACGCCTCGTTCTTCGCCAAGGGGCTGCTCAAGGAGATCACCCGCGGCGGCACGTTCCTGGCCAACTCGGTCTTCGAGTCCGTCGCGTTCCTGCGCACCTCGCAGGCCACGGACGTGCCCGACCTGCAGCTGCACCTGCTGCCGTGGTCGTACGTCTCCCCGAACCAGGACGCCCCGATCCGTCACGACGTGGACCCGCGTACGTCGATCACGCTGCTGTCGACGCTGATCTACCCCAAGAGCCGCGGCACGCTGCGGCTGGCGTCGCGCGACCCGCTGGCGACCCCGCTGATCGACTTTCAGTACCTCGCCGACCCGGCCGACCTCGAGGTGCTCGCCGAGGGCTCCGAGATGGTCCGCGAGATCATGGGCGGCGCCGCCATGGGCGGCCACGTCAAGGAGGAGATCCACCCCGGGAGCAAGCTCAAGGGCTCCGAGCTGCGCGACGCGATCCTCAACCGCGCGACGTCGGTCTACCACGGCGTCGGGACCTGCCGGATGGGTGTCGACGAGCTCGCCGTCGTCGGGCCGGACCTCAAGGTCCGCGGCATCGACGGGCTCCGGGTCTGCGACGCCTCGATCATGCCGTCGATCACCGGCGGCAACACCAACGCGCCCGCGATCATGATCGGCGAGCGCGGCGCCGACCTCGTCCTCGGAAGGGCCTGACTCCATGGCACAGCCCACGACCCTGCAGCGCCCCGCGTCGATCACCGACGCCTTCCTCCAGCAGCTCGTCGCCCGGGTGCCGTCCACCAGCGGCGGGACCTGGAAGCTCACCGAGGTCTACTCCGGTGAGGTCCTCGTCGAGCTGCCTCAGTCCACGCTGGCGGACATCGAGCAGGCCTTCGCCACCGCGCGCGCGGCGCAGCGGGAGTGGGCGGCCCGGCCGCTGTCGGAGCGGCTCGCCGTCTTCAAGCGTGCGCACTCGCTCTTCCTCGACAACGCCCAGACGACCACCGACCTGATCCAGGTCGAGAGCGGCAAGAACCGCCGGATGGCGATCGAGGAGACCTGCGACCCGCCGATGGTGATGAGCCACTACCTCAAGCGCGCGGCCAAGCTGCTCGCCCCGGTGAAGCGCGGCGGGCCGGTGCCGTTCGTCTCGACCTCGACCGAGATCCGCCAGCCCAAGGGCGTCGTGGGGATCATCGCGCCCTGGAACTTCCCCTTCGCGACCGGCATCTCGGACTCCATCTCCGCGCTCATGGCCGGCAACGCGATCGTGCTCAAGCCGGACAACAAGACGGCGCTCTCGCCGCTCTACGGCATCCAGATGCTCGAGGAGGCCGGGCTGCCGAAGGGGCTCTTCCAGGTGGTCTGCGGCGAGGGTCCGGACATCGGCCCGACGCTGATCGACAACGCCAACTACGTGATGTTCACCGGCTCCACGGCCACCGGGCGGGTGATCGGCGAGCGTGCCGGGCGCAACCTGATCGGCTGCTGCCTCGAGCTCGGCGGCAAGAACCCGATGATCGTGCTCGAGGACGCGGACCTCGAGGAGGTCGTCCAGGGCGCGCTGTTCGGGGCCTTCGGCAACACCGGCCAGATCTGCATGCACATCGAGCGGATGTACCTCCCGCGCTCGCGCTACGAGGAGTTCAGGGCGAAGTTCGTCGCCGCCACCGAGGCGCTGACCCTCGGGGCGTCGTACGACTTCGGTCCCGACGTCGGCTCGCTCGTCTCCGTCGAGCAGCGCGACCGGGTGCAGTCCCATGTCGAGGACGCCGTCGCCAAGGGGGCAAACGTGGTGACGGGCGGCAAGCCGCGCCCCGACCTCGGGCCGGCGTTCTTCGAGCCGACGATCCTCGAGGGCGTCACGCCGGACATGCTCGCCGGCTCCGTCGAGACCTTCGGGCCGGTGGTGGCGCTGTACGCCTACGACACCGTCGACGAGGCCGTCGCGCTCGCGAACGACACCGACTACGGCCTGAACGCCTCGGTCTGGGGCGGTGACCTCGCGAACGCCTGCCAGGTGGGCCGGCGCATCGAGTCCGGCAACGTGAACGTCAACGACATCCTGGCGACCGCGTTCGCGTCGAAGGGCACCCCGTCCGGTGGCGTCAAGCAGTCCGGCGTCGGCGCCCGCCACGGCGACCAGGGCCTGCTGAAGTACACCGACGTGCAGAACCTCGCCGTCCTCAAGAAGCAGGTGATGGGCGCGCGGCCCGGCCAGGACTACGACGCCTACGTCAAGGGGATGCTGGGCGGCCTGCGGATGATGCGCAAGACCCGCATCCGCTGACCGCGTGCGTCGGGTCGACGGGCGCCGGGGCGGCGTGCGCCGGGGTGGCGTCGGCGGGCCACCGTAGGGTCGACGCATGAGCGACATGGACTATCGCCCCCTGGGTGACTCGGGCCTGATGGTGAGCGCGGTCGGCATCGGCTGCAACGCGTTCAGCCGGCGCGTCGACCTCGACGGCGTACGCGACATCCTCAGCGCCGCGCGCGACGTCGGCGTCACGCTGCTCGACACCGCGGACGTGTACGGCGACCCCGCCGGCGGCAGCGAGTCGCTGCTCGGCGAGGCGCTGCAGGGTCAGCGCGACGAGTTCGTCGTCGCGACGAAGTTCGGCATGGACATGCGCGGTGCCAACGGCGCGGACCACGGCGTGCGCGGCTCGCGACGCTACGTGCGCCGGGCCGTCGAGGCCTCGCTGACCCGGCTCGGCACCGACCACATCGACCTCTACCAGCTGCACGTGCCGGACGAGGTGACGCCGATCGAGGAGACCCTCTCGGTGCTGACCGACCTGGTCCGCGAGGGCAAGATCCGCTACCTCGGCTGCTCGAACTTCGACGGCTGGCAGGTCGCCGACGCCGACTGGACGTCGCGGACGTCCGGGCTCGAGCGTTTCGTGTCCGTGCAGAACCGCTACTCGCTGCTCGACCGTGCGATCGAGGACGAGGTGGTCCCCGCGTGCGAGCAGTACGGCCTCGGCATCCTGCCGTTCTTCCCGCTCGAGTACGGCCTGCTCACCGGCAAGTACCGCCGCGGTCAGGGCGCTCCCGACGGCTCGCGGGCCGCCTTGGACCCGAGCCGTGCGCAGTGGCTGGAGCAGGCCGACTGGGACCGGATCGAGGCGGTCGAGGCGTACGCCGCGGCGCGCGACCTGTCCGTGCTGGACGTCGCGATCGCGGGGCTGGCCGCCCAGCCCGCCGTGTCGTCGGTGATCTCGGGGGCGACGTCCGGCGACCAGGTGCGTGCGAATGCCGCCGCCCTGCGCTGGGACCCCACCGAGGCCGACCTGGTCGAGCTGGACGAGCTCACCGCGTCGTAGCCGCCCGTCGGTTGGTCGGCTGGTCGGGGTGGGCGGCTCAGGCGACCTGCAGCGACCGCTTCGAGAGTCCGAGCCAGAAGCCGTCGATGACCTGGAGGCCGGGCTCGTCGGGCGTGGTGGCGGCGCCCAGCGTGACGAAGAGCGGCGTGTAGTGCTCGACGGTGGGGTGGGCGTAGGGCATGCCCGGGGCCTTGGTGGCGTACGCCGCGAGCTCGTCGACGTCGCCGCGCGCCATCGCCTCGCCGGCCCAGGCGTCGAAGTCCTTCGACCAGCCGGGGGCCGGTGCGTCGAGGCGGTAGTCGGTGAGGAACGGCAGCCCGTGGGTGAGGAAGCCGGAGCCGATGATGAGCACGCCCTCGTCGCGCAGCGGGCGGAGCCGCTCGCCCAGCTTCATCAGCCGGACGGGGTCGGAGGTCGGGAGCGACATCTGCAGGACCGGGATGTCGGCGTCGGGGTACATGATCCGCAGCGGCACCCAGGCGCCGTGGTCGAGCCCGCGGCTGGCGTGCTGGTGGACCGGCTCGGTGCTCGGCATCATCGCGGCGATGCGCGTGGCCAGCGCGGTCGCGTCGGGCGTCTCGTAGGTCATCCGGTAGTACTTCTGGTCGAAGCCGCCGAAGTCGTAGACCAGGGGCGCGCCGCTGGCGCTGAGGCTGACGGGTGCCGACTCCCAGTGCGCGCTGACGATGAGGATGGCCGTCGGGCGGGGGAGGTCGCCGGCCCAGGCGGCGAGCTGGCCGGACCAGGTGGGGTCGTCGAGGAGCGGCGGGGCTCCGTGGCCGATGTACAGGGCAGGCATGCGTGCGTTCACAACGACTCCAATGGTTTGATATTCAACTTTATTCCATCGGGAGCGACCAGTCCACTTCCGCACCGCCCTGCCGGACCAGCAGGGCGTTGACCGCGCTGAACGGCCGCGAGCCGAAGAAGCCGCGGTGCGCCGAGAGCGGCGACGGGTGCGGGGACTCGACGGCCGGGACGGGATCCAGCATCGGCTTCAGCTTGCGGGCGTCCGCGCCCCACAGGATGGCCGCGCACGGCCCACCCCGGGCGGCCAGCGCCGCGATGGCCCGCTCGGTGACCGGCTCCCAGCCGCGCCCGCGGTGGCTGTTCGAGTCGCCGGGCCGGACAGTCAGGGTCCGGTTCAGGAGCATCACCCCGCGGTCCGCCCAGGCGGTCAGGTCGCCGTGCCGCGGCGGCACGACACCGAGGTCGTCGCGCAGCTCGGAGTAGATGTTGACCAGGCTGGGCGGCAGCGGCCACACGTCCCGGCGTACGGCGAAGCTCAGCCCGATCGGGTGCTGCGGGTTGGGGTAGGGATCCTGCCCCACGATGAGCACGCGGACGTCCGCCAGCGGCCGCTGGAACGCCCGGAAGACCGACTCGCCGCTCGGCTGGTAGGGCCGCCCGGCGGCCAGCTCGTCGCGCAGGAACTGCCCCATCGTCGCGATCCGGTCCTCGACCGGCGCCAGCGCCTCGGCCCAGTCGGGGGCCATCAGCCGGCGGTCGACGAGGGTGGCGAGGGTGCTCATGACGTCACGCTAGCCGGGCCGTCCGTCGCGCTCACCGGCGGACTTTCCGGGGAAAGCTGTCACTTTCCGGGTGTTGCAACACCCGGAAAGCGCCAAATTCCCCGGATATCCGGGGAAATCGACAGCCCCTGTCACCGCCAGAACGCCCGCCGCGGCAGGTACGGCTTCCGCCCCCGCTCGCCGACCCAGACGTCGAGGACGGCGTGGTGGGCGGTGTCGCCGAAGAACGACTGGTTGGCGACCAGGACCCGGCGGCCGAGGAACGTCGCGGAGGAGGGGGTGTCGAAGGGGATCGACGAGCCGTTGTCGCCGTTGGCGGAGGCGTCGGGGAAGCGCCCGACCTCCGTCCCGGCCGCCGTCAGCTCGACGAGCTGGTTGGAGAGGCCGGCGTTCGAGACGTAGAGGTGGCCCGAGCGGGCGATCCCGAAGCCGTCCGGCAGGTCGCCGGGGTTCGAGGTCCACAGGGTCGACAGCGAGCCGGGGCGGCCCGAGCGCAGCAGCGGCAGGTGGTAGAGCTTGCCGTTCACGGGCACCGAGCCGTCGGTCGCGGTCGACTGCTGAGTGATCAGGAAGTCGCGGCGCCCGGGGCGGTAGACCAGCCCGGCGGTGCCGAACTCCGACCCGTCGAGCTCGGGCGAGGCGAACCAGATCCTCGGCTTCTGGGTCTTCCGGGGGATCTTCCAGATGACGGCCTGGCCGTAGTCGCTGACGTAGAGCGCCCCACCCGGGCCCCAGGTCGCGTAGTTCGGGATCGCGGGGTAGTCCGTCGCGTTGGGCGAGCAGTCCGGCGCCGTGGTCCCGGGCGAGCAGGTCGGCAGGTCGGGCAGCGTCGCCCAGCGGTGGAACCTCCCGGTGCGGGTGTCGAGCGTGCGCACCGACGCGGTCGACTTCTCGAGCAGGACGAGGCGGCCGCGACGGTCCTGGTTGGCGACCTGGACGCCGTGGTCCTCGGACAGCCTCTGGTGCGGCACCGTCCACGAGCGCAGCAGCGTGCCGCGCGAGGACCACTCGAAGACCCGCGAGTGCTGGGTGTCGCCCTGCGGGTTGGTGTAGGTGCCGGCGTACGCCCGGCCGTTGCGGTGCACGAAGACGTACGCCGGGTAGCCCGGCGCCGGCACGGCGGAGAACACGCGGGTGTCCCACTTCTCGCGGGCGGGTGCCGCGTCGGCGCCGGCGGGCGCACCGAGGGTCAGGCCGAGGCAGGCGGCTGCGGCGAGGGCGAGGATCCGCCTCACAGCTTGTCCAGGACCTCGACGGCGGCGCGCTCGCCCGAGCGCACCGCGCCGTCCATGTAGCCGGTCCAGTAGGTCGACGTCTCGGTCCCGGCCCAGTGCACGCGGCCGAAGGGGCGCCGGATGGCGGAGCCGAACTCGACCATGGTGCCGGGCGCGTAGTTCGCGACCGGGCCGCCGGTCGTCCACTTCTCCTTGGTCCAGTCGTGCTCGACGTACCCGATCGGCTCGAGCGCCTCGTCGCCGAACAGCGCGGCGAAGCCCTCGAGCACGGCCTTCTTGCGCTTGGCCTTGCTGAGCACGCCGTACTCCCGCCAGGTCGCGCCGCCGACGAACGCCAGGAGCACGCCCGGGCCGCCGGACTTCGGGGTGTTGTCGAAGACCGCGCGGCAGGCGCCCGCGTCGTTGAGACCGAAGCCGTTGAGGCCGGCGTCGCGCCAGAAGGGCTTCTCGTAGATCGCGTCGCACTTCATCAGCTGGCCCATGTCGAGGTGGCGCAGCAGCTCCTTGCGCCGGCGCGGGAGCCGGGGGAACCAGTCGATGTCGAGCACCAGCGGCGGGGGAGCGGCCACGATGACCCGCTTGGCGCGCACGGCGCCGCGGGCGGTGTGCACGATCGCGTGGCCGTCCTTCTGCTCGATCCGGTGGACCGGCGCGGAGAGCGCGACGATGTCGCCGAGCTTCGCGGCGAGCCGCAGCGGGATGAGCTGGGAGCCGCCGACGAAGCGGCGCTCCTGGGCGCCGTCGGCGGTGTCGGAGTTGCGCTCGAAGGTGCCGACGTTCTGCTCGTCGCCCGAGCAGGCGACGTACCAGAGCACGTAGAGGAAGGAGAGCTCGTTCGGGTCGGCGCCGAAGCCCGGCTGGGTCCAGCACTCGATGATGTTCTCCGTGCCGTCCTTGTTGGCGGCGTTCGCCCGGATCCACTCGCCGAAGGTCATCGCGTCCCACTCGGCCGCGCGCGGGTGCGTCCACGGGGCGTCGACCGGGATCTCGGCGGCGTACTGGTCGATCTGCATGAGCAGGTTGCCGGCGTCGGGGAGGATCGTCGGGTCCGGCGGGACGGTGCCGGTGTACTCCAGGCGGCCGGTCGTCGAGGAGACGTAGACCGAGCTGCCGGTGTTGTACTCCTTGAAGGTCGGGACCTTCATCTCCTTCGCGAGCCTCGCGATGTGGGTCTGGGTCGCGCCGATGAAGGCGCCGCCGGACTCGATCGTCTCGCCGTGGGTCCCCGGACCGCGCAGGTGGTGGTTGAGCACCCGGCCGCCGACCCGGTCGCGCGCCTCGACCAGGAGGACGTCGTGGCCCTTGCGGGCGACCTTGCGGGCCGCGACCAGGCCGGAGATGCCGCCGCCGACGACGACCACGTCGACCTTGCGGGGGAGTCGGCCCTGCAGCGAGCCGGCCGCGTCGGCGGGCGCCGCGAAGGCGCCGGTGCCGAGGGCGAGGCCGCCCAGGGATACGCCGCCGAGGAGGGTACGGCGGGCGACGGAGGTCGTGCCCGCGCCCGGCGCGGTGGTGGGGGTGCTGAGCGGGGACTGCTGGGTCATGTCGGCTCCACGGTGTTGATCCGGACCGGTGGTCCAGAGGGGGCGTTCCCGAGAGAAGATGAACATGTGTCAGATTCCGGTTCTTACTCTACACTCGATCCCATGCCTGCGGTACGGACCCCGAATTCCCCCCCGAAGCGACGGGTCCCGCGGCAGGAGCGCAGCCGCCGCCGCGTCGAGGGTCTCCTCGACGCGGCGGCCCGGCTGGTCGTCGACCACGGCGTGGAGTCGCTGACCACCCGCGACATCGCCGAGGCCGCCGGTGCGCCGGTCGCCTCGCTCTACCAGTACTTCGCCGACAAGGAGGACCTCCTCCTCGCCCTCGCGCAGCGCGACATGGAGGAGATGGACGCCCAGGTCGTGGAGGACCTGGCCGGCATCGAGGAGCTCACCGTCGCCACGCTGGTGCGCACCACGATGCTGGCGTTCGTGTCGGTCTACCACCGCCGCCGGGCCTTCGTCGAGATCTATCTCCGCGGTCGCAGCAACCCGTCCGTCAACCAGTTCGGCCGCGAGCACAACGCCCGGGTCGCCGCGGACCTGCACGCCTACGCCCTCGACGCCGGGCTGGCCGGCCCGGACCTCACCCCCGCGATGGCCGTGCTGGCCGTCGAGGTCGGCGACCGGGTCTTCCAGCTGGCCTTCGAGCACGACGCCGAGGGCGACCCCGTCCTGATCGAGGAGGGCATCACGATGGTGACGTCCTACCTCGAGCGCTACGCCACCCCCGCCGGGCTCACCGGCGTCCGACCGTGACGACGGCGTACGACGGCGCGCGCGACGCGGTCGCTGCGGCGTCCCGCCGGCTGGCCGATGCGGGGCTGCTGGTCGGCACCGCCGGCAACGTCTCGGTGCGCGGCGACGGCTGGGTGGCGGTCACCGCCACCGGGGTCGTCCTGGCCGACTGCACCGCCGAGCACGTCAGCGTCGTCGCGGACGACGGCTCCCTCCTCGCGGGCACGCTCGCGCCCACGTCCGAGCTGGCGCTGCACCAGGGGGTGTACCGCACCACCGCCACGGGGGCGGTGGTGCACACCCACGCGCCGTTCTCGACCGCCGTCGCCTGCGTGCTCGACGAGCTGCCGGTGCTGCACTACCAGCAGCTCCTGCTCGGCGGGGCGATCGCCGTGGCGCCGTACGCCACCTTCGGCAGCGACGACCTCGCCGCCCACGTCCGCGACGCGCTCGCCGGGCGGCAGGCGGCCCTGATGGCCAACCACGGGTCCGTCGCGGTCGGCGCCGACCTCGACGCGGCCGTCGAGCACGCGCTGCTGCTCGAGTGGCTCTGCCAGCTGCAGCACCGGGCCAGCGCCCTCGGCACGCCGCGCGTGCTCACCGAGGCCCAGCAGACCGACGTCATCGAGGCGGCGATCCGCCTCCGCTACGGGACCACCCAGGAGAACCCCACATGAGCACCATGAAGATCGCCACCGTCGGCGTGCACGTCCTCGACACCCACGTGATCGGCATCGAGTCGATCCCCGACGGCTCCGACGGCCAGCTCGTGGAGACGATCCGGTTCTCGCCGGCCGGCACGGCGGGTGGGACGGCGATCGTGCTGAGCCGGCTCGGTGCCGAGGTGCTGAGCTTCGGGGCGGTCGGCACCGACCCGATCGCCACTAGCCTGCTGGCGATGCTCGAGGCCGAGGGCGTCGCGACGGCCGGCCTGGTCCGCAAGGCCGAGCACCAGACGTCCGCCTCGGTGATCCCGGTGCGCCCGAACGGCGACCGCCCCGCCTGGCACTGCATCGGGGCGAACGGCGCCTTCACCCCCGAGGACCTCCCGCTGACCGCGCTCGACGGCATCACCCACCTGCACCTGGGCGGGCCGGAGTTCCTCGGCGGCCCGGCCGCGGGCGAGCTGCTCGCCCACGCGCGCTCGATCGGGGCGACCACGTCGGTCGACGTGCTGGCGCCCGGGGACCCCGACCTGCTGGCCTGGATCCAGGACGCCTTCCCCCACACCGACTACCTCCTGCCGAACGACGAGCAGGTGCTCGGCTTCACCGGCGCCGCCTCGCTCGAGGAGGGCGCCCGCGCGCTGGTCGCGCTCGGCGTCGGCTGCGTCGCCGTCACCCAGGGCGCCGAGGGTGCGCTGGTGGTCACCGCCGACGAGACGATCGAGGTGCCGGCGTACCCCGTCGACGTCGTCGACACCACCGGCTGCGGCGACGCCTTCTCGGCCGGCTTCCTCCGCGGCCTGTCGCTCGGCCGCTCGCCCCGCGAGGCCGCCCAGCTCGGCTGCGCCACCGCCGCCCAGGTCGCCCAGGGCCTCGGCACCGACCACGGCTCCTACGACCTCGCCTCCGTCGACGAGTTCCTCGCCTCGTCCTGAGCGGGCTCGCCTCCCCAGGACGTCATACGGGCGGTGCAGCCGCTTGCTCCCTCCGTATGACGTCCCAGCGGGACGTCAGCGACGGGTGGGGGTGCTGAGGCGGCCGAGGAACGCGACCAGCAGCGCCTCGCGCATCGCGGGCGACGCGACGTCGAGCATCGCGTTGACCTCGGCCATCCGCTCGGGCAGCGCCAGGCCACCGGAGCCGGCGCCACCAGCCTCACCCACCAGCCCCGACGCCGCGAGCAGCCCGTCGAAGTCGGCGTCGGAGAGCGTCGCGGGGTCCAGCGCCGCGATGTACGCCGCCACGTCGGGGTCCACGGTGACCGGACCGGCCGCCACGGCAGCGGCCACCGCGTCCGCGAGCGCCGCGAGGAACTCGTCGACCAGCGGCAGGGTCGCCGCGCTCACCGAGAGGTGGACGGTCGGGGGCTGGCCGGCGTACGACATCTGGGGCTGGACGTACCACCCGCGCGCGGCCATCTCGTCGCACACGGTGAACGCGTCGCAGGTCGCGTCGGTCGCCATCGCGACCAGGGTCGAGTCGGGGGAGACGACCAGGCGCAGCGGCGCGAGCCCCGCCTCCGACGCGAGGCCCGCGACGATGCGGTCCACCGCCTCGAACACGTCGCGGGTCAGCCGCTCGTAGCCCGCGTCGCCCAGCGTCTGCACCACGGCCCAGGCGCCGGCCAGCGGCCCGCCGGACTTCGTGGACTGCATCGTGGAGTTCAGCATCGTGTAGCCCGGCCACCCGGCCGCCGCGAAGAACTGCGGCCGCCGCTGCGCGGCCGTCCGGTGCAGCAGCAGCGAGGCGCCCTTGGGGGCGTAGGCGTACTTGTGCAGGTCGACCGAGATCGAGGTGACGCCCTCGACGGCGAAGGTCCACGGCGGCACCGCGCGCCCGAGCCGGGCGGCGTAGGGCAGCACCCACCCGCCGATGCACGCGTCGACGTGGCACCGGATGCCCCGGGCCGCGGCCATCGCGGCGAGCTCGGTGACGGGGTCCACCACGCCGTGGGCGTACGACGGCGCGCTGGTCACCACGAGCACGGTCCGCTCCGGTGCCTCGTCGACCGCCGCCGTCATGGCGGCGACGTCGGCGCGGAAGTCGGCACCGACGGGGACCAGCACCAGCTCGACGCCGAAGTAGTGGGCGGCCTTGTGGAAGGCGGCGTGCGCGGTGTCCGGCGCGACCATCCGCGGACGGGTGACCTCGGGCCGGGCGTCGCGCGCGGACTGCACCGCGAGCAGCACCGACTCGGTGCCCCCCGAGGTGGCCGTGCCGACCGCGCCGGGCGGGGCGTCGAGCAGGTCGCACGCGAAGCCGACGAGGTCGTTCTCCATCGTCAGCAGGCTGGGGAACGCCGTGGGGTCGAGGCCGTTCGACCCGGCGAACTGCGCCACCGCCGCACGCCCCACCGCGTCGACCTCGGCCAGCCCGGAGTCGTAGACGTAGGCGAGGGTGCGGCCGCCGTGGACCGGCAGGTCGCCCGCCTGGAGCTCGCGGAGACGGGCGGTCAGGTCGGTCATGAGACCCCTTCGGTCGTGGGTGCGGAGGAGCCGGGCGAAGAGCCGGACGGGGAGCCGTCCACCGCGCCCGCGTCGAGCGCGTAGCGCCGCAGCCAGAGCAGGCTCAGCAGCGTGAGGGCGGTCGGCAGCAGCGAGAAGCCGACGACGATCGCGGCGACGGCCGAGCCGGGCTGGGCGACGTCGCCGTCGGTGGATGAGCGGTAGCCGCCCAGCGCCAGGGCGAGCGCGAAGACGCCGGGGCCGAGCGCGAGCCCCAGCGTCTCGCCCGCGGTCCAGACGCCGGTGTAGACGCCGGCCCGGTTGGAGCCGGTGCGGCGCGCGTCGACCGCGGCCGCGTCGGGCAGCATCGCCAGCGGGAAGACCTGGCACCCGGCGTACCCGACCCCGACGAGCACCACGGCCGCGAACACGACCGCGGGCGGGGCGGTCCGGGCCGTGACCGCGAGCAGGGCGCCCGCGGCGAGGACGAGCGAGGACAGGACGTAGCCGCGCTTCTTGCCGACCCGCTCGCCGACCCGCGCCCACACCGGCGTCAGCAGCAGCGCCGGCCCGACGAAGCAGACGAACAGGATCGTGGCGGCGCCCTTGCGCTCGAGCACGTCGCTGGCGAGGTAGTCGACGCCGGCGAGCATGCAGCCGGTCGCGAGCGCCTGGATGACGAACGTCGTGAGCAGCAGCCGGAAGTCCCGGGCGGTGGCGACGATCCGCAGCTGGTCGCGCAGCGAGCCGGCCCCCGGCTCCGTGCGGCCGACCGGCGCGTGGCGGGTGCCGCGGTAGGCGCTGACGACCCCGACCAGGATCACCAGCGCCATGGCGACGCCCATGATCCGGTAGCCCGCCCGGCCGCCGACGGCGTCGCGGATCACCGGGGCGGTCGCGCCCGCGAGCATGATCGTGAAGGCGAGGATCGCCACCCGCCAGGTCATCAGCCGGGTGCGCTCGTCGTACGACGACGTCATCTCCGCCGGCATCGACACGAACGGCACCTGGAAGAAGGCGTACGCCGTCGCGCAGGCCAGGAACATCACGAGCACCCACGCGGCCTCGGCGACGCGCCCCATCTCCGGGGCGGCGAACAGCAGCGCGAAGCCGAGCGCCAGGGCGATCCCGGCGCGCAGCAGCCACGGGCGGCGCGGGCCCCGCGGGTCAACCGTGCGGTCGCTGATCCGGCCCGCGACCGGGTTGAGGACGACGTCCCACGCCTTCGGCAGGAACACGATGAACCCGGCCGCGAGGGCCGCGATCCCGAGGCTGTCGGTGAGGTAAGGCAGGAGCATCAGCCCCGGGACCGTGCCGAACGCCCCGGTCGCCACGGACCCCGAGCCGTAGCCGATCCGGACGCCGCGGCTGAGCTGGTCGGTGGCGGGCATGCAGGGAGGCTAGCGGCGCCGGACCCGCCGGTCAGCGAGACAGCGCGCGCGACCCGCCGGAGCCGTAGCGGCGCGACGGGTTGGACCCGATCTTGTCGGGCGCGGCCTTCCGGACCGGCGCCTTCCTCGCTGCCGCCTTCTTGGTCGGCGCCTTCTTCGCGGGGGCGGCCTTCTTGGTGGCGGCCGCCTGCTTGGCAGGAGACTTCGTGGCGGGGGCCTTCTTCGCGGCCGCCTTCTTCGTCGCCGCCTTCTTCGTCGCGACCTTCTTCGCTGCCGGGACGACCTTCTCCACGGCGGCCTTCTTGGCGGCCGGGCTCTTCCTGGCCGTACGCCGGGTGCGGACCGCCGGGGCGGGCAGCGTCTCGCCCTCGGCGTCGGAGGACCACTGGCTGATCCACTCGTCCATCACCGCCCAGGTGCTGTTGCGGGCGGAGCGGCCGGTGAGCATGCCGAGGTGGCCGCCGGGGACGATCTCGAAGCGGACCTCCTTCGCCCCCTTCAGCAGCGGCACCACGGCCTTGACCGCGGCGACCGGGGCGATGCCGTCGGTCGATCCTGCGAAGACCAGGACCGGAGCCTTGATGTTGGCCACCGAGATGGTGCGGTCGCCGAACTCGATGGCGCCGGTGACGAGCGCGTTGCCCTTCACGAACCGGTGGTAGAGCTGCCCGAACGTGCGGCCGGGGTAGGCGATCATGTTGTCCATGAAGCGGTCCACCGCCTCGAGCTGCGCCAGGAAGTCGGTGTCGTCGAGGTGGCTGGCCACGGCCAGCGGCTTGGTGACGAGCTTCTGGAAGGACGACAGCTGGAAGGCCCAGCGCACCAGCGGCTTCGGGGCGCCGCCGAGCGCCTGGTAGGTCCGGGTGATGCCCTTGCCGGGCGCGATGTTCAGCAGCGGCCGCAGCGGCGCGACCATCGGCACCAGCTTCACGTCGAAGGGTGACCCGACGGCGGTGACGGAGGCGATCGGCAGGTCCGGGCGGTCCGCGGCCGTGAGCAGCGTGAAGATCCCGCCGAGGCTCCAGCCGACCACGTGCACCGGCCTGCCGCCGGCGTGCGCGGACGCCTCGAGGATCGCGGCGGGCACGACCTCGTCGATCCAGTGCTCCATGCCGAGGTTGCGGTCCTTGAAGGAGACCTGGCCGTACTCGACGAGGTACGTCGGGCGGCCGGCGCCCACGAAGTGCTCGACCAGCGAGCACCCGCGGCGCAGGTCGAAGCACAGGGCCGGCGCGGCCAGCGGCGTGACCAGGAGGACGGGGTCGCCCTGCTCCTTGACCTTGGCCGAGGGCCGGTAGTGGTAGAGCTCGCGCAGCATGCCCTCGTCGATGAGGGTGCGGGGCATCGGGCGGAGATCGGCCAGTCCGCCGTACAACATCTTGTGCGCGACGTTGCTGGCAGCAGAGACGACCTGATCGGGCTTCGGGATCAGATCCATGGACGCAAGTTACCGGAGAGTCGGGTGCAGCGGAGCGCTCCGCCACGTTGTCCTGCCCACACCGGCCGCACCGGCCCGGGTCAGGAGCGCTTGGCGGGCCGCACGGACTTGCCGTGCGAGGGGCGGACGGCGGCCAGCTCCTCGAGGAAGGCGTCGGCCCAGGCCGCGACGTCGTGCTGCAGGACCTGCTTGCGCATCGCCTTCATCCGGCGGGTCAGGTCGCGCTCGTCGGCGGCGAACGCCTCGAGCAGCGCGGCCTTCATGCCGTTGATGTCGTAGGGGTTCACCAGCCAGGCCTGGCGCAGCTCCTCGGCCGCGCCGGCGAACTCGGAGAGCACCAGGGCGCCGTCGCTGTCGAAGCGGCAGGCGACGTACTCCTTGGCGACGAGGTTCATGCCGTCGCGGAACGGCGTGACGACCATGATGTCGGCGGCGCGGTAGAGCGCCGCCATCTCCTCGCGCGGGTAGGAGGAGTGCAGGTAGGAGATCGCGGGCTTGCCGATCTTGCCGAGGTCGCCGTTGATGCGGCCGACGAGGCGGTCGATGTCGTCGCGCAGGATGCGGTACTGCTCGACGCGCTCGCGCGACGGCGTCGCCACCTGGACGAAGACCGCGTCCTCGACGTCGAGCCGGCCGTCGGCGATCAGCTCGCTGAAGGCGCGCAGCCGCGACAGGATGCCCTTGGTGTAGTCGAGCCGGTCGATGCCCAGGAACACCTTGCGCGGGTTGCCGAGCGCGGCCCGGATCTCGGCGGCGCGCTCGGTGACCGCCTCGGAGCGGGCCAGCTCCTCGAAGCCGGCCGCGTCGATCGAGATCGGGAAGGCGCCGGCGCGGACCGTGCGGCCGTCGGGCAGGTAGACCAGGTCGCGGTGCGTCTTGTGGCCGACCCGCTGGCGGACCAGGCGGACGAAGTTCTGCGAGCCGCCGGCGAGCTGGAAGCCGACGAGGTCGGCGCCGAGGAGGCCCTCGAGGATCTGGCGGCGCCACGGCAGCTGCTGGAAGAGCTCGGCCGGGGGGAACGGGATGTGGAGGTAGAACCCGATGCGCAGGTCTGGCCGCAGGTCGCGGAGCATCTGCGGGACCAGCTGGAGCTGGTAGTCGTGGACCCACACCGTGGCGCCCTCGGAGGCCAGCTCGGCGGCCTTCTCGGCGAAGCGCCGGTTGACCGAGACGTAGGAGTCCCACCACTCGCGGTGGAAGGCCGGCTTGGCCACGACGTCGTGGTAGAGCGGCCACAGGGTGGCGTTCGAGAAGCCCTCGTAGAAGTTCTCGATCTCGTCGGGGCTCATCGTCATCGGGACCAGGTCGAGGCCCTCGAACTCGAAGCGCTCGAGGTCCTGCTCGGTGCCGCCCGGCCAGCCGATCCAGACGCCGTCGTTGGCCCGCAGGACGGGCTCGATCGCGGTGACCAGGCCGCCCGGCGACGTGCGCCAGCCGGGGGTACCGTCGGGCAGGGTCACCCGGTCGACCGGCAGCCTGTTGGCGACGATGACGAGGTCGGACGATCCGGTGGAGGGCACGGCCCAACCCTAGGCGCTGGCCCTGACACCCACCCCGCCCGAGGGGGTGGGGTGGCGGTCAGCCCGCGTCGGCGGCGTACCGCACGCCGATCTGGGCCCGCACGTCGTCCATCTGCCGCATCAGCGTGAGCGTCTGGGCGTGCGGCACCAGCGGACTCTCGCGCAGGCCCTCGGCCAGGCAGCGCTGCACCTCGACGGCCTCGTTGCCGTAGCCGGAGCCGATGACCGGCTCGTCGCCCTCGATGCGCACCGGCTCGCCCAGCCCGACGTCGTCGTTGGAGCCGCCGTCGTCGAACGGCGTGAACAGCGCGTACGCCGGGTGGTGGAAGTCCTCGAGGGTGATCCGGCCCCGGTCGGTCGCGATCGCGGCGGCGCGCGAGGACCACGACGTCATCGACGCGGTCATCGTGGCGACCGCGCCGCCCGGGTAGCGCCCCACCACGGCGACGTCGAGGTCCGCCCCGGCCTCGGACAGGACCGCGGTCGCCCGGAGCTCCTCGGCCTCGCCGAGCAGCAGGTGCGCCAGCGTGAGCGGGTAGATCCCCATGTCCAGGAGCGCGCCCGCGCCCAGCGCCGGGTCGAGCATCCGGTCGGTCGGGGCGGCGTCCACGCGGAAGCCGAGCTCCGCGTGCAGCTGGCGCGGCGTCCCGAAGCGCCCGTCGGCGAGGTCGCGGCGCAGGCGGCGGACGACCGGGTGGCAGGCGGTCCACATCGCCTCCATCAGGAAGCGGTCGTGCTCGCGGGCGAGCGCGACCATCGCCTCGGCGTCCGCGGTGGTGAGCGTCAGCGGCTTCTCGCAGAGCACGTGCTTGCCGGCCGCGAACGCCAGCGCCGCGTGCTCGAGGTGCAGGGAGTGCGGGCTGGCGACGTACACGACGTCGACGTCGGGGTCCTCGACCAGCGCCTCGTAGGAGGAGTGCGCCGTGCGGGCGCCGTGCTCGGCGGCGAAGGCCTGCGCGGACTCCTCGCGGCGCGAGCCGACCGCGGCCAGCTCGGCGCCGGGCACCAGGGCGAGGTCGCGGGCGAAGCTGTGGGCGATCTTGCCGGTCGCGAGGATGCCCCAGCGGGTGGGGGAGGAGCCGGCCCCGGGTGTCGTCTGCGTCATGGTGGCGAGCCTAGGGGTGGTGGCCCCGGCGCGGGCCCCGCGAGTCGCGCCCGCGACTCGCCGGATGCGAATGACATCCGTGTGGTTCGTCGCCTACAGTGGTCCCACCACCACACATTCCACCCCGGGGAGACTGCGCATGGACGCCGCGAACGCCCTCCACGGCCACGAGGCCGAGGCCGCGTCGAGCCTCAGCGACCGGGACCGGGACATCCTGGAGTTCGAGCGCCAGTGGTGGAAGTACGCCGGCGCCAAGGAGACCGCGGTCCGCGAGAAGTTCGACATGAGCTCCACGCGCTACTACCAGGTGCTCAACGCCCTCATCGACCGCCCCGAGGCCATCGAGGCCGACCCGCTGCTCGTGCGCCGGCTGCGACGCCTCCGGGCCGCCCGCCAGCGCCAGCGCTCGGCCCGCCGCCTCGGCTTCGAGGTCTGAGCCGTGCCCCGCACCCCTCGTCGCCGCGACCAGCGCGGCGTGGTCTTCCCCAGCCCGGTCGTGATGCTCAGCATCATCGCCGTCGCCATGGCCGGCATCGCCTACGTCGCCACCCGCGGCCAGGAGCCGACCGAGCGCGAGGTCACCACGGTCTCCCGCAAGGCCGACCCGACGCCGACGGCCACCCCCTCCACGCCGGTGAAGACCGACAAGGAGAAGAAGAAGCCCGCCAAGCCGCAGGTCCAGCGCGGCAAGGTCTACGTCGAGGTCTACAACAACTCCGGGATCACCGGGCTCGCGGGCCGGATCGCCACCCAGGCGACCGACGCCGGCTGGCAGGTCGTCGGCTCCGACAACTGGTACGGCACCATCCCGACCTCCACCGTCTACTACCCGCAGCGCCTCAAGGCCGCGGGCAAGATGCTGGCGCTCGACCTCGGCATCCAGCGCGTGATGCCCGCCGTCGACGGCCCGATGCGCCTCGACCGGCTCACGGTCGTGCTCACCGCCGACGCCGCGTAACCTCCGCCACTCGCCCCGGCCTCGCCCGGACGGGGGTTGTCCGGGTCGCTCCGGCATCTGGTTGGGTTGGGGCATGGACTTCACCTCGGTCGAGGGAGAGCAGCGGTACGCCGCCCTGGTGCGCGCCGCCGCCGACACGGTGGTCGGTCTCGACTTCGACGGCGTGCTGTCGCCGATCGTGGACGACCCCGCCGCCGCGCACATCCACCCGGACGCGGGCGAGGTCCTCGTCGAGCTGGCCGGCCAGGTGCGCGCGATCGCGGTCATCACCGGTCGTCCGGCCCGCCAGGCGCTCGACCTCGGCGGCCTCGAGGAGGTCGGCCAGGCGGTGGGCGACGCCGGCAAGGAGCTCTACGTCTTCGGGCAGTACGGCAACGAGCGGTGGAGCTCGACCAACCGCCGGGTGATCTCGCCCCGGCCGCCGGCCGGCCTCGCGACCTTCCTGCGCGAGGTGCCCCGGGTGCTGCGTCGCGCAGACGCGGCCGACGCCTTCGTCGAGGAGAAGGGGCTGGCGGTCGCCGTCCACACCCGGCGCCTCGACGACCCCGACGCCGTCTTCCAGCGGCTGCTGCCGCTCTTCCGGGACCTCGCCGCCCAGCACGACCTCGTGATCGAGCCCGGCCGCAACGTCATCGAGGTCCGCTCGCACGGCATGCACAAGGGCCTCGCGGTGAACACGATCGTCGAGGAGGTCGGGGCCGGCGGCTTCCTCTTCGCCGGTGACGACCTCGGCGACCTCGAGGCCTTCGACGCCGTCACCGCGCTCGGTCACGGCGGCATGCCCACCCTGCTCGTCGCCTCCGCCTCGGAGGAGGAGAACGCCCTCGTCGAGCACGCCGACGTCGTGGTCAAGGGCCCCGACGGCGTCCTGGACCTGCTCCGCCAGCTCACCGAGGACGCCCGCGACCTGCGCGCCTGAGCCGGCTGTTCGCCCACGACGAACACCGGAACACCGCTCCGGACCGGAGAGTTGAGTCGGTATCGCTCAAGTCTCTCCTCGAAGGTAGGGCCCCGCATGTCCACCACCCGTCTCCCCGTCCTCTTCGTCACCGACCTCGTCGTGCTGCCCGGCATGGTGGTCTCGCTCGAGCTCGACGACTCCTCCCAGGCCGCCATCGACGCGGCCCGCTCCAGCAGCGACGGCAAGCTCCTGGTCGCCCCCCGGCTCGAGGACCGCTACGCGTCGTACGGCGTCGTCGCGACCGTCGAGCGGGTCGGTCGCTTCTCGGGGGGCAGCCCCGCCGCCGTGCTGAAGGCCGAGCAGCGCGCCGAGATCGGCAGCGGCGTCACCGGACCGGGCGCGGCCCTGTGGGTCGAGGTCGAGCCGGTCGACGAGCACGTCTCCGACCACGCCCGCGAGCTCGCCGAGGAGTACAAGCGCCTCGTCGTCGCGGTCCTCCAGCGCCGCGAAGCCTGGCAGGTCATCGACCAGGTGCACCGGATGACCGACCCCGCCGCGATCGCGGACGCGGCCGGCTACGCGCCGTACCTCTCCACCGAGCGCAAGCGCGAGCTGCTCGAGACCCCCGACGTCGAGCAGCGCCTCGCCACCGTCATCGCCTGGACCCGCGAGCACCTCGCCGAGGCCGAGCTGACCGACAAGATCGGCGACGACGTCCGCGAGGGCATGGAGAAGACCCAGCGGGAGTACCTCCTGCGCCAGCAGCTCGCCGCCATCCGCAAGGAGCTCGGCGAGGGCGAGCCGGAGGGCTCCGACGACTACCGCGCCCGGGTGGAGGCCCTGGTGGAGCGGGGCGTGCCCGACGACGTGCGTGCCGCCCTGCTCCGCGAGGTCGACAAGCTCGAGCGCTCCAGCGACCAGAGCCCCGAGACCGCATGGATCCGCACCTGGCTCGACACCGTCCTCGAGCTGCCCTGGGGCGTGCGCACCGAGGACCTGACCGACGTGGTCGCCGCCCGCGGCGTGCTCGACGCCGACCACCACGGCCTCGACGAGGTCAAGGAGCGGATCGTGGAGTACCTCGCCGTCCGTGCCCGTCGCGCCGAGCGCGGCCTGCAGGTCGTCGGTGGCCGCGGCTCCGGCGCGGTCATCCTGCTGGCCGGCCCTCCCGGTGTCGGCAAGACCTCGCTGGGCGAGTCCGTCGCCCGGTCCATGGGTCGCGAGTTCGTCCGGGTCGCCCTCGGCGGCGTCCGCGACGAGGCCGAGATCCGCGGCCACCGGCGGACGTACGTCGGCGCGCTGCCCGGCCGCATCGTCCGGGCGATCCGCGAGTCCGGCTCGATGAACCCGGTCGTGCTGCTCGACGAGATCGACAAGGTCGGTGCCGACTACCGCGGCGACCCGGCCGCGGCGCTCCTCGAGGTGCTCGACCCGGCGCAGAACCACACCTTCCGCGACCACTACCTCGAGCTCGACCTGGACCTCTCGGACGTGCTGTTCATCGCGACCGCCAACGTCGTCGACCAGATCCCGTCGGCCCTGCTGGACCGGATGGAGCTGGTGACCCTCGACGGCTACACCGAGGACGACAAGGTCGCGATCGCCCGCGACTTCCTGCTGCCGCGGCAGCTCGAGCGGGCGGCCCTGACCGCGGACGAGGTCACCCTGACCGACGCGGCGCTGCACGAGCTCGCCGCCGACTACACCCGTGAGGCCGGCGTCCGCCAGCTCGAGCGGCTGCTCGCCAAGGCGCTGCGCAAGGCCGCGACGAGGATCGCGACGGGGGAGCCCACCCCGCTCGCGATCGACCGGCCGGACCTCAAGGCCCTGCTCGGCCGGCCGCGCTTCACCCCCGACGTGCACGAGCGCACCTCGGTGCCCGGCGTGGCCACCGGCCTGGCGGTCACGGGGCTGGGCGGCGACGTGCTCTTCATCGAGGCGTCCGCCAGCGACGGCACCGGGCCCGAGGCCGGGGGAGGGCTGACCCTCACCGGCCAGCTCGGCGACGTGATGAAGGAGTCGGCGCACATCGCGCTGTCGTTCGTCCGCTCGCACGCGGCCGAGCTCGGCGTCGACCCGGCGTTCCTCGACCGCAGGATCCACGTGCACGTGCCGGCCGGTGCCGTCCCGAAGGACGGACCCTCCGCGGGCGTCACGATGGTCACCGCCCTGGTCTCGCTCGCGACCGGTCGCCCGGTGCGCTCCGAGGTCGGCATGACCGGCGAGGTCACCCTCAACGGCCGGGTGCTCCCGATCGGCGGCGTGAAGCAGAAGCTGCTCGCCGCCCAGCGGGCCGGGCTGAGCGAGGTCTTCGTGCCGCTGCGCAACGAGCCCGACCTCGACGACGTCCCCGCCGAGGTGCTCGAGGCGCTCACCGTGCACGTGGTCGGCGACGTCCTCGACGTCGTCCGCGGCGCCCTCGAGCCCGCCGCAGCAGGCGCCGAGGTGACCGCGGCCTGATCCTCCGGTCGACCCTGCGGGAGGCGACCAGCATGCGGACTCGATGTGCACATGCTGAGACGCCTCCCGTATGGTCGGGCACAGCTCATCAAGAGGGACTGAGGGAACGGCCCAGTGAAGTCCCGGCAACCGCCGCGAGCCCCCCGCCTCCCGACCATCGGAGACGGACGCGGAAACGGTGCTAATTCCGGCCCGCGGCGAGGTACGCCCCGGGGAAGATGAGAAGGAGGACGCATGAGCACCGTCGTTGCCGAGCAGGCCAGCCCCACCCCCGAGTCGTCCGACTCCGGCCGGAAGCCCACGCTGCGCGAGGGCGCGTTCGGGAACGCCCGGGCGCTCACCTGCCGCGAGTGCGGCCACGAGATCCCGCTGGGCCCGCACTACGCCTGCAGCGAGTGCTTCGGCCCGCTGGAGATCGCCTACGACTTCCCCGCGGTCACCCGCGAGCAGATCGAGGCCGGCCCCCGGAACATCTGGCGCTACAAGGCGCTGCTGCCCGTGCCCGACGACATCGAGCAGAGTCCGAACATGGAGCCCGGCTTCACCCGGCTGCTCAAGGCGCACAACCTCGGCCGGACCCTCGGCATCGACAACCTGTGGGTCAAGGACGACAGCACCAACCCCACCAACTCCTTCAAGGACCGGGTCGTCGCGTGCGCGCTGAGCGCCGCCACCGAGTTCCACTCCAAGGTGTTCGCGTGTCCGAGCACCGGCAACCTCGCCAACGCGGTCGCCGCGGCCGGCGCCCGCGCCGGGATCAAGACCGTCGTCTTCATCCCGAGCAACCTCGAGAAGCCCAAGCAGGTCAACTCGGCCGTCTACACCGACTCGCTGGTCGCCGTGAACGGCAACTACGACGACGTGAACCGCCTCGCCTCCGAGATCGCCGGCGAGGAGGACGGCTGGGCGTTCGTGAACGTCAACGTCCGGCCGTACTACGCCGAGGGCTCCAAGACCCTGGGCTACGAGATCGCCGAGCAGCTCGGCTGGCGGCTGCCCGACCAGATCGTCATCCCCGTCGCCTCCGGCTCCCAGCTGACCAAGGTGCACAAGGCCTTCCAGGAGCTGATCAAGCTCGGCCTCGTCGAGGAGAAGCCCTACAAGGTGTACGGCGCGCAGGCCGAGGGCTGCTCCCCGGTCTCGGTCGCCTACAAGGCCGGCGTCGACGCGATCCGCCCGGTCAAGCCGGACACCATCGCCAAGAGCCTGGCCATCGGCAACCCGGCCGACGGGATCTACGTCCTCGACATCTGCCGCGAGACCGGCGGGGCCGTCGAGGACATCACCGACGACCAGGTCCGTGAGGCGATCGTGCTGCTGGCCCGCACCGAGGGGATCTTCACCGAGACCGCCGGCGGCACCACCGTCGGCGTCCTGAAGAAGCTCGTCGAGACCGGCCAGCTGGACCCGACGCTCGAGACCGTCGTCATCAACACCGGCCACGGCCTCAAGACGCTCGACGCCGTGTCCGACCAGGTCGGACCGGCCGCGACCATCGACCCGTCGTACGCGTCCTTCGCCGCGACCGGCATCGCCTGACCGGTCTCGCCGGACCCGGGTCTCGATACGGTCGCTGCGCGACCTACTCGACCAACGAACGGCGCGACCTACTCGACCAACGAACGGCGCGACCTACTCGACCAACGAACGGCTCGTCCCTCACGACGGGCACTCGACCAACGAAAGAAGGGCACCGATGAGCGTTTCCGTCCGGATCCCCACCATCCTCCGCACCTACACGGGCGGCGACTCCGAGGTGAGCGCCACCGGCGGGACCCTCGCGGAGGTGCTCGACGACCTCGACGCGAGCTACGCCGGGATCAAGGGCCGGATCATCGACGAGGCGGGCCAGCTGCGCCGGTTCGTGAACGTGTACGTCGGCAGCGAGGACGTCCGGTTCCTCGACAACCTCGAGACGGCCACTCCCGACGGCACCCAGATCTCGGTGATCCCGGCCGTCGCCGGCGGTTGCTGAGCCTCACCCCCCGGGTCGAGCCCCGCGCCGCCCCCGAGCACTAGGGTCTCCTTCCATGTCTATCTGGGGCTCCGTCCTGCGCACCAAGGACGTCGACACCGTCATCCATCAGAACGACCCGACCGCCGACGGCGAGGAGTCGTCCGGCCTGAGCAAGCGGCTCAGTGCCCGTGACCTCACCGGGTTCGGCATCGGGATCGTGATCGGCACCGGCATCTTCACGCTGACCGGCATCGAGGCCAAGAACCACGCCGGCCCCGCGATCGTGATCTCGTTCGCCATCGCCGGCGTCGTGAGCATGCTGGCCGCCCTCTGCTACGCCGAGCTGGCCGCCGCGGTCCCGACCGCCGGCAGTTCCTACACCTACGCCTACACGACGATCGGCGAGCTCTTCGCCTGGATCATCGCGTGGGACCTGATCCTCGAGTTCGCGCTCGGTGCCGCGGTCGTCTCGCGCGGCTGGTCGGCGTACCTCCAGGACTCCCTGGGCCTGCCGACCGGGCTCTTCGGCGAGTCCGCGCCCGTCAACGTCGGCGCGGTGCTCATCGCCGCGGTCCTCGGGGTCGTGGCCGCCATCGGCATCCGTGAGTCGAAGTGGGTCACGAACGCGCTCGTGCTGCTCAAGGTCTCGGTCTGCATCTTCGTGATCGTGGCCGGCCTCTTCTTCATGAAGGCCGCCAACCTGATGCCGTTCGTCCCGCCGTCGAAGCCGTCGACCGACGACAAGACCGGCCTCGCGCTGCCGCTGTGGCAGTGGATCTCCGGCGTCGAGCCCACGTCGTTCGGCATCGCCGGCGTGCTGGTCGCCGCGGCCGTCGTGTTCTTCGCGTACAGCGGCTTCGAGGCCGTCGCGAACCTGGGCGAGGAGACCGAGAACCCCGGCCGCGACATGCCCCGCGGCCTGATCGGCACGCTGGTCATCTGCACGGCGCTCTACCTGCTCGTCTGCCTGGTGCTGACCGGCATGGTCAACTTCGCCGACCTCTCCGAAGGTGCCCCGATCTCGGACGCCTTCCACCAGGTGGGCCTCGGCTGGGCCGGCATCCTGATCGGCCTCGCCGCCGTCGCCGGGCTCAGCTCGGTGATCCTCGTCGACATCGTCGCGATGGGCCGGATCGGCTACGCCCTGTGCCGCGACGGGCTGCTGCCCGCCTCGGTCGGCAAGATCCACCCGAAGTTCCGCACCCCGACCCGGATCACGATCGTCACCACGGTCGCGGTCTGCCTGCTCGGTGCGTTCGTGCCGCTGAGCACGCTCGCCGAGATGGTCTCGATCGGCACGCTCTTCGCCTTCGTCGTCGTCTCGATCGCGGTCGCCGTGCTGCGGCGCACCGAGCCGAAGATGAAGCGACCCTTCCGCACCCCGTCGGTGCCGCTGCTGCCGATCGTCTCGGCCGCGTCCTGCATCGCGCTGATGGCCAGCCTGGCCGTCGACACGTGGATCCGGTTCCTGGTGTGGCTGGTCATCGGCCTGGTCGTCTACTTCGGCTACGGCCGCACGCACTCGGTGCTCAACCGCCCCGACGTCGACGACGCGGTGGCCGCGGCCGACCGCTGAGCGACCTCAGCCCGGCTCGACCGCCACGAGCACGGCGTGCCCGCGACCGTCCACCCGGACGGTCGCGGTGCCGCCGTGGGCGGACAGCCGCTCGCCGAGCCGGGCGGCCTCGTCCTGGTCGGCGAACCAGCTGCCGATGCCGCAGTCGACGTCCCACCCGTCGCTCTCGCACGTGAGGTACGGCGGGTGGCCCGGCCGGCTGCGCTCGTAGCCGTCCGCCACCCAGACCGCGCCCTCCTGCCGCAGCGGCAGGTAGACCGTGCCGGGCGCCGGCGGCTGCCAGCCCTCCCGCCTCGGGTGCCGCGCGGGCTGCACGCCGGGGTAGGCCAGGTCGACGTAGGCCCCCCGGAACGGGTCGACCGGGTCGACGGCGGCCACGGCGACGCGGTACTCCTCCCCGGTCGTGTACGCCGACAGCCGCGGTGCGACCGCGACCCCGACGAGGGCGAGCTGGACCGCGGCGACGACGGCGACGGTGGTGGGGACGGTGCTCATCGGGTGGCTCCTTCGAGAGTGGTGGCGAGCTCGCGGCGAGCCCGGTCGAACACGAGCCCGGTGGCCACGAAGACGGTCCCGAGCAGGACGAACAGCCAGGCGCCCTCGACGATCCGGGCGAAGACCGAGAAGCTCTGGAAGGTCGTGAAGACGACCAGGGCGACGGTGGCCAGCGCGGTCAGCAGGCCGCTGTCGCGCAGCGTCCCGAGCATCGCGACGGCGACCGCCGCGACGACGTAGACCCCGACACTGACGAGGGCGTGCGCGACGTCGCCGGCCTGCAGCGGGCCGGAGGCGTCGGCCCCGGCGTCCCAGGCCACCAGCCCGACGGCGGCGGCGAAGGCGACGGTGGCCGCGACGGGCTCGAGGCGGACGTCGGCCGGGGCGAGCGCCACCGCCGACGCGACCAGCAGCGCGGCCACGGCCAGGCCGGCGACCAGCGGGCCGGACCAGTGCGCCTCGCGGGCGTCGACGAACGGCAGCGCGGCGGTGAACAGCCCGGCCAGGCCGAGCAGGGCGCCGGTGGTGCGCCAGCACGCGGCGAAGGCGGCCCGGCCGCGCTCGTGCAGCGCGCCGACCGAGACCGCGACCAGCGCCGCGGTCATCAGGCACAGCACGACCGCCAGGCCGCTGGCCTGCGCGGCGACCACCGCCCACACGAACCACCCGGTCGTGGCGGCGAGCCCGACGAGCAGCGGCATGACCGCGCGGACGGCGTACGCCTGGACGAGCGCGCCGAGGCCCCAGACACCGACGAGCAGCGGCTCGTACGCCGGCACCTGGAGGCTCTGCGCGGCCTGGAAGACCACGGCGCCGAACGTGAGCGCGGCGAGGAGCCGGGCGGCGCCGACGACGGGCGACGGCAGGGAGGGGTGGTGGGTGCGACGGGTCGCGAGCACCTCGCCGCCGACGAGGGCCGCGAGCCAGAGGACGGTCACCACGCCGAAGCGGGTGAGCGGGGCGAGGCCGTCGAGGTTGGCGGCGACCAGCCAGATCAGGCCGGTGCCGACGAAGGCGGCGCCGAGGCCGAGGAGGAGGCGGCCGAGCGAGAGCCGGCGGCTGGGGCGGTAGCGGTGCCGGAGGCGCTCGGCCTGCTCGGCGTCCACGAGGCCGTCGGCCTGCCAGTGGACGAGCTCCCGGGTGAGCCACGCGAGCTGCGTGGGGGACGCGAGGTGCGTCGTGGGTGCGGCGGGGGTGGGACGGAGGGGCGCGTCGATGCTCATGGCCCCAGCGTCGGGCGCCGGGCGGCACGGGGGATGGGTACGCGCACTCAACCCGGCCGCGGTGGGTGCTCGACCGCCCGCGCCTCCTGTAACGCGGTGTCCACGTCGCGAAACAACCGTTGCAGCACCGCACCAGCTACGTGGACACCGCGTTACAAGCGGGCGCGGCGCTCGATCAGGTGCGCCTTCTCGGCGAGGTTGCCGCAGCGGCCGACGGCCTCGTCGTACGCCGTGCGCGCGGCGTCCAGCTCACCGCAGCGGGCCAGCAGCTCGGCGCGGACCGCGGGCAGCCGGTGGCCGGGGAGGACCAGCCCGTCCAGCAGTGCCAGCCCGGCCGCGGGGCCGTCGGCCTCGGCGACCGCGACGGCCCGGTTCAGCCGGACGACGGGGGAGCCGGTGAGGTCCTCGAGCTCGCGGTAGCGCTCCGCGATCCGGGCCCAGTCGGTGGCGGCAGAGGTCGGCGCGATCGCGTGCTCGGCGGCGATCAGCGCCTGGAGGAGGTAGGGCGTCGCCGGGGCGGAGGCCAGCGGGACGAGCAGCGCCAGCGCCTCGGCGGCCTCGTCGTGGTGCCACCGGGAGCGGTCCTGGTCGGGCAGGAGCACGAGGCGCCCGTCGGCGACGCGGGCGTCGCGGCGGGCGTGCTGCACCAGCATCAGGGCGAGCAGCGCATCGAGGTCGGTGAAGCGGTCCGGCAGGAGCGAGCGGAGCACCCGCACGAGCCGGATCGCCTCGCCCGCGACGTCCGCCCGCAGGACGTCCGTCCCCGAGCCGGGCGCGTAGCCGGCCGTGAACGCCAGGTAGGCGACGTCGGCCACCAGCCACACCCGCTCCTCCAGCTCGGGGCCGGACGGGACGGCGAAGCGCTCGCCGGCCAGGCTCTTGCGGGCCCGGGTCAGGCGAGCGGCCATCGTCGGCGTCCCGACCAGGAAGAGCCGCGCGATGTCGGCGGTGGGCACGCCGAGGACCAGCCGCAGGGTCAGGGCCGCAGCGGCCTCCGGCGACAGCGACGGGTGCGCGCAGAGCAGCACCAGCCGCAGCCGCTCGTCGACCACCACCTCGCCGGCATCCGCCATCGTGCGCTGCGCCTCCTCGCTGAGCCCGGCCTCGACCGCGAGCTCCGGCATCCGCCGCGCCGCCACGGCCTCGGCGCGCAGCCGGTCGACCACCCGGCGCCGCGCGACGGTGAGCAGCCACGCCGGTGGGTTGCCGGGAACGCCGTCGTCCGGCCAGGTCCGGGCCGCGGCCTCGAAGGCGTCGGCCAGGCCGTCCTCGGCGAGCTCGAGGCGGCGGTACTGCGCGACGAGCAGCGCCATCAGCCGGCCCCACTCGTCGCGCAGCAGCTCCTCGAGCCGGACGGCGTACGGGTCGTCGGTCATCGGCCGGGGTCGTAGTCCTCCATGTCGACGGCCGCCCGGACCTCGATCGTGTACCCCGCGGGCAGCACCCGGCAGAGCTCGACCGCGGCGTCCAGATCGGGGACGTCGATCAGGTAGAAGCCGCCGAGCTGCTCGACGGTCTGGGCGTACGGCCCGTCGGTGACCACGCGCTCGCCGCCGACGGTGCGCAGCGTCCGGGCGGTCTCGACGCCCGCCAGCGCCTCGCCGGCGAGCAGCTCCCCGCGCTCGCGGACCGCGCGGTCGAAGGCGTAGTGGTGCTCGAAGACCGCCGCCCGCTCCTCGTCGCTCGCCCGCTCCCAGGCGGCCGGGTCGTCCTCGGTCAGCAGCACCAGGATCCTCATGCCGCACCGCCCGAGTGGTCGACGGTGCCGCGGACCTCGACGGCGCCCTCGACGCCGGCGAGCACGCCGGCGACCTGGAGGAGGTCGTCGAGGTCGTCGGTGTCGACGACGTAGAAGCCGGTGAGCTGCTCGACGGTCTCGGCGTACGGCCCCTCGGTCACGACGACGCCGTCACCCCCGCTCCGCACCACCCGGGCGCCGCGGGAGTGGGTCAGCTCGCTGCCGCCGGTCACGGTGTGCCCGCGCTCGGCGAGCAGCCGGGCGAACTCCCCGTGGCGGGCGTAGGTCTCGGAGCGCTGCTCCTCGGTGGCCGACTCCCAGGCGCTCTCGTTGCCGGGCAGCAGCACGACGTACTCGGTCATGGTGGTTCCTCTCGCTCGTGCGGATGAGTCTGTCACCGGGATGACGGTCGGGGAGGGACGAAATCGACACCTCCCGCACACGGGATTCGCCCGGGCCGTTCAGGTCGGGGTGGTTGAACGGGTGCATGCGCCCACCGTCGCCCCGCCTGCTCGCCGCCGCCGCCCTCGTCGCCACGGGGGCCGGGCTCGCCGGTGGGGGCGTGCTGTACGCCGCCCGCGAGTTCCTGCACCGCCAGGGGGAGGCCGCCCGCCGGGTCGTCGGGCACGGGCTGGGAGAGGTCGCGCCGGACGCCGACGGCCGCTACAAGAAGAAGTACGGCGACCCTGTCGAGCTGCTGCTGCTCGGCGACTCGATCGCCGCCGGTCTCGGTGCCGACCTGCCGCAGGAGACCCTCGGTGGCCGGCTCGCCGGTCGGCTCGCGAAGGCCACCCGGCGCACCGTCCACCTCACGACCGCCGCCCGCGTCGGGTCCGAGTCGTCGATGCTCGGCGCGCAGCTGGACGGCCTCGCCCCGTCGTACCGCCCGCACGTCGCGGTGATCGTCGTCGGCGGCAACGACGTCACCCACCGGGTGCCGCTCACCGAGTCGGTGCGCCACCTCGAGGACGCCGTGACCCGGCTGCGCGAGCGCGGGGCCGCGGTGGTCGTCGGCACCTGCCCCGACCTCGGGGCGCTGCGGCCGGTGCCGCAGCCGCTGCGGTCGCTGGGCTCGCGCGCGTCGCGCCAGCTCGCCCGGGCGCAGGAGGCCGCCGCCGTCCGCTCGGGCGCGCACGCGGTCTCGCTGGCCCACGTCGTCGGCCCGTTCTTCATCACGAACCCTGACGAGATGTTCAGCCTCGACCGCTTCCACCCCTCCTCGATGGGCTACCGCCGGACGGCCAAGGCGATCCTGCCGTCCGTGCTCGCGGCGCTCGGGGTCGAGGACCGGGTGCCGTTCGGGCACCACCTCCCGGTGCCGGCCGCGTCCGCCGTGCCGGCCGCGCCGGGCGGGCTCGGTGCCTGACGGGGGACATATCGGTCGGCTACTGTCCCCATCACCCGTCTTCTCGAGGAGATCGTGTGAGCGAGCCCCCGGTCCTGCTGGTGACCTGCCAGGAGTGGGTCGACGGCGAGCCCGGCCACGCGGCGCTGGACGCGGCCTTCGCCAGCCGGGGCGTGGAGAGCCGCTGGGTCGTCTGGGACGACCTCTCGGTCGACTGGGGCGCCGCTGGTGCCGTCGCGGTCCGGTCGGTCTGGGACTACACGTTGCGGCTGGGCGAGTTCCTCGGGTGGGCGGCCGGCGTCGGGCCGACGCTGCTCAACGGTGCCGACGTCTTCCGCTGGAACACGGACAAGAACTACCTGGTCGAGCTCGGCGACGCCGGCCTGCCGGTCGTCCCGACCGTCGTCGTCGACGACGTGATGGACCTGCGCGCGGCGGCCGTCCAGTTCGGCCTCGCGGTCGCGAAGCCGCGCGTCGGCTCCGGCGGTGGGGGCATCGAGGTGGTCCGCGGCGGGCGTGGCTGGCTGCCGCCGCCCGACGGCTACCACGGCCCCTGGGTCGTGCAGCCGCTCGTCGAGTCCGTCCGCGACGAGGGCGAGGCCTCCGTCTTCGTCTTCAACGGCCGACCGGTGAGCCAGGTCGACAAGCTGCCCGCGCACGGCGACATCCGCGTGCACCAGCGCTTCGGCGGGCACTCCCTGCCGGTCGGCCTCGCCGACGAGACCGCCCTCCTCGCCGCCGAGGCGATCGCCACCGTTGTGGACCTGCTCGGCGCCGAGATCGTCTACGGCCGGGTCGACATGATGCGGTACGACGGCCGCCTGGTCGTCAGCGAGATCGAGCTCACCGAGCCCGGCCTCTACCTCGACGTCCTCCCGCTCAACGCCGACCCGTTCGCCGACGCCGTCGTCGCCCGCCTCTGACGGCTCGGTGGCCGAGGAGGGTGCTGACCTCGGTGGTTGAGGAGGTTGCTCCGGCAACCGTCTCGAAACCACCCTCGCGGTGGATCAGCCCGGCGTCGCCGTCATGACGCGCGAAGCACCCGACACGCCGTGGGCCAGGTGCTTCGCGCGTCATGGCGTGGGCCGCCCCAGACCCCGAACGCCCCGGTCGCACCACCGGCCTCCATCGGCCCGCATCTTTTCGGTGGCCCGCCCCGGAGCCAGTCCCTAGGCTCGCCCGGTGCCCCTCGTGCTGCTCGCCACCTTCAACCTCCTGCCGGACGGCGAGTTCGGCGGCGAGACGCTGACGGCGGCGCTGGCCGAGCGCGGCATCGACGCGCGCTGGGAGGTTTGGGACGACCCCGAGGTCGACTGGGCGGCGGCGGACCTGGTGGTGGTCCGGGCGACGTGGGACTACCAGCGCAGGTGCGAGGAGTTCCTGACCTGGGTGCGGGCCGTGGAGGAGCACACGCCGGTGCTCAACGGCGGCGCGGAGGTCTTCGCCTGGAACGCCGACAAGGCCTACCTCCTCGAGCTCGCCGCCGAGGTCGCCGTGGTGCCGACGCTCCTGGTCGGCAACCGCACCCTGGTCCCCGACCTCGAGGCCGCCCTGGCGGCGTTCGGCCCGATCGTGGTGAAGCCCCGCACCGGTGCCAGCGGCGTCGGCGTCCTCGTGATCGCGCACCGGCAGGACCCGGCCCTGCAGGGCCTGGTGCTCCCGCCGTGGGTGGCGCAGCCGGTCGTGGAGTCGGTGCGCACGCAGGGCGAGACCTCGGTCTACGTGATCGACGGGCACCCGGTCGCCCAGCTGCACAAGCAGCCGTCGGGCGACGAGATCCGGGTGCACGAGCTGTACGGCGGGGCCACCCGCGAGGTGCCGGTCGAGCCCGCGGCGGCCCAGGCGGCCCTCGCGGCGATGGCCGCGACCGAGCGGGTCCTGGGTCGCTCGCTCGACTACGGACGCATCGACCTGATGGCGTACGACGGCGGGCTCGTCGTCAGCGAGGTCGAGCTGATCGAGCCGGGGCTGTACCTCGACGTCTCGTCCACGACCGCCGGGCCGTTCGCGGACCTGGTCGCGTCGCGCCTCTGACGGCCGGCACTTTCTTGCACTCGCGGGGGGCGAGTGCTAAACATGAGGCTGGCACTCTCGTCATGAGAGTGACAACAATCCCCGGTCCGGGGAGTTGAGGTCAGAAGCGCCGGCGGGAAGGGTTCGCCGGGCAGCCTGGTCGTCCGTCGCGGGCAACGAACCGGTCCGCCCCAACTCTGAATTGCGAAGGATCGCAGGAGTTATGCCGAAGCTGATTGCTTTCAACGAGGAGGCCCGACGCGGCCTCGAGCGTGGCATGAACACGCTCGCGGACGCCGTCAAGGTCACCCTCGGTCCCAAGGGCCGCAACGTCGTGCTGGAGAAGAAGTGGGGCGCCCCCACGATCACCAACGACGGTGTGAGCATCGCCAAGGAGATCGAGCTCGAGGACCCGTACGAGAAGATCGGGGCCGAGCTCGTCAAGGAAGTTGCCAAGAAGACCGACGACGTCGCCGGTGACGGCACGACCACCGCCACGGTCCTCGCCCAGGCGATGGTCCGCGAGGGTCTGCGCAACGTGGCCGCGGGTGCGAACCCGATGGGCCTCAAGCGCGGCATCGAGGCGGCCGTCGCCGCCGTGTCCGAGCAGCTCTCGAACATGGCCATCGACATCGAGACCAAGGAGCAGATCGCGGCCACGGCCTCGATCTCCGCCGCTGACCCCACCGTCGGCGAGATCATCGCCGAGGCGATGGACAAGGTCGGCAAGGAAGGTGTCATCACCGTCGAGGAGTCGAACACCTTCGGGCTCGACCTCGAGCTCACCGAGGGGATGCGCTTCGACAAGGGCTACATCTCGGCGTACTTCGTCACCGACCCCGAGCGCATGGAGACGGTCCTCGAGGACCCCTACGTGCTGATCGCCAACTCCAAGATCTCGTCGGTCAAGGACCTGCTGCCGCTCCTCGAGAAGGTCATGCAGTCGGGCAAGCCGCTGCTCATCCTCTCCGAGGACGTCGACGGCGAGGCCCTGTCCACGCTGGTCGTGAACAAGATCCGTGGCACCTTCAAGTCCGTCGCCGTCAAGGCCCCGGGCTTCGGTGACCGCCGCAAGGCCATGCTGCAGGACATCGCGATCCTGACCGGTGGCCAGGTCATCTCCGAGGAGGTCGGCCTCAAGCTCGAGACGGCCGGCATCGAGCTCCTCGGCCAGGCCCGCAAGGTCGTCATCACCAAGGACGAGACCACCATCGTCGAGGGTGCCGGTGACGCCGACCAGATCGCCGGTCGCGTCAACCAGATCCGCGCCGAGATCGAGAAGTCGGACTCCGACTACGACCGCGAGAAGCTGCAGGAGCGCCTGGCCAAGCTGGCCGGCGGCGTCGCGGTCATCAAGGTCGGCGCGGCCACCGAGGTCGAGCTCAAGGAGCGCAAGCACCGCATCGAGGACGCCGTTCGCAACGCGAAGGCGGCCGTCGAGGAGGGCATCGTCGCCGGTGGCGGCGTGGCGCTCGTGCAGGCTGCGGTCGGTGCGTTCGCCAAGCTGGACCTCAAGGGTGACGAGGCGACCGGTGCCAACATCGTGAAGTACGCGACCGAGGCCCCGCTCAAGCAGATCGCCATCAACGCCGGCCTCGAGGGCGGCGTCGTGGCGGAGAAGGTCCGCAACCTGACCCCGGGTCACGGCCTGAACGCGGCCACCGGCGAGTACGTCGACATGATCGCCTCCGGCATCATCGACCCCGCCAAGGTGACGCGCTCCGCGCTGCAGAACGCCGCCTCCATCGCGGCGCTCTTCCTCACCACCGAGGCCGTCGTGGCCGACAAGCCCGAGAAGGCCGCGCCCATGGGCGGCGACCCCTCGGGTGGCATGGGCGGCATGGACTTCTGAGCACCGGCTGTCCGGGCGAAGCCCGGACAGCACCCCGGTGTCAGGTCGAGGAGCGTCGGCACGCACCGCGCGCAGCGCGGGACATGCGACGTGTCTCGTGACCGGGTCGCCTCAGAAGCACGACGCACCAGAGCTGGTCGACGGGTCTCGCCACCTGTCGATCGAAGGAACGGCCCCGGTCCTCGGACCGGGGCCGTTCTGCGTCCCGCGACGTGTGGCAGCGTGGGGGTCGTGGACGCGGAGACGAGACGGGACCGTTTCGAGGCGGTGGCGCCCGGGCTGATCGAGCCGCTGCGGCGCTTCCTCGCCCGGCGTACCGACGCCGCGACCGCCGACGACGTCCTCGGCGACACGCTGCTGGTCTGCTGGCGCCGCCTGGACGAGCTGCCGGACGAGCCGCTGCCGTGGGCGTACGGCGTGGCCCGGCACTGCCTGGCCAACGCCGACCGCGGCGCCCGCCGCCAGCAGCGGGTGGCGGCGAGGGTCGCGACCGTGGACCCGCCAGCCGCCACGGCACCCGGCCCCGGCGAGGCCGACGGCGGCCCGGACACCGGCCTGGACGAGGCGCTCGCCCGCCTGCGCCCCGACGACGCCGAGCTGCTGCGGCTGTGGGCGTGGGAGCAGCTGACGCCGGCCGAGATCGCGACCGTCCTGGACATCACCGCGAACGCCGCGAGCATCCGGCTGCACCGGGCCCGGGAGAAGTTGCGGGCCGAGCTGCGAAAGACCAGCGGTGTTGCCGGACATGAGGGGTCGAGAGAGGGGAGGACGTCATGAGTGACGAGCACGACGACGAGCTGAGGGCCCGCCTGCGCGCCGTCGACCCGGCGGCCTCCCTCGCGCCGGCCGACCCGTCCCGGGTGGCCAGACTCCTGGAGGACACCATGAGCAACGACCTGATGACCGAGACCCGCGAGACCGGCACGCACGGCCGGAGCCCGCTCACCTGGCTGGTCGCCGCCGCGGCCGCCGTGATCATCGCCGCGGTGGGCGCCTTCGGCGTGCTCCGCCACGACGCGGGCAGCGACCAGCCCCCGTCGGCGGCTCGCGACCAGACCCCCACGGTCACCGAGCTCACCGGTCCGTCCGGGGGCGTCGACGCCAAGTGCATGGTGCCGTCGGCCGCGGTGCTCGGCCAGGCGACCCTCGCGTTCGACGGCACGGTGCAGAAGATCACCGACGGCGTCGTCACGCTCGTGCCGAGCCACGTGTACGCCGGCCCGGCGACCGACGTCGTCACGATCACCGCGGCGCCCGAGGCGATGCAGCAGCTGGTCGGGGCCGTGAAGTTCGAGGACAACGGCCGCTACCTGATCTCCTCGACCAACGGGCAGGTCTCGGTGTGCGGCTTCAGCGGGCCGTACACCGCCGACCTCGCGGCGCTGTACGACGAGGCCTTCGCGTCCTGACCGGGAGCCGCGTGCCAAGGTGGGGGCGTGACTCTCCAGGGAATCCTCCTCGCCGCCGGTGCCGGCACCCGCATGGGCACCCCCAAGGCCCTCGTCCGTGACGAGGCCGGGGAGCCGTGGCTGGTCCGCGGCGTCCGGGCCCTCACCGAGGGCGGCTGCGACGCGGTGACGGTCGTGCTGGGCGCGGGGGCCGACGAGGCCGCACCGCTGCTGGACGGCACCACCGCCCAGGTCGTGCTCGCCACGGACTGGGCGGACGGCATGAGCGCCTCCCTGCGCACGGGGCTCGCCTCGCTCGCCGACGGCGACGCCGAGTCGGCGGTCGTCACGCTGGTGGACCTGCCCGACGTCGGCGCCGACGTGGTGCGCCGGGTCACCGATCTCGGCACCGACCGCGGCACGCTCGCGCGGGCGTCGTACGACGGGGAGCCCGGCCACCCGGTGCTGATCGGCCGCGACCACTGGCACGGCGTGATCGAGGTGGCCGCGGGCGACCGCGGGGCGCGCGACTACCTCGCCACCCACGCCGTCTTCCTCGTCGAGTGCGGCGACCTCGCCACCGGCGCCGACCAGGACACCCCCTGAGCGAGATCCGCCTCCAGCCGCTCACCCGGGCCCGGGTGGCCTCGCTGGGGGAGGCCGGCCGCGCCTGGGCCGAGGGCCTGCCGGGTGTGCTCGCCGAGCTCGCCGAGCAGTGGGGGCTGACCCTGGGCCGCGCCCTGCCCGGCGGCAGTGCGTCGTACGTCGTCTCCGCCACCACCCGCGACGGCGCACCCAGGGTCGTGAAGCTGGTGCTGGCCGACCCGGACCTCGCCGACGAGTCGCGCACCCTGGTGGCCGCCGAGGGTCGCGGCTACGCCCACCTGTTCGACCACGACGTCGAGCGGGGCGCCCTGCTGCTCGAGGCGCTCGGACCCTCGCTGGACCGGGCCGTGCTGCCCGTCGAGCGCAAGCTCGAGATCCTGGCGCGGACCCTCGCCGAGGCGTGGACGGTGCCGCTCGGGACGGCGCCCGTCCTCGCGCCCGGGGAGGACAAGGGCAGCACGCTCCACCAGATGGTCGTCGACCTCGACGCGCGGCACCCCGGAGCCTGCGACCCGGAGGTGCTTGCGCAGGCCCTGGCCTACGCCGAGGCGCGCGCCGCCGCCCACGACCCCGACGCCTGCGTGGTCGTCCACGGCGACGCGCACGCGGCCAACGCCCTGCGGGTCGACGTGCCGCGGCCCGGCGCCGCGTCGGGCTACGTCTTCGTCGACCCGGACGGCTTCCGCGCGGACCCGGCGTACGACCTCGGCGTGACGCTGCGGGACTGGAAGGTCACGGATGACCGGCCGCGCGCGGAGCTCGAGCGCCTCTGCGCGCTCCTCGCGGGACAGGCCGGCTCGGACGAGCAGCGGGTGTGGGAGTGGGCGTTCCTCGAGCGGGTCTCGACCGGCCTCTACGTGACCGACTTCGGGGCCGAGTCCATGGGGCGGTGGTTCCTGGAGAGCGCCGCACGGTTGTTGCGAACCCGCTGACGGGAGCCTGTGCGGCGCCTAGCGTGGGGGCCATGACACTGTCCCGGGCCCTGTCACCACTCGCGCTCCTGCTGACCCTCGCGGTCGGCAGCACCCTGCCGGCCGCTGCGGCGCCGGTCGCCGCCTCCGCGCCCCACGCCGGCCAGCAGGCCACCGCGCACCGCGGGGCGGCCGCCGACCTCATCGACATCGGCAGCTACAACATCCGCGCCGACCGCAGCACCAAGAAGTTCTCGCGGGCCGTCGCGACCTTCCGCAAGCACGTCGACGTGGCCGGCCTGCAGGAGGTCAACACCGGGCACAAGACCAAGGCGCTGATGCGGATGAAGGGCTGGGAGAGCTACCGCCCCGCGTCGCTCCAGCAGAACCCCGTCATCTGGCGCGACGACGTGTTCGACCAGGTCGCGGCCCGCGGCGCCAAGATCGCGACGGCCCGCTCGATCGGCAAGGAGGGCGTGCCGCACTACCGCAAGGCGCAGATCGCCACGGTCGTCCGGCTCCAGCACCTCGCCACCGGCCGCACCCTCTCGGTGATCAACGTCCACCTCGTCACCGGCGGGGTCAACGGCGGCAAGTGCATCAAGGCCCACCCGAAGCTGTGCGCGCTCTACGCGGACTCGGTGGCCGGCCTCGCGGACGTCGTCGCGGAGGAGCAGGACTGGGCGGACGACGAGGTCTACGTCTTCGGCGACTTCAACGACCACTACCCGGCCGACGAGAAGTTCCACAAGAAGCAGTTCGCCTACGCGACGCTGACGAAGCTCGGGATGGTCGCCCACTACGAGCTGCGCCCCGAGCAGCTGCCGAACCAGGGCTCGGGCACCCGCAGCGGCGCCTACCTCGACCAGATCTGGGGCCGTCAGGTGCCGGTGGCCGAGAAGGTCTGGCGCAGCATCAAGGCCTCCGACCACTACCCGATCACCGCGACCTACCCGATCCTCCCGCCGGTCCCCACGCCCTGAGCGGGGCCGCTGGCCGGCGGCGGTCCAACCATGGGCCAACGCCGCCCCCGTAGCCTTGCGGACATGGAGCTCGACAGCACCGCCGACGTGTCCGCACGCCTCGGCGAGACGGGGTACCTCTGCGACGAGGCGCTCTCCACGGTCGCGTTCCTCGCGCTGAGGATGCAGCGACCGCTGCTGCTCGAGGGCGAGCCCGGCACCGGCAAGACCGCGCTGGCCGAGGCGCTCGCCGAGAGCCTGGACCTGCCGCTGGTCCGCCTGCAGTGCTACGAGGGCATCGACGCCACCCAGGCGCTCTACGACTGGGACTTCCCGCGCCAGATCCTGCACCTGCGCGCGCTGGAGGCGGCCGGGGGAGCGGACCCCGAGGAGGCGGAGAAGAGCCTGTACGACGCCCGCTTCCTGCTCGCGCGGCCGGTGCTCGCCGCGCTGCAGCAGAGCCCGGCGGTGCTGCTCGTCGACGAGGTGGACCGGGCCGACGACGAGTTCGAGGCGTTCCTGCTCGAGGTGCTCTCGACCTACCAGGTCACGATCCCCGAGCTCGGCACCGTCAAGGCGGCCACCCCGCCGATCGTGGTGCTGACCTCGAACCGCACCCGCGAGCTGCACGACGCCCTGAAGCGGCGCTGCCTCTACCACTGGATCGACCACCCGGGTCTGGAGCGCGAGGTGCAGATCGTCCGCTCCCGCGCGCCCGAGGTCTCCGAGGAGCTCGGCCGCCAGGTGGTGACCGTGGTGCAGCAGCTCCGCGACCGCCACGACCTGCAGAAGCCGCCCGGGGTCGCCGAGACCCTCGACTGGGCCCGCGCGCTGCACCACCTCGGGACGACCGGGCTCGACCTCGCCACGGCGTCGGCCACGCTCGGCGCGCTGGTGAAGTACCGCGAGGACGCCGAGAAGGTCCGGCACGCGCTCGACCAGATGCTGCGCGCGTGATGGTCGCGACGGCCACGACCAGCGGACCCGGCGGCCCCGAGGCCGCCACCGACTGGGTCCGTGGCGCCGACGAGGTGCTGCTGGGCTTCACCCGGGCGCTGCGGGCGGCGGGGGTCCCCGTCACGCAGGACCGCTCGCAGGGCTTCCTGGCCGCCGTCGCGCTGCTCGGCCTCGACGACCAGCGCGCGACCTACCGCGCCGGTCGCGCCACCCTGTGCGCCGGCCCCGACGACCTCGAGCGCTACGACCAGGTCTTCGAGGCGTTCTTCAACGCCCGCGACGGCCTGCCCCGCACCCGACCGGCCGCCCCCGCCACGAACCCGACCTTCGGCGAGCTCCCGGCCGACGAGTCCCGCGGCGAGGGCACGACCACGCCCGACGAGGTCGTCCGCGCGATGGCCAGCGAGACCGAGGTGCTCCGGCACCGCGACGTCGCCGCGATGACCGCCGCCGAGAAGCACCGGCTCTCGGGCATGTTCGCGACCCTGCAGCCGCGACCGCCGACCCGTCGTACCGCCCGGCACCGGTCGTGGCACCGCGGCGACGTCGACGCGTCCCGCACGCTGCGCGCCAGCCTGCGCCGGATGGGCGAGCCGGCCGACATCGAGTGGCGGCGACGGAGCGTCCGGCCGCGGCGCGTGGTGCTCCTCATCGACGTCTCGGGCTCGATGAACGGCTACGCCGACGCGCTGCTGCGCCTCGCCCACCGGTTCACGCAGTCGGTCCGCGCCGGGTCCGCCGCCGGTGGCCGCCGGCGCGGCGTCGTGGAGACCTTCACGGTCGGCACCCGGCTCACGCACCTGACCCGCGCGATGCAGCAGCGCGACCCGAGCCGCGCGCTCGTGGCCGCCGGCGAGACCGTGCCCGACTGGTCCGGCGGCACCCGCCTCGGAGAGACGCTCGGCTTCTTCCTCGACCGGTGGGGCCAGCGGGGCATGGCCCGCGGCGCCGTCGTCGTGGTCTTCAGCGACGGCTGGGAGCGGGGCGACCCGAGCCTGCTGGCCGAGCAGATGGCGCGCCTGCACCGGGTCGCGCACCGCGTCGTGTGGGTCAACCCGCACCGCGGCAAGGCCGGCTACGAGCCGGTCCAGCAGGGCGTGGTCGCCGCCCTGCCGTACATCGACGACTTCCTGGCCGGGCACTCGCTCGCGACCTTCGCCGACCTCGTGGAGGTGGTCTCCCGTGCGTGACGTCCTGTCCGAGCTGCTGGCCTGGTGGGAGGCCGGCGAGACCGTCGGCGTCGGCACCGTCGTGGCCACCTTCCAGTCCGCTCCGCGCCCGGCCGGCGCCTCGATGCTGGTCGGCCCCGACGAGTCCGCGGTCGGGTCGGTCTCGGGCGGCTGCGTCGAGGGCGCGGTCTACGAGCTCGCGCAGTCCGTGGTCGAGGACGGCACCCCCGTCCTCGAGCGGTACGGCGTCTCCGACGACGACGCCTTCGCCGTCGGGCTGACCTGCGGCGGCATCCTCGACGTGTACGTCGAGAAGGTCAGCCGCGAGACCTTCCCCGAGCTCGGCGAGATCGCCGCCGACATCGAGGCCGGCCGGCCGGTCGCCCTCGCGACCGTCATCGAGCACCCCGACCCCGCCTGGCTCGGGCGGCGGCTCGTCGTACGCCCCGACGCCGAGGTGGCGCTGTCCGGGTCGCTCGGCAGCGCCCGCGCCGACGACGCCATCCACGACGACGCCCTCGGGCTGCTGGCCAGCGGGCACAACGCGACGCTGACCTACGGGCCCGACGGCGAGCGCCGGGGCGAGGGGATGCGGGTCTTCGTCTGGGCCTTCGCGCCCAAGCCGCGGCTGCTGGTCTTCGGCGCCATCGACTTCGCCGCGGCGGTGGCCCGGGTGGGCAGCTTCCTCGGCTACCACGTGACCGTGTGCGACGCCCGGCCCGTCTTCGCGACGACCAGCCGCTTCCCGGAGGCCGACGAGGTCGTCGTCGACTGGCCGCACCGCTTCCTCGCGGCGGAGCGCGACGCCGGCCGGATCGACCCGCGGACGGTGATCACGGTGCTGACGCACGACCCGAAGTTCGACGTCCCGCTGCTCGAGGTGGCGCTGCGGCTGCCGGAGGCGGCGTACGTCGGCGCGATGGGCTCGCGGCGCACCCACGACGACCGGTTGGCGCGGCTGCGCGAGGCCGGCCTGGAGGAGAAGGAGATCGCGCGGCTGTCGTCGCCGATCGGCCTCGACCTGGGGGCCCGCACGCCCGAGGAGACCGCGATCAGCATCGCCGCGGAGATCATCGCGGGCCGCTGGGGCGGCACCGGCGAGCGGCTGGTGACCACCGACGGGCGGATCCACCGCGACCTGGCACCGGGCGAGAGCTGAGCTCCCGACGGGTGTGACGCCGGTCACCGACCCGGTGCTAACGTCGGCGCAGACCCCCCGACAAGGAGCGGCCATGGCTGCCGGTGACCTCCAGGAGCGGCGGCACGACGCCGTCCGCGCGTGGACCTCGTTCGTCGAGCACGGCGACAGGGCCGAGCCGCTGGTGCGCCCGGAGATCCTGACGAGCTGGACCCGCTCGGTGGCGGCGATCTCGCCGGACGTGACCGAGGCGCCGCTCGCCGACGAGGGCGAGACGACCGCGCTGTGGCAGGGCTCGCCGCTGCAGCAGGCGGTGGAGCGGGTCGAGTCCGAGTTGCGCCGCACCTGCGAGGACGGCGACCTCGTGATGGCGGTGACCGACGCCGAGACCCGCATCCTGTGGACGTACGGCGGCCGCGTGATGCGCCGCAAGGCCGAGACCGTCAACTTCGTGGCCGGCGGCCGCTGGGACGACCTGTCGGTCGGCACCAACGCCCTGGACCTCGCCAACCGGCTCGACCACCCCTCGATGGTGTTCAGCGCCGAGCACTACGCCCCGATCGTGCACAACTGGGTCTGCTGGGCCGCGCCGGTCCACGACCCCGTCACCGGCGCCCAGCTCGGGGTCCTCGACCTCTCGACGACCTGGGACCGCACCCACCCGATCGGGCTCGCGACCGCCCGGGTGCTCGCGCGACTGATCGAGACCGCGATGCCGCACTCCGCGCACCACCCGACCTCGGTGCTCGGCGAGACCACCCACGACCCCGGCCTGGTGATGACGCTGCTCGGCACCGCCGAGACCCGGCTCGACGGGCAGCGGCTGCTGCTCAACCGCCGCCAGACCGAGGTGCTCGCCCTGCTCGCGATGCACCCCGAGGGGCTCTCGCTCGAGCAGCTGCACGCGCTGGTCTACGGCGACCAGGCCGTGACGTTCTCGACGCTCAAGGCGGAGGTGTCGCACCTGCGCTCGGCCCTGGGCGGCCAGCTCTCCTCGCGCCCCTACCGGCTGATGATGCCGGTCGCCACCGACGTCGAGCACGTGCTCGGGCTGCTGCGCCGCGGCCACGTCGGCGCGGCCGTCGACGCCTACGGCGGCGACCTGCTGCCCGGCACCAACTCCCCGGCGCTCGGGGAGCTGGCCGACTACGTCGCGGTGGCGCTGCGCGAGGCCCTCCTCGCCGACCCCCAGCCCGACGCCGTCGTGCGGTACAGCGAGCTGGCGCCGTACGACTCCGAGGTGATCGAGGTCTGCCTCGCCCGCCTGGCCGGCCAGCCGCACCCCGCCGTGCCGTTGCTCAAGGGCCGGCTCGCGGTCGCGCGCGGCTGACGCCCGACGGCCTCGTGTGCCCGAGGACGCGCCGGGGCGCGTCGTGGGGCACACGAGGCGTGGTGGGGCTCAGAAGAACTCGTCGAGCAGCCGGTAGAAGTCGAGCCGCCACGGGTCCACCTCGGTGGGGTACGCCGCCAGCATCCGGTCCGCGAGCACCACGCCGTACCCCGGGTTGAGGTGCGGGGCCGCCATCGAGCGCGACAGCAGGGCCAGGTCGAGGTGCCGGTCGGCGACGCCGAGGCGGCCGACGTCGACGATCCCGGTGACCTGGAGGGTGTCGGGGTCGACGAGCACGTTGGGCAGGCACGCGTCGCCGTGGCAGACGGCCAGGTCGAGGAACTCCTCGTCGCGGGCCCGCCACGCGGCCGAGGTCAGCTCCTCGAGCAGGTCCTCGGCGGTGCGACCCGCCCGCTCCTCGTCGAGGTCGTCCTCGTCCACCTCGCCCGCGGCCACCGCGGCGGCCGCCAGGGGCAGGGTCGTGCCCAGCCGCCGGTCGAAGGGGCAGTCGCGGATCGGCAGCGCGTGCAGCGTGACCAGCAGCCCGACCAGCGAGGCGGTCGCGGCCTCGGCGTCACCCCGGCCCAGGTCGCTGGCCGGGACGCCCGGCACCGTGGCCGTCGTCAGCGTCGCGGTGGTCCCGTCGTCGGACCAGTCGAGCACCTCGGCCGCCGGCACCGGCGTCGTCGCCAGCCAGAGCAGCCGGTCGCGCTCGTCGGCCAGCTCGCGCTGTGTCGTCGGGGTCGCGGCCGTCTTCGCGTGCCGCGTCCCGTCCGGGCTGCGGCGTACGACGGTGTCGGTGCAGCCCGTCTCCACGAGCGTCCAGGGGTCCATGCGACGAGGCTAGGGCCAGGGTGGGCAGGTGGGAGTTTCATCGGTCGACCGACGAAACTGGCGCCGGGACGACGAAGGATCAGCGTCCCGCCGACAGGTTCAGCGGCCGGCCGATGAAACTCCCGCGCCTTGGGTTTCGACGCGCTGCCTCCCGCGGCGTGACGAGACCTGATGGCTTCCTGGGTCTCGACGCGCTGCCACGACCTCGCGAGCTCGGTCGTGGCGCTTGCTCGACCGGGAGGGCCTGAGCCGTGCACTCGTTCCTCGTGCACGGCTCAGCCCCACCCCAACCATTCCCCAACCAGGCGTGCCTAGCGTGAGCCCCATCACAGGCCAGCACCGTCGGCCGGACCCGCCACGCACGCCTCAGGGAGTCGTCCATGACCCAGATCAACCTCACCGTCGACGGGGCGCAGGTCTCCGACGACGTCGAGCCGCGGATGCTGCTCGTGCAGTACCTCCGCGAGAAGCTCGGCAAGACCGGCACCGTCATCGGGTGCGACACCAGCAACTGCGGTGCCTGCACCGTGCATCTCGACGGCACGTCGGTGAAGTCGTGCAACGTCCTGGCCGTGCAGGCCGACGGGTCCGAGGTCACGACGATCGAGGGGCTGGCCAAGGACGGCGAGCTGCACCAGGTGCAGGAGTCCTTCCGCGAGTGCCACGGCCTCCAGTGCGGCTTCTGCACCCCCGGGATGATCATGCAGAGCGTCGACCTGCTGAAGGAGAACCCGAACCCGTCCGAGCAGGAGATCCGCCTGGGTCTCGAGGGCAACCTCTGCCGCTGCACGGGCTACCACAACATCGTCAAGGCCGTGCAGCACGCGGCCGCGCAGGGAGGTGCCTCGTGACGCTCACCGAGGACGAGATGATCGCCACCGAGCCCGACGCGGGCAAGGAGATCGGGCGCGACCGGCGCCGCAAGGAGGACCAGCGGCTGATCACCGGTCGGACGCGCTGGACCGACAACATCGTGCTCCCGGGCATGCTGCACATCGCGATGGTGCGCAGCCCCTTCGCGCACGCCACCATCACCAACGTCGACAAGTCCGCGGCCGAGGCGTCGCCGAACGTCGTCCGGGTGATCTCGGGCAAGGACGTTGCCGAGGAGCAGGGCGGCCTGCCCAACGCCTGGCCGATCACGCCCGACCAGGTCACCCCGGTGCACCCGCCGATCGCGGTCGACCGCGCCACCTTCGCCGGCGAGATCGTGGCCGTCGTGGTGGCCCGCTCCGCCGCCGCCGCGCGTGACGCCGCCGAGCTGGTGGACGTCGACTACGACGAGCTGCCCGCCGCGCTGGACCTCAAGGAGTCCGCCGAGGCCAGTGCTGACAACGGGGGGGCGCTCGCGCACCCCGACCTGGGCACCAACAAGTCGGCGTTCTGGAAGTTCGACTCGGCCGAGGCCGGCACCGGCGGCAACGTCGACGAGGCCATCGAGAAGGCCCGGGGCGACGGCATCGTGCTCGAGCGCGAGTACCGCCAGCAGCGCCTGATCCCTGCCTTCATGGAGCCCCGCTCCACGGTCGTGGACCCGACCGGCGAGCAGATCACGATGTGGTCGGCCACCCAGATCCCGCACGTGCTGCGCTTCCTGCTGGCGGCCGTCACCGGCGTCTCCGAGGCCAAGATCCGCGTGATCGCCCCCGACGTGGGTGGCGGCTTCGGCGGCAAGCTGCAGACCACGCCGGAGGAGTTCATCACCTTCCTGCTGGCCCGCCAGCTCGGCAAGCCGGTGAAGTACACCGAGACCCGCTCCGAGTCGCTGATGGCCGCCCACCACGGGCGTGACCAGTGGCAGAAGCTCACCCTGTCGGCCGAGAAGGACGGCACGGTGACCGGCTTCAAGGTCGAGCTGCTGGCCGACCTGGGCTCGCACGTCTCCCTCATCGGGGGCGGCGTCCCGGTGCTCGGCGCGTTCATGTTCAACGCGATCTACAAGTTCCCGGCCTACCAGTTCAGCGTCCAGACGGTGCTGACCAACAAGACCTGGACCGACGCCTACCGCGGCGCCGGGCGCCCGGAGGCGACGTACGGCATCGAGCGGATGATGGACGAGCTCGCCGCCGAGCTCGGCCGGGACCCGCTCGAGGTCCGCGAGCAGAACTGGATCAAGCACGAGGAGTTCCCGTTCACCTCGGTGGCCGGCCTCGAGTACGACTCCGGCAACTACGAGGCCGCCACCGAGCGGGCCAAGGAGCTGTTCGGGTACGACGATCTGCGCGCCGAGCAGCAGCAGCGCCGCGACGCGGGTGACCGGGTGCAGCTCGGCATCGGCGTCTCGACCTTCACCGAGATGTGCGGCCTCGCGCCGTCGCGGGTGCTGGGCTCGCTCGACTACGGCGCCGGCGGCTGGGAGCACGCGAGCGTGCGGATGCTGCCGACCGGCAAGGTCGAGCTGCTCACCGGCGCCTCCGCCCACGGCCAGGGTCACGAGACGGCGTTCAGCCAGATCGTCGCCGACCGCCTCGGGGTGGCCTTCGAGGACGTCGAGGTCCTGCACGGCGACACCCAGATCGCGCACAAGGGCATGGACACCTACGGCTCGCGCTCGCTGGTCGTCGGCGGCGAGGCCGTCGTCAAGGCGGCCGACAAGGTGATCGAGAAGGCCAAGGTCATCGCGGCCCACCTGCTCGAGGCCTCGGCCGACGACGTCGAGTTCTCCGGCGGCCGGTTCACGGTCAAGGGCACCGACCAGGGCCTGGCCATGGCGGAGATCGCGCTCGCGACCTTCGCCGCGCACAACCTGCCGGACGGCGTGGAGCCCTCGCTCGACTCCGACGCGACGTACGACCCGGTGAACTTCAACTACCCGCACGGCACGCACCTGTGTGCCATGGAGGTGGACACCGAGACCGGCCAGGTGACGATGCGGAAGTACGCCGCCTGCGACGACATCGGCAACATCATCAACCCGATGATCGTCTCCGGGCAGCTGCACGGCGGGCTGGTCCAGGGGATCGCGCAGGCGCTCTGGGAGGAGGCGGTGTACGACGACGCCGGCACGCTCGTGTCCGGGTCGTTCGTGGACTACCTGCTGCCCACCGCGGCCGACACGATCAGCTTCGACCTCGACCACACCACCTCGCCGGCGACGACCAACTCGCTCGGCACCAAGGGCGTCGGTGAGGCGGGCACCATCGCCTCGACCCCCGCGGTCGTGAACGCCGTCGTCGACGCGGTCCGGCACCTCGGCATCAACGACATCCGGATGCCCTGCACCCCCGAGCGCGTGTGGAAGGCGATCAACGACGCCCGCGGTGGCGCGCAGGCCGAGACCGAGGGAGCCGCGGCGCACCACTTCGACGCCGAGGCCGCCCAGGCCGGCGACATGGAAGGCACCACCGACCGCACGACCGGAGGAACGAGCGCATGATCCCCACCCAGTTCGACTACCTGGCCCCGACCTCGGTCGAGGAGGCGCTGGCCGCGCTCGCCGAGCACGGGGACGACGCCAAGATCCTGGCCGGCGGGCAGAGCCTGCTGCCGGTCCTGCGGATGCGGCTCAACGCCCCCGAGGTCGTCATCGACCTCAACCGGATCGAGTCCCTGCGCGGCATCCGTGACGACGGCGACGCACTCGTCGTCGGGGCGATGACCCGGCACGCCGACGTCGCCTCCAGCGACCTGGTCGCCGAGCACGCCGCGCTGATCTCGAAGGCCGTGGAGCACCTCGCCGACGCCCAGATCCGGCACCGCGGGACCTTCGGCGGGGCCCTGGCCCACGCCGACCCCGCGGGCGACATGGGCGCCCCGGCGCTCGCGCTGGGCGCCGAGTTCGTGATCGCCGGCAGCGGCGGCACCCGCACCGTGGCGGCCGACGACTTCTTCGTCGACCTCTTCGAGACGGCCATCGCCGAGGGCGAGATCCTCACCGAGATCCGGATCCCGAAGTTCACCGGCTGGGGCGCGCACTACGAGAAGTTCGTGCGGGTGGCCCACCAGTGGCCGATCGTCGCGGTCGCCGCGGCGGTCAAGGTCGAGGGCGGCACCATCACCGAGGCGCGCGTCGGGCTCACGAACATGGGCTCCACGCCGCTCCGGGCCCGCAGCGTCGAGGAGGCGCTGGCCGGCCAGCCCGCGACCGACGAGGCCGTCCGCGCCGCCGCGGAGAAGGCCACCGACGGCACCAACCCGCCCTCGGACCTGAACGGCGAGGCGGCGTACCGCTCCCACCTCGCCACGGTCCTCACCCGACGGGCCGTGCTCGCGGCCGCAGGAGCCTGACGACCCGATGGACCTCACCCACCGCTTCACCGTCCCCACCACGGTCGACCAGACCTGGGCGCACTTCCAGGACATCGCGTCCGTGGCCGAGTGCTTCCCGGGTGCGACCGTCACCTCGGTCGAGGGCGACACCTTCCAGGGCTCCTGCAAGGTGAAGCTCGGCCCGATCGCGCTCGTCTACAACGGCTCGGGCACCTTCGTCGAGAAGGACGAGGCGGAGCACCGCTTCGTCGTCGACGCGAAGGGCAAGGACAAGCGCGGGAACGGTACGGCGGGGGCGAAGGTCACGCTGACCATGGCGGAGGCCGCGGGCGACGCGACCGACGTCGTCGTCGTGACCGACCTGAACATCACCGGCAAGCCGGCGCAGTTCGGCCGCGGCGTGATGCAGGACGTGTCCGACAAGCTGCTGGGCCAGTTCGTGGCCTGCCTCGAGACCCGGCTCGCCGGAGGAGCCCCTGAGCCCTCCGGCGGGTCCGGCACACCGCCGACGTCCGCTTCCCCCGTGGCGGACGCCGGTACGCCGGAGGCCGCGGCGGCCGCGGAGGCACCCGCGCCCGCCGCGCCTCCGGCTCCTGCCGCCGCGGCCGCACCGCCGCTGCGACCGGTCACGTCGGCACCGCAGCACGCCCGGGAGGACGACGCGCTCAACCTCGGGGCGACCGTCGTGCCGATCCTGCTGAAGACCTACGCCAAGCCGGCCGCGGCGGTGCTCGCCGTGCTGGCCCTGATCGGGTGGCTGGTCCGCCGGCGCTGAGCGAATGCGTGCTGCGACCGGCGACGCTGTCCTAGGGTTCGGGGCATGGTGAGCGCGAGCAGGGGAGCAGTCCCCGACGACCTGGCGCTCGACCTCGGTCGTCAGGACGACGCCGACGGCGTCGCGCGCCTGCTCGAGCAGGTCGGCGCCACGGTGCTCGACGCCACGGTGCGGGTCGTCCCCGACCCTGCCGGGGAGGCGGACGAGGCCGCCTCCGGCGCTGGTGACCTCCGGCTGGACCTCACCTGGAAGGGCCGCTCGCACGGCACCCTGGTCGTGACCCGGGCCGACGGTGCCGCCCCCCTCGACGACGAGGACCGCGCCCTGGCCGCGCGGATCGCCGAGCACGGCGCGCTGGCACTGGACTGCGCCGTCGCGCACGACGAGCACGAGGCCGCGTGGGACGAGCTGACCCGCTTCCGGGCGCTGGCGGCCGCCAGCACCAACCTGGTCGCCCTCGCGGACGACGACGGGGTGCCGAGCTTCGTCAACCCGCGGGTCGCCGAGGTCGGGCTCGAGATCGGCGAGCGAGGCCTGTGGGGCACCGTCGCCGGGAACGTCGCGCCCGAGGACGTCGAGGAGATGCGCCGCATCCTCCTCGACGAGGGTCGCTGGTCCGGGGACATCGCCCTGGTCGGGTCGGACCCGCCCACGATCGTGCACGGGACCGTCTTCGTCCTCCGGCACCCGACCACCGGCGCCAGCCTGGGGACCGGTTGGGTGGCCGAGGACGTCACGGCGCTGCGCCGCGCCGAGCAGATGCTGCGGAGCGCGAACGCGAACCTCGAGCGCTACCAGGCGCTCGTGGAGGCCTCCAGCGACTTCATCGCCATCGCCGCCCTCGACGGCAGCGTCATCTACGTCAACCCGGCCGGACGCGAGCAGATCGGCATGCCGGCCGACGTCGACGTCACGAGGACGACCATCGTCGACTACCTCACGCCCGAGGGCATCGAGGCCTCGCTCCAGATCGAGCAGCCGGCCGTGCAGGCCGAGGGGCACTGGGAGGGCGAGTCGACCCTGCGCCGCTTCGACGGCGGCCCCGCGATCCCGGTGGCGATCGCCAGCTTCCTGATGCTCCACCCCGAGACCGGGGCGCCGTTCGCCCTCGCCACCGTGCAGCGCGACATCTCCGACCGGATGGCCCAGGAGGACGCGCTGCGCCGGCTGGCCGACCAGCGCCAGGAGCTGCTCAACCGGCTGGTCCGGGCGCAGTCCGAGGAGCGCGCCGAGATCGCGAACGACGTGCACGACGACCCGGTGCAGGCGCTGGCCGCGGTGGACCTCCGGCTCGGGCTGCTCGCGCGCAAGCTCGGCGACCAGGCGCCCCAGCTGCTGCCGGACCTGGTGCCGGTGCAGGAGTCGGTGACCGGCGCGACCCGCCGCCTGCGTGCGCTGGTCTTCAACCTGCAGCCACCCGACTTCGACGACGGGCTCGGCGTCGCCCTGGACAACGCCGCCCGCGACCTCTTCGAGACGAGCGGCACGACCTGGCGCGTCGACGCCGACGACGAGCCGGTGGCGCCCGACTCGATCCGCGCCGTGGCCTACCGGGTGGCCCGCGAGGCCATGGTCAACGCCCGCAAGCACGCGGCGGCGCGCTCGCTGGTCGTCACGGTCCGCGGCCGCGACGGGGGGCTCGAGGTATCCGTCGCCGACGACGGCGTCGGGCTGCCGGACGGTGCGGTCACGTCCTCGCCCGGCCACCACGGCCTCGGCAGCATGCGCGACCGCGCCGAGATCGCCGGCGGGCACTGGGACATGCGGGGCCGCCCCGGGGGCGGCGTCGAGGTCGTGTGCTGGCTGCCGCTCGCCGCGCCTAGCGGGCTGGAGCCGGGACCCGGACCCCGTTGACCTCCGGGGTGAGCTGCGGCTCGAGCCGCGCGACGGCGTACACCCCCACGAGCACGGAGCCCACCACCAGCGAGCCGATCCAGACCGAGCCCAGGTGGTGCCCGATCAGCACGCCCGAGACCGGCGGCGCGATGATCGCGGCGAGCTGGAAGGCGGCCGAGCTGAGCGCGTTGTAGCGGCCGCGCAGGTGGTCGGGCGCCAGGTCGTTGACCAGCGCCGGGATGGTCGGCTGCATCAGGGTCTCGCCGAGCGCGAACACCGAGGCGCAGGCCGCCACCAGGATCGTGGCGCCGACGGTGCCCGACACCAGCCCGGAGCCGCCCAGCAGCATCCAGGACGCGGCCCAGATCAGCCCCATCACCCCGATCACGCGGGTGCGGCGCAGCCCCTCGATCCGGCGCAGGACGACCAGCTGGAGCACCACGATGACGGCGGTGTTGGCCGCGAAGGCCAGGCCCAGCGCGCGGGTCGAGACCTCGCCGACGGCGCGGGCGTACGCCGGCATGCCGACGTTGAGCTGCGAGTAGCCGACGAAGGACGCCAGGAAGCCGAGCAGCATCAGGGAGGCGACCGCGGGGCGGCGCAGGACGCCGAGGTACGTCGCCGCGGGGTGCTCGTCGTGGTCGTGGACCGGGCGCCCGGCGACGCCGGCCAGCGGCACCAGCAGCAGGAACACCGGCGGCAGGTAGCTCAGCGCGTCCGCGAGGTAGATCGCCTGGAACGTCGCCAGGTGGTCCACGTCGACGACGACGCCACCGACCAGGCCGCCGATGCCGATGCCGAGGTTGAGCAGGGTGAAGTTGACCCCGAAGTAGCGCTGGCGCAGGTGGGTCGGGACGACCGCGGCGATGAAGCTCTGCGAGGCCGGCCACGAGACGCCGAAGGCGACGCCGGACATCACCAGGGCGGTGCCGGCGAGGAGCAGCGTCGAGGAGAACGCCAGCAGCACGTCGCCGGCGATCAGCAGGCCCAGCGAGGCGAGCAGGATCCGCCGCGCCCCCAGCCGGTCGATGGCCGCCCCGCCCGGCCCGACGACCAGGAAGCCGACGAGCGGCGGCAGGCCGAGCAGCAGGCCGACGTCGCTGAGCGCGAAGCCGCGGACCTCGTGGAGGTAGACGACGTGGAAGGGCAGCACCAGGCCGGTGCCGAGGAACTCGAAGACGACCACGGACAGCAGCAGCTTGCCGTCGCGGGGGAGGTCGTGCCAGAAGGAGGAGAGGGACGGGCGGGGCTCGGTCAGGGTCGTCATCGCCCGAGAAGTCAACCAGTCGCCACCGACGGCGGGCACGCGGGTTTCGGTCGCCGGGGCCGCGGGACGTCATACGGAGGGAGCAGACGCCTCCACCGTGCGTATGACGTCCCGCGGAGGCCCGGCGCTCAGAAGACGTTGAGGGGGCGGAACTGCACGCTGATCCGGGGGCCGGCGCCGGCGACCTTGGGCACCGCGTGCTCCCAGGTGCGCTGGCACGAGCCGCCCATCACGACGAGGTCGCCGTGGGCGAGCTGGATCGCGATCGAGTCGCCACCGCCGCCGCGCGGGCGGAGGGTGAGCCGGCGGGGGTCGCCGAAGGAGACGATCGCGACCATCGTGTCCTGGGTGCGGCCGCGGCCGATGGTGTCGCCGTGCCAGGCGACGCTGTCCCGGCCGTCGCGGTAGTAGCAGCAGCCCGCGGTCACGAACGGCTCGCCGAGCTCGGGCAGGTAGTGCGCGGACAGCGCGTCGCGTGCGGACGCGAGCACGGGGTGCGGGAGGGCCTCGCCGACGGCGTACGTGTGCACGAGGCGGGGGACGTCGACGACGCGGTCGTACATCTGGCGGCGCTCGGCGCGCCACGGCACGTGGGCCACCAGCGCGGCAAAGACCTCGTCCGCCTCCGGGACCCAGGCGCGGTGCACGTCGACCCAGGCGCCGCGGGTCAGGGGCCGCCGCTCGAGCCCGCTCAGGTCGGCCAGGTCGCGCACCTCGGGCTCGGGGGCGGCGAAGAGTGAACCCTGGAAGTCCATGCGGGCAGCCTAGCACCGGGTCGAACGTCTGTTCGACGATTGCGGCGGGGGTGGTCCCAGGGGCGGCTCAGGGGGAACCCGGTGGCGCGGGGTCGGTCGGACGGGGGATCGTTGCCCCATGACCGAGACCGCCCTGCGCGAGGACGGTGCCCCGGCCGCCCGGGTGCGCCACCTGACCAAGACCTACGGCAGCGGTGCGGCCCTGGTGACCGCGCTCGACGACGTCTCGCTGGACCTGGGCGCAGGGGAGTTCACCGCGGTGATGGGGCCGAGCGGGTCCGGCAAGTCGACGCTCATGCACTGCTGCGCGGCCCTCGACACCGGCACCTCCGGGTCCGTCTTCATCGGCGAGCAGGACCTGACCAGCCTCAAGGACAAGGCGCTGACCCGTCTGCGTCGCGACGAGATCGGCTTCGTCTTCCAGTCCTACAACCTCGTCCCCACGCTGAGCGCGGAGGAGAACATCCTCCTGCCGCTCGCGATCGCGGGGCGCCGGCCCGACCCGGAGTGGTACGCCTCGGTCATCGCGACCGTCGGGCTCGGTGACCGTCTCAAGCACAAGCCGAACGAGCTGTCCGGGGGCCAGCAGCAGCGCGTCGCGGTCGCCCGCGCCCTGGTGAGCCGTCCGACGATCGTCTTCGCGGACGAGCCGACCGGCAACCTCGACTCCCGCTCCGGCGCCGAGGTGCTCGAGCTGCTGCGCCGCAGCGTCACCGAGCACGGGCAGACGATCGTGATGGTCACCCACGATCCGGTGGCGGCGGCCTACACCGACCGCGTGGTCTTCCTGGCCGACGGCCGGGTCGTCGACGAGCTGCGGGCGCCGAGCCGCGAGCAGGTGCTCGCGATCATGGCGCGGATGGCCGACGCCGGCCCTGCCGGCAGCACGCCCGGGGAGGCCTGACCCGTGATCCGGGCTGCTCTCAAGAGCCTGCTCGGTCGCAAGGTCCGGCTGCTGCTCAGCACCTTCGCGATCGTCCTGGGCGTCGCCTTCGTGGCCGGCTCGCTGGTCTTCTCCGACACCCTCAGCCGCAGTTTCACTGCCCTCTTCGCCTCCACCGTCGGCGACGTCGTGGTCCAGCCGGAGGGCGGTGCGACCGTCGACGGCGCGCCCTCGACGCGCACGGTGCCGGCCGCGCTGGTCGAGGAGCTGCGTTCGCTGCCCGGCGCCGCCCGCGTGGACGGCAACGTCAACGCGTTCGGCGTCTACGTCGTCACGAAGCAGAACAAGGTGGTCGGCGGCTTCGGGCCGCCCGCGATCGCCGGCAACTGGACCGACGCCCCGGCCGGGCACGGCCTCGAGGGGCTGTCGGTGACCGTCGGCCGGGCGCCTCAGGGCGCCGACGAGGTGATGCTCGACGCGGTCACGGCCGAGAAGGCGGGCTACTTCGTGGGGGAGCGGGTCCGGCTGATCACCGCCTCCGACCAGGCCACGCTGAACCCCCGGCTCGTGGGGATCGCGGGCTTCGAGCACGGCGGGTCGCTGAACGGCGCGACCCTCGCGATCTTCGACACGGCCACCGCGCAGGACCTCTTCCTCGAGGGCGACGACGCCTACACCGACGTCTGGGTGACCGCGCGGCCCGGCGTCTCCCAGGACGAGCTGCGCGACCGGGTCGCCACGGTGCTGCCGCAGGACCTCGAGGCCGTCACCGGGGACGACGCCGCCGACGACGCCGCGTCCGAGCTGCTCAAGGCGATCTCGTTCCTCACGACGTTCCTCCTGATCTTCGCCGGCATCGCCCTCGTGGTCGGCGCCTTCCTCATCGTCAACACGTTCTCGATCCTGGTCGCGCAGCGCAGCCGCGAGCTCGCGCTGCTCCGGGCACTGGGCGCCTCGAAGCGGCAGGTGACCTGGTCGGTCCAGCTCGAGGCGTTCGTGCTCGGGGTGCTCGGCTCGACGCTGGGGCTCGGCCTCGGCGTGCTCCTGGCGATCGGGATCCGCACGCTGTTCGCCCGCTTCGGGCTGGACCTGTCCGGCCAGTCGCTCGTGTTCACGCCGCGCACCGTCCTGGCGGCGTACGGCGTGGGCGTGCTCGTCACGATGGCCGCGGCCTGGCTGCCCGCGCGGCGCACGTCGCGCATCGCGCCCGTCCAGGCCCTCCGCGACGACGTGGCGCTGCCCGAGTCGACGCTCACCCGCCGGCTCCAGCTCGGCCTCGTCCTGGTCGCGGCCGGCCTCGGCGCGCTCTGGGTGGGGCTGTTCGCCGAGGTGCCGCACGGCGGCTGGTGGACCGGCGGCGGCGTGCTGGCGATCCTGCTGGGCGTCTCCTCGGCCAGCCCGGTGATCAGCCGGCCCTTCCTGGCGGCCGCCCGGGCGGCGTACGCCCGGCTCTTCGGCACCATCGGCAACCTCGCGGGGCAGAACTCCCTGCGCAACCCGCGACGGACGACCGCCACCGCGTCGGCGCTGATGATCGGGCTGACCCTGGCCTGCACGATGGCGATCGTCGGCGACTCGGCCAAGGCGAGCGTGGACCGGTCGGTGGAGGAGAACTTCGTCGGCGACTACATCGTGAGCAACGTCTTCGGCGGGCCGTTCTCGCCGTCGATCGCGACCCGGATGGCCGCGGTGGACGGCGTCACGCAGGTGATCCGCCAGCGCTTCCAGTTCGTCGAGCGCAAGGGGGACCGGCAGGGGATCGCGGCGACCGACCCGGCCACCATCGACGGGCTCCGGCTGACGATGCTGGAGGGCTCGACCGACGACCTCGTCGACCGGACCGTGCTGGTCAAGAAGAAGTTCGCCGCCGACGAGGGCCTCGACGTCGGGGACCCGGTCACGCTGACGATGCCGAGCGGCAAGGAGACCTACCGCGTCGCCGGGATCATGGACGACAACCCGCTGGTCTTCACCCCGCTGCTCACCACGCTGAGGACGCTCACCGACGCGGGCTTCCCAGCGCAGGACAACGCGCTGGTCATCTTCGGCGACGGCTCCGTCGGCCTGCAGCGCGGCCTCGACGCCGTCGTCGCGGACCTGCCGATCGTGACGGTCAAGAACGAGGCGGAGTTCGCCCAGGAGCAGCGCGAGCCCATCGACCAGTTCGTGCTCATCATCTTCGCGCTGCTCGGGCTGGCCCTGGTCATCGCGGTGCTCGGCATCGTCAACACGCTCGCGCTCTCGGTCATCGAGCGCACCCGCGAGATCGGCCTGCTCCGCGCCATCGGCGTCAGCCGGCCCCAGCTGCGGGCGATGATCACGCTCGAGTCCGTCGTGATCTCGGTGCTGGGCGCGCTGCTCGGCGTGGTGCTCGGGACCGGCTTCGGGATCGCGCTGATGTACGCCGTGCGCGACCAGGGCCTCGAGGTCATCAGCGTCCCGGAGGGCCAGCTGCTGGTCTTCCTCGGCCTCTCCCTGGTGATCGGGGTGCTCGCCGCGGTCTTCCCGGCCCGCAGGGCCGCCCGCCTGGACGTGCTGAGGGCGATCGCGACCGAGTGAGTCGGCCGGATCCGGCTCGTGCCCATCCTGCGGAACCGAGGACGGGGGCCACCCTCCCGCCCTACAGTTTCACTGTGGACGAGCTGTTGGTGTCGGAGGGACGAGCGCTCAAGCACGTCCAGGTGCGGGAGTACGTCCGCTCCCTCGTGTCCGGGAGCGCCCCCGGGTCGCCGGCCCCGTCCGAGCGCGAGCTCGTGCACCGCTTCGGGGTCGCGCGGATGACCGTGCGCCAGGCGATGGACGCCCTCGTCGTCGAGGGCCTCCTCGAGCGGATCCCCGGCCGCGGCACCTTCGTGGCCCGCCCCCGCCGGGTCGCGAGCCGCCTCACGTCCTTCACCGAGGAGATGTCGCGCCGCGGCCTCCTCGCCGAGTCGCAGACCCTGCTGGCCCGTCGTGAGCAGGCCGGCCCGGGTGTCGCCCGCGCGCTCAGCCTCAGCGAGGGCGACGCCGTCATCCACTGGCGCCGCCTGCGCCGCGCCGACGGCGTGCCGATGTGCCTCGAGGACGCCTACCTCAACGAGGTGCTGATCCCCGGCTTCCTGCAGAGCGGGATGCCCACCAGCCTGTACGACGCCCTCGGTGCCCGCGGGCTGCGCCCGACCTGGGCCGAGGACTCCATCACCGCCGACGCCGTCTCCGAGGAGGAGGCGACGCTGCTCGAGGTCGAGCCCGGCACCGCCGTGCTCCGGCACTCCCGCCGGGCGCTGTCCGGCGAGAAGGTCGTCGAGGTCTCCCGGTCGGTCTACCGCTCGGACCGCTTCACCCTCTGGGTGCAGCTGGGCCAGGAGAGCTGAGCCTCCCGAGCGGAGCCACCGGCTCGCCCTTCTCCTCGCAGACCCACATCGGGTCGGGACCGCCGAGGTCCGGGTGGATGTGCAGCGCGTGCTGCGGGGCGTCCCCGCACGTCAGGCAGATCGGCCACCGGCCGACGCTCTCGAACAGGGCGTCCTGGACGTCCTGGGCGACCAGCCCGGCGACGTACACCGCCCCCTCGGGCCACTGCTCGGCCCACCACTTCCGGTCCGACACCGCGTCCTCCAGGAGGGAGACCGCCTCGGGGGTCGCGTGGTGACGGGCCTGGAGGTCGGCGAGCACCCGCGCGCGGGCGTCGAACAGCAGGGCGTGGTCCACGTCCCCCATCATGCCTCGCGGGCAAGGGAGGCCGCCCGCCTCGGGCCCCGGCGGGGCTCGTCGCGCCTCCCGCACGCGGCCCGCGCGCGGGCCTACAGTCGGCTCATGGGAGAGGCGCTCCTCGAGGTGACGGTGCTCGGCCCGCCCGACGTCGCGGGCGCGCTCGCCGGGGGCGCGGACCGGCTGCACCTGCTCGCGCCCGGCGCCGGCGAGGGCGACGTGGCCCTCTCGCCCGAGCCGACCGTCGTGTCCGGGGTCTGCCGCGAGAGCGACGTCCCGGTCTTCGTGCTGCTGCGCCTCAACGACTCCTGGACCACCACCGGTGGGGAGCTGACCCGCCTCGTGGGCCTGGCCGAGGACTACCTCGGCTGCGGGGCCGCCGGGGTCTCCTTCGGCTTCCTGGACAGCAACCTCGAGGTCGACGCCGAGGTCTGCCTCCACCTGGCCGACCGCCTGCCGGGCGTCCCGTGGACCTTCCACCGCGCGATCGACTCCTCGCTGGAGCCCGCGCGGGCGTGGCGCACGCTCGTCGACCTGCCCGGCCTGGTGGCGGTGCGGTCGGCGGGATCGCCGCGCGGGATGGGCGTCGGGTACGACGACCTCCTCGGCACCGCCTCCTCCGACCCCCGGATCGCCGCGCTGCTCATGCCCGGCGGCGGGCTGGTGGCCGAGCACGTGCCGTGGCTGGCGCAGGCCGGGGTCCGGCAGTTCCACCTCGGCCCCCAGGTGCGGCCCAGCGGGTCCTACAAGGCCTATGTCGACGCCTCGCACGTCCGGTCCTGGCGGCTGCTCGTCGACGACGCGGTCGGGCGGGCGGAGCGGACCCACCGCGCCTCCGCCGGATGACCCTGCTGATCGACCCGCCGGACGTCCCGGGCCACGGCCGGATGTGGTCGCACCTGGCCAGCGACACGTCGTACGACGAGCTGCACGCCTTCGCCCGCACCCTCGGCATCCCCGAGCGCGGCTTCGACCGGGACCACTACGACGTGCCGTCCGAGTGGTACGACCAGGTGGTCGCAGCCGGGGCGCTGGCGGTGTCGTCGCGGGAGCTCGTGGGGCGGCTGGTCGCCGCCGGGCTGCGGCGCCGCAAGGGTGCCCGCTGACCCGCTGACCCGCTGATCCGCTGAGGCCCGGGCCGCACCCCCTCCGGCTGCACCGCGCGGGGCGGGGCGGGCTACCAGCCCTGCGCTCCTGCGTCGCTCCGGGCGGCCAGTCCCACCACGCCCGCCCCGCCCCGCGCGGTTCCGCCTGCGGCGGTGCGGCCCTGGCTCACGGGATGAGGCGGGTGAGCTCGGCCTCGACGTTGGCGCGGGCGGGGGACTCCCAGTGGGTGCGGGCGTGGGGGGTGTGGAAGAGGTGCGGCTTGGCGAGCAGGCTGCGCAGCACGGCGGCGCGGCCGGTGGCGAAGTCGGGGTCGGGGACGTGGGCGTACTCCGTGCGGACCGTGGCGACGTACTCGTCGTAGCGCTCCTGCGGGGCCGCCAGGATGGCGAGGTCGGCGTCGGAGAGGGCGTGGCCGTCGGGGTCGTCGTCCTCGGGGTGGTGCGCCTCGGTGACGCGGACCAGGCGGGCCACCTCGGCGACGAGCTCGCGCGACAGCCCCAGCGGCGGCAGGTCGGCCTCGGCCCAGGCGGCCGAGCGCTCCTCGGCGTCGCGCTCGCCGTCGTACACCGCGTCGTGGAACCACGCGGCGAGCAGCACCGCCGTGCGGTCGTAGGCCGTCCCCGCGTCGCGGAGCTCGTCGAGGCGGGCGCAGACCTCGGCGAGGTGGCGGGTGTCGTGGTAGCCGCGGTCGGGGTGGGCGTACGCCGCCAGGAGCCGCTCGCGGAGCTCGAGCCCCCCGTCGAGGGGCCACCACGCCGCGAGGTCGCTCACGTCAGGTCAGGAGCCGTCGGACGGATAGCACTGGATGGCCCCGTCCTGCTCGTCCGCCGGGGCATGGGCCAGCGGGATGGCGCCGACGTCCTCGTTGTCACTGGTGGTGATCGAGAAGGCGTCGGTCATGCCCTTGAGGAACTTGCAGTAGCCGTTCGAGCTCTGCACCCAGCCACCGGCGTTCGGGTCGGGGTTCACGACCACGACCATGCCGCCCTGGCTGGTGAGGCGGGTGGTGAGGAAGAACTGGCCCTCGGAGTTCGTCGACGTCTCGGCGATCTTGGTCCCCGACTGGTCGAAGAGCAGCACCTGGGCCTTCTCGAGCCCGTAGCCCTCGTCCTCGCCGTCGACGACGATCCCGCTGACGGTCGCGCCGCGCTGGGTCAGCCGGAAGCTGCCGAAGGCCACGCGGCCGGGCTTGACCCGCCCGTGGGAGACCGGGCCGGTGCGGCCGATGAAGTTCCCGGCGCCCGGCATGATCAGCGTGTAGCGACCGGGGAACAGCCCCTGGAACGAGATGCTCCCGTGGTTCGAGCGGGCGGTCCAGAACTGCCCGGTCTTGCGGCTCACCACCGTGGCGGTGACCCGGCTGTTGATCGGCTCGCTGCCGGCGTACAGGTCGACGAGCAGGCCGCCGGCGTGCTTGGTCAGCGCGATCGCGAGGTTGGTGACGTCGCCGCGGGCCATCGACCCGGCGTAGGTGCTGCGCCCGACCCAGCGCTTGGTGCGGTCGTAGGTGAAGACGGAGTACTTCCCGTTGGGCAAGCCGCCGAGGGCGAACTGCCCCTCCTTGTTGGCCCGGACCTCGAAGGACTGCTTGGCCGTGTTGGCGGCGACGACGCGGGCGCCGCTGGCGACCTTGCCGCCGGCCCGGACCGTGCCGGTGATCGCGGCGCCCCGGTGCATCCGGACGTTGCCGACCGAGGTGTGGCCGGCGCGGATCGTGACCTTGATGTTCTCGGGGGCGTTCTTGGTGATGTCGTACGCCGGGCGCAGGTCGACGAACTGGAGCCAGTAGGTGCCCGGGCGCAGCGAGAGGGAGTAGCCGCCGCCGCTGACCTTGCGGGCGCCGAGGTAGGTCCAGTCCTTGGTGAACCAGAGCATCCGGACCTTGCTGACCGGGCCACGGGTGTCGACGATCTGGCCGCGGACCTTGCCGGTCTCCGCGCCGTGGGCGGCGGGAGCCGGCGCCAGCGCGAGCAGGAGCGCGGCGACGAGGCCGAGCACCACCAGCGCGGCGGTCAGCGGAAGGCCGGTGCGGCGGGTGGTGCCGGACGGGGGGCCGGGCTGGGCGACGGACATGGTGACGGGCTCCGAGGACGGGTCGTCGAGGCCCCACGGCTCCCGATCGACCCCTCCATCGTAGGTCCGCCGACCCGTGCGTGGCCTCAAGATCGGTTCAGGATTCCCGCAACCCGGCCCCGTCAGGGTGTGCCGAGCTCCGGGGGTAGCGGCTCGTCGTGGAGCACCACCAGGGAGGTGACGGCCCGGGTCAGGCAGACGTAGAGCCGGCGCAGCCCGGTGACCCGGTCGTGCTCGCCGGCCACGATGCCCGCGGGCTCCAGCAGCAGCACGTGGTCGAACTCCAGGCCCTTGGCCAGCGATGCCGGGACCAGGTCGAGGTGGCTGTCGACGTCGGCCTCGTCGCCGAGGGTCGCGAAGGCGACGTCGGCGGCCCCGAGCGCCGCCCCCACCTCGTCGACCCGGGCGTCGGGGACGATGAGCCCGACCGAGCCCTCGCGGCCGACGGCGGCGCGGACCTCGTCGACCATCCGCCCGGCCGGCTCGAGGCGCAGCTCGCCGCGCGAGCGCCGGACCGACGTGGGCGGCTCCAGGTCGGGTGCCACGTGGGGCAGCAGGCGGGCGGCGTACTCGATCACCTCGCCGGGGACCCGGAAGCCACGCGTCAGCTGCTCGACGTGGGCGTCGGGCTTGCCGAGGTGCCCCAGCGCCTCGGCCCAGGAGCGGGTGGCCCACGGGGTGGTGGCCTGGGCGAGGTCGCCGAGGACGGTCAGCGAGCCGGTCGAGGAGCGGCGGGCCAGCGCGCGGAGCATCATCGGGGACAGGTCCTGCGCCTCGTCGGCGACGATGTGGGCGACCGACGGCGTGCGCTCGACCAGGTCCACGGCCTCGTCGACCAGGACGGCGTCCGCCAGCGACCACGCCGTCGACGCGGGGCTCTTGGCGGGCCGGTCCCAGAGCAGCAGCGCCTGCTCGTCGGCGTCGAGGATCCCGTCCGCGGCGGCGGCGAGGAGGCCGGGGTCGCTCAGCAGCCGCCACACCAGCCGGGCCGGCTCGACCGCGGGCCAGAGCTCGGCGGCGTACTTCTTGACCGGCGCGCTGCGGGCCACGGCGTTCTGCACCCGGTCGTCGGGGGAGTCGCCGGCCAGCTCCATCTTCACGAGGATCCGGTGGGCGAGGGACTGCGGCACCATCGCGCGGGCGGCGCCGTACCGCACGCCGCGGGCGCGCAGCGAGGTGATCACCTCGTCGGCCTCGTACGCCGCGACCCGCCAGCGCCGGGCACCGCGCGGCAGCACCAGCCCCTCGGTGGGGGCCTGCGGGTGCGCCCACAGTGCGCGGTGGAGCACCTCGGCGAGGCGCGGGTCGCCCTTGAGCGTCGCGACGGCTGCGGAGTCCTCGCCGCGGACGGTCCACCGCGGGTTGACGCCCCGCAGGGTCCCCGCGACCAGCTCCTCGATCGTGGACTGGGTGGCGTCGATCTCGCCGAGCGCGGGCAGCACGTCGCGGATGTAACGCAGGAAGCTGGCGTTCGGCCCCACGACCAGGACGCCCTGGCGGGTGAGCTGCTCGCGGTGCGCGTAGAGGAGGTACGCCGCCCGGTGCAGGCCCACGGCGGTCTTGCCCGTGCCCGGGGCGCCCTGGACGCACACCGAGCGGGACAGCTCGGAGCGGACGATCACGTCCTGCTCGGGCTGGATGGTGGCGACGATGTCGCGCATCGGGCCGACGCGGGGCCGCTCGATCTCGGCCTCGAGGATCGCGGAGTAGTCGTCGCTCGCGGGGGCCTGCAGGTCCTCGTCCTCGTACGCCGTCAGCCGGCCGTGCTGGTAGCCGTAGCGGCGCCGCAGCCCGACGCCCATCGGCTCGAGGCGGCTGGCGCGGTAGAACGGCAGGCTCACCGGCGCCCGCCAGTCGATCACCATCGGCTCGCCGGTCGGGTCCGAGATGTGGCGGCGGCCGATGTGGAAGCACTCGGCCGGGCCGGCGCCGCTGCCACCGGTGTCGGCGGCCATGTCGAGGCGGCCGAAGAACAGCGGGATGGTGGGGTCGTCGGCGAGCTGCTTCATCCGGAGCGCGAACGTCGACTCGAGGTACTCGCGGCTGACCCAGTCGCCGGCCGCGGACGCGTCCATCGACTCGGTGCGCTCGCGCATCCGGGCCAGCTGGCGCCGGGACTCCGCGAGGTGCTCCTGCTCGGCCGCGAGCTCGGTATCCGGAGGGTGGTCGGTCGGCTGGGCTGACGGCTGGGCAGGCATGGCGGCACCTCCGCGGTCGCGGTCTCGTCGAGGGGGACGCGCGAGGCTACCCGGCGTACCGGCTCGAGGCGAGCGGTTCGTCGGCCCACCCGACGGGGTGCCTAGCCTGTGCGCATGTCGGTGGTGCAGGAGCTCGGGTCCGGGTCGTTCTCGTGGCGGAAGCTGGGGACGGGGATCTTCTCCGTGCTGTGCGTGGCCATCGGGCTCTTCGCGGTCGTCACGCTCGCGAGCACACGGGTCGAGGTGAACGCCGTCCGCTCGGCCGACGTGTGCGCGTCGTCCGGGCAGGTCGACGGGTGCCTAGAGCCGGTCCCGGGCCGGATCACCGACACCCGGCGGGACTCGCGGGGGCTGGGCGTGCGCTACCACTTCGTGCCCAGCGAGGCCGGGGCCGACGACCCCTTCGTGCGGTTCCTCCACGACAACGACCCCGAGGACCTGACGCCGGGCCTCGCCGCGGTGCTGTCCGGCCGCGAGGTGACCGGTCTGGCGTGGGACGGCGAGGTGGTCGGCTTCGACGCCGCCGGACAGCGGGTGTGGACGATCGGCTACGAGGCGGGCGGGTGGACGTCCCGGCTGTGGATGGGCGTCTTCTTCCTCTCCCTGGGTGTCGTGGGCCTGATGGGGGTGGTCCGCCCGCGGCGTCCGGCCGTCGGCCTCGTGGGTCTCGGCCTGGTCGGCACGATGCTCGGCAGCCTCGTGGCTCTGGCCCTCCCGTCCCTCCGGGCGCAGGTGATCGGCGTGCTGGTCCTCGTGGCGGCGTTCGTCGCGCTCGGGCTGTGGGGGCAGGCGCGGGCCGCGCGCGCGGCCCGGGGGCCCGGCGACCCGCCCGTGCACCACGCGCAGGGGTGAGGCCTCAGCGGGCGGCGGCGACCTCGGTGGCCTCGGTCCGGGCGGGCGACATCGCCCAGCGGATCGTGCCCGTGGCCAGCGTGCCGAGCGCCCGGACGACGGTGCGCTCGGAGACCGGCAGCCACGGCAGCCGCAGCGGGCGGCGCGTCCAGCGCGGCATCAGGCCGACGGCCGCAGCCACCAGCACGCCGTACGGTGCCCGCGCGGCCAGCGGCAGCGGCGGCTTGAGCAGCAGGAACGACACGGCCTCGCGGGCCTCGGGGGTGGCGCGCAGCTCGGGGCGGTACGCCGCCAGCACCTCGGCGAGAGCGGCCTCGGTCGTCGGCGGGTCGACGACGCCGAGCCGGGCGGCGACCTCGGCGGTCTGCGCGACGTACTCGTCACGACCGGCCTGGTCGAGGGGGTCCTTGCCGTAGACCTGGTGTGCCCGCAGGAAGCTGTCGACCTCCGCGACGTGCACCCACATCAGCAGGTGGGGGTCCGAGGCGGCGTACGTCGTCCCGTCGGGCATCGTGCCGGTGATCCGGGAGTGGATGGTGCGGACCATGTCGACGGCCTGCTGGGCGTCGTCGGCGGTGCCGAACGTGGTGACCGCGAGGTAGCGGCTGGTGCGGGCCAGGCGCCCCCACATGTCGCCGCGGAAGCCCGAGTGCTCGGACACTGCCCGCATCGCGGTGGGGTGCAGGGTCTGGAGCAGCAGCGCGCGGATCCCGCCGACGAACATCGACGCATCGCCGTGCACCCGCGCGATCGCGCTGTCGGGGGCGAACCAGCGCGGGCCGGGCCGGCCGTGGATGCGGTCGCGGTGCTTGACGCCGTCCGGGCCGGCGACGCGCAGGAACAGCGCCTCGCCGAGCTTGTCGCGGACGGCGCGGACGGTGGTCGTGCCGGGTGGGGTCACCCGCCCATCCTGTCTCGGTGCGCCAAGCCGGCCGAGTCGGCGCGTCTGCAGGCGTGGGAGGGGTCGAGTCGGCGCGTCTGCACGCGCGGGGCGGTGCGTCAGGCGGACAGGTGCCGCATCCGCAGCGTGTGCGGCATCGCGCGGAGCCGGTCGACCGCGGCCTGGTCGAGCGGGGCGGACACGTCGGTGACGACGTACCCCTGCTCGCCGCGGGTCGCCAGCGACTGCGCCAGCACGTTGGCCTCGACCTCGGCGAGCACCCGGTTGATCTCGGCGAGGACGCCGGGGACGTTCTCGTGGAGGTGCGCGAGCCGGAAGACGCCGGAGGCCGGCGGGGCCTGGACCGCGGGGAGATTGACCGAGAGCGCGGTGCTGGCCTCGTGGACGTACGACGCCAGCTTGCCCGCGACGAAGTGGCCGATCTCCTCCTGGGCCTCCTGCGTGGAGCCGCCGACGTGCGGCGTGAGGATGACGTTGTCGAGACCGCGCAGCGGCGACTGGAACGGGTCGCCCTGGGCCTTCGGCTCGATCGGGAAGACGTCGAGCGCCGCGCCGGCGATGTGGCCCGAGAGGATGTGCTCGCGCAGCGACTCGGTGTCGACGACCATGCCGCGGGCGGCGTTGATGAACAGCGAGCGCGGCTTCATCAGCGCGAAGTGCTCCGCGCCGAAGAAGCCGGCGTTGCCGGGGCGGCCGTCGACGTGCAGCGAGACCACGTCGGCCTCGGCGAGGAGCTCCTCGAGGGAGCCCATCCGCCGGGCGTTGCCGTGGGCCAGCCGGTCGGTGACGTCGAAGAAGATGACGCGCAGGCCGACGGCCTCGGCGACCACGGACAGCTGGGAGCCGATGTTGCCGTACCCGACGATGCCGAGCGTGCGGCCGCGGATCTCGTGGCTGCCGGCGGCCGACTTGTCCCACGTGCCGTCGTGCATCTTGGTGGTCTTCTCGACCAGGCGGCGTGCCAGCACGATGATCTCGCCGATGACGAGCTCGACCACGCTGCGGGTGTTGGAGTACGGCGCGTTGAAGACCGCCACGGTCCGCTGCGCCGCGGCCTCCAGGTCGACCTGGTTGGTGCCGATGCAGAAGCACCCGATCGCGAGCAGGTCCGGCGCGCTGTCGAGCACGCGGGGCGTGATGGTGGTGTTCGAGCGGATGCCCAGCAGGTCGATGCCGGGCAGCGCCTCCACCAGCTCGTCCTCCGACATCGACGCGGAGCGCAGGTCGACCTCCACGCCGGCCCGCTGGAGGCGGTCGACGGCGGCCGGGTGGATGTTCTCGAGCAGCAGGGCCTTCACGGTCGACCAGCCTAGGAGGTCGCCGCCCGCCCGCCGATTCGGCGCCGCGGCGTGGACAGCCGGTCCGTCGTGGGCGTCGCGGCGGGACGTCCTGCGATGTGGTGGCCGGGGCGACCACATCGCATGACGTCCCCGGCCGACCCTCGGGACGTCATACGGACGGAGCACCCGCTTGCTCGCCACGTATGACGTCCTGCGAGGGCCGCCGTGTGCCGCCGTCTGCAGATGCGCCGACTCGGCACCCTCGGCGTCTGCAGATGCGCCGACTCGGCACCCCCGGCGCCTGCAGATGCGCCGACTCGGCGAGCCCCGGCCAGCTCAGGCGGGCAGGTCCTCGGCGTCCACGATCCGGTAGGCGTACCCCTGCTCGGCGAGGAACCGCTGGCGGTTCTGGGCGAACTCGGCGTCGACGGTGTCGCGGGAGACGACGGTGTAGAAGTGGGCGGACTTGCCGTCGGACTTCGGGCGCAGCAGGCGGCCGAGGCGCTGGGCCTCCTCCTGGCGCGAGCCGAAGGACCCGGACACCTGGATGGCGACCTCGGCCGAGGGCAGGTCGATGGAGAAGTTGGCGACCTTCGAGACGACGAGCAGGCCGATCTCGCCGGTGCGGAAGGCGTCGAAGAGGCGCTGGCGCTCGCGGACGGGGGTGTCGCCCTTGATCACCGGGGCGTCGAGGACGGCGGAGATCTCGTCGAGCTGGTCGATGTACTGCCCGATCACCAGCGTCGGCTGCCCCGGGTGCTGCGCGACCAGGTCGCGGACGACGTCGATCTTGTGGTGGGTGCACGACGCGAGGCGGTAGCGCTCCTCGGGCTCGGCGGTGGCGTACACGAGCCGCTCGTTGGTCGGCAGCGTCACCCGGACCTCGACGCAGTCGGCGGGCGCGATCCAGCCCTGCGACTCGATGTCCTTCCAGGGGGCGTCGTACCGCTTCGGCCCGATCAGCGAGAACACGTCGCCCTCGCGGCCGTCCTCGCGCACGAGCGTCGCGGTCAGGCCGATCCGGCGCCGCGCCTGCAGGTTGGCGGTCATCCGGAAGATCGGCGCGGGCAGCAGGTGCACCTCGTCGTAGACCACGAGGCCCCAGTCGCGGGCGTCGAGCAGCTCGAGGTGGGTGTAGACGCCCTTGCGACGGGTCGTGAGCACCTGGTACGTCGCGATGGTGACCGGCCGGATCTCCTTGACGGCGCCGGAGTACTCCCCGATCTCGTCCTCGGTGAGCGAGGTCCGCTTGACCAGCTCGTCCTTCCACTGCCGCGCCGAGACCGTGTTGGTGACGAGGATCAGCGTGGTGGCCTTCGCGTGCGCCATCGCGGCCGCGCCGACGAGCGTCTTGCCCGCGCCGCAGGGGAGTACGACGACACCGGAGCCCCCGTGCCAGAAGGAGTCCGCGGCATCGCGCTGGTAGTCGCGCAGGTGCCACTCGGCCTCGTCGAGCTCGATCGGGTGGGCCTCGCCGTCGACGTACCCGGCGAAGTCCTCGGCCGGCCAGCCCAGCTTGAGCAGCGCCTGCTTGAGGTTGCCGCGCTCGGAGGCGTGGACCTGCACGGTGTCGTCGTCGATGCGGGCACCGAGCATGCCGGCGACCTTCTTGGCGCGCAGCACCTCCTCGAGCACCGGGCGGTCGGTCGAGGAGAGCACCAGCCCGTGGACGGGGTGCTTCTCGAGCCGCAGCCGGCCGTAGCGGGCCATCGTCTCGGCGACGTCGACGAGCAGCGCGTGCGGCACGGCGTAGCGGCTGTACTCCAGCAGCGTGTCGACGACCTGCTCGGCGTCGTGGCCGGCCGCCCGGGCGTTCCACAGGCCCAGCGGCGTGAGGCGGTAGGTGTGGATGTGCTCGGGGGAGCGCTCGAGCTCGGCGAACGGCGCGATCGCCTTGCGGCAGTCCTGGGCGCGCTCGTGGTCGATCTCCAGCAGCAGGGTCTTGTCGGACTGGACGATGAGGGGTCCGTCGTTCATGCGGGAATCAGACTGCTCTCTCGGTGGGGGTGCTCGGGGTGCCGGAGGCGCCGGCCGAGACGAGCTTCTGCCGGGCGCGGTACGCCGCCACGTTGGCGCGCGAGGAGCAGCGGTCCGAGCAGTAGCGGCGCGACTGGTTGGGGGAGGTGTCGACGTAGACGTTGGTGCACGGCGTGGCCGAGCAGATGCCCAGCCGGGTCGGGCCGAGGTCGCAGATGAGCGTCGCGAGCCCGAGCAGCGACTCGCCGACGAGCAGCTCGGCGACGCTGGCGGACTTCGTCGCGACGTGCAGGTGCAGGTCGTGCTCGTCGTGGTCGGCGATGCGCGGGGTGATCGGGTAGCGCACCATCAGGTCGTTGAGCCCGTCGATCACGCCGCGGACGTCGCCCGCCCCGGACGCCTCGAAGACCGGGCGCAGCTCGCGCTGGAACTTCCGCAGCAGCATGCAGTCGCGGTCGCTGCACTGGTCGTGCAGCCACGCGCGACCCGCGAGGTGCTCGACGAGCGCGTCGACGCCGTCGATCTCCGCGTTCAGGAGACCGGCCGACGCCTCGGCGTACCGGATGAAGTCCATCTCACGAGTTTACGGGCGTGGGCCAGCAGATTCCGACCGCCCGCAGCGCTCAGCCCTTCGGCACGGCCTTGACGCTGGTGATGCGGTGCACGGCGAACTGCCGGACGTCGTCGCTGCGGTGGTCGTACGCCGTCAGCCAGCCGCCCTCGACCCGGCGCGGGTCCACGATCCGCTCCGAGCTGGTGCCGTGGTTGTCGACGTAGCCGATCAGCACCGGGTCGCCGCTCTCCACGGCGTCCCGGAGCGCCGCGAGCGAGCCGCTGGGGGTGAGCACGGCGGTCGGTGCGGCGGGGCGGCTGACCGCGACCCGGTCGCCGGAGCGGACCGCGTTGACGACCTGCGCGATGTGCGCCGACTCGTGGGCGGCCCGGACCGACGTGGTCCGCGAGCTGCGGGGGCTGCGCGCCCGCAGCAGGTCCGGTCGCGCGACCCGGACGGTGCCGTCGGCCGCCTCGACGACCGGCGCGGCGCCGAGGTCGCGGAGGCGGGGGAGCAGCACGTCGACCGGCGTGCTGCTGATCAGCACCGTCGGGGCGATCCGGCGCAGCCCGAGCGAGCCCGCCTTGGGGTGGTGCATCAGCTCGGTGAGCGCGGTCTCGTCGTCCGCGCGCAGGAACGCCTCGGCGTGCCCGACCCGCACGGTGCCGAAGGTCCGCGCCGTGTCGTCGACGAGGTAGGTCAGCGGCTGCGGCACGGGGGTGCGCGACACCGACGCGATGAAGTCGTGGATCTCCACCGCGGACCAGCCCGTGTCGAGGGTGCGGCGCACGGACGTCGGGGTGAAGCGGTACGTCGTGGCACCGCCGCGCGACTCGACGTCCGCGAGCAGCTGCAGGGTCCGGGCCAGGCCGGACTCGAGCGGGCCGGGCGCCACGGCGGTCAGGTCGGCCTGGATGAGCACGTGGTCGACGGGCTCGGGCAGCAGCTCGTCCAGCGCGGCCCGCGCCTTGTCCTCGTCGTCGGCCAGCAGGGAGCGGGAGTACGTCGCCAGCCCGTCGAGACCGGTGACCCCGAGGATCGCGGCCTCCGCGACGGCCCACGCGACCTGGTCGGCGCGCGAGCGTGGCCGCCGCGGCCGCAGCCAGGAGATCCGGGCCACCAGCGACGGCAGGCCGGTGCCGGCGGCGAGCACCTGGCCGGCCGGCAGCTCCGCCAGCACGTCGAGGGCCATCCGCCGGCTCTCGACGGTGCCGACGGAGGCGAGCTCGGGGGCCAGGGCGTTCCAGGTCTTGCCCTGGTGGTCGCGGGTGCCGACCAGGGCGGGCATCCGCGGGCTCTGCAGCCACGCCCTGACCAGCCGGGTCCAGCGCTCGGCGACGGGGAGGGTGGTCCACAGGTCGAAGGCGTCGGTGGGCACCCAGACCGCGTTGCCGTCGGGGTCGGCGGCGGTCGCGAGCAGCCCGGCGGCGTGGGCGGTCTCGACGACGAGGGCGGCGACCCGCTCGTCGACGTGCAGCTGCAGCGCGGTCGCCTTGAGGTCGCGGACGCCGAGCCCGCCGCTGCGCAGGGCGCCGGGCGGCGTGGCGCCCCACTGGTCGAGGAGCAGCTCCACCCGGCGTACCGCCTCGAAGGCGGCGCCGGCGGCGGTCCGGTCCACGAGCTTCTGGGCCCGGTCGGACGACGCGACCCGGGGCTCGTCGTCGACGGGCTCGGTCGTGGTGCACCCGCCGCGCAGCGCGATGCCGACCTCGCCGGGCAGGACGACGGTGCCGCTGCCGCGCGGCAGCAGCAGCCTGCGGGCGAGCAGCTCCTCGGCCGGGGTGGCGGCGTCCTCGGGGAGCACGGTGTGCCGGGCGGTCCCGGTCGTGGCCTCGCCGCCGTGGTCGGCGACGTGGGTGAGCAGCGCGCGGGCCGGCTCCGAGAGCTCGGCCAGGAGCCGCTCGACGGCGGCGGCGTCCGGGTGCTCGGTCGAGCACGGCCGCAGGCCGCTGACGCCGGCCTCGGGACCGCCGTGCAGGCCCTCGGCCGCCCCGCTGAGCGCGCGCAGGCCCTGCGTCGACTCCCACGCGAGCGCCAGCGCGAGCAGCCGGGCCACGGCCGCGTCGACGGCCTCGGGTGCGGCCCGCACGATCGCGGCGAGATCGGCCGGGGTGGTTTGGCCGGCGATCACGAGGGCATCTAGGACGCAGAGCTCGAGCCGGGTCAGCCGGTCGAGCGCGCGCAGCAACGAAGCCCGGGTCGAGGCCCGGGACGCGAGCTGCCCGAAGTCGTGAGGGGCAGGAGTGGCGAGATCGGGACGTTCGAGCAGCAACCGGGTCAGCCGGTCGTCCGGCCAGGCGCGCAGCTGGTCGGCGAGGGTGCGGTACCCGTCGGGGCGGGCGCTCGGTCCGGACATCCCTCCTACGCTACCGGCACACCCCACCCCGGTACGCCGTACAGTTCCGCCCACCCAGGAGGTGGGATGAAGCAGGTCGAGCTCCACCACGGTGCCGCCACGGACGTGGGACTGGTCCGTGAGGTCAACGAGGACTCGTTCCTGGCCTCGCCCCCGATCTTCGTCGTGGCCGACGGCATGGGCGGGCACGACGGCGGTGACGTCGCCAGCGCGATCGTCGTCGAGGAGTTCGCCCGGCTCGCCGACGAGGGGTACGACCCCCGTCGCGGCGCCGAGGCCGTGGCCGACACGCTCCGGGCCTGCCAGGGCCGGATCGCCGAGTACGGCGCCGCGCAGCGTGCCCGCGGGGCCAGCCGCTTCCACGCCGGGACGACCGCCGTCGTGGCGCTGCTCGTCGAGGACGACGACGGTCCGAAGTGGCTGCTCGCCAACCTCGGCGACTCCCGCATCTACCGCTACGTCGACGGCGTGCTCGAGCAGGTCAGCGTCGACCACAGCGTCGTCCAGGAGCTCGTCGAGGCCGGCGCGATCACCGAGGACGACGCGGCGACGCACCCCGAGCGGCACGTCATCACCCGCGCGCTCGGCGGGCCGGACCGCGTCGAGGCCGACTACTTCCTGCTGCCCCTGCCCGCCGTCGAGCGCCTCGTCCTGTGCTCGGACGGCGTGACCGGGATGATCGACGACGAGCAGATCAGCACCATCCTCGGCCGCACCGAGGACCCCCGCGACGCCGCCGACCAGATGGTGGCCCACGCGGTGCAGGCCGGCGGCAGGGACAACGCGACCGCGATCGTCGTCGATGTGGTGGGATTGGCGAACGAGAACTCCTACGACTCCGAGCGCCAGCGCGTGAGTCTGGAACAGAAGCTGGGGGCGCTGCCATGAGTGACGAGGCCGACCGCTCGATGCGGTCCTACCGTCCGGGTGCGTGGTTCGGGATCTTCGGTGACCGCGCCACGGTGATCCTGCCGCCGACCGAGAAGGCCCGGGTCGCGAAGCTCTGGGAGCTGATCGACGACGGCGCCGGCTTCGACGAGACGCTCGACGCGCTGATCGCCGACGGCCTGCGCGACCTGCCCGGCTTCGTGCTGGTCAGCGAGAACGACGACGAGGTCAAGGTCGTGCTCCGCGGCGCCGCCCGCGCCACCTTCACCGTCGACGGCGAGCCCGTCGAGCTCGAGGGCTCCAGCGCCACGACGTGGGTCGAGCGCTCGCTGCGCCAGGTCACCCGGATGACCGTCGTCGTCGACGAGGACGGTGACGGCGAGGGTGCCGACGCCGCGCACCTCGTCATCGGCGGGGGCCTGGTCCGCATCGCACGCCTCGACGAGCCGCCGTACGTCGTGGGCGTGGCCGGCCCCGACACCGAGCCCGACGTCGCGCCGGTCGACGAGCCGCTGCCGGACCACGTGGTCGTGGCCGGCCTCGAGCCCGCCGACGACGGTGCGGGCGGCGACGACGCCCCCGAGGACGACGTGTCCTCGATGGTCGAGGCCACCGCCGACGAGGAGCCGGTCGCCGAGCCCGAGCCCGAGGAGGAGTCCGCCTTCACGCCGGAGCCCGCCTTCGCTCCCGTGCCCGCCGCGGCCGACGACGCACCGGCCGAGGAGCCGGCCCCCGAGGCGCCGGCCCCCGAGGAGCCGGCCGAGCCCGAGCTCGAGACCGTCGCCCAGCCCGTCCTCGACGCCGACGCCCCCGGCCCCGACGTCTCGGGCGCCGACGTGCCCCCGCCCGCCGAGCCCCCGGCCGGTCCGCCCGTCGACCCCGCGGTGCCCGCCGGGCCCGCCCCGGTCGTGGAGCCCGAGCACGACGGCATGACCCGCGCCGGCGGCTGGGACCGCCCCGAGTTCGTCCGGCAGCAGCCCGGCATCCCGGGCCAGCCGCAGGCTCCCAGCATCACCTCGCGCCCCGTGGCGTCGCTGTCGTTCTCGAACGGCGACGTCGTCGAGGTGGACCGCGCGATCCTGGTCGGCCGGGCCCCCGAGGCCCGCCGCTTCACCGCGACCGAGCAGCCCCGCCTGGTGACCGTCCCGAGCCCGAACCAGGAGATCTCCTCGACGCACCTCGAGATCCGTCCGGGGTCCGGTGCCGACCACGGCTCGGCCGTCGTCACGGACATGGGCTCGACCAACGGCACCGTCCTCGTGCAGCCGGGCCTGCCCCCCGAGGACCTCCAGCCGGGCATCGCGGTCCAGCTGATCCCCGGTGCGATCATCGACCTCGGCGACGGCGTGACCATCCAGGTCACCAATCCCTGATCCCGGAGAGCCCCACCGATGAGCGAGTACCCGTCCCCCGAGGCGCCGACCTTCCCGGCAGCGGAGCTGGACCGTCGCTTCTACGCCTTCACGCTGGACCGGCTCCTGGCCTGGTCGCTGGACCTGATCGCCGCCCTCGCGGCGTACCACTTCCTCATCGACCGCGACCAGGTCTGGGCCGGCGTCGCGGTGATCGTCGCGGCCGTGCTGCTCGTCGGGCTGGCCTTCTCGGTGCTGCTCGGCCAGTACGGCCTCTCGCCCGGCAAGGCCGCCGTCGGCCTCCGGGTCGTCCACCACGGCACCGGCACGCCGATCGGCATCGGGCCGGCGATGCTCCGCTCGCTGATCCTCGGGGTCTCGGCGCTGCCGACCTTCGGGCTCGGCGTGGCGACGCTCGCCTGGACCGCGGTGATGGACCGTGCCGGCCAGCGCCGCGGCTGGCACGACCAGGTCAGCCACACGATCGTCGTCGACGTCCGCCCGGCCCCCGTCGAGGAGGAGCAGGTCGCCTCCGCGCCGCGCCACATCGTGAACCTCACCGCGATGCGCCTCGTGCCCGCCCCGGTCGCCGCCCCCGTCTCCACGCCGGCCCGCTCGCCCCGCCCGGCCCCCTCCGCGCCCCGGCCCAGCGGACCGCCCGCCGCCGCCGGAGCCCCGCTCGCCGGCGCCACGTCGGCCACCCCGGAGCAGCCGGCCCCGGCCGCCCCCGCTGCCGCGGCACCGGCCGCGCCCTGGTCCCCGCCGCCCGCGGGCGCCCCGACCACCCCGCCGCCCACCGTCGCGCCCGCCTCCACCCCGGCAGCCCCCGCGGCAGCTCCCGCGGCCGCCGCCGCCCCGGCCCCGGCCGCCGAGGAGTCGGCTGCGGCCCCGCGCCAGCAGCTCGGCCCGCCCCTCGTGAGCCCGCCGGCCACCCCGCGGCAGAACCTCGGCCCGCCCCTGGTGAGCCCGCCGTCCACCCCGGCCCCCGGTCGCCACGCGGGCCAGGGCCCCTCGACGGCCGAGCGCACCGTGATCCGCAGCGGCGGCCCGGCGATGGCGCGCTGGCGCGTCGACTTCGACTCCGGCGAGTCGTTCCTCGTCGAGGGCCTGGCGCTGGTCGGGCGTCGTCCCGAGGCCCGGCAGGGCGAGCCGGTGCGCCACCTGGTGCCCCTGCGCTCGACCGACATGTCGCTCTCCAAGACCCACGCGCAGTTCCAGGTCGCCTCCGACGGGGTGCTCGTGGTGATGGACCGCGGCTCGACCAACGGCTCGATCCTGATCCGCCAGGGCGTCACCCGCGAGCTCGTCGGCGGCAAGCCGGCCACCCTGCTCGACGGTGACCAGATCCGCTTCGGCGACCGGACCATGACCGTCACGCGCGAGGGTTGAGCGGGCCGGCGACCGTGGCCGCCTCGTTCCTCGACCTCCTCTACGACGAGGAGCCGCGCGCGTCCTTCGACGAGGTCGTGGCCGAGGCCGGCCGGGCGGGCGCCGGGCCCGACGAGCTCGCCGAGCTGCGCCGCCAGTACGACGTCGCGCTGCGGCTCCGCGAGCTGATCGCGCGGCAGCGGGCCCGCGAGGCGGAGCTGTCGGCGCTCTACGACACCGCGAGCGACCTCACCGCGATCCGTGACGTCGACGCGATCCTGGCCGCGATCACCCGCCGCGCCCGGCAGCTGCTCAACGCCGACATGACCTACCTGTCGCTCAACGAGGACGGCGACGGCGCGTCGTACATGAAGGTCACCGACGGTGCCCTCACCCAGGAGTTCCGCACGCTCCGGCTGCCGCTCGGCACCGGGCTGCTCGGGCTGGTGGCGCAGTCGGGGGCGCCGTACTTCACCGAGGACTACCAGTCCGACGAGCGCTTCGTGCACAGCGAGGTCATCGACGACGCCGTGGCGGGGGAGCGGATCCGGGCCATCCTGGGCGTCCCGCTGGTCCTGGACGGCCGGGTGATCGGCACCCTGCTCGCGGTGCACCGCACGGTCCGGCCGTTCCCGCCCTCCGAGGTCAGCCTGCTGACGTCCTTCGCGGCGCACGCCGCGGTCGCGCTCGAGAACGCCCGCCTCTTCGCCGAGCTCGACGCCGCGCACCGCACGATGACCGAGCACGCCACCGCCGTCGAGAGCGCGGCCGTCGCCCACGACCGGCTCACCGACCTCCTGCTGCAGGGCGGCGGCCCCGACGAGGTCGCCCGGGTGCTCTCCGAGGTGCTCGACGGCGCGGTCGCGATCCACGACCCGGCCGGCGAGCTCGTCGCCGGCACCGCCGCGGACGACGGCTGGGAGTCCGCGGTCGCGGAGGCGGTCGCGTCGGGCCGCTCGGTCGAGGCCGACGGGTCGTACGTCGCGGTCGCGCTCGCCGGCACCGAGCACGTCGCCACGCTCGTGCTGCACGGCCGCGGCGCCGCGATGCCCCGGGCCGAGCGGCGGACCCTCGAGCGCGGAGCCCTGGTCACGGCGCTGGTGCTGCTGTTCGCCCGCACCGTGGCCCAGACCGAGGAGCGGCTGGGCGGCGAGCTCCTCCACGACCTGCTCGACGGCGCCGCGCCCGACCTGCTGCTGCGCGAGCGCGCCCGGCGCCAGGACGTGGTGCTGGACCCGCCGCTCTCCGTGGCCGTCGCGACCGCCGACGGCGTCGAGCGGCACGCGGCCGTGCGCGCTGCGGCGCGGATCGCGGGCGGCCTGCGCGGCCTGGCCGGCGAGCACCGCGGCGCCGTGGTGCTGCTGGTGCCCGGTGAGGACGCGCTCGGCGTCGGGGAGCGGCTGCGCGACGCCGTCCAGGCGCTCGGCGGGGTCGGCACGGTCGGGGTGGCCCGGGCCGGGGACGAGCTCGCCCCGGCGTACGCCGAGGCCCGCCGCTGCCTGGACTCGCTGGTCACGCTCGGTCGCCGCGGCGACGTCAGCGACCCGGCGGGGCTGGGCCTGACGCGGCTGCTGCTGGGCGAGAACGGGCCCGAGGAGCTGGGGGAGTACGTCGAGGCCACCCTCGGCCCGGTCGTCGCCTACGACCAGCAGCGCGGGACCAGCCTGGTCGAGACGCTCGAGGCGTGGTTCGCCACCGGCGGGCGGGTCAAGGACACCGGCGAGCGGCTGCACGTGCACCCGAACACCGTCGTCCAGCGCCTCGACCGCGTGGGCGAGCTGCTCGGTGCCGGCTGGCGGGACCCGGCGCACGGGCTCGACCTGCAGCTCGCGCTCCGCGTGCACCGGCTCCGGCGCACCACGGCGGACGGGTAGCCGCCGGCCACACGCAACGCCCGAAGTGGTGGTGGGGCGACACATGGGCCCCGCGACGGTGCGGCGCCTAGCGTGGTCACCATGCCCGAGACGCCCGTCACACCCCTGTCCGCACGCCGCGCCCTCGTCACCGGCGGCGCGAGTGGCATCGGCGCGGCCGTCGCCACGCGGCTGGCCGGCCTGGGGGCCCACGTCACGGTCCTGGACCGCGACGAGGACGGGGCCGCCCGCGTCGCGGCCCGGATCGGCGGCGACTTCCGGGCGATCGACCTCACTGACGGCGCCGCCATCGACGCCCTCGACCTCGAGGCCGACATCCTCGTCAACAACGCCGGGATCCAGCACGTCGCGCCGATCGAGGACTTCGACCCCGCGACGTTCCGCCTGATCCAGCAGCTGATGCTCGAGGCGCCGTTCCTGCTCGCCCGCCGCTTCCTGCCGGGCATGTACGAGCGCGGGTGGGGCCGGATCGTCCACGTCTCCAGCGTGCACGGCCACCGCGCCTCGCCGTACAAGGTCGCCTACGTCAGTGCCAAGCACGGGCTCGAGGGCCTGTCCAAGGTGATCGCGCTCGAGGCCGCCGACAAGGGCGTCACCAGCAACACCGTGTGCCCCGGCTACGTCCGCACCCCGCTGGTCGAGGGCCAGATCGCCGACCAGGCGAAGAGCCACGGGATCGCCGAGGAGGACGTCGTCGACGACGTGCTGCTCGCCCGCACCCCGGTCAAGCGCCTCGTCGAGCCCGAGGAGGTCGCCGAGATGGTCGGCTACCTCTGCGGCCCGTTCGCCGCGTCGGTCACCGGCTCGTCGTTCCTCATGGACGGTGGCTGGACCGCCGCCTGACCCGCCCGACCCGCCGCCCGTCCCCGGCGCACCGCGCCGACCCGTCGCCGGCCGGCACGACCGCGCGCCGCCACGCCGCCATGCCCCCCGGCACCACGTCGCAGGCCCCCGCCTGCCCCCGGGCACCACGCCCCGCCCCTGAAAGGAACCGCTCCATGACCACGCACGCCGTCCCCACCCCCACCCAGGGTGCCGACCCCGGGCGCAAGTCGATCGGCAAGGTCGTCTTCGCCAGCCTGATCGGCACCGCCACCGAGTGGTACGACTTCTTCCTGTTCGGCTCCGCCGCGGCCCTCGTCTTCGGCGAGGTCTTCTTCGGCGAGATCGGTGGCACCACCGGCACGCTGTACGCCTTCATGACCTACGCGCTGGGCTTCGTGGCCCGCCCGATCGGCGGCGTGGTCTTCGGCCACTTCGGCGACAAGGTCGGCCGCAAGAAGATGCTCGTGGCCTCGCTGCTCATGATGGGGATCGGCACCTTCGCGATCGGCCTGCTGCCGACGTACGCCACCATCGGCGTCGCGGCCCCGGTCCTGCTGGTCTTCTGCCGCCTGCTCCAGGGCTTCGCGGTCGGCGGCGAGTGGGGCGGCGCGGTCCTCATGGTCTCCGAGCACGGCAGCGACGGCTGGCGCGGTTTCTGGGCCTCGTGGCCGCAGGCCGGCGTCGCGCTGGGCAACCTGCTCGCGACCGGTGTGCTGTGGGTCCTCGCGGCCGTGCAGTCCGACGCCGCCTTCCTCGACTGGGGCTGGCGGATCCCGTTCCTGCTGAGCGCCGTGCTCGTCGCGGTCGGCATGTGGGTGCGCCTCTCGATCGAGGAGTCCCCGGTCTTCGCCGAGGCGAAGCAGGAGATGGAGACCACGCAGCGCGGACTGCCGATCATCGAGGTCGTCAAGCAGTACCCCCGCGAGGTCTTCGTCGCGATGGGCATGCGGATGGCCGAGAACATCAGCTACTACATCTTCACGGTCATCTCGATCACCTACGTCACGACCTACATCAGCGTCGACAAGCCGGTCATCCTGCGCGCGCTGCTCATCGGCGCGGCGATCCAGTTCGTGGTCGTCCCGGCCATCGGTGCGCTGTCGGACAAGGTCGGCCGCCGTCCGCTCTACCTGCTCGGTGCCGTCGGCGTCGGTATCTGGACCTTCGTCTTCTTCCACCTGCTCGACACCCAGGACCCCGACAAGATCCTCTTCGGTGTCGTGGTGGGGCTGATCCTGCACTCGTTCATGTACGCCCCGCAGGCGGCGTTCTTCTCCGAGCTGTTCGGCACGTCGGTCCGCTGCACCGGCGCGTCGGTCGGCTACCAGCTCGCCTCGATCTTCGCCGGCGCCATGGCCCCGATCATCGCGCTGAAGCTGCTCGGCGACGTGGGCGACGGCAACACCACCGCGGTCGGCATCTACGTCGCGATCGCCTCGGTGATCACGATCGTGGCCGTGCTGTTCGCCAAGGAGACCCGCGCGAGCTCGCTGCGCCACGACCGGGTCCTCGCGGACCCCACCGAGGTGGACGCCGCGCGGCGCTGACCCCCCTGACGGCGCCCGCACGGCGCCCCCGGTCCGCCGACCCGTCGCCTCGTCCCCCGTGGAGGCGGCGGGTCGGCGCCGTCGTACGGCTGGCACGATGACCGCGTGACGGTCCTCGCGGTGCTGGTGGCGGCGACCTGGCTGCACGCGGGCTTCCAGCTGACCGTCTCGACGCTCGTCTACCCCGCGCTCCTGCGGCCCACCCCCGACGCGGGCGCGTGGTCCGCGCGGCACGCCGCGCACTCCCGTGGGATCACCCCGCTCGTCGTGGTCGTGTACGGCGCCCTGCTGGCCGCCTGCGTGACGGTGCTCGTGACCGGGCCGCGCCCGCCGGCCGCCTGGGTGGCCCTGGCCGCCAGCGCCGTCGCCGGCGGGCTCACCGCGGGTGTCGCCGCCCCGGCGCACGGCCGGCTCGGGCGCGGGCGCGATGCCCGGGTGGAGGCGCGGCTGACGTGGGCCGACCGCGGCCGGGCCGTGGCGGCGGTGGTCGCCGCAGCGGCGGCCGCGACGGCGTACCTCCTGGCGTAGGTTGCCGTGGCATGACCTTCACGCACGAGGAGTCCCTGACCACCGCGGCGAGCCCGGCCGACGTCTGGGCGCTGTGGAGCGACGTCGGCAGCTGGCACGCGTGGGACCCGGCGGTGCAGCAGGTGGCGCTCGAGGGGCACTTCGCCGAAGGGGCGGGGGGCACGATGCTGCTCGCCGGCGGGATCGAGGCGGCGTTCGTGCTCGAGGTCGTCGAGCCGGGGGCCCGCTACCTCGACCGGCTCACGCTGGGCGACCTGGTGATCCGGATCGATCACCAGGTGGCCGCGCACCCGGACGGCGCCCGGCTGCTCGTCCGCACCACGGTCGAGGGCCCGGGTGCCGAGGACGTCGGCCCGATGGTCACCCAGGACGCGCCGGTCGCGCTGGCGGCCCTGGCGCGCCTGGCCGAGGCCCGGTGAGCGCCGGTCCCGTGGGCGACCGGATCCCGATCGCCGTCGCCGCGCTGGTCCGTGACGGCCGGGTGCTGCTGGTCCACCGCCACCCCGCACGCGCGGCCTACCCGGACTGCTGGGACCTGGTCGGCGGGCACGTCGAGGCCGGGGAGAGCGCCCGCGAGGCGGTCGTCCGCGAGTGCCGCGAGGAGCTCGGGGTGGACGTGCACGACCCCGTCCCGCTCGCGGTGCGGATGGACGACCCCGCCCTCGCGCTGCAGGCCTTCGTCGTCAGGCGCTGGGACGGGGAGCCGGTCAACGCGGCGCCCGACGAGCACGACGACCTGGGCTGGTTCGGCCCGGACGACCTCGACGACCTGGTGCTGGCCCACGCCGGGCTCCGGCCGGGCCTCCTGCGCGCCCTGCGAGCCCCCGTGAAGAATTAGTCAGCGCGACCTGTCGTACCCGCCCCACCCCGTTCGTGGAGAGGACGACAGCACCCCACGAGAGGAACCCCGATGCGCACCCTGATCAGCACCCACTTCGTCTCCCTCGACGGCGTCGCCGAGGCGCCCGGCGGCGAGCCCGGCTACCGGCACTCCGGCTGGACCTTCGACATCGAGCAGGACCCGGCGCTCTACGAGGCCAAGGGCGGCGAGCAGGAGGAGGCCACCGCGATGCTGATGGGCGGCCGGACCTACGACGCGTTCTCGGCCGTGTGGCCGACGATGGACTACTTCGCGAAGTTCAACGCGATGCCGAAGTACGTCGTCTCCAGCACCGTCACCGACCCGACCTGGCACGACACCACCGTGCTCGCCTCGCTCGACGACGTCGCGGCGCTGAAGCAGAGCGAGGGCGGCCCGATCCTCGTCCAGGGCAGCCTGGCCCTGACCCAGTCGCTGCTCAAGGCGGGGCTCCTCGACGAGCTGCGGCTGACGGTCTTCCCGGTGGTGCTCGGCAGCGGTCGGCGGCTCTTCCCCGACGACGCCGAGGACAAGGTGAAGCTGTCGCTGGTCTCCAGCAGGACCTTCAGCAACGGCGTGCAGCACCAGGTTCTGCGTACCGCCTGAGCGGCGGCACGCAGGACCGGACGGTGCAGGGTCAGCCGGCGTCGTACGCCGAGAGCAGCGGGAGACCGCTGCTCTGGCGGGCGATCGTGGCGTAGGCGTCGCGGCCCCGGTGCTGCGGGTCGCTGACGCAGGCGTTGATGCAGCCGTCGGCGAAGCCGACCAGCACGCGGCCGTGCGAGTCGGTCGTGACGTCGATGAAGTCGAGCAGGTTGCGGTCGTCGCCGCACGTCGTGCCGCCGGTGCAGATCGAGCCGACCTGGACGGGGTCGCCCGGCGTCGCGTCCGAGGTCACCCAGGTCTTGCCGCCGTCGTAGGTGGTGTCGACGTACAGGTGCCACTCGCCGTGGAAGTTCGCGTTGTCCTGGTAGTCGCCGCCGGTCGGCGTGCCGAGGTAGGCGAACGAGGCGCGGTCGTCGTCGCCGGCGACCATCGTCGGGAAGACGGCGTTCTTGATGCCGAAGCCCTTGCCGACCGTCTGGCGGTCGGTCCAGGTGCGGCCCCGGTCGTGGCTGACCGCGACGCCGGGGGTGCCGCTGCCGTCGACGTACCCGAAGTAGACGGTGCCGCCCGAGCCGACGCCCACGCTCGGGTCGGAGTCGCCGGGCGTCGTGCCCGGGACGGTGTTGACGGTCCAGGTCGTGCCGTTGTCGGTGGAGCTGACCACGGCCTGCTCGTTGCCGCAGCCCTTGTTGGGCAGGTAGGCCGTGCCGTCGGGGGCGACCTTCACGTGGCCGTGCAGGCCGCCGCAGTCGAGGAGGCTGTACGTCGGGACGCCGGCGCCGAAGGTCGTCCCGCCGTCGCGGGAGACCGCGCAGAAGGCGGCCGCGATGTCCTGCGAGCAGTAGTAGACCGCGTCGTCGTAGCCGAGCGGCAGGCCGCCGACCCCGCCCGCGGAGTAGGGGCCGCCGCCGATGGTCTGGTGGTCGACGCCGCTGGGGATGCCGCCACCGGTGCTCGGGTGCCACGTCGCGCCGTCGTCGTCGGTCCAGCAGGTCAGCGAGTCCACGCCGGAGAGCTGCGACTCGAAGGTGCGCCCGGTCGCGTGGTCGGTGAAGAGGATCGGGTCGAGGCTGATGGTCGAGCCCTGCGGGCACCCGTTGGTGGCGTTCGCGGAGACGTCCGACCAGTGCGGCGTCGCCGGGCTGGTGGTGTCGTCCCAGGTGACGGAGTAGGTCGACAGGCTCGACTGGTACATCGTCGTCCCGGTCCGCCAGTCGTCGCCGATGGACGGCTCGCCGGCGTTGTCGGCATCGTTGAACGTCGACGGGGCGGCGTACGACGTGAAGCCGGGCGCCGGGGCGGTGACCGCGGCCGCGGTGACGGCGTGGTGGCCGCCGCGGGCGGTGGTCACGGACGCCTGCGCGGTGCCGGCGCCGGTGGCGCCGGCGACGAGGACCGCGGTCGCGGCGAGCGCGAGGAGCCGCGGGGAGGAGAACGGGAGCCGAGTCATCGTGGGTCCTTCCGGGACGGAGCGGGTCGCCGTGACCCGGAGGGTCAACGACGCGACCGGCGTCGGGTCACGCGCGCCCGGCGCCGTGCGCCGGTGACCAACCGGTGACCAGCCGGACCGGCGTAGGTTGTCGAGCCATGGCTGACGAGAACGAGTCCTACGCCGCCGGTGAGCTCGAGCCGGCGCTCCTCGAGGAGACGATCGGGGTCAACTTCGCCCGCACGGCCGCGGCCCACCCGGACCGGGAGGCGCTGGTCGAGGTGGCGTCGGGCCGGCGCTGGACCTGGGCCGAGCTGGACCGCGACGTCGACGCGGTGGCCCGCGGCCTGATCGCGGCGCGGCTCGAGAAGGGCGACCGGGTCGGCGTGTGGGCGCCGAACTGCGCCGAGTGGACCATCGCGCAGTACGCCACCGCCAAGGCCGGGCTCGTCCTGGTCAACGTGAACCCGTCGTACCGCACCCACGAGTTCGCCTACGCCGTGAACCAGAGCGGGATGCGGCTGCTGCTGGCGGCGACGTCGTTCAAGACCAGCAACTACCGCGAGATGGTCGAGCAGGTCGCGGGGGAGTGCCCCGCGCTGGAGCGCACGGTGTACCTCGACACCGACGACTGGGCCGCCCTCGTGGCGGAGGGGGAGTCGGTGCCCGCCGCGGCGCTCGCCGAGCGGATGGCGACGCTGGAGCCGCACGACCCGATCAACATCCAGTACACCTCCGGCACCACCGGCCGGCCCAAGGGCGCCACGCTCAGCCACCGCAACATCCTGAACAACGGCTACGTCACGACCGAGCTGATCAACTTCACCGAGCAGGACCGGCTCTGCATCCCGGTGCCGTTCTACCACTGCTTCGGGATGGTGATGGCGAACCTCGGCTGCACCTCCCACGGCGCGACGATGGTCATCCCGGCGCCCGGGTTCGACCCCGAGATCACGCTGCGCACGATCGAGGCCGAGCGGTGCACGGGCGTGTACGGCGTCCCCACGATGTTCATCGCGATGCAGAACCACCCGACCTTCGCCGAGCACGACCTCTCGTCGCTGCGCACCGGCATCATGGCGGGCTCGATCTGCCCGGTCGAGGTGATGAAGCGCTGCATCAGCGACATGCACATGGCGGAGGTCTCCATCGCCTACGGCATGACCGAGACCTCCCCGGTGAGCTGCCAGACGCGCGCCGACGACGACCTCGACCGGCGTACCGCCTCGATCGGCCGCGTGCACCCGCACGTCGAGGTCAAGGTGGTCGACCCGGTCAGCGGCGAGACCGTCCCGCGCGGCGAGCCCGGCGAGCTCTGCACCCGGGGCTACTCGGTGATGCTCGGCTACTGGGACGACGACGAGAAGACCCGCGAGGCGATCGACGAGGACGGCTGGATGCACACCGGCGACCTCGCCGAGATGCGCCCCGACGGCTACTGCAACATCGTCGGCCGGATCAAGGACATGGTGATCCGTGGCGGGGAGAACATCTACCCGCGCGAGATCGAGGAGTTCCTCTACCAGCACCCCGACATCGAGGACGTCCAGGTGATCGGCGTCCCCGACGAGAAGTACGGCGAGGAGCTGTGCGCCTGGGTCCGGATGCGCTCGGGCGCCACCCCGCTCGACGCCGACGCCGTCCGCGCGTACGCCACCGGCAAGCTCGCGCACTACAAGATCCCGCGCTACGTCATGGTCGTCGAGGAGTTCCCCATGACGGTCACCGGCAAGATCCGCAAGGTGCAGATGCGGGAGGAGACCGCCGAGCAGCTGGGGCTGTGAGGCGGGGCCGCCTGCTCGTCGCTTCATCACGGGATGCAGGCGAACCGTCGCTTCCCACGGTGAACTCGCCGTGGGAAGTGCGACCTCACCTGCATCCCGTGATGAAGCAGATGCCAGAGAGGTCGGTCGACTCCGCGGATGCGTCCGCGCTCAGCGGCTGATCAGCACCGGGATGCTCACGAGCGTGCCGTTGGCGCCGAGCCAGCGGACGGTGCCGTCGTCGAGCGGCAGGGGGCCGGCGGGCCGGGTCACGCGGATCGTGAAGGTCGCGCTCTCGCCGGGGGCGAGGCGGACGGCGGCGGGGGTGACCGTGACGCGGTGGCGGGTGAAGCCGCGGGCGGAGGAGGAGAAGTACATCGCTCGCCGGCCGACGTTCGTCACCGTGCGGCGGGTGCTCGACTCGGCACCGGCGAGCAGCACCGACGGGGTGTTCAGGGTGGTGCGGTCGCCCTCGAGCCAGCGGCGGTAGTCGAGCGGATCGACCTCGAACGCGAGGCCGGGGGTCGCGGCCGCGGAGGCGCGGACCCGGCCGGCTCCGGCGGTGAGGGCCGAGCCTCCCGCGACCGGGACGGCGCTGGTGGCGAGGGCGGAGCGGACGACGGACGCGGACCAGCGGCGGTGCTCGCCCCGCAGCACCGCGGCGAGGCCGGCGGTGTGCGCGGTCGCGGCCGACGTGCCGGAGACGAAGTCCCAGCGGGTGCTGCGCACGGCGGGGGGTACGGCGCCGAGCACCCCGACCGCAGGGGCGGCGACGTCGGGCTTGAGCACCGGGCCCGTGGGGTCGCCCGCCGCCGTGTCGCGGGCGACACGGGTGGGGATGCGCGCGACGCCCAGCGGGTGCAGCGTGGCGCGGGCGCCGGGGTGGCCGGCGAGCCAGGAGCGCAGGGCGCGTGCGTCGGTGCGGTTCACGTGCACGGTGGGGACGCTGTGGAAGTCGGCGGCCAGGGCGCCGGCCCCGACGTTGGCCAGGACCATGCCGACGCCGTCGGCCTGCTCGACGGCGGCCGACTTGTCGACGCGGCCGATGACGCCGCGGTCGCACAGCACGATCGTGCCCGCGACGCGGGACGCGTCGAGGCTGCCGGGCTGGCAGGTGCGGGCCTGCTCGCGGGTGGCGTCCGGGGCGGCCACGGCGGAGCCGAGCACCACGCGGACGGGGTCGGCGCCGGTGCCGCGCGTCGACGCCATCGCGCCGGGCAGCGTCGGCCCGCCGCCGGCGACGCGGACCTGCCCGCGGCGTACGGCACCGGTCGTGCCCCCGACCGTGGTGACCCACGGACCGGGGTGCGCGGCGAACGAGTGCCGCGGGTCGTTGCCCGCCGCCGCGACGACGACCACGTCGTCCTCGGCGGCGCCGAGCAGGGCGCGCTCGACGGTGTCGAAGGTGGCGGGGCCGTCGACGGAGAGGTTGAGGACGTCGACCCCGTCGGTGGTCGCCTGGTCGATCGCGGTGACGAGGTCGGCGGTCGCGCAGCCGTCGTCGGCCGGGTCGGGCGCGGTCCAGCAGGCCTTGTAGACGGCGAGCCGGGCCTGGGGCGCGGCCCCGGCGTAGCTGCCGAGCCGCTGCTCGTTGACCCGCACCGAGACGCCCGGGTTGCCGGCGGCGATCGAGGCCATCTGGGTGCCGTGGCCGTCGTCGTCGCGGGCGGAGAGGGACGCGGTCGTGCGCACGCGGTCGGAGCCGAAGCCGTCGACGTACCACCGTGCCGCCAGCACCTTGTCGTTGCACGTGGTGTCCGGCCAGTCCTCGCCGCCCGCGCACTGGCCGGAGAAGCCGCGCGGCGCACGACCGAGCCCGGAGACGCTCGCGAACAGCGGGCTCTCGGGCGAGATGCCGGAGTCGACGACGCCGATGACCACGCTGGCACCCCCGCGTCCGGGAGCCGTCGGCGCCTGCGGTGCGGCGGTCGCCGGGGCGCCGGTGAGGTGGCGTACGGCGTTCTCCTCGACGAGCTCGACCTGCGGCAGCGCGGCGAGGTCGGCCGCCTGCGTGCGGTCGAGCCGGACGGCGAAGCCGTTGAGCGCGGTCGTCCAGCGGTAGACCGGGACGGGGGATCCGACCTTCGCCAGGACGGCGTCCTGCTGGCGTCGCAGCGCCAGCCGCTGCACGGGTGCCGGCAGCATGCCGCGGTAGCCGGCCACACCCGGACCCGTCAGCGTGACCAGGTAGAGCGCGTCGGTGTCGACGGCGGACGCGGCCGAGGTCGCGCCGGGTCGGCCGGACGCCGCCACACCGTGGCTGGCGCTGGCGGATCCCGCGAGCGGCACGAGGGCGGTGGTCGCCAGGGCAGCGGCGAGCGTCGCGCCGACGAGCGAGCGTCGTACGACGCTGCCCGGCGCGCGGTCCGCGGCGGCCTGCCTGGTCACGGTCCCCACCTGTCCCTCTGATGTCGAAATGTCCATTCTGTCGCACGGCGCAACTGCGCGACAGCCGATGCGACCAGCTCGTGGTCCCACGCCTACCCTTGGAGCATGTCCGACGCCCTCCCCACCGCCCCGCTGGTGGTGGGCTTCGACCTCGACATGACGCTGATCGACACGGCGCCCGGCTTCCGCGACGTGCTCCGGGTGCTGGGGGCCGAGCTCGGGGTCGACTTCCCCGTCGAGGAGATGACGGCGAAGCTCGGTCCGCCCCTCGACCTCCTGCTCGCCGACCACCTCCCCGAGGCCGAGATCGGCCCGGCGGGGGACCGCTTCCGGGCGCTCTACCCGGACCACGCGATCACCTCGGTCCCCGCCTTCCCGGGCGCGCACGACGCGCTGGCCGCCGTACGCCGCCACCGCGGGCGCACGCTGCTGGTCACCGGGAAGTACCCCGCCAACGCCCGCCTCCACGTCGAGCACCTCGACCTCGACATCGACCACGTCGAGGGCTGGGTCTGGGGCGTCGGCAAGGCCGAGGCGCTGCTCCGCGAGGGGGCGTCGGTCTACGTCGGCGACCACGTCCACGACGTCGAGGGCGCGCTCGCCGCCGGCGTCACGAGCGTGTCGGTCCTGACCGGCGGGTGCACCCGCGAGGAGCTGGAGGCCGCCGGCACCCACGTCGTCCTCGACGACCTCACCGACTTCCCCGCCTGGCTCGACGAGCACCTGCTCGACCTGCGGCTCGCGGCGCTCGAGGCCGACCTGCGCGAGCGCGGCTCGCTGCTCGTCGCCTACAGCGGCGGCGCCGACAGCGCCCTGCTGCTGGCCGCCGCCGTCCGCGCGCTTGGCCCGGACCGCGTCGCCGCCGCGACCGGCTACTCCGACTCGCTGCCCCAGGCCGAGCGCGACCCGGCCCGCTCCTTCGCGGAGTCGCTGGGCGTCCCGGTGCTGACCCCGCGGACCCACGAGATGGAGCGCGAGGGCTACCGCGCGAACGCCGGGGACCGCTGCTTCTTCTGCAAGGCCGAGCTGATCGACGTGCTGACCCCGCTCGCCGCCGAGCACGGCTACGCCCACGTCGCCACCGGCACCAACGCCGACGACACCGTGGCCGGCTTCCGCCCCGGGATCCGGGCGGCCGCCGAGCGCGGTGCGGTCACGCCGCTCGCGGACGCCGGGCTGAGCAAGGCCCAGGTCCGGGAGGCGTCGCGCCGCTGGGGCCTGCCCACCTGGGACAAGCCCGCCGCGGCCTGCCTGTCCTCGCGGGTCGCCTACGGCATCGAGGTCACCCCGCACCGCCTGGCCCGCGTCGAGCGCGCCGAGGCGGCGGTCCGCACGCTGCTCGCCGAGGCCGGCGTCGCCGTGCGCGACCTCCGCGTCCGCGACCTGGGGGAGCGCGGCTCCGTCGAGCTGGACGCCGCCCTGCTGGCCGGGCCGCTCGCCCCGGGCAGCGCGCTCGCGGAGCAGCTCCTGGACGTCGTTCGGCGTGCCGGTTTCGACACCGTCGAGCTGGACCCCCGCGGCTTCCGCTCGGGCTCGCTCAACGACGCCCTGCGCTGAGCCGCGCGCCCGCGCGGCCCGGCGGGAACCCGGTGGTCCGGGTGTGGTGGCGCCACATATGCTGTGCCGTCGCTGCGGCACCGGGTCGCGACGTCGCGTTTCAGGGAGAGGTCAGACCGTGCCCACTGGCAAGGTGAAGTGGTACGACGCCGAGAAGGGCTTCGGCTTCCTGTCGCAGGAGGACGGCCCGGACGTGTACGTCCGCTCCGAGGCGCTCCCCGAGGGCGTCACCACGGTCAAGGCCGGGACCCGGGTCGAGTTCGGCATCGCGCAGGGCCGCCGCGGCGACCAGGCGCTGCAGGTCCGCGTCCTCGAGGCGCCCGCGTCCGTCGCGCGCGGCCAGTCGCACGCCCGGCGCAAGAAGCCCGAGGAGATGGTCTCGATCGTCGAGGACCTGATCCGCCTGCTCGACGACGTCGGCGAGGGCTACCGCCACGGCCGCCACCCCGACTCCCGCACGGCCAAGCCGACCGCGAAGCTGCTCCGCGCGCTCGCCGACGAGCTCGAGCTCTGACGGACGTCAGCGGCCGGGCACCCGCACGGGTCGGTCCTGCCCCGGCCGGCTGACGAGCACGAACGCCAGCCAGGCGGCCAGCACGGCGCACGCAACCCCCAGGCCCAGCCGGGGGAGCAGTGGCATCGCGATGCCGACGAAGCCGCCGATCACCCACGCGAGCTGCAGCGTGGTGTCCGAGCGCGCGAAGGCGCTCGACTGCACCCGCTCGGGCACGTCGCGCTGGATCGTGGCGTCGAGCGCGAGCTTGGCCAGGGCCTGTGCCAGCCCGGCCGTCAGGCCCAGCAGCCCGAGCGTGACGACGCCGTAGAACAGCGCGGACACCAGCACGATCCCGGCGTCTGCCGCGAGGGCGACCACGACGAGCAGCGGCGAGTTGACCTGGCGCAGGGTGGAGCCGATCGCGATGCCCAGGGCGTTGCCGAGCCCGGCGCCGCCCAGGACGATCCCGAGCAGCACCTCGGTGCGCCAGTCGCCGATCGGGTTCTCGCGCAGCAGGAACGCCATGAACATGATGAGGAAGCCGGACAGGAACCGCGGCCCCGCGTTGGCGCGCAGCGCGAACGCCACCGCCGGCGGCACCTGGGCCCGGGCGGCCCGCCCGCGGCCACCTCGACGGCCGCCTGGCGCGTCGCCGAGCGGCATCTCGGCCGTCCCGGTCGGCCCGGGGCCGAGCGCCAGGGTGATCTCACCCTGGCTGGAGTCGACCTTCGCCGGGAGCAGGATCGCCAGGACGGTCGCGATGACGAACAGCACGAACGCGTAGCGCAGCGACCACTGCGCGCCGAAGGTCGAGGCCAGCCCGGCCAGCGGCGCCGAGACCCCGGCCCCGACGATGCCGGCCAGCGAGATGCGGGCATTGGCCTTGACCAGGGTGAACGACTTCGGCACGAGCCGGGGCACCGCGGCGGCCCGCGTGACGCCGTACGCCTTGGACGCGACGAGCACGCCCAGCGCCGCCGGGAAGAGCACCGTCGAGCCGGTCACCACCGCCGAGGCCAGCACCCAGCACAGGAACGCCCGCAGCGCCATCGTCGCGCCGATCGCCCAGCGCCGCCCGTGGCTGAACCGGTCGAGGAACGGCCCGATCAGCGGCGCCACGATCGCGAACGGCAGCATCGTCAGGCCGAGGAACAGCGCCACCTGGCCCCGCGCCTCGCCGGTCGGGACCTGGAAGAACAGCGTGCCGGCCAGCGAGATCGCCACCGCCGCGTCGCCCGCGGTGTTGAAGGCGTGCATCTCGATCAGCCGGGACAGCCCCGAGTCGCCGGCCCCCTCGGCGCGCGCGGCGCGCCGGGCCTGGCGGACGGTGTACCCGCCGGCCCGCCCGGTCACCCGGGCCACCCCGCGGACCCCGCGGGCGGCCCCCCGCGCCCCGGCCCCGAGCCCCCGCCCGACGGCGCGGGCCCGGTCTGCCTTGCTCGCGCCGGACCCGCCCGACCCCTGCTCGGGGTGGGGGTGGGGGTCCCGCCAGCGCTGGTCCCCGGAGGACGAGTCGGGGTGGGGCGCGGTCATGCCCCCATCCTGCCCGGTGCCGCCGACGGGTGGGGTGCGGGACACGGCTGCGCCGTGGGTCATGGCATCCCGTGGCCGGCGCCGCGGGGCGGCGCGGGCGGGGGCTCCCGGTGGGCGGCTGCTCCTCGGTGCCGGGGGCGGCGCTGCGAGGGGTGCCCGGTCGCTTGCGTCGCCCAGGAACCGCCCGCACCCCGCTGCACTGATTCGTTCCGTTGAAGGGCGGGCGGTGTGGGAGGGCTAGCTTTCACGCTCCCCGGGCACCCCTCGCCGCGCCACCCCCGGCGCGTGGAGCGCGTCCGTGGTCGATCACGGCGTGAAGAGATGGATGATTCCGCTGCGGTCACTCCGACCCTGCGGTCACACCCGCCCCCAGACCCCCACCCACCCGCACCGTCTGACGCGGGCGCGGGCGCCAGCGGGCCCCGGTGACGGCGGCTCCCCGCACGCGCGGGGAGCCTAAAAGCAAGCCCTCCCACACCGCCCGCCCTCACCGGGACAGTCAGTGCAGCGGAAGCGCGGGCGGTTCCTGGGCGCAGCCCAGCGACCGCGCGTGCGGGGAGCCGCCGGCGCCGGGGACCGGTGCGACGACTCCCGGTCTGCGCACGAACCGCCCCGACGGCTGATTCTTCCGGCTGCCGCCGGACCCGACCTGACACGACGGGGGCCGATGGGTCATGATTCCGTGCGTGATCACCTCCGTGCGCCTCAAGCCCGACACCGCTGCCGTCGCAGCGGTGGACCTGGCCCGTACCGCGCTCGTCGAGGAGGTCGACGCCGCCGACGTGGGCGAGCACCTGGGCCACCTGGTCGAGGGCGAGCGCCTCGTGACGCACCTCTTCGCGTGCACGCGTCCCGGGTACGTCGGGTGGCGCTGGTCGGTCACCGTGGCGCGTGCGTCGCGCCAGAAGACCGTGACGGTCGACGAGATCGTGCTGATCCCTGGCGACGAGGCGATCGTGGCGCCGGCCTGGGTGCCCTACCGCGAGCGGATCCAGCCCGGCGACCTCTCGCCCGGCGACCTGCTGCCGGTCGAGGACGACGACCCGCGCCTGGTGCCGACGTACTCCTTCGGTGACGACCCGCTGGACACCGACGCGCAGGCGCAGATCCGCACCGTCGCCAAGGACCTCGGCCTCGGCCGGGTCCGGACGCTGTCGCCGGAGGGCCACGACCTCGCGGCCCAGCGGTGGTACGACGGCGATCAGGGGCCGACCGCGGCGATCGCGCAGTCCGCGCCGGACAGCTGCTACTCGTGCGGCTTCCTGCTGCGGCTCAACGGCTCGCTGTCGGACACGTTCGGCGTCTGCGCCAACGGTGACGCCAACGACGACGGTCGCGTCGTCTCGCTCGACCACGGCTGCGGCGCCCACTCCGAGGTGCAGCTCGCCAAGAAGCACGAGCCCCAGCCGCTGCCCGAGCACGTCGTCGACACGCTGAGCGGCGACCAGCTCGAGTCCTTCTAGGTCCTTCGACGACGTCCTACGGGTCCGGCGTGAGCACCGTCGGGTGCCCGAACGACGTCGGGACCGGCCCGTCGTCGGCGCGCGACAGCACCCACACGGCGTACCCCTCGTCCGCGGGGTGCAGCTGGTAGCTCCCGGCCCGCAGGTCCACCCGCAGCCCCGACGCCTCGGCGTCCGCCGCGAACTCCGCGGGCGGATAGGTCCGGCTCGTCGTGGGCCCACCCACGGGGTGGAAGCCGACGAGCACGCGGCCGCCGGGGGCGAGCAGGCCGCGCAGCCGGGCCAGCACGTCCCGCTCGGTGGCCTCGGCGAGGTAGATCATCACGTTGCCCACGCACACGACCAGGTCGTACGTCGGGGGCAGGCCGCGACCGGCCAGGAGGTCGGCGGAGAGGCCGAGGATGTCGCTCTCGACGACCTCGAGGTCGGGATAGGTGCGCCGCGCCTGCGCGACGAGCGCGGCGTCCGGCTCGGCGGCGACGACCCGGTGCCCGCGGGCGGCCAGGGCGGCGCCCACGCGGCCCATCCCGGCCCCGGCGTCGAGGACCCGGGCGCCGCGGGGGAGCAGGGCGTCGGCCAGCCGGGCCTCGCCGTCCACGTCGGCGCCGTCGTCGACGAGCTCGGCGAACTTCCGGCCGTACCCGTCGTTGCGCCGGCCGCCGGACGCCCAGCGGGTGACCGGGGGGACGTCGGTCATGCGTCGGTGCGGAGGTCGCCGTCGGGGGACTCGACGAGCTCGGCGCGGGCCTTGCGGCGGCGCCGGCAGTACTCCAGGCCGAAGAGCCCCAGGCCGAAGCCCGCCAGGCAGGTCCACAGCCACCACAGCCGGCCGGCGTCCTCGAGACGGCCGTAGAACGGCAGCAGCGCGACGAAGGCGAGCAGCCACAGGCCGACGCCGACCTCGACCGTCCGGACGCCGTCGACGTCGAGCGGCTCGACGTCCGCGACGATGAACGTGCGGTTGCCGATCTCGTGCTGCATCGGCTGGTCGTCGCGGAGCTCCACGAGGCTCACCGTAGTCGCTCGTCCCACCCCCTCCAGCGGTAACCCGCACGAAACGCGACCCGTGCCAGAATCCCGCCGTGAGCAACGACAGCAAGACCGGCGCGAACGCCGGCACCAGGCGCCCAGCGGGCGGTCTCGACGGCTACTTCAAGATCTCCGAGCGCGGCTCGACCGTGGGCCGGGAGGTGCGGGGCGGCGTCGTCACGTTCCTCACGATGGCCTACATCATCGTGCTGAACCCGATCATCCTGCTCCAGGGGCAGGACATGGACGGCAAGTTCCTCGCCGACGGCAACTTCGCCGCGATCGCCGCCGCCACCGCGCTCGCGGCCGGCGTCCTGACGATCCTGATGGGCGTGGTGGCCAACTACCCCCTCGCGCTCGCGACGGGTCTCGGGCTGAACGCCTTCGTGACCTTCTCGATCGCCAGCCAGATGACCTGGGCCGACGCGATGGGCCTGGTGGTCCTGGAGGGCCTGATCATCCTGGTCCTGGTGCTCACCGGGTTCCGCGAGGCGGTCTTCCACGCCGTGCCCGCCCAGCTCAAGATCGCCATCTCGGTCGGCATCGGCCTCTTCATCGCCCTGATCGGCCTCGTGGACTCCGGGTTCGTACGCCGCACCGCGGCCGGCAGCGTCCCGGTCGAGCTCGGCATCGGCGGCAAGCTGCAGGGCTGGCCGGTCCTCGTGTTCGTCGTCGGCCTGGTCCTGGTGATCGGCCTGTTCGTCATGGGCGTGCGCGGCGCCATCCTGATCTCGATCGTCCTGACGACCCTGCTCGCGATCGTCGTCGAGAAGGTCGCGAAGGTCGGTCCCGCCTTCACGCCCGAGCGGGTCAACCCCAAGGGCTGGAACCTCAACGTCCCGGCCTGGCCGAGCGACATCGTCGACAAGCCCGACTTCGGGCTGATCGGCAACTTCGACCTGCTCGGCTCGTGGCAGAACGCCGGGGTCGTCACCGTCGCGCTGTTCGTCTTCACGCTGCTGCTGGCCGACTTCTTCGACACGATGGGCACGATGACCGCGATCGGCGCCGAGGCCGGGCTGCTCGACGAGGAGGGCAACCCGCCCAACACCCGGCGCATCCTGGTGGTCGACTCGCTCGCCGCCGCCGCCGGTGGCGCCGCCGGGGTCTCCAGCAACACGTCGTACATCGAGTCCGCGTCGGGTGTCGCCGAGGGTGCCCGCACCGGTCTGGCGAGCATCGTGACCGGCCTGCTCTTCCTGCTGGCCACGCTGTTCGCGCCGATCGTCCAGATCATCCCGAACGAGGCGGCCGTCCCCGCACTGGTCCTCGTCGGGTTCCTGATGATGCAGCAGGTCAAGGGCATCGACTGGGACGACCTCGAGATCGCGCTCCCGGCGTTCCTCACGATCGTGCTGATGCCGTTCACCTACTCGATCTCGGTCGGCATCGGCGCCGGCTTCCTCGCCTACGTCCTGATCAAGGTCGTCCGCGGCAAGGCCGGCCTCGTCCACCCGCTGATGTGGGGCATCGCGGCCCTGTTCGTCCTGTACTTCGCGATCTCGCCGCTCACCGCCTGGCTCAGCTGAGCCCACCCCACCGCCGAGTCGGCGTGGAGGTCCCGCCAAGGGGACCTTCACGCCGACTTCGCGATTTCGGGTCGGCAGATGCGCCGACTCGGGCCCTCTCCGACCTGCAGATGCGCCGACTCGGCGGGAATGCTTAGCGTAGGTAATGAGTTATGCTAACGACATGCCCACCGTGGAGAGAGTTGCCCGCACCGACGCCGGACTGGCCTCGGAGCTCCGCCTGTCCGTGATGCGCCTGCGTCGCCGGCTGGCGGCCGAGCGGCACCCCGACAACGAGCTGAGCCTCGGCGCGATGGCGGTCCTCGGGGCGCTCTACCGCGCCGGTGACCTCTCCATCGGCGAGCTCGCCGCCCGCGAGCGCGTCCAGCCCCCGAGCATGACCCGCACGGTCAACTGCCTCGAGGACGGCGGGTACGTCGCCCGCAAGCCCCACGACACCGACGGCCGCCAGGTCCTCGTGACCCTCACCGACAGCGGCCGCACCACGCTGCTCGCCGACCGCGCCCGCCGCGACGCCTGGCTGGCGCTGCGCCTGCGTGACCTGACCCCCGAGGAGCGCGCCGTGCTGCGGCAGGCCGCCCCCATCCTCGAAGCACTCGCCCAGAAGGACTGATCTCCCGCTTGAGCCCCACGTTCCGCGCCCTCCGCAACCCCAACTACCGGCGGTACCTCGTCGGCAGCGTCGTGTCGAACACCGGCACCTGGATGCAGCGCGTCGCGCAGGACTGGCTGGTCCTCCAGCTGCCGGGCAACAGCGGCACCGCCCTCGGCATCACCACCGGCCTGCAGTTCCTGCCGGTGCTGCTGCTCTCGCCGTACGCCGGGGTCATCGCCGACCGGTTCCCCAAGCGCCGCCTGCTCCAGGTCACCCAGGCCACGATGGCGGGCGCCTCGCTGCTGCTCGGCCTCCTGGCGGTGCTCGGGGTGGTGGAGACGTGGCACGTCTACGTCATCGCGTTCGCGTTCGGCATCGGCTCGGCCTTCGACGCACCCGCCCGCCAGTCGTTCGTCTCCGAGATGGTCGACCAGGACGAGCTCACCAACGCCGTCGGCCTCAACTCCGCCGCGTTCAACGTCGCCCGGATCCTCGGCCCGGCCCTCGCCGGCCTGATGATCGGCGCCCTCGGCGGCGGCGCCGACGCCACCGGCTGGGTGATCCTCATCAACGCCGCGTCGTACGCCGCCGTGATCTGGCAGCTCCAGCACATGAACCTCGCGCTGCTCCACCCGACCGAGATCCGTCCCCGCACGCCCGGGATGCTGATCGAGGGGGTGCGCTACGTCCGCAGCCAGCCCAAGATGGTGCTGATCCTGATCATGGTGTTCTTCGCCGGCACCTTCGGCATGAACTTCCAGATCACCTCCGCGCTGATGGCCACCGAGGTCTTCGGCAAGGGCGCCGGCGAGTTCGGCGTCCTCGGCTCGGCGATGGCGGTCGGCTCCCTCACCGGCGCTCTGCTCTCCGCGCGCCGCGTCACGATCCGGCTGCGGCTGCTCGTCTTCGCCGCCCTGGGCTTCGGCGTCGCCGAGATCATCGCCGGGATGCTGCCGTCGTACGTCGCGTTCGCGCTGTTCGCCCCGGTCATCGGGCTCTGCACGCTGACCCTGCTCAACTCCGCCAACGCCACGATGCAGCTCGAGTCCGACCCGGCCCTGCGGGGCCGTGTGATGGCGCTCTACATGACCATCGTGATGGGCGGGACACCCCTCGGCTCGCCGATCATCGGCTGGATCGGGGAGCACCTCGGTGCGCGGTACACCTTGGTCATCGGGGGAGCGCTGACGATCGTCGGCGTCCTGCTCGCCGTCCTCGTGTTCGCGAGGCTCCAGGGGGGCCTGCGTACCGTTTTGACCGGGGTAGAGCGACCCGGTAATCTCGTTCCTCGTGTCTGGGACAACCAGACCGTTGCGCGTGCCCAGAAGGTTTCCGACTGATCCACGACTGTCCATCGAGTCGTGAGCGGGTCTGGGCGCACACCACAGGCACAGAGCACGAGCAGCACATCGTGCCCGGCAAGTCGCTGGGTTCTGACGAGTAGAAAAGAAGGGGAACCACCCGGTGCCCACGATTAACCAGCTGGTCCGCAAGGGCCGCCAGGACAAGGTGTCGAAGAACAAGACGCCTGCCCTCAAGGGTTCGCCCCAGCGACGCGGTGTCTGCACCCGCGTCTACACCACCACCCCGAAGAAGCCGAACTCCGCCCTCCGCAAGGTCGCCCGCGTGCGCCTGTCGAGCGGCGTCGAGGTCACTGCCTACATCCCGGGCGTCGGTCACAACCTCCAGGAGCACTCGATCGTGCTCGTCCGCGGCGGTCGCGTGAAGGACCTCCCCGGTGTTCGCTACAAGATCATCCGCGGCACGCTCGACACCCAGGGCGTCAAGAACCGTAAGCAGGCTCGCAGCCTCTACGGTGCCAAGAAGGAGAAGAGCTGATATGCCGCGCAAGGGTCCCGCTCCGAAGCGCCCGATCGACATCGACCCCGTGTTCGGGTCACAGCTGGTCTCCCAGCTCGTGTCGAAGGTGCTGCAGGACGGCAAGAAGCAGGTTGCCCAGCGCATCGTCTACACCGCGCTCGAGGGTTGCCAGGCCAAGACCGGCACCGACCCGGTCGTCACGCTGAAGCGTGCGCTCGACAACGTGAAGCCGGCCATCGAGGTCAAGTCCCGCCGCGTCGGCGGTGCGACCTACCAGGTCCCGATCGAGGTCAAGGGCACCCGCAGCACGACGCTCGCGCTGCGCTGGCTCGTGGGCTACGCCTCGGACCGTCGCGAGAAGACGATGGCCGAGCGCCTCATGAACGAGATCCTCGACGCCTCCAACGGCCTCGGTGCCGCGGTGAAGAAGCGCGAGGACACCCACAAGATGGCCGAGTCCAACAAGGCCTTCGCGCACTACCGCTGGTGACCACGGGCGGCCGGCGGACCGCGAGGTCCGCCGCCCGCTCCACCTGACTTTCCACAAACTTTCTAAGGACGCTGACCACAGTGGCTGTCGACATCACCACGGACCTGAACAAGGTCCGCAACATCGGCATCATGGCTCACATCGACGCCGGCAAGACCACCACCACCGAGCGGATCCTCTTCTACACCGGTATCTCCTACAAGATCGGTGAGGTCCACGACGGCGCTGCCGTCATGGACTGGATGGAGCAGGAGCAGGAGCGCGGCATCACCATCACGTCCGCCGCGACGACCTGCTGGTGGAAGAACCACCAGATCAACATCATCGACACCCCCGGCCACGTGGACTTCACCGCCGAGGTCGAGCGCTCGCTGCGCGTCCTCGACGGCGCCGTCGCGGTGTTCGACGGTGTCGCCGGTGTCGAGCCGCAGACGATGACCGTGTGGCGCCAGGCGAACAAGTACTCCGTCCCGCGGATGTGCTTCGTGAACAAGCTGGACCGCACCGGCGCGGACTTCTTCCGCTGCGTCGACATGATGGTCGACCGCCTCAACTCCACCCCGCTGGTCCTCCAGCTCCCGATCGGCGCCGAGGGCGACTTCCTCGGTGTCATCGACCTGGTCGGCATGCGCGCGCTCACGTGGCGCGGCGAGACGACCATGGGCGAGGACTACGACGTCGAGGAGATCCCGGCCGAGATGGCCGAGCAGGCCGCGGAGTACCGCGAGAAGCTGCTCGAGACCCTCTCGGACGCCGACGACGTCATCATGGAGAAGTTCCTCGAGGAGGGTGAGTTCACCGTCGAGGAGCTCGAGGCCGCGATCCGTCGCGCCACCCTCGCCGACAAGCTCAACCCGGTCCTGTGCGGCACCGCGTTCAAGAACAAGGGCGTCCAGCCCCTGCTCGACGCCGTCGTGAAGTACCTCCCCTCGCCGCTCGACATCGAGGGCATCGTCGGTCACTCCGTCAAGGACGAGACCGTCGAGGTCATCCGCAAGCCTTCCGACGACGAGCCGTTCTCCGGCCTCGCCTACAAGATCGCCACGGACCCGCACCTCGGCAAGCTGATCTACGTCCGCGTCTACTCGGGCAAGCTCGAGGCGGGCACGACCGTGGTCAACTCGGTCAACGGCCGCAAGGAGCGGATCGGCAAGGTCTACCAGATGCACGCGAACAAGCGTGAGGAGATCGCGTCGGTCGGCGCCGGCCAGATCGTGGCCGTCATGGGCCTCAAGGACACCAAGACCGGCCACACCCTGGCCGACCCGCAGAACCCGGTCATCCTCGAGTCGATGACGTTCCCGGCCCCGGTGATCGAGGTCGCGATCGAGCCCAAGACGAAGAGCGACCAGGAGAAGCTCGGCACCGCGATCCAGCGCCTGTCGGACGAGGACCCCACCTTCACGGTCAAGGCCGACGAGGAGACGGGCCAGACGATCATCGCCGGCATGGGCGAGCTCCACCTGGAGATCCTCGTCGACCGCATGAAGCGCGAGTTCCGCGTCGAGGCCACCGTCGGCAAGCCGCAGGTCGCCTACCGCGAGACCCTCCGCAAGGAGGTCAGCAAGCACAGCTACACGCACAAGAAGCAGACCGGTGGCTCGGGTCAGTTCGCGAAGGTCGTCATCTCCCTCGGCCCGAACATCGACCCCGAGACCGGCACCGGTGCCGGCTACGAGTTCGTGAACAACGTGTCCGGTGGTCGCATCCCGCGTGAGTACATCCCGTCGGTCGACCAGGGTGGCCAGGAGGCCATGGAGTTCGGCGTCCTCGCCGGCTACCCGATGGTGGACGTGAAGTTCTCCCTCGAGGACGGCGCCTACCACGACGTCGACTCGTCCGAGCTCGCGTTCAAGATCGCCGGCAACCAGGCCTTCAAGGAGGCCGCACGCATGGCCAAGCCGGTGCTGCTGGAGCCGATGTTCGCGGTGGAGGTGACGACCCCCGAGTCGTTCCTCGGCACCGTCATCGGCGACATCAACAGCCGCCGCGGCCAGATCCAGGCACAGGAGGAGCGTCACGGTGACATGGTCATCAACGCCCTCGTGCCGCTGTCCGAGATGTTCGGGTACGTTGGCGACCTGAGGTCCAAGACCTCCGGCCAGGCTTCGTACTCGATGGAGTTCGACTCGTACGCCGAGGTTCCTTCGAACATCGCCGACGAGATCATCAAGAAGGTCCGCGGCGAATAAGCCTCTGCTTCACAGCACGGACCCTCGGTTTCATCCCACACGTACGAGTCAAGTAACAACACACCAGGAGGAGCCCCAGTGGCTAAGGCGAAGTTCGAGCGGACCAAGCCGCACGTCAACATCGGCACCATTGGTCACATCGACCACGGTAAGACGACGCTGACCGCAGCGATCACGAAGGTGCTGCACGACAAGTACCCCAACCTGAACGCCGCTTCGGCGTTCGACGAGATCGACAAGGCTCCCGAGGAGCGTCAGCGCGGCATCACGATCTCGATCGCGCACGTCGAGTACCAGACCGAGGCGCGTCACTACGCCCACGTCGACTGCCCCGGTCACGCCGACTACATCAAGAACATGATCACCGGCGCGGCGCAGATGGACGGTGCGATCCTCGTGGTCGCCGCCACCGACGGCCCGATGCCGCAGACGCGTGAGCACGTGCTGCTCGCCCGCCAGGTCGGCGTGCCGGCCCTGGTCGTGGCGCTCAACAAGTGCGACATGGTCGACGACGAGGAGCTCATCGAGCTCGTCGAGATGGAGGTGCGCGAGCTCCTCTCCGAGTACGAGTTCGACGGCGACGACATCCCGGTCGTGCGCGTTGCTGCCTTCCCGGCGCTCCAGGGCGACGAGAAGTGGGGCGAGTCGATCATCGAGCTGATGAACGCGGTCGACGAGGCCATCCCGACCCCGGCCCGTGAGACGGACAAGCCGTTCCTCATGCCCGTCGAGGACGTCTTCACGATCACCGGTCGCGGCACGGTCATCACCGGTCGCATCGAGCGCGGCATCGTCAAGGTCAACGAGGAGGTCGAGATCATCGGCATCCGCGAGAAGGCCCAGAAGTCGACCGTCACCGGCGTCGAGATGTTCCGCAAGCTGCTCGACGAGGGCCAGGCGGGCGAGAACGTCGGCCTCCTGCTCCGTGGCACCAAGCGCGAGGACATCGAGCGCGGCATGGTCGTCATCAAGCCGGGCACCACGACCCCGCACACCAACTTCGAGGCCTCGGTCTACATCCTCTCGAAGGAGGAGGGCGGCCGCCACACGCCGTTCTTCAACAACTACCGTCCCCAGTTCTACTTCCGCACCACGGACGTGACTGGCGTCGTGACCCTGCCCGAGGGCACCGAGATGGTCATGCCCGGCGACAACACCGAGATGGTCGTCGAGCTGATCCAGCCCATCGCCATGGACGAGGGTCTTCGCTTCGCGATCCGTGAGGGTGGCCGCACCGTCGGTGCCGGCCGCGTCACCAAGATCACCAAGTGATCCCGGCTGGTCTCTGACCAGCAGCTGAACCACCAGAACGGCCCCGGACCTCGGTCCGGGGCCGTTCTGTCGTCCCGGCGGTTTCGTGTGCCACGGGGGTCGTGGGGAGAATGGGCTCATGGACGTGGAGGACGAGCGCAGGGCCCTCGCGCTGCTGCAGGAGCGCGGCGGGTGGGACCTCGTGACCGGGGCAGCGGTGCAGGCGTTCCTGCGGACCCAGGGCTACGGCAGCTGGAGCCTGCTGCGCTCGATCGACGCCGAGCAGACGCTGACGCACTGGCTGGACCGGCTGGCGGTGCTGGGGCACCCCGAGGCGCTGTCGCCGGGCGAGCTGTGGCTCGAGATCGAGCGCGTGTCGCTGCGCAAGGCGGACGCCTCCGCGGCGTCGTACGCCGCCTTCAAGGAGGGGTCCGGTCCCACCGAGCCCCACGACCGCGAGGCCGCGGTGGCGGCCGGCGAGCTCGTCCTGCTGTGGCGGCGGATGGCGAACGTCGAGACGACCGCGGCCGGCAAGACCGGCTGCCTGGTCACGGCCGAGAGCTACGTGCGGGCGGCCAACGGGCACCGGGACGCCGCGCGGTGAGCGGGGTCGAGCAGACGCGGCGCGAGCGCCCGCACGAGCGCGTGACCGAGGACGGGCGCCGGGTCCGCGAGGTGCTGACCTACGCGCGGCGGGGGAGCCGGTTCACGCCGAAGCAGCAGGCGGCGTGGGACGCCCACCACGACGGGTGGGTCATCCCGGACGCCGCCGTGGACGACCCCGGCTTCTCGTTCGCGACGTGGTTCGGCCGCGAGGCACCGCTGGTCGTCGAGATCGGGCCCGGCGTCGGCGAGGCCACGGCCGCGCTTGCGGCCACGCGGCCGGCGTACGACGTCCTGGCCTTCGAGGTCTGGACGCCCGGGGTCGCCGAGGCGCTGGGGCGGGTGGCGGACGCCGGCGCCACGAACGTCCGCTGGTGCACGGTCGACGCGGTCTGGTCGCTGGAGCACCTGCTCGCGCCGGGCAGCGTGACGGAGCTGTGGACGTTCTTCCCGGACCCGTGGCACAAGAAGCGGCACCACAAGCGCCGGATGGTGACGCCGGAGTTCGCGTCCCTGGCGGCCTCGCGGCTGGTGCCGGGCGGGGCGTGGCGGCTGGCGACCGACTGGGCGGAGTACGCCGAGCAGATGGTCGAGGTGCTCGACGCCGAGCCGCTCCTCGAGGGCGGCGTGGTGGAGCGCTGGGACGAGCGGCCGCTGACCAAGTTCGAGCGCAAGGGCCTGGCCGTCGACCGGCAGATCACCGACCTGACCTACCGCCGCGTCGAGGCCTGAGTGAGGGTTGCCCGGCCGGTCCGGCTAGAGGGCGTCCTGGAGGCGGAAGCCGTAGCGGTCGAGGAGGTCCTCGACGCGGTACCGCTCGGCGTCAAGCTCGGTGCCCGGCCGCACCACGTCGAACAGGTGCGGGTGGTCCAGGGCCGTGCAGGCCTCGGCGAGGACCCGGTCGTAGGCGCAGCGCAGGCCTTCGTACTTCGCGAAGCGGATGCCGGCCGGCGGGTAGCGGAAGCGCACCCGCAGCCGCCGTGCGTCGAAGGCGATGTCCTCGATCGGCCGTCCGAGCGGCTGGAGCCTCGGCGGACGGATCCGGCGGGCGAGCGCCCGGCAGGGGCGCGCCAGAGCGTGGCGGTGGCGGATCGCGACGAGCAGCAGAGCGACCACCGCCAGGAGCTCGAGGCTCTGGGTGCCGGAACCCTGGTGCACCTCTCGACGGTACGACGGCCGCCGGTCATCGGCAACGGGTTCAGCCCTCGAGCAGGGCGAGCTCCTCGTCGACGTACTCGTCCTGCAGGCCGGCGGCGTCCAGCTCGGCCTTGAGCGCGCGCTGGCGCTCGCGGGCCTCGTCGGTGCGGCCGAGGTTCCGCAGTGCCCAGGCCACCATCCAGCGGGCGACCCGGGTGCGGGCGGGGTCGCCGATCCGCTCCCGGGCGGCCAACGCCTCCTCGAAGGCACCCAGCGCGGCCGCGAAGTCGTGCGCGTCCGCGTGCGCCATGCCGACGTTGTTGAGCAGCGAGGCGTCCCAGTCGCGCGCCTGCGGGTCCTCCGAGCGGCGCGCCACGTCGAGGGCCCGCGCGTGCAGGGCGGCCTGCTCGTCCGGGGAGGCGACCAGGGCCAGCATGTGGAGGGCGTCGACGTGCAGCACGTCGAGCCCCTCGGTCGCGGCCGTCGTGACCGCCGCCTCGAACTGGGGGCGCGCCTCGTCGGGGGAGCCGCCGGAGCGGAGGAGCCGGCCGCGCTCGAGCACCACCCGGACGGCGGCCTCGGGCTCGGTGGGCGCCAGGTCGTCCAGGACGGCGTGCCCGTCGTCGTACCTCTCCTGCAGGCCGAGGGCACGGGCCACCTGGGTCATCAGGACCAGCCGGTCCTCGCCCTCGGCCTGGTCGGCGGCCTCGCGGAAGCGCCGCTCGGAGCCGGCCGGGTCGTCGAAGTCCCACAGCGGGGTCACGTCGGTCATGGCCCCATCCTCGCAAGGGGTTGGCGCGATGTCGTGGTCCGGTGACCGTTCTCGGGCTGCTCGCGGGGCGCCGCCGGGCCTAGGCTCGACGGGTGACCGCGACGACCGACGCCTCCACCGGGACGCCCACCGGAGCGCCCCGCTTCCACCGTGCCTGGCTGGTCGCCGCGATCACGATGGGTGCCCTGATCGCCGCCGCGGGCTTCCGCTCGTCGACCGGGGCGCTGCTCGAGCCGCTCGAGAACGAGTTCGGCTGGTCGCGCGCGACCACGAGCGGCGCGGTCAGCCTCAACCTGGTCGTCTACGGCCTCACGGCGCCCTTCGCCGCCGCCCTGATGGAGCGCTTCGGCGTACGCCGGGTGGTGGCCGCGGCGCTCGCGCTGGTCGCCCTGGGGGCGGGTCTCACGCTGGTCATGACCAGCGCCTGGCAGCTGTGGCTGCTCTGGGGCTTCGCGGTCGGGATCGGGACCGGCTCGCTGGCGCTGGTCTTCGGCGCGATCGTGGCGAACCGGTGGTTCGTCGCCCACCGGGGTGTCGTCGTCGGGGTCTTCTCCGCCGCGAGCTCGACCGGGCAGCTGGTGTTCCTGCCCGCGATCGCCCACCTGGCCGAGGGGCCGGGCTGGCGCTGGGCGGCCGGCCTGGTCACGGCCTTCGCGCTCGCGCTCGTCCCGCTCGTCTGGTGGATCCTGCGCGACCACCCGGCCGACGTCGGCACCACGCCGTACGGCGCCGGGCCGGACTGGACTCCGGAGCCCGTGACCGAGACCCGCGGCGCCGCCCGGGTCGCCGTCGACACGCTCCGCGAGAGCGCCCGGTCGCGGACCTTCTGGATCCTGTTCGTCTCGTTCTGGATCTGCGGCTGGTCGACCAACGGCCTGATCGGCACGCACTTCATCCCGGCCGCGCACGACCACGGGATGCCGGCCGGCACCAGCGCGAACCTGCTCGCCCTGATCGGCGTCTTCGACATCATCGGCACCATCGCGAGCGGATGGCTGACCGACCGGGTCGACAGCCGCTACCTGCTGTTCGGCTACTACTTCTTCCGCGGCCTCTCGCTGCTGGTCGTCCCCGCGCTGCTCGGCCCCGACGTGCACCCGAGCCTGTTCGTCTTCATCCTGTTCTACGGCCTCGACTGGGTGGCGACCGTGCCACCGACGGTGGCGCTGTGCCGCCAGCACTTCGGGGCGGCGCGGGCCGGCGTGGTCTTCGGCTGGGTCTTCGCCGCGCACATGGTCGGGGCCGGGGTCGCCGCGAGCTACGCCGGCTGGATCCGGACGGCGTACGGCGACTACTTCGCCGCGTGGATGACGGCCGGCGGCCTGTGCCTCGGCGCCGCGGTGCTGTGCCTGCTCATCCCGCGTCGCGCGGGCGAGGACGGTCCGGGCGATCCCGAGCAGGCGATCGGCGAGCCCGTCACGGACTCGATGTGAGCCTCAACCTTTCGCCCCGCCCCGGTGTCTTCTCCTCCTGACGGCACCGGACCTCGGGAGGCACCACACATGGCGGGACCAGAGATCGAGTTCAGCGAGTTCATGGAGGCTCGCTGGGCGCCGCTGTACCGCACGGCGTACCTCCTCACCGGGGACCGGCACGAGGCCGAGGACCTGCTCCAGGGTGCGCTGGCGCGCACCTGCGTCCGCTGGGACGGCATCCGCGACAAGCGCGCGGCCGACGCCTACGTCCGGCAGGCGATGGTGCACCAGATGTCGCGCCAGTGGCGCCGGCGCGGCCGCGAGGTCCCGACCGACGAGCTCCCCGACGCGGGGCACGCCGGCGGGCTCGACGTCCGGGCCGACCACCTCGCGCTGTGGGACGAGATCCGGCGGCTGCCGCCGCGGATGCGGGCCACGCTCGTGCTGCGGTACGTCGAGGACCTCACCGAGGCCGCCACCGCCCGGGAGCTCGGCTGCTCCGTGGGTGCCGTCAAGAGCCAGACCCACCACGCCCTCAAGCGGCTGCGTGCCGCCCTGCCCGACCTGCAGCTCGTCGAGGAGATGTCATGACCAGCACCGAGATCCGCGAGTCCCTCACCCACGTCGGCGCCGCCGTCGAGGTCCCCGTCGTCGACCGCGTCGCCTTCCAGGCCCGCGTCCGGGCCGAGCGGCGGCGTCGTACGGCGGGCCGCTCGCTCGTCGCCGCGGCCGCCGCCGTGACCGTCGTGGGCTCCGCGCTCGCCGTGACGTCCACCGGAGGCGGCGCGGGCCCCGACCGCGACCGGTTCACCGACCCCGCCGGCGCCCCGAACCCGGCCCCCGCCACCCTGTCGAGCGGTCGCGTGCCCCTCGCCCTCGAGGGCAGGCTGCAGGAGCTGCTGCCCGACGGCGGCTCGTACGCCACCGACCAGCGCGTCGAGGAGGTGCTCGGCAGCGGTCCGGACGGGGTCGTCGTCATCGACGGCGACAGCCGGCTGCAGCTGCTCCCGGTCGACGCCGACGGCCGGCCGGGCGACGCCCGCCCGCTCGCCGGAGGAGACCCGGTCCAGCGCGCCTGGCTCGACAAGACCGGCGAGTTCCTGGGGTACGTCGACCTCGGCAACCGCCTGCACCTGCGGGCGGTCGTCAGCGACCGGGACACCGAGTCGGTGCCGCTGCTCGACCAGCAGACCCGGCTCATGGCGACGGACGGCACCCGCTGGGTCGAGGACGAGGGGGACCGTCTCTCGCTGCGGCTGCCCGACCAGTCCTTCGAGATCGACTCGAACGGCGACCCGCTGCGCGCCGAGCTCGCCGGGGACACGCTGGCCGTGCACACCCGGACCGGCATCGAGTTCTACGACAGCGCGGACGGCACCCGGCGCCTGGGCAACCTCGGGGGCACCACCGGCTCGCTGTCGCCCGACGGGACGACGTACGCCGCCGGGCGCGACGACGTCGAGCGCGACCAGGGCATGCGGCCGGCCCTGTTCCTCGTGGACACCCGCACCGGCGACCAGACCCGCGGCTTCACCGGGTACGCCGCCGACATGACCGCGCTCGCGCTGACCTGGCAGGACGAGGACGACTTCCTCGTGCTGGCCAGCAGCAGCGTGCGGACCGGCAACCACGTGCTCTACGCGTGCTCGGTCACCAGCCGGGCCTGCGAGGAGCGCTTCGACGACCCGACCGGCACGCTGCGGATCGCCTCGCAGTAGCCGCGGGCGTCTGCAGACGCGCCGACTCGGTGGTCCCCGGGTCCGCAGACGCGCCGACCCGGCGGTCAGCGTCGGGCGGTGAGCCGCCGGCGCAGGTCGGCCTCACGGGCCAGCCGGGCGGCGTCCCGCTCGCGCCGCGAGGCGACGACCGCGGCGAGGAACGCCTCGGGCGGGGTGCCGGGCGGCGGCGGGGGAGCGACGTACGCCGCCACCTGCTCGGCCAGGCGGCCGCCGATCGTGGCGCGGGAGGCCGCGTCGATCTGCGGCAGGCGCCCGAGGAACTGCCGGACGGCGAGCGCGAGGCCGGTCGGCAGCGAGGCCATGTCGGCCGCGCGGGCCCAGTCCGCCAGCGGCGGCGGCATCGCGGCGGGGGGCGCCAGCCGGAGCTTGACCCGTTCGCGCACGACGTACGTCCCGGCGGCGTAGTCGCCCAACCGCTTCCCGCGCGAGCTCAGCAGCGCGGAGAAGAACGCCGGCCCGCCGGAGAACGCGTAGATCTCGACGATCGCGATCAGCGACCGCACGAACGCGTGCTGGAAGGAGATCGGCCCCGCGTCGTCGCGGACGGTGCGCAGCCCCATCGCCCACTTGCCGATCGACTTGCCCCGGGTGAGCGTCTCGACCGTGGTGGGGAAGACGAGGAAGACCAGGACCATCGTCCCGATGAAGGCCACGGTCAGCAGCGCCTGGTCGGTCTGCAGCGCGGCGACCGTGAAGAGCAGCACGATGCCGACCAGCAGCAGCACCGTCACGATCACGTCGATCAACCCGGACACGAGCCGCGAGCCGAGACCCGCAGGGGGCAGGTCGAGGGCGACGGCCTCGCCGGTGACGAGGTCGTCGCTCGTCAGGGTCGCGAACTCCGGAGCGGACATCACCGTGAGCATAAGGTGATCACGTGGACCTCGACGCCTACGTGCTCGCGCACCACCCCGAGTGGCAGCGGCTCGAGGAGCTGACCCGGCGCCGCCGGCTGTCCGGCGAGGAGAGCGACGAGTTCGTCGAGCGCTACCAGCAGGTCGCCACGCACCTCTCGGTCGTCCGCACGTCCGCACCGGACGCGACCCTCGTCGCGCACCTGTCCTCCCTGCTCTCCCGCGCGCGCAACCGGGCCGCCGGCACCCGCGTCGGCACCTGGCGCGGCGTCGCCGGCTTCTTCGTCGACCGGTTCCCCGCCGCGCTCTACCGCTTGCGCTGGTGGTGTCTCGGCACGCTCGCCGCCAACGTCCTGGTGACGGCGGTGATGATGCTCTGGCTGCTCGACCACCCCGACGTCGAGCAGTCGCTGCTGTCGCCGCAGGAGGTCGACCAGCTCGTCAACCAGGACTTCGAGGGCTACTACAGCCAGTACGCCGCCGGGCACTTCGCCGCGCAGGTGTGGGTCAACAACGCGTGGGTCTCGGCGCTCTGCCTCGCGCTCGGCGTGCTGGGGTTCCCGGTCGTGGTGCTGCTCTTCCGCAACATCGCGAACCTCGCCATCATCGGCTCGATCATGACCCGGCACGACCGCGGCGGGCACTTCTGGGGGCTGATCCTCCCGCACGGGCTGCTCGAGCTGACCGCGGTGTTCGTGGCCGGAGGCGTCGGGCTGCGGCTGTTCTGGTCGTGGGTCGAGCCGGGAGAGCTGACCCGCAGCCAGTCGCTCGCCCGGGAGGGCCGCACCGCGGGGACCGTCGCGCTGGGCCTGGTCGCGGTGCTGTTCGTCAGCGGGCTCATCGAGGCGTTCGTGACCCCGTCCGGCCTGCCCACCTGGGCGCGGATCGGCATCGGGATCCTGGCCGAGAGCGTGTTCTTCGCCTACGTGTTCGTCATCGGCCGCGCGGCGGTCGCGCGCGGCCAGACCGGCGACATCGACGCCGCCCTGCTCGAGGACCGGGTCGCCACCCAGGCCTGACCTCCCCTAGCCCTGCCGGGCCGGATCGAGGTCGCCCAGCTCGTCCAGCCGCGCTCGCAGCTCCGCGTCGAAGGTGCGGATCTCCTTGGTACGGAAGCAGTCCACGGCCACGCGCAGCATCGCTGCCTCACGCTCGGCCTCTCCGCGGCGGCGAGGAATCTCGGCGAGGAACCGGCGCAGCTCGGCCTGCTGCCACAACTGGTCGGTCCGGTCGACGGCCGCGAGCGCCTCCTGGGTGAGCGTCCACGCCAGGTCGAGGTCACCGGAACGCGCCGCCACGACGGCCCGGCAGGTGGCGAGGTAGGCCGTCGACAGGACGTCGAACCGTGCCGTGTAGCGGGCTCCCTCCTCCACGAGCGGCAGCACCTCGGCCGCGTCGTCGCCGCGCTCGAGCATCATCGCCGCCTGCATCAGGACGTAGGTCGAGGCATGCCCGGTGTCGCCGATCTCCCGGAAGTTGTCACAGACGACCTGGGTGTAGGCGATGGCCGCGTCCAGGTCCCGGTGGAGGTGGTAGGCATCGATGAGGAAGACCTGCGACAGGCGCTTGCCGGAGGCGATCAGCTCCTCGGCCACCGCCTGCGCCTCCGCCAGCCTGACGGCGGCATCCGGCGCCATGTCCGCCGCGGCGACGATCGCCTCGAGTGCGGCGCGGCGCAGGCGGTGGCGCACGGCGGTGCGGTCGCCGCTCGCCGTCTCCTCCTCGATCTGGCGCGCGACCTCTCGGAGCGGCATCTCCCCGAAGTACCGGGAGGCCCCGCGGAGTGAGCGCGCGTTCCGGACGTCGGCGGGTCGGCCGACCGCCATCGCCTCCTCGCTGACGGCGGCGGCCTGCACCCACAGCGCCGAGACCGTGCTCGCGGCGGACCGGCCTCGTAGCCCGTGGACGAGGTACGACGTCTGGCCGGTCGTCCGCGCCAGATCGGCCAGCAGGGCGCCGGCGCGATCGAGTTCGACGGGGTCGACCTCCTGGCTGGTGCCGATGGCCACCTCCAGGCGGGCGCTGTGCAGGAAGGCACGCTCGACCGGCGTCGCGTGGTCGTCCAGGCTCGCCTCGAACGCGTCGAGCGTGGCGGCGAGACCGTCGTAGTCGGTCAGGTCCGCCTGCAGGTGTGCCCGGTTCTCGAGCACCAGCCGCCGGTCCGCCCCGAGCGGTGGGGCGAGGGCGAGGGCGCGGTCGAGCAGCTGCAACCCGAGCTCCATCTCCTCCCGGTCGCGGGCCTCGTGGGCGGCCTCGACGAGTGCCTCCACGGCCCGCGTCACGAGCGCGTCGACCAGGGGGGAGCGCCCGGCCAGCTCGCGGCGGTAGCGGGCGGCCTGTTCGAGGTGGTGGGCGACGAACGCGAGGCGCTCGCCCCCTCCCTCGCCCACCGAGGTGGCCATGCCGTCGGCGAAGCGCTCGTGGAGGTCGGCGCGGAGGGACTTGGCGAGCGCGTCGTAGGCCGCGTCCCGCACCAAGATGTGCTTGAACGCCCAGGTCTCGCCGGCCGAGGACCGCATGCGTCGCAGCAGGTCGCGGCGGCCGAGGGCGGCCAGCAGGCCGGGCAGGTCCGCGGCCGCTCCGGGGTCCGCCAGCAGGCTCGCGTCGTCGGCCGTGAACTCCAGACCCACGACCGAGACCCGTTCGAGGAGCTCGCGCTCCGCGACCGGCAGCCGGCCCAGGCGCGAGGCCAGCAGGGCGGACACGGTGGGCGGCAACCGGTCCTGGTGCACCTCACCGGCGAGTAGCCACGACCCGCCGTCGTCGCGCCGCAGCACCCCGGACTCGACCAGGTGCGCCACGATCTCCTCGACGAACAGCGGGTTGCCTCCGGACCACGCCGCGACGGCCTCACCGAGACCCCCCGGCAGGTCGGCCCCCAGGAGCGACGCGACGGACTCGTCGGTCTCGCGCTCGGTGAGCGGATCGAGGCCGAACGTGAGCGAGTTGAGGGCACCCGAGCCCCAGGTCGGGTGGTCCTCGAGCAGCTCGGGCCGTGCCTGGCACACCAGCAGCAGCGGCAGGTCCGCCACCTCGTCGCGCACCCGCTCGAGGAGCTCGAGCAGCGTCGGCTCGGCCCAGTGCAGGTCGTCGACGGTCAGCACCAGGGGGCGTCGGGTCGCGAGCTCCTCCAGCAGGCGGCGTACGGCCCAGGCGGTGTCGTCGCTGCCGTGCGCCGTCCCGGCCTTGCCCAGCAGCGGCATGAGGACGTCGACGACCTGGTCCGCGTCGGACGCCCCGGCCAGGGCGCGCGCCAGCGCGTGCCGGGTCAGCTCGTCGGACTCGGTGCCGGTGAGTCCGGCGGCTTCGCGCAACGCCTGGACGAGTGGCCAGTAGGTGATCCCGGCGCCGTACGACACGCACCGGCCTGCGGCGACCCCCGCGCGGTCGCCGATCCGGGTGAGGAAGTCCGTCACGAGGCGGCTCTTGCCGATGCCGGCCGGCCCGATGACCGTCACCAGGTGGCTCCGTCCGCTGCTCAGCGTCCGCTCGAGGGCGTCGTCGAGGGCCCGGGTCTCGCGGTCGCGGCCCACCAGCGCCCGGTCGTCGCGACGACGCCGTCCGCGGGCCACGTCGCGCACCGCGACCAGGCGGTACGCCGGCACCGGCTCGGCCTTGCCCTTGGCGGTGACCGGGTCGACCGCGACGGCGTCGACGGCGTCGCGCACCAGGGCGTGGGTGCCGGCTCCCAGCAGGATCTCGCCGGGAGCCGCGGCCTGCTCGAGCCGGGCCGCCGTGTTGACCGCGTCGCCCGTCGCGAAGGAGCCGCCCGCGCGGGCCGCTCCCGTGACGACCGAGCCGGTGTTCACCCCGGTCCGGATGACCAGGCGCACGCCGATCTCCTCGGCGAGCCGCTCGGAGAGCGCGGCGACCGCCGCGTTCAGCTCGGCGGCGGCCCGCACCGCCCGCAGCGCGTCGTCCTCGTGCACCTCGGGCACGCCGAAGACGGCCAGGACGGCGTCGCCGACGAACTTCTCGACGGTCCCGCCGTGCCGCTCGACCGCCGTCCGCGCGGCGTCGAAGTAGCGGCCCATCACCCCGCGGTAGGCCTCGGGGTCCAGCTGTTCGCCCAGGGCGGTCGAGCCGGTCACGTCGGTGAACAGGAGTGTCACGGTCCGCCGGGTCTCCCGCTCGACCGGCGCCGCCACCGGGGTGCCGCAGGACGCGCAGAAGCGGGCCCCGGCCGTCAGGGGTGTGCCGCACCGGGCGCAGGAGTCCCCGCCGTCGGAGGGGCGCTCGTCCACCATGACGGGATCGTAGGCCGACCGGAGCGGGTCCGCCCGCGCGTCGTCACAACAGGCCGCGCGCCTTGAGTCCGAGGTAGTGGTCGGCCAGGGCTGGCGGGAGGCGCTCGGCGTCCGCGTCGACCACGTCGACCCCGAGCGCCCGCAGCAGCTCGGCGGTGCGACGTCGGCGTCCGAGCACCTGCTCGGCCGCGGCCGCGTCGTACACCTCGTCGACGGTGCCGCGCGTCGCGGCCAGCTGCTCCAGCGCCGGGTCCTTGACGGAGGCGAGCACCACGCGGTGGTGCCGGGTCAGGGCCGGCAGGACCGGCGGCAGCCCCTCCTCGACGGCGGACGGCTCGAGCGGGGTGAGGAGCACGACGAGCGCCCGCTGGCGGCCGAAGCCGGCGACGGCCCCCGCCAGCGAGGCCCAGTCGGCCTCGGCGATCACGGGCTCGAGGTCGGCCATCGCCTCCTGCAGGGTGGCCGAGACGTCCCGCGCGCCGGCGGAGCGCAGCCGGGAGCGGACCCGGCGGTCGCCGGCCACGAAGTCGATGCGGTCGCCGGCGCGGGCGGCCAGGGCGGCGAGCAGCAGCGCGGCGTCCATGGCGGAGTCGAGGCGCGGCACGTCCTCGACCCGGCCGGCCGAGGTGCGCGAGGTGTCGAGGACCAGCACCACGCGGCGGTCCCGCTCCGGCTGCCAGGTGCGCACCACGACGTTGCGGTTGCGGGCGCTGGCCCGCCAGTCGATCGAGCGGACGTCGTCGCCGCGGACGTACTCCCGGAGCGAGTCGAACTCCGTGCCCTGCCCGCGGACCCGGATCGCGGCCCGGCCGTCGAGGTCGCGCAGCCGCGCCAGCCGGCTCGGCAGGTGCTTGCGGGACTCGAAGGGCGGCAGCGAGCGGACCCGGCCCTCGACCTGCCGGGTCTGCTGGCGCGAGGCGAGGCCGAGCGGGCCGCGGGTGCGGACGGTGACGCCGGTGGCCCGCAGGTCCCCGCGGCGCCGGGGGAGCAGGTCGGTGCGCAGCACCTCGCGCCCGCCGGGGGCCAGGCGCACCCGGTGACGGTTGCCGGTGGCCCCGGCCGTCGGCTGCCAGGCGTCGCGCAGGCTCGCGCGCACCGGGCGGGAGCCGGCGACGGTCGCGACCAGGGCGGTCCAGGTCGGGTGCCCCATCCGGACGGTCCCGACCGGCGCCCGCTCGAGCACCACCTTTGCGGGCGCAGGGGCCAGCAGCCAGTCCAGGAGCACCAGCAGGGCGACCGCGAGCACCCACAGCCACGTCGTGCCGAGGGCAGGACGCAGCACCACCGGGACCAGACCCAGCAGCAGGAGGAGGGGGACGCGGCCGGAGATCGCCATCAGGCGCGGCTCATCGGGGGACCGGGACCGAGCCCAGGGCGCTCGACAGCACCTGCGCGACGTCGACGCCCTCGAGCTCGGCCTCCGGCCGCAGCCCGAGCCGGTGGACCAGCGAGGCGTGCGCCAGCGCCTTGACGTCGTCCGGGGTCACGAAGTCGCGCCCGGTCAGCCAGGCCCACGCCCGGGCGGCCCGGAGCAGCGCCGTGGCGCCGCGCGGGCTCACGCCGAGCGACAGCGAGGGCGACTCCCGGGTGGCCCGGGCGATGTCGACGATGTAGCCGGCCACGTCGGGGGAGACCTGCACCCGGCGTACGGCGGCCTGTCCCGCGGCGATGTCGGCGGCGCCGGCGACGGCGGCGACGCCGGCCCCGGCCACGTCCCGCGGGTCGAAGCCCTCGGCGTGGCGGCGCAGGATCTCGAGCTCGTCGGTGCGCCCGGGGACCGGCAGCACGACCTTGAGCAGGAAGCGGTCGAGCTGGGCCTCGGGCAACGGGTAGGTGCCTTCGTACTCGACCGGGTTCTGCGTCGCGGCCACGAGGAACGGCGAGGGCAGCGGGCGCGAGACCCCGTCGACCGAGACCTGCCCCTCCTCCATCGCCTCCAGCAGCGCGGACTGGGTCTTCGGCGGCGTCCGGTTGATCTCGTCGGCGAGCAGCAGGTTGGTGAACAGCGGCCCCTCGCGGAAGCTGAGCTCGCCCCGGTTGCTGTCGATGACCATGGAGCCCGTGATGTCGCCGGGCATCAGGTCGGGCGTGAACTGCACGCGCCGGGTCTCGACCGACAGGGCGCCCGCGAGGGTGCGGACCAGGAGCGTCTTGGCGACCCCCGGGACGCCCTCCATCAGCACGTGCCCGCCGCAGAGCAAGGCGACCAGCAGGCCGCTGACCGCGGCGTCCTGGCCGACGACGGCCTTGGCGACCTCGGTGCGGACGGCCGCGAGGCGCTCGCGGGCCTCCTCGCCGGACCGGTCGCCGTTCGTGGGGGGTGGGGCGGTGTCGCTCATGTCGTGCGTACCTCTCTGTCGAGCTCGGCCAGTCGTTCGGCCAGGGTGATCAGGGCGTGGTCGGTGGTGGGGGCCGGCGCGTCGGGACCGAGGAGCGCCTCGACCTCGGCGACCGGGCGGCCGACGTGGCGGGCGACGTCGCGCACCACGGTGTCCGCGGAGGCGCTGCCGAGGCGCAGCCGCTCGGCCATCCGGGTCCGGGCGGCCCGGCGCAGGGCGGCGGCGGCGTGCCCGCGGTCGCCGGCCTTGCGGTAGAGCCGACCCCGGCTGCGGGTCGTCTCGATCGCCTTCACGACGACGGGCAACGGCTCGCTGGACAGCGCCCCGAAGCGCCGGGCCCGCCACAGCACCAGCGCGAGGACGGCCGTCCCGCCGAGCCAGAGGGCAGGCCGGATCCAGCGGGGGAGCAGCGTCTGCAGGCTGACGCCGTCGTCGCCGACGAGGTCGTCGACGGTGGGGACGTACCAGACCAGGCGGTCGCCGCTCCCGAGCAGCCGCAGCACGGTGGCGGCGTTGCCGGCGCGCAGCACCTGCCCGTTGGTGAGGGCGTCGCCGGCGCCGAAGAGCACGACGCCGTCGCGCGGCTCCGCCACGACCGCCCCGTGCTCGCCGCGGAAGCAGCCGCCGGGGACGGGGTACTCCAGCGCGTCGTCGACCTCGATCTCGAGACCGGCGTACGTCGGGTCGTCGCACGCCGAGGCCCGCGGGCTGGGCACCTGCACCTGGTAGGGCAGGTCGCTCACGCCCAGCGCCTCGGTGGTGCCGGGGCCGGGGTCGGCCAGCACCAGCCGCGCCTGCCGGGTGCTCGCGAGCAGCCGGTCGGTGGTGCTCTGGCCGAGCTGCTCGGTCGAGGTCACGAGCACGGTGGTGCCGGCCCCGGTGTCGGCGTCCTCGAGCGCGCCCGCGCTGCGGACGACGGTGACGTCGACCCCCTGGTCCTCGAGGACCCGGGCCAGGGCCCGGGCGCCGTCCGGGTCCGGGTTGTCGGGGTCCAGCGGGGTGGAGGTCCGGGCGCCGCCGGCCCCCACGAACACCACCACGAGCAGGGCGGCGACCACCCCGGCCACCAGCAGCAGGGTGGTGCGCTGACGGCGCAGCCAGCCGCCGGGGCCGGTCTCGGCCGCGGTCGGGGAGGTGCTCGTCGTCGTCATCGCTGGGCCGCCAGCTCGTCGTCCAGCGCGAGGACGCCGCTCGCCTGGTCGCGGGTGGCCGGCCGGTCGCCGTACAGCACGGCCTCGAAGAGCTGGGCGCTGCCGTCGACCCGCGTGCGCTGGTGGGGGTACGTCGACCCGAGCGAGCCGGCGACCTCGTGCGCCGTCGCGCCCGGGGCGTCGTCGAGGCGGCCGCGCTCGACCTGGCGCACCGTGATCGCCCGGAAGCCCTCCACGACCGCGTCCGCGTGGCGGCCCTCGGCCAGCGCCCGCTCGGCCCGGAAGCGCAGCTCGGCCGCGGTGACCTGCTCGTCGGTGAGGACCGCGCGCTCGACCTCGGCGGCCCGGGCCGTGCGCCGGGCGCGGGACAGCAGCCAGCCGAGGCCGGTCACCAGCAGCAGGAGGACGAGCATGCCGGCGAAGGTCGAGAGCGGCGGTGCCTGCGAGGCCGCCGTCAGGCCGCGGTCGATCTGGCGGGAGAGCCAGTCCACGAGCTGCTCGACGAGGTTGCGCTGGTGGTACTCCGGGTGCAGCAGCTCGCGGCGCAGCAGCGAGCGGCCCTCCGACGTGGACGGGTCCAGCGGAGGGTCGGCGAGCACCCGGTGCAGCACGGCGGGGGCCGCGGTCATGGCGCGGCCGTCACGACACCGTCAGCCCCGCCTGCGTCATCAGCTCGACGTCGTAGGCCTCCTTGCGCATCCGCTGGTCGAGGTACTGCAGCGACGCCACCGCCGTCGTGAACGGCGCGACGAACGCCGCCGAGACCACCGAGCTCAGCGCGTTCGACAGGACGAGCGCGAGCACGGCGTACTGCCCGCCGCCGGAGCCCATCAGGAAGCCCTGTCCCACGATCGAGATCGGCGCCGCGAGCATGCTGCCGGCGATCTGCGCGATGAGCACGGTGAGCAGCGCGATGCCGAAGGTCCGCCAGAACTGCCGCCTGGTCAGCCGGAAGCCGCGACCGATCGCGCCGAGGACGCCGACGTCCTCGAGCATCAGCGCGGGAACGGGCAGGTAGTAGACGCGCACCCAGAACCAGCACAGGAACGCCAGGAAGAGGGGTGCGGAGAGCACCGCGTAGACCGCGATGCCCCAGCCGTCGAGCAGCAACGTCACGGGGAGGTAGGTCAGGGCGTACAGCCCGATGACGAGCGCGATCATCAGGCCGAGCAGCAGGGTCAGCCCGATCAGGCGCCAGCGCTTGCCGTGCGTGGCCCGCCACGCCTCGCCGAGCGTCAGGCGCCGACCGATGGCCGCGGCGGCCGTGACGTGGGCGATCATCCCGGTCACCAGCACGAGGCCGATCGACTGCAGGACCGTGCCGAGCCCCAGGGACCCCAGTGAGCCGACCAGACCGGCCAGCTCCCCGGTGCTCGGGGAGGAGCCCGACGCCTGGTCGAGGGAGAGGTCCACGGTCCAGGTCAGCACGGCGGTGATGACGATCGGGATCAGCATCGACACCGCGGCCACCAGCACGGCGGAGCCGACCGTCGCCCGCGGGTTGAAGCGGATGATGCGGAACGCCGCGTCGTAGATGTCGCTGAGCCCCAGCGGTCGCAGCGGCAGCGCACCGGGCTTGTGGGCGGCGCCGAGCATGCCCGGGGGCGGCTGCCACGGGGGCGGCGGGCCGCCGGCCTGCGGCAGGCCGGGCGGCAGCATGCCCGGGGGTGGGCTGGTGGGGTACGGCGCGGCGTACGGCGCCGGCGGGGGAGTGCCCCACGCGGGCGTGCCGCCGGGCGGCGGGTAGCTCTCGTGGCCGGACATCCGTCTCCCCCTCGGTGCTGCGTCTGCGCGACGCGCTCATCCTGTCAGGTCGCGGCGACCTCGCGGACAGTCTCCCCAGCGCTCCGGGGGCGTAACCTCCGCTCGTGCGCGCGCGGCCGGTGACGACCCTCCTCGGGGGACTTCTCGTGGGCCTGCTCGCGCTCGGCGGGTGCTCCGCGGGGGACACCTCCACGTCGGGGACCGCGCCCACGTCGCCGTCGGCGGCGGACCCCTCGACCCCGACGGACCCGGTGGCGGCGCTCCGCAGCCGCTGCGCGAGCGGGATCCCCGACGGGACGCCCGTGCGACCGGTCCGCCTCGGCGGTGGCTCCGGTCCCTCCCTCGCCGCGGCCGACTTCGGCCCGACGCGCGGCAGCGGCACGGTCCTCGTCCTCCTGCACCAGACCGGGCCGTGGGGCCTGTGCGGCTGGGGCCGCTTCGCGGCCCGCGCGGCGGACGCCGGGATCGCGTCGGTCGCCGTGGACATGTGCGGGTACGCCGAGAGCACCTGCGACCCCGACCTGCCGGCGGTGGACCAGGTGCGGGTGGCCGTGGCGCACGCCCGCGACGACCTCGGCGCGGACCGGGTCGTCCTGGTCGGGGCCTCGATGGGCGGCTCGCGGACCGTGCTCGCGGTCGCCGACGGCGCCCGGGTCGACGCGTGGGTGGACGTCTCGGGCGTCAGCAGCTGGGACGGCATCCGGCTCCTGGACCGGGCCCGCGCCCTCGCCCGGGCGGATCGTCCCGGCCTGGTCGTCTACGCCCGCTCCGACGGCGACCAGCAGTACGACGCCGCCGAGCGCCTCGCGCGGGCGGCCGGGGCCCGGTTCGTCGACGGCGGGTCCGGCCACGGCTACGAGCTGATGACCGACTACCGGGCCCGGTTGCTGCCCGCCGGGCGTGCCGTGCTGCGCTTCGTGGAGGCCCGGGAGGACTGAGGCAGAAGCGATTTGGCGCTGCTGGGGATCTCTGCCAAGATAGTCAGGTTGCTCCGGCGGGTTGCCGGGGTGCGGCACATCTTGACTACTCCATCGCGTCTCCTGACTTGCTGGTGGTTGGCGTGCGCCGCACCAGCTCTGCAGTGATGTGGACGGAGACCCGATCAGCCCGACGAACCCGTCGGGCGCCACCGAAGAGACGAAGCAAGACCCCGGTCTTGTGTTGCGCCCCGAGGTTTTTCCTCACCGGGCACGACACGCCCGACCGCGGGGGTCGGCGGAGTCGAGGTGGAGCAAGGGCGGCAGGGCCTCACCCGGGGCCAGGTCGAGAAACGAAGGCACGCGGTTCCGGTTCACACCGGCACAGACTGACTAAGGACGAGAGAGACCTATGGCGGGACAGAAGATCCGCATCAGGCTCAAGGCCTATGACCACGAGGTGATCGACACCTCGGCGCGCAAGATCGTGGACACCGTCACCCGTACGGGTGCCAAGGTCGCCGGCCCCGTGCCGCTGCCGACCGAGAAGAACGTGTACTGCGTCATTCGCTCGCCCCACAAGTACAAGGACTCCCGCGAGCACTTCGAGATGCGCACCCACAAGCGCCTCATCGACATCATCGACCCGACCCCGAAGACGGTCGACTCGCTGATGCGTCTCGACCTGCCTGCCGGTGTCGACATCGAGATCAAGCTCTGAGGTCCGGGACATGACTTTCGAACGCAACGTGAAGGGGCTGCTGGGCACCAAGCTCGGCATGACCCAGCTGTGGGACGAGAACAACAAGATCGTCCCCGTGACCGTGATCGCCGCGACCACCAACGTGATCACCCAGGTCCGCCAGCCCGAGACCGATGGCTACAACGCCATCCAGGTCGGGTTCGGCGAGATCGACGGCCGCAAGGTCACCAAGCCCAAGGCCGGTCACTTCGCCAAGGCCGGGACGACTCCGCGTCGTCACCTGGTCGAGATCCGCACCGCCGACGCCGCCACCTACACGGTGGGCCAGGAGCTGGCCGTCGACACCTTCGCCGCTGGCGAGGAGATCGACGTAACCGGCACCAGCAAGGGCAAGGGGTTCGCGGGCGTCATGAAGCGTCACGGCTTCCACGGCGTCTCGTCCTCGCACGGTGCGCACCGCAACCACCGCAAGCCCGGCTCGATCGGCGCCTGCGCCACCCCGGGTCGCGTCTTCAAGGGCATGCGCATGGCCGGCCGGATGGGTAACGACACCGTCACCACCCAGAACGTCACCGTGCACGCCGTCGACACCGAGCGTGGCCTGATCCTCATCAAGGGTGCCGTCCCCGGCCCCAAGGGTGGGCTCATCGTGCTGCGCTCCGCCGCCAAGAAGACCCAGGAGGTCTGAACATGGCTACCAAGTCCAGCAAGGTCGACCTCCCCGCGGAGATCTTCGACGTGGCGGTCAACATCCCGCTGATCCACCAGGTCGTCGTCGCGCAGCAGGCCGCCGCCCGTCAGGGCACCGCGTCCACCAAGCGTCGCGGCGAGGTCCGCGGCGGTGGCCGCAAGCCCTACAAGCAGAAGGGCACCGGCCGCGCCCGCCAGGGCTCGACCCGCGCGCCGCAGTTCGCCGGCGGTGGCGTCGTCCACGGTCCCAAGCCGCGTGACTACGACCAGCGCACCCCCAAGAAGATGAAGGCCGCCGCCCTGCGCGGTGCCCTCTCCGACCGGGCCCGCAACGACCGCGTCCACGTGGTCGACTCGCTCGTCACGGGCGACGTCCCCTCCACCAAGTCGGCCCTGGCCGCCCTGGCCGGGATCGCCGACCGTCGCCACTTCCTCGTGGTGCTCGAGCGCAACGACTCCGTCACCTGGCTCTCGCTGCGCAACGCGCCGCACGTGCACATCGTGGCGGTCGACCAGCTGAACACCTACGACGTGCTGGCGTCCGACGACGTGGTCTTCACCCGGGGCGCCTTCGACGCGCTGGTGAACGGCACGACGACCGTCGCTGCTGCCGAGGAGGACTCGAAGTGAGCACCCTGCACAAGGACCACCGCGACATCCTGATCGCGCCGGTCGTGTCCGAGAAGAGCTACGGCCTCCTCGACGCGAACAAGTACACCTTCATCGTGCGCCGCGACGCCAACAAGACCGAGATCAAGATCGCGGTCGAGAAGGTGTTCAACGTCAAGGTGACGTCGGTCAACACGCTCAACCGCCAGGGCAAGACGCGTCGCACGCGCAACGGCCTCGGCAAGCGCGCCGACAGCAAGCGCGCCATCGTCAGCCTCGCTGAGGGTCACCGCATCGACATCTTCGGGGGCCCGGTCTCCTGACCGGGGCGCCACAGAAGAGCGAGGGATTCAGAGAATCATGGCTATTCGCAAGTACAAGCCGACCACCCCGGGCCGTCGTGGCTCCTCGGTGGCCGACTTCGTCGAGATCACCCGGACCACTCCGGAGAAGTCGCTGACGCGTCCGCTGCCCAAGAAGGGCGGCCGCAACAACCAGGGCCGGATCACCACCCGGCACCAGGGTGGCGGTCACAAGCGGGCCTACCGCATCATCGACTTCCGTCGCTACGACAAGGACGGTGTCCCGGCCAAGGTCGCGCACATCGAGTACGACCCCAACCGCACCGCGCGCATCGCGCTGCTGCACTACGCCGACGGCGAGAAGCGGTACATCATCGCGCCGAAGGACCTCGTGCAGGGCACGCCGGTCGAGTCGGGCGTCGGTTCCGACATCAAGCCGGGCAACAACCTGCCGCTGCGCAACATCCCCGTCGGTACGACCATCCACTGCGTGGAGCTTCGTCCCGGTGGCGGTGCCAAGATCGCCCGCTCCGCCGGCATGAGCGCCCAGCTCGTCGCCAAGGAGGGCTCGCGCGCCACCCTGCGCCTGCCGTCCGGCGAGATGCGCTTCGTCGACGTGCGCTGCCGCGCCACCGTCGGTGAGGTCGGCAACGCCGAGCAGTCCAACATCAACTGGGGCAAGGCCGGCCGCATGCGCTGGAAGGGCAAGCGCCCGACCGTCCGCGGTGTCGTCATGAACCCTGTCGACCACCCGCACGGTGGTGGCGAGGGCAAGACGTCCGGTGGTCGTCACCCGGTGTCCCCCTGGGGCAAGCCCGAGGGCCGCACGCGCAAGCGCAAGGCCTCCGACTCCCAGATCATCCGTCGCCGCAAGTCCGGCAAGGGTAGGAAGTAAACGACATGCCTCGCAGCCTGAAGAAGGGCCCCTTCGTCGACGGCCACCTGATCAAGAAGGTGGACGCCGAGAACGAGAAGGGCAGCCACAACGTGATCAAGACCTGGTCGCGTCGTTCGATGATCGTGCCGGACATGATCGGTCACACGATCGCCGTGCACGACGGCCGCAAGCACGTTCCCGTGTTTGTCACCGACGCGATGGTCGGTCACAAGCTCGGCGAGTTTGCCCCCACCCGCACCTACCGCGGGCACGTGAAGGAAGACCGGAAGGGACGTCGTCGATGAGCACCACCGAGCGCAATCGCACCAGCGCCCGTCGCGAGTCGCTGCTCGGCGACCAGCCGGGCTCCTTCGCCACCGCCCGCTTCGTGCGGATCACCCCGATGAAGGCCCGCCGTGTCGTCGACATGGTCCGCGGTCTCCGCGTCGACGAGGCCCTCGCGCTGCTGCAGTTCGCACCGCAGGCCGCCTCCGAGACCGTCTACAAGGTGCTCGAGAGCGCGATCGCGAACGCCGAGACGACCGAGTCGCTCGACGCCGCTGACCTCGTGGTCTCGGTCGCCCGGGTGGACGAGGGTCCGACCATGAAGCGCTGGCGCCCCCGGGCCCAGGGCCGGGCGACGCGCATCAACAAGCGCACGAGCCACATCACGCTGGCGGTTCAGCCGGCCGCGGTGGTGGCCGAGAAGAAGGCCACCCCCACGAAGAGGAAGAGTGCCTGATGGGCCAGAAGATCAACCCGAACGGCTTCCGCCTCGGCATCTCCACGGACCACAAGAGCCGTTGGTACGCCGACAAGCTGTACAAGGCCTACGTCGGTGAGGACGTCGCCATCCGCAAGCTCCTGTCGAAGGGCATGGAGCGGGCCGGTATCGCCAAGGTCGAGATCGAGCGCACCCGTGACCGCGTCCGTGTGGACATCCACACCGCGCGTCCCGGCATCGTCATCGGTCGCCGTGGCGCCGAGGCCGACCGCATCCGCGGCGAGCTCGAGAAGCTCACGGGCAAGCAGGTGCAGCTGAACATCCTCGAGGTCAAGAACCCCGAGATGGACGCGCAGCTGGTCGCCCAGGGCGTTGCCGAGCAGCTCTCCGGTCGTGTGCAGTTCCGTCGCGCCATGCGCAAGGCGATGCAGACCACGATGCGGTCCGGTGCCAAGGGCATCCGGATCCAGTGCTCCGGTCGGCTCAACGGCGCGGAGATGTCGCGCACCGAGTTCTACCGCGAGGGTCGCGTCCCGCTGCACACGCTGCGTGCCGACATCGACTACGGCTTCTACGAGGCCAAGACGACCTTCGGCCGCATCGGCGTGAAGGTCTGGATCTACAAGGGCGAGGTCGCCGGCTCCCGTGCCGAGCGTCAGGCCCAGGCCGCTGCCCGCGCCGGTGTCCCCGGCCGCGGCGGCAGCCGTCCGCCCGCCCGTGGTGGTGAGCGCCCGAGCCGCGGCACGCGCGCCGACCGTCCCACGCGCAGCGACCGCACCGACGCTCCCGCGACCGAGGCTCCGGCCGAGGCCGCGGCGCCCGCCGCTGACGCTCCGAAGGAGGCCTGAGCCATGTTGATGCCCCGTCGTGTCAAGCACCGCAAGCAGCACCACCCCAAGCGGACGGGTGCGGCCAAGGGTGGGACCAAGCTCGCCTTCGGCGACTTCGGTCTCCAGGCCATGGGCCCGGCGTACGTCACGAACCGCCAGATCGAGTCGGCGCGTATCGCGATGACCCGCCACATGAAGCGCGGCGGAAAGGTGTGGATCAACATCTACCCGGACCGCCCGCTGACGAAGAAGCCGGCCGAGACCCGCATGGGTTCCGGTAAGGGCTCGCCCGAGTGGTGGGTCGCCAACGTCAAGCCCGGCCGTGTCATGTTCGAACTCTCCGGTGTGGACGAGGCGACCGCTCGTGAGGCCATGCGCCTCGCGATGCACAAGCTGCCCCTGAAGTGCCGGTTCATCTCGCGAGAGGCGGGTGAATTCTGATGGTTACCACCGCTCACGAGCTCGACGAGATGACGAACGTCGACATCGAGGCCAAGCTGCGCGAGGCCAAGGAGGAGCTGTTCAACCTCCGTTTCCAGGCGGCCACCGGCCAGCTGGAGAGCCACGGCCGGCTGCGCACGGTCAAGAAGGACATCGCCCGGATCTATACCGTGGTGCGCGAGCGCGAGCTCGGCATCCGGACCGCCCCGGGCTCCAGCAACAACGAGGATGGTGCCGCATGAGCGAGCAGACCGCGACGTCGACCGAGCGCAACGCTCGCAAGGTCCGTGAGGGCCTGGTCGTCAGCGACAAGATGGACAAGACCGTGGTCGTGTCCGTCGAGGACCGCGTGAAGCACGCGCTCTACGGCAAGGTCCTCCGCCGCACGAGCAAGCTGAAGGCTCACGACGAGGCGAACGCCTGTGGCATCGGCGACCGGGTCCTGATCATGGAGACCCGGCCGCTGTCCGCCACCAAGCGCTGGCGCATCGTCGAGATCCTCGAGAAGGCCAAGTAACACACCCATCGAGTTCGGCAAGGCTCGGGCTCCGTGAGGGCACGAGAACCAGCACGACAACCAGGAGAAACTGATGATCCAGCAGGAGTCGCGACTCAAGGTCGCCGACAACACCGGTGCGAAGGAAATCCTCTGCATCCGTGTTCTCGGCGGTTCGGGTCGGCGCTACGCCGGTATCGGCGACACGATCGTCGCCACCGTCAAGGACGCGATCCCCGGCGGCAACGTGAAGAAGGGTGACGTCGTCAAGGCCGTCATCGTGCGCACCGTCAAGGAGCGCCGCCGTGCCGACGGTTCGTACATCCGCTTCGACGAGAACGCCGCCGTGATCCTCAAGAACGACGGCGAGCCGCGAGGCACCCGCATTTTCGGCCCCGTGGGCCGCGAGCTGCGCGAGAAGAAGTTCATGAAGATCATCTCGCTCGCGCCGGAGGTGCTCTGACTCATGAGTAAGAGCCTGAACATCAAGAAGGGCGACACCGTCAAGGTGATCGCTGGCAAGGACAAGGGCGCCGAGGGCAAGGTGATCCAGGTCCTCCGCGAGGAGAACCGGGTGATCGTCGAGGGTGTCAACCGCATCAAGCGGCACACCAAGGTCGTCAACCAGGGCGGTCGCGCTGGCACGACCGGCGGCATCATCACCGCCGAGGCCCCGATCCACGTCTCCAACGTGATGCTCGTCGAGGGCGACGGCGTGACCCGGATCGGCTTCCGCCGTGACGAGGTCACCAAGCGCCGGCCCGACGGTTCGACGTACTCGTCGACGCGCAGCGTGCGCATCTCGCGCAAGACCGGCAAGGAAATCTGATGACCGAGACCCAGACCGAGAACGCCTCCGGCGACTACGCCGGCCCGCGTCTCAAGGCTCGCTACCGCGAGGAGATCCTCCCCGCGCTCAAGTCCGAGTTCGAGATCCAGAACGTCATGCAGGTGCCCGGCCTGACCAAGATCGTGGTCAACATGGGTGTCGGCGAGGCCGCTCGCGACTCGAAGCTGATCGAGGGTGCGGTCAAGGACCTCACCGCGATCACCGGCCAGAAGCCGCTGGTCACGAAGGCCCGCAAGTCCATCGCCCAGTTCAAGCTGCGTGAGGGCATGCCGATCGGCGCGCACACCACGCTGCGCGGCGACCGGATGTGGGAGTTCCTCGACCGGCTGCTGTCGCTCGCGCTGCCCCGTATCCGTGACTTCCGTGGTCTGAACCCGAACCAGTTCGACGGCCGTGGCAACTACACCTTCGGTCTCACCGAGCAGGTCATGTTCCACGAGATCGACCAGGACCGGATCGACCGCTCGCGCGGCATGGACATCACGATCGTCACCACGGCCACCACCGACGACCAGGGTCGGGCGCTGCTCAAGCAGCTCGGCTTCCCGTTCAAGGAGAACTGACATGGCGAAGACTGCGCTCAAGGTCAAGGCGGCTCGCAAGCCCAAGTTCGCGGTGCGCGGCTACACCCGTTGCCAGCGCTGCGGCCGGCCCAAGGCCGTCTACCGGAAGTTCGGCCTGTGCCGCATCTGCCTGCGCGAGATGGCGCACCGCGGCGAGCTGCCCGGCGTGACCAAGTCTTCTTGGTGACCCACCTCCCGGTGACCCCCACCACCTTCAACAACAAACGATCGCTGCAGGTCGCGCCTGAGGTGCAGGTGCGAAACCACGGTGGAGAAAGGGCCTCGCGGCCATGACGATGACTGACCCGATCGCAGACATGCTCACTCGTCTGCGCAACGCCAACCAGGCGTACCACGATGCGGTGACCATGCCGTACAGCAAGCTCAAGCAGGGTGTCGCCGACATCCTGAAGCAGGAGGGCTACATCACGTCGTACGACGTGGCGGAGCCCGCCGAGGGCGAGGTCGGCAAGACGCTGACCATCACGCTCAAGTACGGCCGCAACCGGGAGCGTTCCATTGCGGGCGTGCGCCGGATCAGCAAGCCCGGTCTCCGGGTCTACGCCAAGCACACGGGTCTCCCGAAGGTGCTCGGCGGCCTGGGCGTCGCGATCATCTCGACGAGCCAGGGCCTGCTGACCGACCGCCAGGCCAACCAGAAGGGCGTGGGTGGGGAAGTCCTCGCCTACGTCTGGTAACGACGAGACCGAACAGGAGATCTGAAGCATGTCGCGTATTGGCAAGCTCCCCATCGCGGTCCCGTCGGGTGTCGACGTCGCGATCGCCGAGCAGCTGGTGACCGTCAAGGGCCCCAAGGGCACCTTGTCGCACACCGTCGCCTCGCCGATCACCGTCGAGCAGGGCGAGAGCGCGCTCGAGGTCAAGCGTCCCGACGACGAGCGCGAGAGCCGCTCGCTGCACGGGCTGACCCGCACGTTGATCAGCAACATGGTCGTCGGTGTCACCGACGGCTACGAGAAGAAGCTCGAGATCGTGGGCGTGGGTTACCGCGTCCTGTCGAAGGGTCCGACCCAGCTGGAGTTCCAGCTCGGGTACTCCCACTCGATCGTGTTCGACGCCCCCGCGGGCATCACCTTCACGGTCGAGAGCCCGACCAAGCTCGGCGTCCAGGGCATCGACAAGCAGCTCGTCGGCGAGACGGCCGCCAAGATCCGCAAGCTGCGCAAGCCCGAGCCCTACAAGGGCAAGGGCGTCCGCTACGCCGGCGAGCACATCCGCCGCAAGGTCGGAAAGGCCGGTAAGTAACCCATGGCGATCTCACTCAAGAACAACAAGCACACCGCAGGCCGCGTCAAGTCGCGTCTGCGCCGACAGGTCCGGGGTCGCAAGAAGATCTCCGGCACTGCCGAGCGCCCGCGCCTGGTGGTCACCCGGTCGTCGAAGCACATCACCGCCCAGGTCGTGGACGACCTGGTCGGCAAGACGATCGCGTTCGCGTCCACCACGGAGAAGGACCTCCGGTCCTTCGACGGTGACAAGACTGCCAAGGCCCAGAAGGTCGGTGCCCTCGTCGCCGAGCGCGCCAAGGCCGTCGGCGTCGACGGCGTGGTCTTCGACCGCGCCGGCAACAAGTACCACGGTCGCATCGCGGCCCTTGCCGATGGCGCCCGCGAGGGCGGCCTGACGTTCTGATGGCTACAGGCTTGCAAGGAAGAGAAGAGGAAGACTCATGAGCGGAGCCCAGCGCGGACAGCGTGCCGGTGGCGAGCGCCGTGGAAACCGTGACGACCGTCGCGGTGGCCAGGGTGCTGACAAGACCGCCTACATCGAGCGGGTCGTCGCGATCAATCGCGTCGCCAAGGTCGTGAAGGGTGGTCGTCGCTTCAGCTTCACCGCCCTCGTGGTCGTCGGTGACGGCGAAGGAATGGTCGGCGTCGGCTACGGCAAGGCCAAGGAAGTTCCCGCGGCGATCGCCAAGGGTGTCGAGGAGGCGAAGAAGGCTTTCTTCCGCGTCCCCCGCATCCAGGGCACGATCCCTCACCCGGTCCAGGGTGAGAAGGCCGCGGGCGTCGTCCTGCTGCGCCCCGCCTCGCCCGGTACCGGCGTCATCGCCGGTGGCCCGGTGCGTGCGGTGCTCGAGTGCGCCGGCATCCACGACGTCCTGAGCAAGTCGCTCGGGTCGTCCAACCAGATCAACATCGTCCACGCGACGGTCGAGGCGCTCCGCATGCTGGAGCAGCCCGAGGCCGTGGCGGCGCGGCGTGGCCTCCCGGTCGAGGCGGTCGCTCCGGCGGCGCTCCTCCGGGCCCGGGCCGAGGTCGCCCAGGGGGCTGGTCAGTGATGGCGCGCCTCAAGGTCGAGCAGAAGAAGGGCATCATCGGCGTCAAGGCCAACCAGCGGGAGACCCTGCGCACGCTGGGTCTCAAGCGGATCGGTGATGTCGTCGTCAAGGAGGACCGCCCGGAGATCCGTGGCATGGTCAACACCGTTCGTCACCTGGTGACGTTCGAGGAGGTCGACTGACATGACGCTCAAGCTGCACCACCTGCGTCCGGCCCCCGGCGCCAAGACCGCGAAGACCCGTGTCGGTCGCGGTGAGGGCTCCAAGGGCAAGACCGCGGGCCGCGGTACCAAGGGCACCAAGGCTCGCTACCAGGTTCCGGTCGCCTTCGAGGGTGGCCAGATGCCGATCCACATGCGGCTCCCCAAGCTGAAGGGGTTCAAGAACCCCTTCAAGGTGGAGTTCCAGGTCGTGAACCTGGACCGCATCACCGAGCTCTTCCCCGAGGGCGGGACCGTGGGCGTCTCCGAGCTGGTCGCCAAGGGCGCCGTTCGCGACGGCCACCCGGTCAAGGTCCTCGGTCAGGGCGACATCTCCGTGAAGGTCGAGGTGACCGCGAACGCGTTCTCCTCCTCCGCCAAGGAGAAGATCGAGGCAGCGGGCGGCACCACCACGGTGCTGTGACCTGTTTCAAGTGACACCTGCGAGGGGCGCGGACGGCAACTGCTGACCGCGCCCCTCAGCCCGTCCCGTGGGCACCATCGAGACCTGTGGGCCGCCTGTTAGGCTTCCCCGGGTCTTCGTGGGAGTTGAGCGAGGGCCGACCCCCGCTTGGAGAAAGAGGATGTCTTGCTGAGCGCGTTCGCCAATGCTTTCCGAACCCCGGACCTGCGGCGCAAGCTGCTGTTCGTGCTGATGATCATCACGATCTTCCGGCTCGGTTCGCAGATCCCGGCTCCCGGTGTGAACGTCGCCAACGTCCAGGAGTGCATCGGCTCCCAGACCAACAGCGCCTACAGCCTCATCAACCTGTTCTCCGGCGGCGCGCTGCTCCAGCTGACGATCTTCGCGCTGGGGATCATGCCGTACATCACCGCCAGCATCATCCTGCAGCTGCTCGTCGTGGTCATCCCGCGGCTCGAAGCGCTGAAGAAGGAGGGCCAGGCGGGCCAGACCAAGATCACGCAGTACACCCGCTACCTCACCCTGGGTCTCGCGCTCCTGCAGGCGACCGGCATCGTCGCGCTGGCGCGCTCGGGGAACCTGCTCCAGAACTGCTCGGGCTCGCTGCTGCACAGCGACAGCACCTCGACGTTCCTCGTCATGGTCGTCACCATGACCGCCGGCACCGCCGTCATCATGTGGCTCGGCGAGCTGATCACCGACCGCGGCATCGGCAACGGCATGTCGCTGCTGATCTTCACGCAGGTCGTCTCGGGCTTCCCCGGCTCTTTGTGGGCCGTCGGCAAGTCCAAGGGCTGGTGGGTCTTCGCGGTCGTGATCCTGATCGGGCTCGTGGTCATCGCGGCGGTCATCTTCATCGAGCAGGCGCAGCGCCGCATCCCGGTGCAGTACGCCCGCCGGATGGTCGGCCGCAAGATGTTCGGTGGCAGCTCGACCTACATCCCGCTCAAGGTCAACCAGGCCGGCGTCATCCCGGTCATCTTCGCCTCGTCGCTGCTCTACCTGCCGGCGATGGCGGCGCAGTTCAACCGGGACAGCTCCTCGAAGTGGGTCGTGTTCATCAACGACTACCTCGTCAAGGGCAGCCACCCGCTCTACATGCTCGCGTTCTTCCTGCTCATCGTCTTCTTCACCTACTTCTACGTCTCGATCACCTTCAACCCCGAAGAGGTCGCGGACAACATGAAGAAGTACGGCGGCTTCATCCCCGGGATCCGGGCGGGCAAGCCGACCGAGGACTACCTGTCCTACGTCCTGTCCCGCATCACGCTGCCGGGCGCGCTCTACCTCGGTCTGATCGCCCTGATCCCTCTGATCGCCTTCGTGTTCATCAACGCGAACCAGAACTTCCCGTTCGGCGGCACCTCCATCCTGATCATGGTGGGCGTCGCACTCGACACGGTGAAGCAGATCGAGAGCCAGCTCCAGCAGCGCAACTACGAAGGATTCCTGCGCTGATGCGACTGATCATGATGGGCCCGCCCGGGGCCGGGAAGGGCACCCAGGCGAAGTTCGTCGCCGAGCACTTCGGCATCCCCGCGATCTCGACGGGCGACATCTTCCGGTCCAACGTCTCCGAGGGCACGCCGCTCGGGGTCGAGGCCAAGCGGTACATGGACGCAGGTGAGTACGTCCCCGACGAGGTCACCAACAAGATGGTCCGCAACCGGATCGACGAGGACGACGCGACGCCGGGGTTCCTGCTCGACGGGTACCCCCGCACGCTCGCCCAGGTCGAGGAGCTCGACGGGATGATCAAGTTCACCGGTCACTCGCTCGACGCCGTCGTCGTGCTGACCGTGGACCCGGACGAGATCGTCCAGCGGCTGCTGCAGCGCGCCCAGGTCGAGGGGCGCACCGACGACACCGAGGACGTCATCCGCCGGCGCCAGGAGCTGTACGGCGAGGAGACCGAGCCGCTCATCGAGGTCTACCGCGACCGCGGGCTCATCGTCGAGGTCGACGGGATGGGTGAGGTCGCCGACGTGACCGGCCGCATCTTCGAGGCCCTCGACATCATCCCCGAGAGCTGACCCGCCGTGGTCTTCCTGGACCGGGGCGTCGAGATCAAGACCCCCGACCAGATCGCCCTCATGCGCCGGGCCGGACTGGTGGTGGGGGAGACCCTGGAGCTGATGCGCGCGAGCGCCCGGGCCGGGATCTCCACCGGTGAGCTCGACGCGATCGCCGAGGACAACATCCGCGGCGCGGGTGCGGTCCCGTCGTTCAAGGGCTACCACGGCTTCCCGGGGTCCATCTGCGCGTCGGTGAACGACGAGGTCGTGCACGGCATCCCCGGTGAGCGAGTGCTCGCGGAGGGAGACGTCGTCTCCATCGACTGCGGCGCCATCGTCGAGGGCTGGCACGGCGACGCGGCGATCACCGTCGCCATCGGGGAGGTGCCCACCGAGGTCACCGAGCTGATGCGGGTCACCGAGGAGGCGATGTGGCGCGGGATCGGCGCCGCCCGCCTCGGCGGCCGGGTCACCGACATCTCGCACGCCGTCGAGTCCCACGTGCGCAGCCAGGGCAGCTACGGCGTCCTGGAGGACTACGTCGGGCACGGCATCGGCTCCGCGATGCACCAGCCGCCCAACGTCCCGAACTACGGCCGCGCCGGCCGTGGCCCCAAGCTCGTCCAGGGCCTGGCCCTCGCGGTCGAGCCGATGATCACGCTCGGCGGCAAGGACACCGTCGTCCTCGACGACGACTGGACGGTCGTCACGGCCGACGGCACCTGGTCGGCCCACTTCGAGCACACCTTCACCCTCACGCCGCAGGGCGCGTGGGTCCTGACCGCCCTGGACGGCGGCGAGGCCGCGCTGAGCGCCCTCGGCGTCCCTTTCGGTGGACGGTAGGTTGAACACCCTGGGGTGCGCCGTCCGGCGTGCCCGGCCGGCGTGAGCGCCGCCCCCCGACCCGACACCGACCTTCTGGAAAGGCCGACGCCGTGGATGTAGCACCCTGGCTCTGGTGGACCACCGTCCTCGTCACGACGGGGCTCCTGCTCGTCGACGTCTTCATCATCGGACGCCGTCCGCACGAGCCGAAGACCCGTGAGCTGGTGACGCACCTCGCCGGGTTCGTCGCGCTGGCCGTGCTCTTCGGCATCGGCGTGTGGTACTTCGCCGGTGGGCAGTACGGCGGGGAGTTCTTCGCCGGCTGGCTGACGGAGTACTCCCTCTCCGTCGACAACCTCTTCATCTTCATCATCATCATGGCCAAGCTCCAGGTCCCCCGGGAGTACCAGCAGACCGCCCTGCTGATCGGCATCGTGATCGCGCTGGTCATGCGCGGCATCTTCATCGCGCTCGGCGCGGCCGCCATCTCGAACTTCAGCTGGATCTTCTACCTCTTCGGGCTGTTCCTGGTCTACACGGCCTACAAGCTCGCCAAGGACGACGACGACGACGGCGACCAGTACGACGAGCCCCGGATCGTGGCCTTCGCCCGCAAGCGGCTCCCGGCCACCGACCAGTGGAACGGCGTGAAGCTGAGCGTCAAGGAGAACGGCAAGCGCCTCGTCACGCCGATGGCGATCGTGGTGCTGTCCCTCGGTCTCACCGACCTGCTCTTCGCGCTCGACTCGATCCCGGCGATCTACGGCCTGACCGACGAGCCCTACCTCGTCTTCACCGCCAACGTCTTCGCGCTCATGGGGCTGCGCCAGCTCTACTTCCTCATCGGCGACCTGCTCCAGCGCCTGGTCTACCTGTCCTACGGGCTGGCCTTCCTGCTGTTCTTCATCGGCGTGAAGCTGATCCTCGAGGCGCTGCACCTCAACGAGCTGCCGTTCGTCAACGGCGGCGAGCACATCGAGTGGGCGCCCGAGATCCCGATCTGGCTCTCGCTGGTCGTCATCATCGGTACGCTCGCCGTGACCACGGTGGCCAGCCTCGCGAAGGACCGGGCGGACCACCGCAGCGCAGGCTGAGCACGCGCCGGCCACGAACCTGTCGGGGGACATGAGCACCGCACCATCGGGGGTCCGGCTCAGCTGGGGGAGCACCGTCGTGGTGCTGACCGAGGACGTCGTCGTGCTCGGTCGCGACCTGTCCTGCGACGTGGTCCTCGGGGCCGAGGACGTCTCGCGGCGGCACGCCGAGCTGCGGCGCACCGGCGACGACTGGTGCGTCGTCGACCTGGCCAGCACCAACGGCACCTGGCTCGAGGGCCGGCGCGTCGACCGCGAGCGGCTCGACGCCGGACGCGCGAGCAGGCTGCTCGTCGGCGGCCCGGCCGGGGTGGCCGTGCTGGTCGAGCCGCTCGCGGTGCGCGAGCCGCGGCCCGTCCCGGAGGCCCCGGGGCCTGCCGCTCCCGTCATACCTCCCGGCCGGCTGGCGGACGGCGCCGCCGTCCTGCCCGTACGCCGGCCCGCCGGTCGGGTCCTGACCATCGGCCGGACCCGCAGCAACGACGTGGTGCTCGACGACCCGCTCGTCTCGCGGCAGCACGCGACGCTCGAGCCGGGCGCCCCGGCCGTGCTGCGCGACCTCGAGAGCTTCAACGGGACCTTCGTCAACGGTCACCGGATCGACGGCGCCGTGCCGCTGGCGGTCGGTGACGAGGTGATCGTCGGGCACCAGGCCTTCGGCTGGGACGGGAGCCAGCTGGTCGCCCGCACGACCCGCCACGACCTGACGCTGCACGCCGAGCACCTGACCACGACGGTGGCCCGCGGCAAGCGCCTGCTCGACGACGTCTCCTTCGAGCTCGCGCCGTCGACGCTGACCGCCGTCATCGGCCCGTCCGGCGCCGGCAAGTCCACGCTGCTGGGCGCGCTCACCGGCCTGCGCCCGGCGACCCGCGGCCGGGTGGTGTGGCAGGGGCACGACCTCTACACGCACTACGAGCAGCTCCGCTTCCAGATCGGGCGGGTGCCGCAGCAGGACATCCAGCACCCGCAGCTGACGGTGCGCCAGGGGCTGACCTACGCCGCCCGCCTGCGGCTCCCGCCCGACACCTCGGCCGACGAGTGCGCGGCGCGCGTGGACCGCGTGGTCGCCCAGCTGCAGCTCGAGGACCAGATCGACCTGCGGATCGGGACCCAGCTCTCGGGCGGCCAGCGCAAGCGGGTCTCGATCGCCACCGAGCTGCTCACGGCCCCGCCGCTGCTCTTCCTCGACGAGCCGACCTCCGGCCTCGACCCCGGCCTGGACCGGGACGTGATGCGCCAGCTCCGCCACCTCGCCGACGAGGGCCGGGTGGTCGTCGTGGTGACGCACTCCGTGCTCGCCCTCGACGGGTGCGACCGGGTGATGGTGATGGCACCCGGCGGGCGGCTGGCCCACGTCGGCCCGCCGGGCGGCGTGCTGGCGCACTTCGGCGCCGCGGACTACCCGGCGGTCTTCGACCTCCTCGACGCGCCCGACCCGGTGGACCGGTCGACCCCGCCGACCCCGGCGAGGACGGGCGAGGTCGACCGGCTGCCCGCGCTCAACGGCCCCGTGCCGCCCCCGCCCCGCCAGAGCTTCGGGCGCCAGCTGTCGACGCTCGTGCGGCGCAACCTCGCGGTCACGGCCGCCGACCGGCTGCTCCTCGGGCTGCTGGTCCTGATGCCGCTCGTGCTGGGCGGCCTGAGCCGTGTCGTCCAGGGCGGGCACGGTCTGTCGATCCTCGGGACCGGCGGCGAGGGCCCGCCCCTGGCCGGCGAGGTCGTCCAGCGGCTGACGATCCTCGTGGTGGCCGCCGCGCTGATGGGCACGGCGGTGACGGTGCGCGAGCTGGTCAAGGAGCGGGCCATCTTCCAGCGGGAGTACGCCGTCGGCCTCTCGCCCGGTGCCTACCTGCTCGCCAAGGTGCTGGTGCTCGGCACCGCGGCGTTCCTGCAGGGCGTGCTCGTCACCTGGCTGGCGACGGTCGGCCTGCCCGGGCCGGACGACGGGGGAGTCCTCGGGCTCGGCACGCTGGAGGTCGCGCTCGCGATCGGGGCCGTGTCCGCCACGATGGCGGTGGCCGGTCTCGCGGTCTCCGCCGTGGTGACCAGCTCCGAGCAGACGATGCCGGCGCTCGTCGGGCTCGTGATGCTGCAGCTGGTGCTCTCCGGCGCCCTCGTCGAGGTGTCCGGCCGGCCCTTCCTCGAGCAGCTGGCCTGGCTGGCGCCGGGCCGCTGGGGCTACGCGCTCTGTGCCGCGACCGTCGACCTGGAGCGCCCCGAACGGGGGCGCCCGGGCCAGGTCGTGGACGGCCTGTTCGCGCACACGTCCGGCCAGTGGTGGGCGGACCTGCTGGTGCTGGTCGTGCTGGCCGCCACCACCCTGGGCGGGGCGCTGCTGCTCGTCCGCCGCAGCGCCCGCGGCTGACCCTGAGAACGGCCCGGCCGGAATAGACCGGCCGCCGCGCGGGGTTGTGCCCAGGTGAGCTCCGAACGCCCGACCCTGTCCGTGCTCGACCTCGTGCCCGTGCGCAGCGACCAGACGACGTCGCACGCCATCGCCTCCAGCGTCGCGCTCGCGCGCGCGGCCGACGACCTGGGCTACCGCCGCTACTGGGTGGCCGAGCACCACAACATGCCCGCGGTCGCGGCCACCAACCCGCCCGTCATGATCGCGATGCTGGCCGCCGCCACGCGCTCGATCCGGGTCGGCTCGGGCGGGATGATGCTGCCCAACCACGCGCCGCTCGTCGTCGCGGAGCAGTTCGCCCTGCTCGAGGCGGCCTTCCCGGGTCGCATCGACCTCGGCATCGGCCGGGCACCGGGCACGGACCCGGTCACCAGCTTCGCCCTGCGCCACGGTGCCGGCGGCGTGAGCGACGAGGCCGTGAGCCGCTTCCCGGAGTACGTCGACAACGTGCTGGCCATGATGGAGCCCGAGGGCGTGGGCCTGGCCGTCAACGGTCGCACGCACCCGCTGCGGGCGACGCCGGTCGCGACGTCCGTGCCGACCATCTGGCTGCTCGGCTCGTCGGACTACTCCGCCCGGCTCGCCGCCGAGAAGGGCATGCCCTACGTCTTCGCCCACCACTTCTCCGGGCAGGGGACCGCGGAGGCGCTCGAGCTCTACCGCTCGTCCTTCCGCCCGTCCCCGGAGCTCGCCGAGCCGCGCACGTTCCTCACCGTGAACGCCGCCGTCGCGGCCAGCGACGAGGAGGCCGAGGCGCTCGCGCTGCCTCAGCTCCTCGCGATGCTCGCCCTGCGCACCGGCCAGCCGCTCACCCCGCAGCGGACCGTCGAGGAGGCCGAGAAGGTCGAGGTGCCCGAGGCGCACCGCCCGCTGCTCGAGGCGATGCGGTCGCGCTGGGTGATCGGCGGCCCCGAGCGGGCCCGCGATGCGGTGGCCCGGCTCGCTGCGACGTACGCTGTGGACGAGGTCATGATCCACCCGGTGGCCGGCGCGCACGAGGGCACGGAGCCCGCCTCCAGCCCGGCGCGCGAGGAGACCCTCCGCCTGCTGGCGGGGTGAGCCACCCGGCTCCGCCCGATTCGTGTTTCGCGGGCGTTTCCCACTAAACTGGCGTGTCGGCCCAACGTGGGTCTGCTTCGTGGTGCCTCGTGGCTGCCCGGAAGCATCAGTCGAGTCGCTCTCGAGCGTCTCGTGGTGTGCCCGGGAAGAGGAACCCCGAGCGGCTGCACGAGGTCCACCGCCCTCCGGGGCGGAGGTTCCCGGGCCACCTGGCCGTCGGACCGATCCGGCGGACAGTGCACGAACGGTAGACATTCGACCGACAGATTGTGGAGGACATGCCGAAGAAAGAAGGCGTGATCGAGCTCGAGGGCACCATTACGGAGGCCCTGCCGAATGCGATGTTCCGCGTGGAGCTGAGCAACGGGCACAAGGTGCTCGCCCACATCAGCGGCAAGATGCGCCAGCACTACATCCGGATCCTCCCCGAGGACCGCGTGGTGGTGGAGCTCTCGCCGTACGACCTCACCCGAGGTCGGATCGTCTACCGCTACAAGTAGCCAGCCGAGAGGACCTCCTTCGATGAAGGTCAACCCCAGCGTCAAGAAGATCTGCGACAAGTGCCAGGTGATCCGTCGCCACGGCCGCGTCATGGTCATCTGCGAGAACCCGCGTCACAAGCAGCGCCAGGGCTGATCGCGCAGCGATCAGCACCGCACAACTGAACACCACTCAACGTGATCGCTTAGGTCTCGACCGACGAGAGTCGCCGGGACCGAACCACCTCCGGAGCAGAAGGCCGGAGCCCGCCCGACGAGGGGCGGGATGCGACACGACCAAAAACCTCTGTGATCACCGAAGGGCCTGAGCCCTTTGAAAGGAATGGCCAGACAATGGCACGCCTCGTTGGTGTGGACCTCCCGCGCGACAAGCGCATCGAGATCGCACTCACCTACATCTACGGCATCGGCCGTACCCGCGCCCAGCAGCTGCTCGCCGAGACCGGGGTCAGCCCCGACCTCCGCGTCCACCAGCTGGGAGACGAAGAGCTGGTCAAGCTCCGTGACGCGATCGAAGCCAACTTCAAGATCGAGGGTGACCTCCGTCGCGAGGTCCAGGCAGACATCCGTCGCAAGATCGAGATCGGCAGCTACCAGGGTCGTCGCCACCGCATGGGCCTTCCGGTCCGCGGTCAGCGCACCAAGACCAACGCCCGCACCCGCAAGGGTCCGAAGCGCACGGTTGCCGGCAAGAAGAAGTCCAAGTGATCCGTCGGCCCACGCCGCGTCACTGACCTCAGCACTCACCCAGACCAGCTACTTCAGGAGAAACTGAATGCCTCCCAAGAGCCGCACAGCGGCCGGCGCCAAGAAGGTGCGCCGCAAGGAGAAGAAGAACGTCGCTCAGGGCGAAGCCCACATCAAGAGCACGTTCAACAACACCATCGTCACGATCACGGACCCCACCGGTGCCGTGATCTCGTGGGCCTCTGCCGGCACCGTCGGCTTCAAGGGCTCGCGCAAGTCCACCCCGTTCGCCGCACAGATGGCCGCCGAGGCCGCGGGTCGTCGGGCGATGGAGCACGGGATGAAGAAGATCGACGTCTTCGTGAAGGGCCCCGGTTCGGGCCGCGAGACGGCGATCCGTTCGCTGGGTGCGATCGGCCTCGAGGTCGGCACCATCCAGGACGTCACCCCCACGCCCCACAACGGATGCCGGCCGCCCAAGCGCCGTCGCGTCTGATCACCCGAGACTGAACAGGAGACTTTGAGCTATGGCCCGTTACACCGGCCCCATGACCAAGAAGTCGCGCCGTCTCGGTGTCGACCTCGTTGGTGGCGACCAGGCTTTCGAGCGTCGCCCGTACCCCCCCGGCCAGCACGGCCGCGGCCGCATCAAGGAGAGCGAGTACCTCCTCCAGCTTCGCGAGAAGCAGAAGGCGCGCATCTCCTACGGCGTTCTCGAGCGTCAGTTCCACAACTACTACGTCGAGGCCTCGCGCCGCACCGGCAAGACCGGTGACAACCTCCTGCAGCTGCTGGAGTGCCGCCTCGACAACGTGGTGTACCGCGCCGGGTTCGCCCGCACGCGCCGTCACGCCCGTCAGCTCGTCGTGCACGGTCACTTCAAGGTGAACGGCCGGAAGGTCGACATCCCGTCCTTCCAGGTCACCGCCCACGACGTGATCGACGTGCGCGAGAAGTCGCTGGAGATGACCCCGTTCATCGTCCTGCGCGAGACGCACGGCGAGCGCGTCGTCCCCGCGTGGCTCGAGGCCCTGCCGAACCGCATGCGGATCCTCGTGCACCAGCTCCCCGTCCGGGCCCAGATCGACATCCCGGTCCAGGAGCAGCTGATCGTCGAGTACTACTCGAAGAAGTAACACCCTCGGGGGCACCTCGGGTTCCACCCGGGGTGCCGCCACCTTCCTTTTCACCTTCATTGTTCGGGCCCGTCAAATGGTGGGCGGCCCCGGAAAGGAAAGAATTCAGTGCTTATCGCTCAGCGCCCCACGCTGTCGGAAGAGTCCGTCGACGAGTTCCGCTCGCGCTTCGTGATCGAGCCGCTCGAGCCCGGCTTCGGCTACACGCTCGGCAACTCGCTGCGTCGTACCCTCCTCTCGTCGATCCCCGGTGCCTCGGTCACGAGCATCAAGGTCGACACCGTCCTCCACGAGTTCTCGACGATCGAGGGCGTCAAGGAGGACCTCACCGAGGTCATCCTCAACCTGAAGGGCCTGGTCGTCTCCTCGGAGCACGACGAGCCCGTCACGATGTACCTCCGCAAGTCCGGTGCCGGCCTCGTCACCGCCGCCGACATCGCGCCCCCGGCCGGTGTCGAGGTGCACAACCCCGACCTCGTCATCGCGACCCTGTCCGACAAGGGCAAGCTCGAGATGGAGCTGGTCGTCGAGCGTGGCCGCGGCTACGTCTCGGCCGTCCAGAACAAGGGCGCCGACAACGAGATCGGCCGGATGCCGGTCGACTCGATCTACAGCCCCGTGCTGAAGGTGACCTACAAGGTCGAGGCGACCCGTGTCGAGCAGCGCACCGACTTCGACAAGCTCGTCATCGACGTCGAGACCAAGCCGTCGATCCGTCCCCGCGACGCGATCGCCTCGGCCGGCAAGACCCTCGTCGAGCTGTTCGGCCTCGCCCGCGAGCTGAACGTCGAGGCCGAGGGCATCGACATCGGCCCGTCGCCCGTCGACGAGCAGCTGGCTGCCGACCTCGCCCTCCCGGTCGAGGACCTGCAGCTGACCGTCCGGTCCTACAACTGCCTCAAGCGCGAGGGCATCCACACCGTGGGTGAGCTCATCTCGCGCTCGGAGCAGGACCTGCTCGACATCCGCAACTTCGGTGCGAAGTCGATCGACGAGGTCAAGGCCAAGCTGGTCGAGATGGGCCTGTCCCTCAAGGACAGCGCGCCCGGCTTCGACCCGCACGCCGCCCTGGCGGCGTACGGCGACGACGACGACGACGCGTTCGTCGAGGACGAGCAGTACTGAGTCTCGACACGGCCCTCGGGCCACTCGACCACCGAGCACTTCCCAGCACCATCTATCCGAGTACCTAGTACGGCTCGGGAGAAACGAGAGAAGCCATGCCTACTCCCAAGAAGGGTCCCCGCCTCGGCGGTAGCCCGGCCCACCAGCGCCTCATCATCGCGAACCTGGCGACGGCGCTGTTCGAGCACGGTCGGATCACGACCACCGAGGCGAAGGCCCGCGTCCTGCGGCCGCACGCCGAGAAGCTGATCACCAAGGCGAAGAAGGGCGACCTGCACAACCGCCGCGAGGTCCTCAAGACCATCCGCGACAAGTCGGTCGTGCACACCCTCTTCACCGAGATCGGCCCGTCGTTCGCCGAGCGTCCCGGTGGCTACACCCGGATCACGAAGATCGGTCCCCGCAAGGGCGACAACGCGCCCATGGCCGTGATCGAGCTCGTGACCGAGGCGTACGCCCCCAAGGCGCCGTCCACGAAGGCCCGCACCACGACCGCCCCGAAGGCCGCTCCGGCCGAGGAGCCCGTGACCGAGGAGACCGTGGCCGACGAGGAGACCGTCGTTCCGGTCGAGGGCGTCGACACCGACGTCTTCGAGGAGACCGAGGGCGGGACGAGCGGCAAGTACGCCGGCTCCAGCGTCCCGCTCGAGGACGCCGCCAAGGCGCCCGAGGGCTTCCCGATCAAGGGCAACGAGGACTCGATGAAGTACCACACGCCCGACGGGCAGTGGTTCGAGCAGACCACGGCCGAGGTCTGGTTCGACTCCGAGGAGTCGGCCCAGGCGGCCGGATTCACCAAGGCCGGCGAGTAGTCCTCACCGACTGCTCCTGGTCGAGCGGCCCGTCACCCTCCGGGGTGGCGGGCCGTTCGCCGTCTCAGGACCCGTGCAACGCGCGGCGGCCGCCGCCCACGCGGGTCGCACCGAGGTCGGCGCGCTGGCCGGCGGCCCAGCCGTCGCCCGTCCCCGAGCCCGACAGGCTGCGGCCCCGGGCGGTGCGGACGTCGGGGTAGGCCGTCTCCATGGCGTGGACGACCTCCGCGGACCGGTCGGCCAGCACCAGGGCGCCGGACGTGCCCGACGCGGCGAAGCGCGGTGCCGCGTGCTGCTGCGCCCGGGCCTCGGCGTCCACGAGGCGACGCCCGACGGCCATCCGGAAGCCGGCCAGCCAGGAGCGCCGGAAGGCGGCCTTGTGCTCGTGGAGCGGCACCGGGGTCCGGGCCAGGGCGTGGGCCGACTGCAGCAGCAGGCTGGTCCACAGCAGCTCGGCGCGCTCGAGGTCGGACGTGTGTCCGAACAGGTGCAGGGAGAGCTCGGTGGGACCCGCGCCGCGCCGGCTGCGCTGCACCGCCGTGCAGCGCAGGCTGGTCGCGACGGTGGCGAGCAGGTCGAGCTTGTCGGCGGCGTACGGTGCGTCGACGTCGACGACGCGGTCGCCGACGGGATCGGTGCGGGGGTCGGCCTGCGCCAGCAGGGCCCGGTCGATGCCGTAGTCGGCGATCAGCTGCGTCGCCTTGGCCGTGCAGGCCTCCGCCTCGTGCGCGGTCGCGGCGGGGTCCTCGGCGAGGGCCAGCAGCTTGCGCACCTTGGCGAGGATCGGGTCGTGGTCGTTCATCGGGCCTCCGTCCGGTCGGGGGACCGAGGCTCGCACCGACCGGGGACAGTCACGGCGGTCAGGGGAGCCGGGCCAGGAGCTCGGCGGCGTCGAGGCTGCGGGGGACGCCCCCCGAGGCGGCCAGGGCGGTCGTGGCGCGCTGCACGGCCTCGTTGACGGGCGCCGCGAGGCCGTGCAGGCGGGCGACCAGGACGATCTCGCCCGAGAGGTAGTCGACCTCGACGGGTCCGCCCCGGGTCACGCTCTGCCAGGTCGAGCCCCCGGTGTCGGCAGGGTCGGGCGCGTCCGTGCGGCGGCGCAGGGTCTCGCCACGTCGGGCGCGGTCGTCCGCCGCGCTGGTGACCGGGATGCCGGCGCGGTGCAGGACGTCCTCGCCCTCGGTCTGCGCGCGGTCGGCGAGCTCGTCGGCCGCCGGGCCGGGGGCGAAGGACGCGTCGACGCCGTTGCCGAGGTTCATCAGGAGCTTGCGGTGCTTCCACGCCATGATGTCGGCGCGCGGCACGGACCCGAACCCGGCGCGGCGGAGGTCGGCGGCGACCGCGTCGGTCACGTCGTCGGTGCCGTCGGGGAACCGACCGGTGTCGAGGATCCCGGGCACCGGGTCGCACTTCTGCACCACGACCCCGGGCTCGAGGTGGGTGGCGGGGAGCATCACGCAGACGGCGTACGTCCGGGCGAAGCGGCGCAGCACGGCGCTCTCGTTGGCCACGCCGTTCTGCACGCAGACGACCGGGGTGCCGGGCGGGGCGTGGGCGGCGAGGTCGTCGAGTGCGGAGGCCGTCTGGTGGGACTTCACGGCGAGCAGGACGACGGTGTCGTCGGTCCAGGCGACGTCGGCGACCGAGCCGGTGGCCGCCGCGTCGATGACGTGGCGCCCGTCGGCCGCGTCGAGGACGAGTCCGTCGCGCCGGATCGCCGCCAGGTGCTCCCCGCGGGCGACGAGGGTGGTGGGCAGGCCGGCCAGGTGGAGGCGGGCGCCGATGACGCCGCCGACGGCACCGGTCCCGAGCACGACGTGTCTCACCCGTCCGAGCCTACGGTGGCCCGTCGTGGTGGTCCGGGGCGGTGGGCCGCCGGGCGCCGCCCCGACGGCGGTCTCACCAGGAGCGGGCGAGCAGTGCGGTGGCCTCCTCGAGCGTGAGCCCGAGCCGGCGGGCGGTGGCGGCGTACGACGTGGCGGCGTCGGCGGCCTCGGTGCCGCTGGCGGCCCGGGCGGTCAGGGGGACCGAGGTGCCGCGACGTCCCTCGGTGACGACGACCCCGTCGGCCTCGAGCTCGCGGTAGGCGCGGGCCACGGTGTTGGCGGCCAGGTCGAGCTGGGCGGCGAGCGCACGCACCGTCGGGAGCCGGGTCCCGGGCGGCAGGTCGCCCGCAGCGATGCGGGAGGCGAGCTGCACGCGGAGCTGCTCGTACGGCGGCCGGTCGGACGACGGGTCGAGGGGGTGCACGTCCATGAGACGGACCCTACGCGCGGTTCCACGTCGTGCCCGGATGCGGTAGAGAAGGCGCATGGAGCGCGACGTGCTGGTGGTGGGGGAGTCCCTGATCGACATCGTGAAGGGAGCGGACGGGAGCCGGACGGAGTACGCCGGCGGAAGTGCCGCCAACGTCGCGGTGGCGCTCGCGCGGCTGGGGCGGCCGGTGCGCTTCGCGACGAGCTACGCCGACGACGCCCACGGCGCGCTGATCGTGGCGCACCTCGAGAAGGCGGGCGTCCGCCTGGCGTCGGACCCGGCGGCCGTGGCCCGGACCTCGACCGCGCTCGCGACCATCGGCGCGGACGGTGCGGCGCACTACGACTTCGACCTCGAGTGGCGCCTCAACCCCGTCGAGGGGGACGAGCAGCCGCTCGTCGTGCACACCTGTTCGCTGGGAGCCGTGCTGGCGCCGGGCGCCGACGACGTGCTCGCCCTGGTCACGCGGCTGCGCGACGTGGCGACGATCAGCTACGACGTCAACGCCCGCCCCGCGATCACGGGGACCGGTGCCGACGTCGTCGAGCGCGTCGAGCGGGTGGCGTCGGTGAGCGACCTGGTGAAGGCGTCCGACGAGGACCTCACCGCGCTCTACCCCGATCTCGACAACGTCGCGGCGGCCCGGCACCTGCTGGGCCTCGGCCCGGCGGCGGTCGTGGTCACGCGTGGCAGCGAGGGCGCCACCTGGGTCGGCGCCGCGGGCGAGATCGAGGTGGCCTCGCTGCCCGTCGAGGTCGCCGACACGATCGGCGCCGGGGACACCTTCGGCGCGGCGCTCGTCGACGCCCTGTGGGAGCGCGGCCGGCTCGGCGCCGAGCAGCGCGAGGCCCTGCGCGAGCTGACGGCCGCGGAGATCGCAGAGGTGCTGGACCACGCCGCGCGGGCCGCCGCCGTCACCGTCTCCCGACCGGGTGCGGACCCGCCGTACCGCCACGAGCTGGAGGGCTGAGGTCGGCCCTCAGCGCCGGGCGGTCGTCGTCCGTGCCGGCTCCGGCGCCGGGCGGCCGACGAGCCGCACGACGACGGCCCGGCCGCGGACGAGTGTCGCCACCCGGACCTGCCCGGCGTGGGCCGGGAGCCGGGGCACGGCGCGGTGCCCCGGGAGGGTGGCCGTCGCGCCCCGGGCGACCACACGTCCGGTCGCGTCGCGCTGGACGTAGCGCGTGAGCTCGACACCCGGGACCTGGCCCGGTCGCGACGCCTCGGACGGGCCACCCGCGATCCCGGTCGCGACCAGCGCCACGGCGACGGTGGCCGTCCCCAGCCGGGCGGTGCGCCGGCTCACGGCTCGATCCGGAGCGGCGCGGAGGAGTTGTTGATGACCGTGTAGTCGACCGTGTGGTGCACGAGCGACGCGGGGCTCGAGAACGACACGTTGTCGAACAGGCTGACCCCGGGCTGCGAGCCGGGGTTGAAGAAGCCCGGGGTGCAGCCGGAGTTGACCGTCCCGAGGTGCAGCTTGTCGTCGGTCGTGACGGTGCAGGTGATGCTGTTCGCGGTGGCCAGCCACTGGATGGTGCCGTGCTCGGTGGCGATCTGGCTGCCGCCATCGTCGGCCCGGACGGTGTACTCGACCAGGCCGCCCGCGGTCTGCTTGCCGGTCAGCTGGACCGAGAAGATGCTCACGAAGCCGGGCGCGCTGAGCGTGAGGGACTTGGAGCCGGACGTCTGGTTGGTGACGCCGGTCGGGCCCTGCGGGCCCGTGTCGCCCTGCGGGCCCTGCGGGCCTTGGGGGCCTTGGGGGCCGAGGTCGCCCTGGGGTCCTGGGGGTCCGGCCACGCCCTGCGCACCCTGTGGCCCCTGCGGTCCGACCGGTCCGGGGGCGCCGTCGGCACCCGCCGGTCCGATCGGGCCGTCCGCCCCCGTGGCTCCCGTGGCCCCGGCCGGACCGACTGCCCCCGTCTCCCCGGTCGGTCCTGCCGCCCCCGTGGCCCCGGCAGCCCCCGCCGGCCCGCGCACGCTCCACGACACCTTGCGGGCGTGGGGTCCGCAGGCCGCGGTGGCCTTGACGATGCGGACGGCGTGGGTCCCTTTGTCCACGCAGGCGGTGATCCTGGCGCTGCCGCGCTGCTGGAGGTCTGCGGCGGTGGCCGAGCCCCCGACGAGGACCAGCACGGCGACCAGCGCGAGGACGGGACGGTGCGACGCCTTGGTGCGAGACATGCGCAGAACCTCCGGCGCCGCCACAGCAGCCGCGCGAGATGACGCCCCCGTCCTCACCCACGGTAGGGAGCGCCACCCGTGGGGGCCATGGTCAGTTCGGGGTGGCCCGGATGTGCGCGGCCGGGGTCACAGCGTCCCGAGCCAGGTGTGCACGAGCGGCACGACGGAGGCGCCCTCGCCGCTCGCGGCGGCGACCCGCTTCATCGAGCCGGCCCGGATGTCGCCGGCGGCGAAGATGCCGGGCACCGTGGTGGCGAGGTTGGGCGGGGGCAGCTCGTCGGTCCAGCGGTGCCGGGGGACGTCGCGGCCGGTGAGCACGAAGCCGCGCTCGTCGCGCGCGACGCTGTCGGGCAGCCAGTCGCAGTTGGGGTCGGCGCCGAGCAGCAGGAAGAGGCCGTACGCCGGCACGCGGGTCTGCTCGCCGGTCTCGACGTCCAGCAGGCCCAGCCACTGCAGGTGGCCGTCGCCGCCGCCGTCGACGACGGTCGTGCAGGTACGGACCTGGATGCGGGGGTTGTACTCGATCTCGCCGAGCAGGTAGGACGACATCGTCTCGGCCAGGTCGGGTCGGCGCACCAGGATCGTCACCGACCGCGCGAACCGCGCCAGGTGGACCGCCGCCTGGCCGGCGGAGTTGCCGCCGCCCACGACGTACACGTCCTGGTCCTCCATCTCGCGGGCGGCCGTCATCGCGGCGCCGTAGTAGACGCCGAGCCCGACGAGCTCCTCGACCGGCTCGACGCGCAGCTTGCGGTAGGCCACGCCGCTGGCGATCACGACCGAGCGGGCGCGGACCTCGCCGCCGTCCGTGCACACCACGTGGGGCTCGCCGTCGCGGCCGGGACGCAGGTCCTCGACGAGGAGGCCGGTGAAGAACTGGGTGCCGAAGCGCAGCGCCTGGTTGCGGGCGCGTTGGGCCAGCCGCATGCCGGAGATGCCGCGCGGGAAGCCGAGGTAGTTGCGGATCATCGAGCTGGTGCCGGCCTGGCCGCCGACGGCCTCCGCCTCCAGCACGACGGTGCTGAGCCCCTCGGAGGCGGCGTAGACCGCGGTGGCCAGCCCGGCCGGGCCGCCACCCACGACGGCCACGTCGACGACGGTCTCGAGGTCGAGGGCGGTCGGGGCGCCGAAGATCGCGCGCGCGACGTCCCGGACCGAGGTGGCGGCGACGGGGGTGCGGTTCATCGCGTAGACGAGGGGGTACGCCGCGTCGTCCGGCAGCAGCGCCCGGATCCGCTCGCCGACCTCGCTGTCGGGGGCGTAGACCCCGCTGGGCATGCCCATCCGGTCGAGGAAGTCGCGGATCGCCAGGGTCAGCCCGTCCCGGACGGGCGAGACGATCTTGACCGAGACGACCTCGGGGTCCGCGACCGTCGACCCCCAGTCCGAGAGCAGGTCGGTGATGGCGTTGTGGAACTCCTCGTCGCGCTGGCCGCGCGGCATGAGGAGGTAGGCGTCGTACTTGCCCTTGGCCATGCCGGCGCGCAGCCCCGGCGCGTCGACGAGGAAGCGCTCGAAGTGCGCGGCGATCACGCGGCGGGCGGTCGGGACGACCTCGCGCCACTTCGCGAACGCCTCGAGGATCGAGGCGTCGGGGAGCACCGACTCCGCGACGTACAGCGCGACGGTGCCGCCGGCCGCCCGGATCTCCTCGGTCACCGCGAGCGCCTCGGCGCACGAGCCGGCGACGTGCAGGTCGTAGTCGCGGGCGTAGCGGCCGAACTCGTCGAGGAGGAGGTCGCCGTGCTCCTCGGACACCAGGATCAGCGCAGGCTGCATGGGCTCACTCTAGGCGCGGGGTGCGCGGCGCCCGTTGGGTCGACGGCGGCCGTCGATGGGAGACTGGACGGGTGCGGATCCGGATCGACCTGGCCTACGACGGCGGCGCCTTCCACGGCTGGGCGATCCAGCCCGGGCTGCGGACCGTGCAGGCGTCGTTCGAGGACGCGCTCGCGACCGCGCTGCGGCTGGAGCGGGTCCGCGTGGTCTGCGCCGGGCGCACCGACACCGGCGTGCACGCGCGTGGCCAGGTCGTGCACCTCGACGTCGACGAGTCGGTCGTCGTCCGCTCCGCCGGCCGCTCGCAGGACCCGCCGCTCGACGCCCTCGCCCGCCGCCTGAACGGGATCCTCGACCCCGACGTGCGGGTACGCCGCGTGGTCGCCGCGCCGGAGGGGTTCGACGCGCGCTTCTCGGCGCTGCAGCGGCGCTACGCCTACCGGCTGTGGGACTCCCCGCACGACGTCGACCCGCTGCGGCGCTCGCACGTCGTGGCCTGGGACCGGCCGCTCGACCTCGACCTGCTCACCGAGGCCTCGGCCCACCTGGTCGGGCACCGCGACTTCGCGTCGTTCTGCCGGCGCCGCGAGGGGGCGACCACGATCCGCACGCTGCTCGAGCTGTCGTGGGCGCGCGACGCCTCGGGGACGATCGAGGCGACCGTCGTCGCGGACGCCTTCTGCCACAGCATGGTCCGCTCCCTGGTCGGCTGCCTGCTGGCGGTGGGCGACGGGCGGCGACCGACCTCCTGGTCGGCCGAGGTGCAGGCGGGGCTGTCGCGGCACCCGGCGGTGACCGTCGCGCACGCGCACGGGCTGACGCTCGAGGAGGTGTCCTACCCGCCGGACGACGAGCTGGCGGAGCGGGCCCGGCTGACCCGGGCGCTGCGGACGGAGGCGGGCGACGACGATGGATGACCACTACTTCAGCGCCGACCCGACGGTCGCCTTCAAGCGGGCGCCCGTCCACGCGTCGGTCTGGGGCCAGGAGCTCGACCTGATCAGCGGCTCCGGGGTCTTCGCCCAGGGCCGCGTCGACATCGGCACGGCGATCCTCTTCCGCGAGACCGAGCCGCCGGCGCCGGGGCGGATCCTCGACCTGGGCTGCGGGTACGGCGTGATCGGGCTCGCCGTCGCGGCGGCCGTGCCCGGGGCCGTGGTCACGGCCGTCGACGTCAACGAGCGCGCGGTGCTGCTCGCCAACGAGAACGCCGCCTCCCTCGGGCTGGGGGAGCGGTACGCCGCCTCGACGCCGGACGCCGTGCCCGCGGAGGCGACGTACGACGAGATCTGGTCGAACCCGCCCATCCGGATCGGCAAGCCCGCGCTGCACGAGCTGCTGCTCACCTGGCTGCCGCGGCTCGCGCCCGGCGGCCGCGCGGTGATGGTCGTCGGCAAGAACCTCGGCGCGGACTCGCTCCAGCGCTGGCTCGGCGAGCAAGGTTTTGCCACCACCCGGCTGGCGAGCGCCAAGAGCTTCCGGGTGCTGGAGTCGCGGCGGGGCTGAGCGGGGGCGACGGCGCTTGTAACGCCCGGTTATGGCATCTGGGGACCCGTTCGAACGGGTTCGCAGACGCGATAACCGGGCGTTACAAGCGCGATCAGCCCGAGAAGCGCTGGCGCAGCTCCCGCTTGAGCACCTTGTGGCTCGGCCCGAGGGGCAGCTCGTCGACGACGTGGACGAGGCGGGGGTACTTGTGGCGGCCGAGCCGCTCCCGCGCCCACAGGACGAGCTCGTCCGGGTCGAGGGTGGTGCCGGGCGCGGCCACGACGACGGCGCAGATCTCCTCGCCCTTCTCGGGGTCGGCGACGCCGATGACGGCGACCTGGGCGACTCCGTCGTGCCGGGCCAGCACCTCCTCGACCTCGCGGGGGTAGACGTTGAAGCCGCCGCGAATGATCAGGTCCTTCTTGCGGTCGACGATCGCGATGAAGCCCTCGTCGTCCTTGCGGCCGATGTCGCCGGTGCGGAACCAGCCGTCGACGATCGCGGCGGCCGTGGCCTCCGGGTCGTCGAGGTAGCCCGCGAAGACGCAGTGCCCGCGGATCACGATCTCGCCGAGCTCGCCGGCCGGCAGCAGCTCGATCCGGTCCTCGACGGTCTCCTCGGCGACCTCGACCTCGACGCCCCAGATCGGGTGGCCGACGGTGCCGGCACGGGTGCCGAACCACGGCTGGTTCACGCTCGCGGTGGGGGAGGTCTCGGAGAGGCCGTAGCCCTCGTAGACCGCGGTCCCGAAGACCTCCTCGAACTCCTCGAGGACCGCGACGGGCAGCGAGGCGCCGCCGGAGACGCAGGTGCCGAGCGTCGGCAGCACCAGGTCGGGGCCGCCGGCCCGGGCGGCGGCGAGGAGCTGGACGTACATCGTCGGGACGCCGAAGAACATCGTCGCGCCGAGGCCGCTCATCATCTCGACGGCGCCGGCCGCGTCGAAGCGTGGCTGCAGGAGCAGGGTCGCGCCGGCCCGGAAGCTGCCGTTCATCGACACCGACTGGCCGAACGTGTGGAACAGCGGCAGGCAGCCCATCACGACGTCGTCGCGGCCGATCGGGTTCGCGTCGAACGCGTTGGCGGTCGCGTTCATGACGAGGTTGAGGTGGGTCAGCACCGCGCCCTTGGGACGTCCGGTCGTCCCGCTCGTGTAGAAGATGACGGCCGGGTCCTCCGCCTCACGGGTCGCCAGCGTGGCGACCGGCTCGGCGTCGGCGGCGAAGCCCGCCATCGGGTGCGCGGGGATCCCTGCGGCACGCGCGGCGCCGGAGCCGACCTCGGCGAGCTGCTCGTGGTGCAGGACCAGCTCGGCGCCGGAGTGCTCGACGAGGTACGTCGCCTCGTCGGCGTTCAGCAGCGACGGGACCGGCACCACGACCCCGCCGAGCGCGAGCACGCCGTAGTAGCAGCGCACGAAGTCCGTCACGTTGGGCCCGATGAGACCGACCCGCGAGCCGGGCCCTAGGCCCTGCGCCGCCAGCCCGGCGGCCACCCGGCGAGCGTCGCGCCACAGGTCGGCGTACGTGATCGCGACGTCGCCCTCCGGCGTCCGCTCCACCACCGCGGTCTTGTCGGGGGAGCGCCGGGCGGACTCGGCGAGGATGCTGGCCAGGGACAGGACGGTCATGTCACTCCGAGAGGTCGGGGTCGGGGGAGGAGCCGGCTCACACGAACGCGCTGATGCCGGTCTCTGCGCGGCCGATGAGCAGCTTCTGGATCTGGCTGGTGCCCTCGTAGAGGGTCATCACGCGGGCGTCGCGGAGGTACTTCGCGGCGGGGTACTCGTCGATGTAGCCGGCACCGCCGTAGATCTGGATGGCGTTGTTCGCGGCCCGGACGGCGGCCTCCGAGGCGAAGAGCTTGGCCTTGGAGGCGGCGACGCCGAAGGGCAGCCCGCGGTCGATCAGGTCGGCGCAGCGCCACACGAGCAGCCGCGCGGCGTCGGCGTCGAGCGAGATGTCGGCGATCATGTCCTGCACCAGCTGGAAGCCGGCGAGCGGCCGGCCGAACTGGGTGCGGGTGGTGGCGTACTCGACGGAGGTCTCCAGGCAGCCCTGGACGATGCCGACGCAGCCCGCGGCGACGGAGACGCGGCCCTTGTCGAGCGTGGTCATCGCGATCTTGAAGCCCTCGCCCTCCTCGCCCAGGCGGGCGGACTCGGGGACGCGCACGTCGGAGAGGAAGAGCTCCGCGGTGGCCTGGCCACGCAGCCCGAGCTTGCCCTTGATCTCGCGGGCCTCGAAGCCCTCGGCGTCGGTCGGCACGAGGAAGGCGGAGACGCCCTTGGGCCCGGGGCCGCCGGTGCGCGCGAAGACGAGCGCGACGTCGGCCCAGGTGCCGTTGGTGATGAAGAGCTTCTGGCCCGTGATGACGTAGTCGGTGCCGTCCCGCTTGGCCCGCGAGGTGAGGTTGCCGGCGTCGGAGCCGGTGTCGGGCTCGGTGAGGCCGAAGCAGCCGAGGATCGTGCCGTTGGCGATGCCGGGGAGGTACTGCTGCTTCTGCTCCTCGGTGCCGGACGCGAGGATCGACTTGCCGACCAGGCCGTTGGAGACCGACACGATCCCGCGCAGCGCGGAGTCGGCGCGCCCGAGCTCCTCCATGCCGAGGACGTAGGTCAGGTAGTCGCCGCCGAGCCCGCCGTACTCCTCGGGGATGGTGAGGCCGAAGAAGCCGATCTCGGCCATCTTGGCGATGATCGAGGTGTCGACCGACTCGTCGCGGTCCCACTGGACGCGGTGCGGGACCGCCTCCTTGTCGAGGAACTCACGGGCGAGGTCGCGGAAGCTCTGCTGCTCGTCGTTCAGGCTCAGGTCCATGGGGTAGAGCGTCCTCCTCGGGACAAATGCTGCGGGATGTTCGGGGTGCGGTCGACCGGGTCAGGACGCCGCGGGGCGGTGCCGCGCGATCTCGGTCTTGGCCAGGGCGTTCTTGTGCACCTCGTCGGGGCCGTCGGCGAAGCGGAGCGTGCGGATGCCGGCGTACGCGTTGGCGAGCGGGAAGTCCTGCGAGAGCCCGCCGGCGCCGTGCACCTGGATCGCCTTGTCGAGGATCCACTGGACGGTCTCGGGGGTGGCGATCTTGATCGCCTGGATCTCGCTGTGCGCGCCCTTGTTGCCGACGGTGTCCATCAGCCAGGCGGTCTTGAGCACCAGCAGCCGCAGCTGCTCGAGGCGCACGCGCGACTCGGCGATCCAGCCCCGCACGACGCCCTGCTCGGAGATCGCGCGGCCGAAGGCGACGCGGCTGTCGGCGCGCTGGCACATCAGCTCGATGGCCCGCTCCGCGACGCCGATCGAGCGCATGCAGTGGTGGATCCGGCCGGGGCCGAGGCGGGCCTGGGCGATGCCGAAGCCGTTGCCCTCCTCGCCGATCAGGTTCGTCACCGGGACGCGGACGTCCTCGAAGCGCAGCTCGGCGTGGCCGCCGTGCTCGTGGTCGTCGTAGCCCATCACGGTCATGGGGCGTACGACGGTGAGGCCGGGCGTGTCCCGCGGGACGAGCACCTGGCTCTGCTGGCGGTGGCGCGAGGCGTCGGGGTCGGTCTTGCCCATCACGATGAAGATCTGGCACTCCGGGTTCATCGCGCCGGTGATCCACCACTTGCGGCCGTTGATGACGTACTCGTCGCCGTCGCGCACGATGCTCATCGCGATGTTGGTCGCGTCCGAGGACGCCACGTCGGGCTCGGTCATCGCGAACGCCGAGCGGATCGTGCCGTCGAGGAGCGGGTGCAGCCACTGCTCCTGCTGCTCGGGGGTGCCGAACATCGCCAGCACCTCCATGTTGCCGGTGTCGGGGGCCGCGCAGTTGAGCGCGGCCGGCCCGAGGTGCAGGCTGCGGCCGGTGATCTCCGCGAGGGGGGCGTACTGCAGGTTGGTGAGCCCGCCGCCGAGCTCGCTGTGGTTGCCCTCGCCGGTGGTGGGGAGGAAGAAGTTCCACAGGCCGCGCGAGCGGGCCTCGGCGCGGAGCTCCTTCATGACCGGGGCGGTCGACCAGGCCCAGCGGTCCGGGAGCGCGTCGAGCTGCTCCTCGAAGACGCCCTCGGCGGGGTAGACGTGGCTGTCCATGAAGTCCAGCAGCTGCGCCTGGAGCTCCTGGGTGCGGGCGTCGAACATGAAGTCCATCAGTGGGCCTTTCCGTGGGTGGCCGCGAGGCCGGCGGCGAGCAGGGGCTCGACCGCCTCCCCGACGGAGTCGAAGCCGGCACCGACCGTCTGGCCGTGCAGGAAGCGGTAGTGGATCCCCTCGAGGATCACGGCGAGCTTGAGGTGGGCGAGCCCGAGGTGGAAGTCCATCGCGCCGAGGTCGCGCCCGCTGGCGGCGGCGTACTGCTCGAGCTGCTCGGCGGGGGACGGGTAGCCCGGGGCGGCGCTGGCGTCGGCGACGGCGCCACCGCCCGAGATCGAGGCCAGGTCGTCGTAGACCAGCAGCAGCGCGACGTCGGTCAGCGGGTCGCCGAGCGTGGCCATCTCCCAGTCGATGACCGCCCGGACCTCCTCGCCGGTGCGGTCGGGCTCGACCAGCAGGTTGTCGAGGCGGTAGTCGCCGTGCACGATCGCGGCGTCGTTGGTGGTCGGCACGGTCTCGGTGAGGATCCGGAGCAGCTCGTCGGCGTCGGGGAGGTCGCGGGTGCGCGAGCCCTCCAGCTGACGTCCCCAGCGCCGGACCTGGCGCTCGAGGAAGCCGTCGGGACGGCCGAACTCGCCGAGCCCGACCTCGGCGGGGACCACGGCGTGCAGGGCGGCGAGCACGTCGACCATGGCGCGCGCGACGGTCGCCGTGCGCTCGGGGCCGAGCTCGGTGAGCTGGGCGGCGGTGCGGTACGGCGTACCGGCGACCCGCTCCATGACGTAGAACGGCGCCCCGACCACCTCGGGGTCCTCGCAGTGCGCGAACGTCTGCGGGACCGGGACGTCGGTGCCGGCCAGCGCGCTCATCGCGGTGAACTCGCGCCCCATGTCGTGGGCGGTCGCCTGGACGTGGCCGAGCGGCGGTCGCCGCACGATCCACGACGAGGTGCCGTCGGTGACGGTGTAGGTCAGGTTCGACTTGCCGCCCGCGATGATCTCGGCGCTCAGGTCGCCGGCGATCTCGCCGGGCCGCTGGGCGTCGTACCAGCTCCGGTAGGCGTCGAGGTCGAGACCGCGGGGCCCGCTCATGCTTGGGCCCGGGCGTCGTCGAGGCGGCCCTGGAGCTTGCGCATCCCGGCCAGCCAGCGGTCGGTGTCCTGGGCACGGACGGCGTAGTAGCCCGCGACCTCCGGGTGGGGGAGGACCAGGAAGCGGTCGTCGGCGAGGCTCGCGACCCAGGCGTCGGCCACCGCCTCGGGCGCCAGCGCCACGTCGTGGGAGAGCAGCGCCTGCAGCGGGCCGGAGTCCTCGAGCATCCGGGTCTGCACGCCCTGCGGGCAGATCGCCTGCACGGCGACGCCGCGGTGGCCGTAGGTGACCGAGAGCCACTCGGCGAAGGCGACGGAGCCGTGCTTGGTGACGGAGTACGGCGCGGAGCCGATCATCGTGAGCAGGCCGGCCGCCGAGGCGGTGACGACGAAGCGGCCGCCGCCGGTCTCGAGCCAGCCGGGGACGAGGGCGCGGGCGGCGCGGACGTGCGCCATCACGTTGGTCTCGATGATCCGCGACCAGGCCTCGTCGGAGGTGTCCAGGAGGCTGTCGCCGGTGCCGAGCGGGCCGCCGTCGATGCCGGCGTTGGCGCAGTAGACGTCGATCCGGCCGAGCGCCTCGGTGGCGGCGTCGACGAGGTGGCGGACCCCCTCCTCGGACGCGCAGTCGCCCGGGACCGCGGTGCCACCGATCTCGGCCGCGACCGCCGCGGCGTTGTCGGCGTCGAGGTCGTTGACGACCACGCGGGCGCCCTCGGCCGCGAGCCGGGTCGCGAGCGCGCGGCCGATGCCCTGGCCGGCGCCCGTGACGACGGCGCCCTTGCCGCGGAGCTTGTCGTGGCCGGTCATCAGACGCCGCCCGTCAGCGTCACGCCACCGTCGAGGGTGAGGGTCTGGCCGGTCACCCAGGCTGCGTCGTCGGAGAGCAGGTGCGCCACGGCGGCACCGACGTCGGCGGGGACACCGAGCCGCTTGAGGGGGTACGCCGCGGAGACCTCGTCCTCGCGCCCGTCGTACAACGCCTCCGCGAAGCGGGTCTTCACGACCGCCGGGGCGACGGCGTTGACGCGGATGCCGGGGCCGAGCTCGACGGCCAGCTCCTCGGTGAGGTGGATCAGCATGGCCTTGCTGGCGCCGTACATCGCGATGCCCGGTGCCGGCCGCAGCCCGCCGACCGAGGCGACGTTGACGACGCTGCCGCCGTGCTCGCCCATCCACGCCCGGTGCGCCTCCTGGACCAGCGCGAGCGCGGCCAGGCAGTTGACCTCGAAGATCTTGCGGGCGGCGTCGTGGTCGAGGTCCATGAGCGGGCCGAAGACGGGGTTGATGCCGGTGTTGTTGACCAGCAGGTCGAGGCTGCCGAACGTCTCGATGGTGCGGGCCACGGCCTCGCTGCGGTGGGCCGCGTCGCCGACGTTGCCGGCGACCGCGATCGCGTGCTCGGGGCCGCCGAGGGCGGCGACCGCCTCCTCGAGCGCCTCGGGCTTGCGGGCGGTGAGGCAGACGCGGGCGCCCTCCTCGACGAGCCGCTCGGCGATGGCCAGGCCGATGCCGCGGCTCGCGCCGGTGACGAGCGCGGTCTTGCCGGCGAGTCCCTTCATCGGGGGCCGTCGCTGTCGGGGTGGCTGCTCATGGCGTCCTTCCGGCGGGCGGACCCGCGAGGTCGTTGCGGTGTGACTAAGCGCTTGCTTACTATCGTCAACACACCGTACGACGTCAACCGCCCGGAGGGAACCGCATGCCGCTCGCACCCGCAGCCGACGACGCGCGCTCCCGGCTCCTGGCCGCCGCGGTGGCGGCGTTCGCGGCGAAGGGCTTCCACGGCACGACCACCCGCGACATCGCGGCGGCCGCGGGGATGTCGCCGGCGGCGCTCTACGTGCACCACCGCTCCAAGGAGGAGCTGCTGCACCTCATCTCCCGCGCGGGCCACGACGCCACGCTGGCGCTGTCCGAGGCGGCGGTCGCCTCCTCCGACGACCCGGTCGAGCAGCTCGGCCGGCTGGTCGAGGACTTCGTGCGGCACCACGCGATCTCGCACACCAGCGCCCGGGTCGTGAACTACGAGCTCGCCGCGCTCTCCGAGGAGCACCTGGCCGAGATCATGGCGCTGCGCCACCGCATCGACGAGGTGGTGCGCGCGCTGATGGAGCGCGGCGTGGCCAGCGGCGCCTTCACGACCCCCGACCCGCTCATGTCCGCCGCCGCCGTGCTGTCGCTCGGCATCGACGTGGCGCGGTGGTACGACGACGCCGGCGGCTGGAGCCCCGACGCCGTCGCCGCGCACTACCGCGAGCTGGCGCTGCGGATGGTGGGGGCGGGCTAGTCACTCCTGTCGCTGCTTCACCACGGGATGCAGTCGGAGTGGTGCTTCCCGCGGTGAGTTCGCCGTGGGAGCCTCCGCTTCACCTGCATCCCGTGATGAAGCCGCGACCCGGCCGGCCGCCGGCTTGCGCAAGACATCGACAACCATCAACATAGACACATGTCGAAGTCCCTGACGCTCACGCCGGTCGAGACCGTCGCGTGCTGCTCGCCGCTGACCTCGGAGCCGCTCACCACCGAGCAGGCCGAGCGGATCGTCCCCCTGGTCAAGGCGATCGCGGACCCGGTCCGCCTGCGGCTGCTCTCGCTGGTCGCGGCCCACGAGGGCGGCGAGGCCTGCGTCTGCGACCTCAACGACGCCTTCGAGCTGTCGCAGCCGACGATCAGCCACCACCTCAAGGTGCTGCACGAGGCCGGCCTGCTCGAGCGCGAGAAGCGCGGCGTGTGGGTCTACTACCGCGTCGCGACCGCAGCGCTCCGCGACCTGGGTGCCCTGCTCGGGGGCGTCGTCGCGTGACGCTCGTACGCCGTGCGGTCGCCGAGCTGGTCGGCACCGCGTTCCTCGTGATGGCCGTCGTCGGGTCCGGCATCGCCGCCACCCGCCTCTCGCCGGACGACGTCGGGCTCCAGCTGCTCGAGAACAGCCTGGTCACCGGGGCGGCCCTCGTGGCGCTGATCCTCGCCTTCCAGCCGGTCTCGGCCGCCTTCAACCCGGTCGTCACCCTGGTCGAGCGGGTGCTCGGCCTCGTCACCACGCGCGACGCCGCCGCCCTCGTCGTGGCCCAGGTGGTCGGTGGCGCGCTCGGTGCCGTGCTCGCCAACCTGATGTTCGGCCTCGACGCGGTGAGCGTCTCCACCCACGACCGCAGCGGGGGTGGCCTCTGGCTCGGCGAGGTGGTCGCGACCCTGGGTCTCGTGGCCGTGATCTTCGGCAGCGTCCGGCGCGGTCGCGCCGACACGGTGGCGTACGCCGTGGGCGGCTACATCACCGCGGCGTACTGGTTCACCAGCTCGACCAGCTTCGCCAACCCGGCCGTGACCCTGGCCCGCACGCTCTCCGACACGTTCGCGGGCATCGCGCCGGGATCGGTCGCGGTGTTCGTGCTCATGCAGCTCGTCGGCGGGGCCCTCGGGCTCGGCCTGGTGCTGCTGCTCCACCCCGATCCCGAGCTGCCTCGCCCCGACGTCACCGAGGAGACCGCATGAGCGAGCGCCCCACCGTCCTGTTCGTCTGCGTCCACAACGCCGGCCGCTCGCAGATGGCCGCCGGCTTCCTGCAGCACCTCGGCGAGGGCCGCATCGAGGTCCTGTCCGCGGGCTCGGCGCCGGCCGACACGATCAACCCGGTGGCCGTCGCCGCGATGGCCGAGGAGGGCATCGACATCACCTCCGCCTCGCCGAAGGTGCTCACCGACGAGGCCGTCCGGGTCTCCGACGTGGTGGTCACGATGGGCTGCGGCGACGCCTGCCCGTTCTTCCCGGGCACCCGCTACGAGGACTGGCAGCTCGACGACCCGGCCGGCCAGGGCATCGAGGCGGTCCGGCCGATCCGCGACGAGATCCGGCGCCGCGTCGCCGCGCTGGTCGAGGAGCTCCTCCCGTCGTGAGCGCCGACCGCCACGAGGTGCGCCCGGAGCACCTGCTGCGGGCGGTCCTCGGCGACGCGGCGGCGGCCGACCTCCTGCGGGGCGTCGGGCTGCGGCCCGACGAGGTCCGCACGACGCTCGAGCACCGGTGCCTGGAGCGGGTCGACGTCGTGGACGACGAGGTGCTGCACACCGAGGGCATCGACCTCGGCGCCCTGCTCGACGCTCTCCACGAGCCCCGGGGTGTCGCGGCCGCCCGGGACCTCGCGCGGTGCTCGCCGTCGGCCCGGCGCGTGCTGCTGGCGGCGGTCGGCGAGGCGGCCCGTGCCGGGACGGCGACGATCGGTGCCGGTCACGTGCTGCTCGCGCTCCGTCGGTCGCGGGACCCCGTGGTCGCCGGCACCTTCGCCGAGCACCGCTGCGGGGTGGCCGAGCTGCGCGACGTGGTGCGCCGCCGGGGCCGCCGGGCCGGGTGACCGACCCGGGCGCGCGCGGCTCGCGCGGGCTGGCAGGCTGGTCGCCGTGACGACGTACGACGCTGCCGAGAACCGTTACGACTCCTCCGCCACCGGGATGGAGTACCGCCGCACCGGACGCAGCGGGCTGCAGCTGCCGGTGCTGTCGCTGGGCCTGTGGCAGAACTTCGGGGACGACAAGCCGGAGGACAACCAGCGGGCGATCCTGCGCCGCGCGTTCGACCGCGGGGTGACGCACTTCGACCTCGCGAACAACTACGGGCCGCCGTACGGCCGCGCGGAGGAGAACTTCGGGCGCTACCTGGCCGACGACTTCTTGCCCTACCGCGACGAGCTCGTGATCTCGACCAAGGCGGGCTACGACATGTGGCCGGGGCCCTACGGCCAGGGCGGTGGGTCGCGGAAGTACGTCCTCGCCTCGCTCGACCAGTCGCTCGGGCGGATGGGGCTGGAGTACGTCGACATCTTCTACAGCCACCGCTTCGACCCGGACACCCCCGTCGAGGAGACGATGACCGCGCTCGACCACGCGGTCCGGCAGGGCAAGGCGCTCTACATCGGCATCTCGTCCTACTCCGCGGCGAAGACCGCCGAGGCCGCCGCGATCGCCCGCGAGCTCGGCACCCCGCTCCTCATCCACCAGCCGTCGTACTCCCTGCTGAACCGGTGGATCGAGGAGGACCTCCTCGACACGCTGGCGGAGGAGGGCATGGGCTGCATCGCGTTCACCGCGCTGGCGCAGGGGCTGCTGACCGACCGCTACCTCGACGGCATCCCCGCCGACTCGCGGGCCGCGCGCGAGGGCTCGACGATCCCCGGCACGTCCTTCGACGACAAGACCCTCGGCCACGTGCGCCGGCTGAACGAGATCGCGCAGGAGCGTGGCCAGAAGCTCGCCCAGATGGCGCTGCAGTGGGTGCTCCGCGACCCGCGGGTCACCTCGGCCGTCATCGGCGCGAGCTCCGTCGAGCAGCTCGACACGAACCTCGACGCCCTCGCCGGCCCGGCGTTCACGCCCGAGGAGCTGGCCGCCATCGACGAGGACGCCGTCGACGCGGGCATCAACCTCTGGGCGAAGTCGACCGCGCACTGATCCGTGTGCCCTGAGGGGGCGGCCCGGGGACGTCATGCGGACGGTGCGGACGCCTGCTCCGTCCGCATGACGTCCCGCGGCCGCCTCAGGCGGCGGAGCCCTCGTGCTCGTCGGGCCAGCCGCCGGTGAGGTGGACCCGGCCGTCGCGGCCGACCAGGCGGGCCGTGAGCCCGCGGTGGCGCAGCCAGCCGAAGCCGTCGCGCCCCTTGACGATCGCCGCCGTGGCGGCGGTGTTTGCCGCGGCGCAGGTGGGAGCGGCGACGCTCACGGTCCGCCACACCGGGTCCGCGGGCAGGCCCGTGGCCGGGTCGACGATGTGGTGCAGGGTGTGGCCGCGCCGGTGCCAGGTGCGCCGTACGGTGCTCGACGTCGCCAGCGCGGAGCCGGCCGGGAGCGCGACGTGGGCGGCCGGGTCGTGCGGGGCGTCGTGGACGCTGACCTGCCACCCCCCGACCGGGGCCGGCCCGGCGGTGGCGATGTCGCCGCCGAGGCTGAGGAGTACGCCGGTCCCGAGCCGCCCCGCGACGAGGGCCGCCGCCCGGTCGGCGGCCACCGCCTTCGCGGTCGCGCCCAGGTCGAGCTCGAGCCCGGGCGGGATGGTGAGGCGACGGCCGTCGAGGCGCAACCGGCCCCAACCGGGCACCGGGCGGACCAGCGCGACCAGTCGCTCGCCGCTCTCGACCAGGCGGATGTCGCGGTCGTAGCCCAGCGCGGCCAGCGACGCCGCGACCGTCGGGTCGACCGCGCCGTCGGTGTCGCGGGCGGCCCGCAGGGCCTCCCCGAGGAGGTCGGCCAGCATCGGCGAGACCAGCACCGTGCCGTCCGGGCCGGGGACCAGTCGCCGGATCTCGGTGTCCTCGCGGAACCTGCTGGCGGCCTCCTCGACCTCGGCGAGCAGGGTCCGGGTGCGCCCGACGGCCTCGTCGAGGGCGCCCGGCTTGGTCACGACCAGGCGGGCCCGTGTGCTCCACAGGTCCCACTCGTGCGCGGCGACCACGTCAGGACCCGCTCGACGTGGCGTGCGTGGTGCTCGACGAGCCCGAACCCAGGGAGGTCGTGGTGGCGGAGCTGTCCGAGCCGGACGTGCCGCTCGACGAGGTCGAGCCCGACGACGACGTCCCCGCCGTGTCGCTCGCCACCACACCGCACGCGGCGGTGAGGCCGAGCGACGCGACGGCCGCGCCGGCGACCAGGCTGCGCCGCCAGCGGCGGGTGCGCGCGGCACGACCGGCCTGCGTCGCGGCGGGGGAATCGGCGGGGGACTCGGCGGGACGTCCGCCGGCGCCCGGGGGAGGCTCGGGGGGACGTCGATTGCTGGGGAGGGGCTCGTTGCTGGTCATGCCTCGACGATGGCGCCGCAGCCTGTGGCCTCCCTGTGCGCAGCCCACCGACTCGCTGACTCTCGTCCGGTCCCCGGGACGTCATGCGATGTGGTCGCCCGGGCAGCCACATCGCATGACGTCCCGCTGGCGTCCCGGCCAACAATCGGTTCGCCCCCACCGGATCCATGCCGGACAATCGGTCGACGTGGGTCATGTGGATGTTGCCGGGATCAGGTACGAGCTGCCGGACGGGCGGGTGCTGCTCGACGACGTGTCGTTCCGCGTCGGCGAGGGGGCCAAGGTCGCGCTGGTGGGCGCCAACGGGGCGGGCAAGACGACGCTGCTGCGGATCATCACCGGCGACCTGGTGCCGCACGCGGGCGCGGTGACGCGCAGCGGCGGGCTCGGTGTCATGCGGCAGATGGTGGGGGCCGGCCTGGGGGAGGACCCCACGGTCGCGGACCTGCTGCTCAGCGTGTCGCCGCCGCGGATCCGCGACGCGGCGGCCGCCGTCGACCGGTGGGAGCTCGCGCTCATGGAGACCGACGACGAGAAGACGCAGATGGCCTATGCCCACGCGCTCTCGGAGTTCGCCGACGCCGGCGGCTACGACATCGAGGTGACGTGGGACGTCTGCGCGATCGCCGCGCTGGCGCTGCCGTACGACCGGGCGAAGTACCGCTCTCTCAAGACGCTCTCCGGCGGCGAGCAGAAGCGGCTCGTGCTGGAGTTCCTGCTCCGCGGGCCCGACCAGGTGCTGCTGCTCGACGAGCCCGACAACTTCCTCGACGTCCCCGGCAAGATCTGGCTCGAGGGCCGGGTCCGCGAGTCCGACAAGACGATCCTGATGATCAGCCACGACCGCGAGCTGCTGAACAACACCGCCACCCGCGTGGTGACCGTCGAGCTCGGCGCCGCGGGCAACACGGTGTGGACGCACCCGGGCGGCTTCGCGTCGTACCACCAGGCCCGCCTGGACCGCTTCGCCCGCTTCGAGGAGCTCCGCAAGCGCTGGGACGAGGAGCACGCGAAGCTCAAGCAGCTGGTGCTGCACTACAAGATCAAGGCGGAGTACAACGACGGCATGGCGTCGCAGTACCGCGCCGCCCAGACCCGGCTCCGCAAGTTCGAGGAGGCCGGTCCGCCGACCGAGCAGCCCCGCGAGCAGCAGGTCTCGATGCGGCTGAAGGGCGGTCGCACCGGCAAGCGCGCGGTGGTCTGCGAGGACCTCGAGCTGACGAACCTGATGAAGCCGTTCGACCTCGAGGTCTGGTACGGCGAGCGCGTGGCCGTGCTGGGCTCGAACGGGTCCGGGAAGTCGCACTTCCTGCGGCTCCTGGCCGCCGGCGGCAGCGACCCCGACATCGAGCACCGCCCGGTCGGTGACGTGAGCGTGAAGCCGGTCGACCACACCGGCAAGGCCAAGCTCGGCGCCCGGGTGCGGCCCGGCTGGTTCGTGCAGACGCACGAGCACCCCGAGCTGGTCGGCCGCACGCTGCTGGAGATCCTGCACCGCGGCGACGGCTCGCCCAACGGGCGCGCCGGGATGGGCCGCGAGGCGGCGGCGCGGGTGCTCGACCGCTACGAGCTCGCACACGCCTCGGAGCAGAAGTTCGAGTCGCTCTCCGGCGGCCAGCAGGCCCGCTTCCAGATCCTGATGCTCGAGCTCAGCGGCGCCACGCTGCTGCTGCTCGACGAGCCCACCGACAACCTCGACGTGCAGTCCGCCGAGGCGCTCGAGGAGGGGCTCGAGGCCTTCGACGGGACCGTGCTGGCGGTCACGCACGACCGCTGGTTCGCCCGCGGTTTCGACCGGTTCCTCGTGTACGGCGCGGACGGCGCGGTCTACGAGTCCGACGGCCCCGTCTGGGACGAGGGACGCGTGGAGCGGGCCCGGTGAGCGCGCTCGAGGTCACCCGTCTGGACCCCTTCGACGCGGACGCGTTCGACGCCTGGCACGCGGTCTACCTCGTCTCCCAACTGCACGGGCGCGACGACAGCGCGACGCCGTGGCAGCGCGAGGAGCTCCGCGCGCAGCTGCAGGCGTCCAGCACGCTGGTCGACGAGAGCGGGTACGCCGGCTGGTGGGACGGTCGCCTGGTGAGCGCGGGCTGGCTGGCGATGCCGCTCCAGGACAACCGGGACCGCGCCTACCTGGCCGTCGACGTCGACCCCGCGGAGCGGCGCCGCGGTCACGGCTCCGCGATGCTGGCGCACCTCGAGGGCGTCGCCCGGTCCGCGGGCCGGACGGTGCTGGGGGCCGAGTCGTCGTGGGCGCACGAGGTCGGACCGACCGGCGCGGGCCAGCCCGGGCCGGAGTTCCTGGGCCACCACGGGTACGCCCTGATGATGCCGGACGTGCAGCGCCAGCTCGACCTCCCGGTCGACGAGGACCTGCTCGCGGGGCTGGCGGCGGAGGCGGCGCCGCACCACCCGGCGTACGCCCTGCACTCGTGGGTCGGGCCGGTGCCCGACGAGCTCGCGCTGGGCTGGCTGCAGCTCACCTCGACGCTGATGACCGAGGCGCCGACCGGCGACATGGACCTGGAGCCCGAGACCGTCGACGTGGGCGCGATGCGGGACCGCGAGCAGACCGTCGCTCGGATGGGGCGGACGAAGTACAACACCGTCGCGCTGGACGCGGACGGCACGGTGGTCGCCTACACCGACATCGCCACGACGGTGCACGAGCCCGACCGGGCCTACCAGTGGGGCACGCTCGTGCACCGCGACCACCGGGGGCACCGGCTCGGCCTCGCGGTCAAGGTCGCGAACCTCGCGCAGCTGCAGCACGAGACGTCCGGCCTGGCGCGGATGACGACGTACAACGCCGAGGTCAACGACCACATGATCGGCGTCAACGAGCGGCTCGGCTTCCGGCCGGTCGCCCGGCTGGGGGAGTTCGAGAAGACGTTGTGACGGCCGGTGGGCCCGATTTCCTTCCGCTGAAATGCCCCGGGCGTTAGGTTGCCCCTGCACCACCACCCCCGTCGTCTCGAGAAAGCGTGCCCCGTCATGCGCTTGCAGATCCGCTCACTCCTGGTCGCCACGGCGGCCGGCGCCTTCCTCGTGGGGGGCCTGGCGCCGCTCGCCTCCGCCACGGTCGCGCGCTCCGGCGCCGGCAGCGCCGCCGCGGCCCCGTGCCTGCACACCTCGTCGTCCGCCGCCCGCTCGACCGGCGCGAAGACCGACGAGCCGACCCAGGACCCCAACTCGCCCGCCAACGGGCGGATCAAGACCCAGCCGCTCATGAAGCCCGGCAGCGTGACCGTCCCGGTCGCCTTCCACATGCTGCAGCCGACCGTGAAGCCGGCGGGCTTCCGGAGCAACGCCGCGTGGACCCGCATGGTCAACGACCAGATCAAGGTGCTGAACGACTCCTACGGCGGCCGCACCGGCGGGGCGAAGTCGCCCTTCAAGTTCACGCTCGCCTCGCTCGAGTTCGTCCAGAACGACGCGTGGTACAACGTCGGGCCCGGCAAGACCGAGCGGGACATGAAGCACGCCCTCAACGTGGGTGACAGCGAGACGCTCAACGTCTACGCCGGCAACATCGGCGACGGCCTGCTCGGCTGGGCCTACTTCCCGCAGAGCTACAACGACGGCCACGGCTACCTCGACGGCGTCGTGATGCTCGACGAGTCGATGCCGGGCGGCAACACCACAAACTACTCGGAGGGCGACACGCTGACCCACGAGGTCGGCCACTGGTTCGCGCTGCAGCACACCTTCAACGGCGGCTGCTCGGCCTCGAACGACTTCGTCGAGGACACCCCGAAGGAGGCGCACCCGCAGTTCGGCTGCCCCGTCGGCGAGGACACCTGCCCGGCCCCCGGCCTCGACCCGGTCCACAACTTCATGGACTACTCCGTCGACTCCTGCATGTACCAGTTCACCCAGGGCCAGGTGCAGCGCATGAACGACGCGTGGATCGACTTCCGCCAGGTCTCCTGACACCCGCACCACGACGTACGACGAGCCGCCCCCGGTGACCGGGGGCGGCTCGTGTGCGTCCGGACCCGGCCCATCCCCGGGCGGACAGCGGGCGACGGGGCCCCACGGCGGCCAGGAGACGGACCGGCTGCCAGGGGGCCCCGTCGTCGGGGGGAGACGGCGCCGTGTGGGAGCGCCGTCCTCGGTGCGGTCAGGAGTTGGACGACGCCGCGTCGGAGTCGAGGGTCAGCTCGGCGGTCTTGGTGCTGCCGTCGTGGTCGTAGGTGACCGTGACCTTGTCGCCGGGCCGGTAGGACCGGATCGTCGCGACGAGCGAGTCCGAGCCGGTGATCAGGGTGTCGTCGACCTTGGTGATCACGTCGCCCTTGGCCAGGCCCGCGTTGGCGGCGGTCGACCCGGCGCTGACGTCCTGGATCTCGGCGCCCTGGGTCACCTCGGCGCCGCTGCCGGCCTTGGCCGCGACGTCGGAGACGCTGATGCCGAGGCGGGCGTGGGTCGGGGTCTCGCCCTTGACCATCTGGTCGACGATCGGGAGCACCTCGTCGATCGGGATCGCGAAGCCGAGGCCGATCGAGCCGCTCTCCTCCGAGGCGGACGACGTGCCGGTGGTGCGGATCGAGGAGTTGATGCCGACGACGTTGCCGTCGAGGTCCACGAGCGGGCCGCCGCTGTTGCCGGGGTTGATCGCGGCGTCGGTCTGGACGGCGGGGTACGTCGTGCTGTTGCCCTGTCCGTCGGAGCCGACGTCCACGGGGCGGTTGAGCGCGCTGACGATGCCGCTGGTGACGGTCGACTCGAGACCGAACGGGGAGCCGATCGCGACGACGCCCTCGCCGACCTTGAGGTCGGCGGACTTGCCGATCGTCGCCGGGGTCAGGTCGCTGACGCCCTCGGCCTGGATGACGGCCGTGTCGGTGAGCGGGTCGGTGCCGAGCACCTTGGCCGCGGCCGACGTGCCGTCGTTGAACGAGACGCTGATCTTGCCGGAGTCACCGGCCAGCTCGACGACGTGGTTGTTGGTGAGGATCTGGCCGTCCGAGCTGAGGATGATGCCCGAGCCGGAGCCGGCCTCCTGCGGTCCGGTGACCTCGATCTTGACGACCGACGGGAGCACCTTGGCCGCGACCTGCTCGACCGAGTGGTCGGCGGCCTCGGTGGCCGGGGTGTCGACGACCTGGGAGGTCGTGCGACCGGACGGGGACGCGGTGGCGGAGTCCGAGCCGGCCGGGTGCCACTCGTTCCAGGCGGCGGCGCCGCCCACCCCCGCCGCCCCGCCCACGAGCAGGGATGCCGCCACGACCGAGGCCGCGAAGGCAGTCCGTCCGGGTCGCCGCTGCTCCGGAGCAGCCGCCGGTGGCGTCGGCGAGCCACCGAAGGGGAAATACTGCGGCTGCGCCGGAGGCGGAGTGGGGACGTTCGACCGGTCACCCGGGGGCGGGACGGAAGGGGTGTCGTTCATGTCACCGACTCTGGCGCCCGTCCCTGTGACCTTCCTGAGACCTCCCTTTGCCTTTGCCGAAGAATCGGGGCCGCATCCGTGGACGGCTCGTTGTCCCGGCTTTGTGGCGTGCGCCACAATCGCGCCATGACCGCACCCGCGCCGCGCTTCGTCGACGACCGCCTCGCCCACTGGGCGACCGAGACCCCGGACGCGGAGGCGATCACCTACGGCGGACGGACCTGGTCCTGGGCGCAGTGGGACGAGCGCGTACGCCGCGCGGCGGGAGGCCTGCAGGGGCTGGGGATCGGGCGTGGCGACGTGGTCGCCTTCCTCGACAAGAACCACCCGGCCTGCGTCGAGATCAGCCTGGCCGCCGGCTCGCTCGGGGCCGCGAACGCCATCGTGAACTGGCGCCTGGCCGGCGACGAGGTGGACTACGCCGTCAACGACAGCGGCGCCCGGGTCCTGGTCGTCGGCAGCGAGCTGATGCCGCTCGTCGAGAAGATCCGCGACCGCCTCACGAGCGTCGAGGAGGTCATCGAGGTGACCCCGGACGGCGCCGACGGGGACGCCTACGAAGCCTGGCTGGCGGCCTCCGCGCCCGTCACCCGGCCCGACGACGTCGACCCCGAGGACGTCTGCCTGGTGATGTACTCCTCCGGCACCACGGGCCGCCCCAAGGGCGTGATGCTCACCCACGCCAACATGGTCGCCCACACGCTGAACGCCCACGACGGCTGGGAGTTCGAGCCCGGCGACAAGTCGATGGTGTCGATGCCCCTCTTCCACGTCGGCGGGTCGTCGTACGTCCTCTTCGGCATCCACGACGGCATCCCGAGCATCATGACGCGGGAGCCCGACGCGGCCTCGCTGGCCGGCGCGATCCTCGGCGGGGCCAACCGCACCTTCCTGGTCCCGGCGGTCCTGGCCCAGGTGCTGCAGTCCGGGCCGGACGCCGTGAAGCTCTTCGGGGCGCTGAAGACCTACACGTACGGCGCCTCGCCGATGCCCCTGCCGCTGCTCCGCGCGGCGATGGAGGCGTGGCCGGAGACCGACTTCATCCAGGTCTACGGCCTCACCGAGGTCGCGGGCGTCGCCACGCACCTGCTGCCGGAGGAGCACAAGGACGCCGAGCACCCCGAGCGGCTGGTCTCGGCGGGCCGGCCGGTGCCGGGCTGCGACATCCGGATCGTCGACCCGGGCACGCTGGAGGACCTCCCGACCGGCGAGCACGGCGAGATCTGGCTGCGGACGCCCCAGTTGATGAAGGGCTTCCTCGGCAAGCCCGAGGAGACGGCGGCCGTGATCACCGACGACGGCTGGTTCCGCACCGGGGACATGGGCAAGGTCGACGACGGCGGCTTCCTCTTCGTCGAGGACCGGCTCAAGGACATGATCATCAGCGGCGGGGAGAACATCTACTCGCCCGAGATCGAGCGGGTCCTGGCCGAGCACCCGGCCGTCATGGAGGTCGCGATCATCGGGGTCCCGGACGACCGCTGGGGTGAGTCCGTGAAGGCCGTGGTGTCGCTGAAGCCGGACACCTCGGCCACCGAGGAGGAGCTGATCGCGTGGTGCCGCGACCGGCTCGCGCACTACAAGTGCCCCAAGTCGGTCGACCTCCTGGAGGCGCTGCCGCGCAACCCCACGGGCAAGATCCTCAAGCGCGAGCTGCGGGCGCCGTACTGGCAGGGGCGCGACCGCGGGGTGAACTGACCCGTCCGCGTGGCACCGCGTCCTAGGCTGGTCGGGTGCCCCGTCCGCTGCGCCACTTCGACTGGAGCCTGCGCTCGTGCGGCGTGCGCGGCCACGTCACCTACCGCCCCGACGACGCCGCGCTCGCGGACCGGCTGAGCGCCGAGACACCGGCGGGAGAGGCGTGGCGCTGCCTGCGCTGCGAGGACTTCGTCGTGGGGGAGCCGCACGGCTCCGGGCCGGCGGAGGACGCGCCGCTGGTGCTGCGCGGCAACGCCCTCAAGGACGCGCTGGTCCTGCGGCTGCTGGCCGCGGAGCGGCTGGTGCGCGGCCTGCTCCTCGTCGCGCTGGCCTACGGGATCTACCGCTTCGACGGTGCGCGGCACTCGCTCGACCGGGTGATCCAGGAGTACCTCCCCCTGCTGCGTCCGGTCGCCGACCGCCTCGGCATCGACCTCGAGGACACCGGCCCGGTCAAGCTGATCGAGGAGGCCTTGTCGGCCCGGCACTCGACGCTGCTGCTCGTGGCGCTCGGCGTGCTGGCGTACGGCGTCCTCCAGCTGGTCGAGGCGACCGGTCTCTGGCTGATGAAGCGGTGGGGCGAGTACGTCGCCGTCGTCGGCACCTCGGTGTTCATCCCGCTCGAGGTCTACGAGCTGCTGCACACGGTCACCCCGCTCAAGGTGGGGGCCCTGCTGCTCAACCTGTTCGCGGTCGTCTACCTCCTGTGGAGCAAGCGGCTCTTCGGGCTGCGCGGCGGCAAGGAGGCCTTCGAGGCCGAGCGCCACGGTGCCTCGCTGCTCGAGGTCGAGCGCGCCGGCCTCGTCGGACCGCGGCGGTCCTGACCCCCGACGACGCCGGCCCCCGGGTCGTCCCCGCCCCTCCGGTCCAGAGCGGTTCCTCAGCGTTTGCTCAAGTCGGCGGCGCCGTTCGCGCCGCGTGCCACGCTCCAGGTCCACGACCAACTGGGGGGTCATGTCGATGGAGAACCGTGGTTCTGCGCGCCGTCAGCACGGCGCTCGCCCGAAGGTCCGGGCCGCGATCGCTGCCGCCACGACCGTCGCCGCGGTGACGGCGCTGTCGTTCGTCGCGCTGTCGGCGTCGCCGCCGGCGAGCGGGCTGACCGGCCCGCCAATGCGCGCGGTGGCGACGTCCTGCACGACCGTGACGCAGCCCCTGGGGGCCGCGACGGGATGGACGGAGTTCGTCGAGGGCAGCGGTCACCGCGGCTCGGAGTCCGAGGGCTCGATCGCGTGGGGCGGCAACCTCGACGCGAGCGGGATGACCGTCGGCACGCGGCTGACGTCGGCGGCCGGCACCGCGACGCTCGTGGTCGCCGGGACCCACGGGCAGTACTTCAATCTGCAGAAGGGGTCGGCGTACGTCTCCCCGAAGTCCGGCGTGAACTTCAACGGCGGCGGGACCTACCTCGCGAGCAACCCCGTCGACTTCGCGGCGGCCTTCACCGACCTGCGCTCGCGCTCGACCGCCTGGGGGAGCGCGGCGGCGACCGGCACCGCGGCGCCCGGCACGGCCGGGGGCAACACGGTCCTGGTCCTGACCGGCACGGACCCGACGCTCAACGTGTTCAGCCTGACGCCGGCCCAGCTCACCTCGGCCAACGGCATCGGGTACGACGTGCCCGCCGGCTCCGGCGTCCTCGTCAACGTGTCCGGGAGCGCGGTGACGCTGCAGGGCCAGGTGTGGATCAAGCAGGGCGGCACGTACTACCAGGCCAACGACTCCGTCATGGAGAGCTGGCCCGGGATCCTGTGGAACTTCCCGACCGCGACCACGGTGACGATGAGCGTCGGCTCGGCGTGGGGCGGCACGATCCTCGCCCCCAACGCGGCCCTCACCATCGCGAGCGTCGGCCACACGATCGGCCAGATGGTCGCGAAGACGTTCTCGTCGAACTACGAGACGCACCAGCGGCTCTACCCGAGCAGCGCCTGCCTGCCGCCGACCACGACCACCCCGCCGCCGAGCGCCAACCGCTCCGACGTGCGCGTCGTGAAGACCGCGTCGAGCCCGGCGGTGCACGGCGGCGACACCGTCACCTACACCCTGGAGGCGAAGAACGTCGGACTCGACGACGCGACCGGCGTGGTCGTCCGCGACGCCCTGCCCACCGGCGTCACGTTCGACTCGGCGAGCAGCCCCTGCACGCAGTCCTCGGGCGTGGTGTCCTGCTCGATCGGCACCCTCACGCCCGGCCAGGCGAAGGTGCTGACCGTGCGGGTGGTCGCCGACCCGATCGCCGGCGCCGGCCCGGCGGCGCACCCCATGGCCTTCCACGAGCTGACGCCGTACAAGTCCGAGGTGCAGGTCGACCTCGATCCCGGCCAGACCCGGACGGTGACGGTCGCCTGCGGGGCCGGGGACATCCTCGGCGACGGCTCCCTGCGCGTGGACCACGTGGACCAGGGCACCGGCGCGCCGACGGACGTGCGGGTGCTGAGCTCGGAGTCGACCGCGGTCGGGACCTGGAAGGCCGTCGTGCGCAACGACGCGACCGGACGGGCGCAGGCCAAGGGCTTCGTGGTCTGCCTGCCGGGCCTCACGGAGTACGCCGACCGGCAGGACGGCGGCGCCAGCCGGCACCGCCACGCCCTGTCCGCCGACGCGGCGGTCGTCGCCACCACCCAGGCCTGGCCGGCGGGCCGGCGTACCGCCTCGGTGGCGTGCCCGACAGGGACCGCGCCGGTCGCGCCGGGCTTCTCGCTGTCCGGGGGCGCGGCGACGCTGGCGGGCTCGGAGCCGGCGGCCGGCAACGGCTGGGCGTTCACGATGGACGTGGCCGCGCCGACGACCGCGACGCTCTCGGTGCGGTGCCTGCGGACGACCACGTCGGCAGTGCTGGGCCACACGCACGACCTGGTCCTGGCCCACGTGGTGCGCACGGTCTCGGTGCCGGCCGGCGCGACGGTCGAGGAGCAGGTCACCTGCGCCGACCAGGCCAAGGGCGTCGTCGGGACCTGGTCGCTGCCCGCCGGCGTGCAGAGCCTCGGCAACGACCCGCGGCTCAAGGCGCGCGCCTTCCGCCTGCTCAACACCACCGCCGCCGCACAGACGGCGACCGTGGACCTCGAGTGCCTGGGTGACCGGACGACCGTGGAGACCCGGGGCACCGTGGACCCGCTGGTCGTGGTGAACACCGCCACCGTCACCTCGACCTCGGTCGACGCGGACCCCGGCAACAACAGCTCCACCGCGTCGGTCACGGTCCAGCCCGGGTCGACGACCGCGTCGGTCGCCCCGCTGGTCGTGGCGCGGCCCTCACGGCTGGGGGTGCGGATCGTGTCCTCCATGCCCGGCTCGGGCTTCGTGGTGGTGCGCAGCGCCGGTCGCGACGGGCGGGTGCTGGCGCGGGGCCGGGTCGACCTGCTCGCCGGGACGGCGCAGCGGGTGCACCTGAGGCTCACGGCCGCGGGCCGACGGGTCGAGGACGGGGCCCGGGCCTGGCTGCGGATCGACCCCACGCGCGGTCCCGGCGTACGCCGTCCGGTGGTCGTGACGCGGCCGGGCTAGCCGGCCGCGGCCCGGTCGCTCAGACGGGGAGGCCGAGCGCGCGCAGGTCCGTGCGGAGGGTGGCGGCGTCGGTGAACAGCACGCCGGCCATCCCGAGCGCGAGCGCGGCCTCGACGTTGTCGGCGCGGTCGTCGACGAAGGCGAGCGCGTCGAGGGGGAGCCCCGCCCGCTCGGCCGCGATCTCGTAGACGCGCGGGTCCGGCTTGGCGACGCCCTCGGTGCCGGACACGACCACGTCGTCGAGGAGTGCGAGGACCTCGAACATCCGCGGCGCGTGCGGGTAGAGCTCGTGCGACCAGTTGGTCAGGCCCAGCGCCGGGACGCCCGCGGCGCGCAGGTCGCGCACGACGTCGGCGGTCCCGGGCACCTCGCCGACCAGCGACAGCGGGAAGTGGGTGCGGTAGGCGCGGGCGTGCTCGGCCCAGTGCGGGTGCGTCCGCGCCACCTCGGCCTCCGCGTGCTCCCACGAGTCACCCGAGTCGGGGCCGTGGTTGTAGGCCCGGAAGTCGAAGTCGTCGGCAGCCAGGAAGCGCTCGGCCTCGGCCGCCCCCACGCCCGCCGCCACCGCCGCGTGCGGCTGCCAGTCGATCAGCACGTTGCCGAGGTCGAAGACGACGGCTGCTGGTGTGCGGCTGATGAGACCGGTCATCTACTGGGTCTCGACACGCGGGTCACGGCTTCGCACGCTCAGCCGTGCCGCTGCTCGACCTGGCCCGGAGCCGTCCGAGCGTTGGGCTTGAGCGGAGCTCAAGCCCAACGCTCGGACGCGGGCACGAAGTCGAGCGTGCGGTCGCCGGTGTAGATCTGCTTCGGACGCGCGATCTTCTGCTCCTTGTCGTCCACGAGCTCGGACCACTGCGCGAGCCAGCCGGGGGTGCGGCCGATGGCGAAGAGGACGGTGAACATCTCGGGCGGGAACTGGAACGCCTCGTAGATGAGCCCGGAGTAGAAGTCGACGTTGGGGTAGAGCTTGCGCTTGATGAAGTACTCGTCCTCGAGGGCGATCTTCTCGAGCTCCTTGGCGATCTCGAGGAGGGGGTTGACCCCGGTGACCTCGAAGACGTCGTCGCAGGCCTTCTTGATGATCGTCGCGCGCGGGTCGAAGTTCTTGTAGACGCGGTGCCCGAAGCCCATGAGCTTCTCGTTGCCGTTCTTCACACCCTCGATGAACGCCGGGATGTTCTCCTTCGAGCCGATGCGCCGCAGCATCCGCAGCACGGCCTCGTTGGCGCCACCGTGCAGCGGGCCGTAGAGGGCTGCGACGCCGGCGGAGACCGCGGAGTACGGGTCGACCTGCGAGGAGCCGACCGAGCGGACCGCGTTGGTCGAGCAGTTCTGCTCGTGGTCGGCGTGCAGGATGAAGAGGACGTCGAGGGCCTTGACCAGCCGCTCGTCGGCCTCGAACTTGCGCTCGCTCATCTTGAACAGCATCGAGAGGAAGTTCGCGGTGTAGCCCAGGTCGTTGTCCGGGTAGACGAACGGCTTGCCCTGCGCGTGGCGGAACGACCAGGCACCCAGCGTCGGCATCTTCGCGATCATGCGGACGATCTGCATGTGGCGGTTCTCGGCGTCGCTGATGTTGCGGGCGTCGGGGTAGAACGTCGAGAGCGCGCCGACGGAGGCCATCAGCATGCCCATGGGGTGGGCGTCGTAGCGGAAGCCCTCCATGAAGCTCTTGACGTTCTCGTGCACGAACGTGTGGTAGGTGATCTCGTGCACCCAGGAGTCGTACTCCTCCTTGGAGGGCAGCTTCCCGTGGTTGAGCAGGTAGGCGACCTCGAGGAAGTTCGACTTCTCCGCCAGCTGCTCGATCGGGTAGCCGCGGTACTCGAGGATGCCCTTCTCGCCGTCGATGTAGGTGACGGCGCTGCGGCACGAGGCGGTGTTCACGAAGCCCGGGTCGTAGACGGCGAGGCCCGGGGTGTCCTCCCCGGCCTTGATCTTCCCGATGTCGGCGGCCTTGATGGTGCCGTCGAGGATCGGGACGTCGTACTCCTGTCCGGTGCGGTTGTCACGGACGGTGAGAGATTCAGTCACCGTCACAACTTAGTCTGCGTTGCGAAGTCGTGCGAACCCACCCGTCCGGGTGCTGAGCCTGCGGGCGGGGCCGCGGACCCCCGCGAGCCCCGTTTTGACCCGCGTGCACGCCGCGCCGTACCCTCGACAGTCGCGACTCCTGCCGCGCCCAGACCTCTCGCTGTTCGGTCGGGGTGCAGTCCCGGACACCACCTCCCACGGAGGTGCCAGGCCGGGCCGTGTTCGTCAGAAAGTCGCCGCTCCACCCTCCGACCGGAGCACCCGGTCGGGTCCTACGAACGAAGAAGGTAGACCAGCCGTGCGCACGTACAGCCCCAAGCCCGGTGACATCCAGCGAGACTGGCACGTCATCGACGCCACCGACGTGGTCCTCGGACGCCTCGCCGTCCAGACCGCCAACCTGCTCCGTGGCAAGCACAAGCCGATCTTCGCGCCCCACGTCGACGCCGGTGACTTCGTCATCATCATCAACGCGGAGAAGGTCGCCCTCTCGGGCACCAAGAAGACCACCAAGATGGCGTACCGCCACTCCGGTTACCCGGGCGGCCTCTCGGCCACCCCCATCGGCGAGCTCCTCGAGAAGGACGCCCGCAAGGCGATCGAGAACGCGGTCTGGGGCATGCTCCCCAAGAACCGCCTCGGCCGTCAGGTCCTGAAGAAGCTGAAGGTCTACTCCGGCCCCACGCACCCGCACGAGGCCCAGCAGGCCAAGCCCTTCGAGATCGTCCAGGTCTCCCAGTAATCCACTGGCATCCCCGAGAAAGACTGAGTGAGGAATACCGTGGCTGAGACCACCGAGAGCACCGAGAACACCACCAACCAGGGTGGCGAGGTCGAGGAGACCTTCGAGACCAACGAGCAGGGCGTCGCCTACAGCTCCGAGAGCGCCCCGTCCGCCGACGCCCCGCTGCGTCCCGCGACGATCGCTCCCGCCGCGGCCACCGGCCGTCGCAAGGAGGCCGTGGCGCGTGTCCGCATCGTCCCCGGCACCGGCGTGTGGACCGTCAACGGCCGCACCCTGGACTCCTACTTCCCGAACAAGCTGCACCAGCAGGTCGTGAACGAGCCCTTCGCGAACCTCGACCTGATGGACCGCTTCGACGTCATCGCCCGCATCCACGGCGGCGGCATCACCGGTCAGGCCGGCGCCCTGCGCCTCGGCGTGGCCCGCTGCCTGAACGCGATCGACACCGAGACCAACCGCCCCTCGCTCAAGAAGGCCGGGCTGCTCACGCGCGACGCCCGCGTCATCGAGCGCAAGAAGGCCGGTCTCAAGAAGGCGCGTAAGGCGCCGCAGTTCAGCAAGCGCTGATCAACTAGCGTTGCGTCCATGACGCGACTCTTCGGCACGGACGGGGTCCGGGGCCTGGCCAACGGTCATCTGACCGCTGAGCTGGCCCTGGACCTTTCCGTTGCAGCAGCACGTGTCCTGGCCGACAGGGGCGAGTTCGCGGGTCACCGCCCGCTCGCCGTGGTCGGCCGGGACACGCGCATCTCCGGCCAGTTCCTCGAGGCGGCGGTGGTGGCCGGGCTGGCCTCCGCCGGTGTCGACGTGCTGCTCCTCGGGGTGCTGCCCACCCCGGCGGTGGCGCACCTGACCGGTGCCCTGCACGCGGACCTCGGCGTGATGCTCTCCGCCTCGCACAACGCGATGCCCGACAACGGCATCAAGTTCCTCGCCCGCGGCGGCCTCAAGCTCGACGACGCCGTGGAGGCCGAGATCGAGCGGCACCTCCACGAGGACTGGGACCGCCCCACCGGCGGCGACGTCGGCCGGGTCTCGGCGTACCCCACCGCCGTGGCGGAGTACGCCGCCCACCTCGACGGCACCCTGAGCCGCCGCCTCGACGGGCTCACCGTCGTCCTCGACTGCGCCGAGGGTGCCGCCCACGCGTCGGGCCCGATGGCGCTGCGGGAGGCCGGCGCGACCGTGATCGCGATCCACGACCAGCCCGACGGCCTCAACATCAACGACAACTGCGGATCGACCCACCTGGCACCGCTCCAGGCGGCGGTGCTCGAGCACGGCGCCGACTGCGGCTTCGCGCTCGACGGCGACGCCGACCGGGTGCTCGCGGTCGACCACGAGGGCAACGTCGTCGACGGCGACCAGATCCTGGCCGTCCTCGCGCTGTCCCTCGCGCTCAACGGCCACCTCGTCAAGGACACGGTCGTCGCCACCGTGATGAGCAACCTCGGCTTCGTGCAGGCCATGAAGGCCGCCGGTCTCGGCGTCCGCCAGACCAAGGTGGGGGACCGCTACGTCCTCGAGGCGATGCGGGTCTCCGGCTACTCCCTCGGCGGTGAGCAGTCCGGCCACGTGATCATGAGCGAGCACGCCACCACCGGCGACGGCACGCTCGCGGCGCTGCACGTGCTCGAGCGGATGGCCGCCACCGGGCAGACGCTCCAGTCGCTCGCGTCCGTCGTCAACCGGCTGCCCCAGGTGCTCGTGAACGTCCCCGACGTGGACAAGTCGCGGGTCGACGAGGACGCCGTGCTCGCCGCCGCGCTCTCCGAGGAGGAGGCTGCGCTCGGCGACACCGGTCGGGTGCTGCTGCGCCAGTCGGGCACCGAGCCGCTGGTGCGGGTGATGGTCGAGGCGGCCACCCACGACGAGGCCGAGGCCGTCGCGAACCGGCTGGCCGACGTCGTACGCCGTCAGCTCACGCTGCGCTGACCCGCCGATCCGCTCCTCCCGGAATCAACGCGCGCCCACCGTGGTTGAAAATGGCATGACCAACACCCCTGAGAAGATCGTCTACACCGCCCGCGCCCACGTCACCGGCGGTCGCGCCGGCCACGCGGTGTCCGAGGACGGCGTCCTCGACCTGCAGCTGACCGCGCCCAAGGAGACGGGTGGGCCCGGCACGGGCACCAACCCCGAGCAGCTGTTCGCCGTCGGCTACGGCGCCTGCTTCCAGGGTGCGCTCGGCCTGGTCGCGAAGAAGGCCGGCGTCGACGCCTCCCGGTCGGTCGTCGAGGTCGCCGTCGGGTTCGGTCCCGAGGGCGAGTCCTTCGCGATCACCGCCGACATCGTCGCCAGGATCCCCGGCGTCGACGACGCGCAGGCCCAGGAGCTCGTCGAGGCGGCCCACCAGGTCTGCCCGTACTCCAAGGCCACGCGCGGCAACGTCCCGGTCACCGTCACGGGGCTGGGCGTCGCCGCCTCCGAGGTCGCCTGACCCGCAGCACCGACCGACCACGTCGGTCCACCGTCCCGGCCCGCCTCCGATATCCGGAGGCGGGCCGGGCTGCTTCCTGCCTAGGCTCGCCCACCATGAGCGACGTGGAGATCCGTGAGGTCGACGTGCACGACGAGCCCGCCCTGCGGGTGTGGTGGGAGACCGGGCGGGCGGCGAGCGCGGAGCGGCCGTTCGACGCGTGGCCGGTGTGGGAGGTCTCGCGGGTCGCCCTGCCGCGCGAGCGCAGCGACGGCCGCAAGGAGCTCGTGACCGCGACCCGGGACGGCGCGGTCGTCGGGGCGGGGATGGTGTGGTTCTTCCTCGCCGACAACACCCACCTGGCGCAGGTCGACGTCTGGGTGCCCCCCGAGCACCGGCGCCGCGGCCTCGGCCGGGCGCTCCTCGCCGACCTGGAGGAGCGGGTGCGGAACGCGGGGCGCACGACCTGCCTCAGCACCGTGCGTGCGCCGGTCGACGAGGACAGCGCGGCGGTGGGCTTCGCGGCGGCCCTGGGCTACCCGGTCGCGAGCCACGAGGAGACCAAGCTGGTGGACCTCGCCACGGCCGTCCCGCGGTGGGCCGCGCTCGACGAGGAGGTCGCGGCCGCCCAGGGGGACTACGGCTACGTGCCGTTCGAGGACGTCGTGCCGGAGGCGTACGTCGACGACTTCTGCGCCCTGCTGTCGGCCTTCATGGGCCTGATCCCCACCGGTGACCTCGACCTGCGCGAGGCCGAGTGGACCCCGGAGCGGCTGCACGAGCACGAGGAGCGGACCCGCGCGACCGGGCGGACCTGGGTGGTCGCGCTGGCGGTCGACCCGGACGGCCGGGCCTGCGGCTTCTCCGAGCTCGGCATCTCGAGCCAGGACCCGCGGCACGCCGAGGTCGGGGGCACGATGGTGCTCCCGGAGCACCGCGGCCACCGGCTCGGGCTGGGCATGAAGCTGCTGACCCACCGGAGGGTGCTGGAGCTCTACCCGGAGTGTGCCTACGTCGAGACCGGCAACGCCGGCGTGAACGCGCCGATGAACGCCGTGAACGAGCGGCTGGGCTACCGGGTGGTCGAGCGCTCCCTGGACGTCCAGAAGGTGCTCTGAACGACCACCGGTGGGGTTGAGGCGGGCCGGGCCGGGTAGACAGTGCGCATGACGGGGAGCACGAGCGCGCGCGTGGCGACGGTCCTCGCGGCGGTCTCGACGCTGGCGGTGCTGGCGGTCACGGGGGTCGCGGTGACGGCGTACACCCACCGCGACGGCGCGCCGGCCGCCGACGGGCCGTCCAGCACCTCGGCGTCGCCGAGCCCCACGGAGTCGCCCTCGTCGACCGCCCCACCGGTCAGCGAGCGCGAGCACGTCTTCGACGACGGGCAGTTCGTGGTCGGCGACCGGGGCGACAACGCGATGTTCGAGGTGCCGTCGAGCGCGGACGACTGGACGACGCAGAGCAGCGACACGGTGCTCTACTACCTCGGCAAGGACGGCAAGGCGGCCGTCGGCGTGGCGGGGCCGGCGGTCTTCCGCGACGGCTACTGCAAGACGGCCGACACGGCCTCGAACAGGGGCTTCGTGGGCTTCACCCGCTCGGCGACCGGCCTCGCCGCACGCGCGGCCAACGAGCAGCTGAGCGCCGACTGGGTGGCGGCGATCTCGCTGAACGAGGACCTGAAGACCTCCAGCCCGCACACGCCGGTGGTCACCGAGGAGATCACCCTCGACGACGGCAGCACCGCGGTGCGGAGCACCTCGCGGATCACCGTCACCGACCGGACGCCGTGCGACGCGCCCGCGGTCGACTTCGCGCTCGTCAGCCTCGACACCGGCGACGCCGTGGCCAACCTGGTGATGGTCCGCGACGCCGAGGCGCCGGACGTGCTGGACGACGAGCTGGCCGGGCAGATCCTGGGCACCCTGCACCGGGTGCTGGGCTGAGCGGCTCGCTCAGAGCTTGCGGACCCGCACGTAGCGGACCGAGTGGTCGCGGTCCTTGCGCAGCACCAGCGTGGCCCGCGAGCGGGTGGGCAGGATGTTCTGGCTCAGGTTCGGCCCGTTGATCGTGTCCCAGATCCGCTCGGCCTCCGCGGTCGCCTCGTCAGCGCTGAGGGCGCCGTACTTCGCGAAGTAGGAGCCGGGGTCGCGGAACGCCGTCTCCCGCAGCCGCAGGAAGCGCTCGACGTACCAGTTGCGGATGTGGCCGGTGCCGGCGTCGACGTAGACGCTGAAGTCGAAGAAGTCGCTCAGCGTGAGGCCGGTGCGGCCGTCCTCGCGCACCCGCGCCGGCTGGAGGACGTTGAGGCCCTCGATGATGACGATGTCGGGCCGCTTGACGACGACCTTCTCCTCGGGGACCACGTCGTAGACGAGGTGGGAGTACGTCGGGGCCTCGACCTCGTCCTTGCCGGACTTGATGTCGACGACGAAGCGCAGCAGCGCCCGGCGGTCGTAGGACTCGGGGAAGCCCTTGCGGTGCAGGATGCCGCGGCGCTCGAGCTCGGCGTTCGGGTAGAGGAACCCGTCGGTCGTCACCAGCGCCACGTTGGGGTGCTCGGGCCAGTGGGCGAGCATCTCCTGCAGCACCCGCGCTGTGGTCGACTTGCCGACGGCGACCGAGCCGGCGAGGCCGATGACGAACGGCGTGCGCGGCGGGGTGCGGCGGTGGAGGAACTCCTCCTGCCGCAGGTGCAGGCGGCCGGCGGACTCGACGTACATGCTCAGCATCCGCGACAGCGGCAGGTAGACCTCGCGCACCTCGTCGATGTCGAGGGAGTCGCCGAGCCCCCGCAGCCGGCGGACCTCCTCCGCGCTCAGCGGGCTGCTGGTCTCCTGCGCCAGCGCGGCCCACGCGTCGCGGTCGAGCTCGATGTAGGGGGAGGGTTCGCGCCCGGCGTCCTCGCCGGCGCCCTGCGGGGTCCACCCGTGGTGCGACATGCGGGCGATTGTTGCAGCCGGGCCGGCCGTCGCCCTGCGGGGTGTCGGTCCGGCCGCGTCGCTAGGGTGGGGCGCATGTGCGGAATCGTGGGCTATGTCGGGGAGCAGCAGGCACAGGGCGTCGTGATCGAGGGGCTGCGACGGCTCGAGTACCGCGGCTACGACTCCGCCGGGATCGCCCTCGTCGACCGGGGCACGATCGCCTCCGACAAGCGCGCCGGGAAGCTCGCCAACCTCGAGAAGGCCCTCCAGGACCACCCGCTGGTGCCCTCGACGACCGGCATCGGGCACACCCGCTGGGCCACCCACGGCGCCCCCAACGACACCAACGCGCACCCGCACCTGGGCCGCAGCGGGCGGCTCGCGCTCGTGCACAACGGGATCATCGAGAACTTCGCCGAGCTGCGGGCGGTGCTCGAGAAGGCCGGCCACACGCTGGTCTCCGAGACCGACACCGAGGTCGCGGCCCACCTCGTGGAGAACGAGCTCGAGAGCGGCGCCGACCTGACCACCGCGATGCAGAACGTCTGCCGGGTCCTCGAGGGCGCCTTCACGCTGGTCGCCGTCGACGCGCAGGACCCGTCGCGGGTGGTGGCCGCGCGCCGCAACTCGCCGCTCGTCGTCGGGCTGGGCGAGGGCGAGAACTTCCTCGGCTCCGACGTGGCGGCCTTCATCGAGCACACCCGCGAGGCGCTGGAGCTCGGGCAGGACCAGGTCGTCACGATCACCCGCGACGGCGTCGAGGTGACCGGCTTCGACGGCTCGCCGTCCGAGGGTCGCCGCTACCACGTCGACTGGGACCTGTCGGCCGCCGAGAAGGACGGCCACGACTGGTTCATGCGCAAGGAGATCCACGAGCAGCCGCACGCCGTGGCGGACTCGCTGCTGGGCCGGCGCACGCCCGAGGGGCTGCTGCACCTCGACGAGATGCGCCTGACGGACCAAGAGCTGCGCTCGATCGACAAGATCATCATCATCGCGTGCGGGACGTCGTTCTACGCCGGCATGGTCGCGAAGTACGCCATCGAGCACTGGACCCGCACGCCGTGCGAGGTCGAGCTCGCCTCGGAGTTCCGCTACCGCGACCCGATCCTCACGCCGTCCACGCTGGTGGTGGCGATCAGCCAGTCCGGCGAGACCGCCGACACCCTGCAGGCGATCCGGCACGCGCGCACCCAGCACTCGCGGGTCCTGGCGATCTGCAACACCAACGGCTCGACGATCCCGCGCGAGTCCGACGCGGTGATCTACACCCACGCCGGCCCGGAGATCGGGGTCGCGTCGACCAAGGGCTTCCTGACCCAGCTGGTCGCCTGCTACCTGCTCGCGCTCTACCTCGCGCAGGTCAAGGGCACGCTGTACGGCGACGAGATCGGCAACGTGCTCGACCAGCTGCACGAGATGCCGGACCACATCCAGCGCGTGCTCGACGGCGAGCAGCAGGTCTACGACCTCGCCAAGGAGCACACGGGCAGCCGCTCGGTGCTGTTCCTGGGGCGGCACGCGGGCTACCCGGTCGCGCTCGAGGGGGCGCTGAAGCTCAAGGAGCTGGCCTACCTCCACGCCGAGGGCTTCGCCGCCGGCGAGCTCAAGCACGGCCCGATCGCCCTGATCGAGCAGGACCTCCCGGTGCTGTGCGTCGTCCCGCCCCAGGGGCGCGACCAGCTGCGGGAGAAGATGATCAGCGGCATCCAGGAGGTCCGGGCCCGTGGTGCCCGGACGATCTGCCTGGTCGAGGACGGGGACGAGGCGATCGCGCCGTACGCCGACGTGCTGATCCGGCTGCCCAAGGTCCCGGTGCTCCTGCAGCCCCTGGTCGCGGTCGTGCCGCTGCAGCTCTTCGCCTGCGAGCTCGCGACGCTGATGGGCCACGACGTCGACCAGCCGCGCAACCTCGCCAAGTCCGTCACGGTCGAGTAGGGCAGCGGCGGCTCGTGGCGATCGTGGGCGTCGGCATCGACGTGGTGGACGTGGCGCGCTTCGGGCAGTCGCTCGAGCGGACGCCCGGCCTGGCCGAGCGGCTCTTCACGCCCGACGAGGCCTCGCACCGGCTGGCCTCGCTGGCCGCCCGGTTCGCCGCCAAGGAGGCGATCGCCAAGGCGCTCGGGGCGCCGGGCAACCTCGCCTGGCACGACGCCGAGGTGGTGTCCGAGGCGTCGGGCCGCCCGCTGCTCGTGATCCGCGGCTCCGTCCAGGCCCGTGCCGACGAGCTCGGGGTCGCCTCCGTCCACGTCTCGCTCTCCCACGACGCCGGCATCGCGTCCGCCGTCGTGGTGCTGGAGTCCTGAGGGCCTTGGTCCGCTGGCGCTCGCGCCTCTGCTTCATCACGGGATGCAGTCGGCGTGGAGGTTCCCACGGCGAGCTCACCGTGGGAAGCCGCGCTTCACCTGCATCCCGTGATGAAGCAGCGGGAGGGCGCACGCCGGCCTGGTCGCCGGCCCAACAGGGGCGGCGACGACTAGCGTGGCCGCATGAGGCAGGCGCACACGGTGGAGCAGGTCCGGGCCGCGGAGGCCGAGCTGCTGGCGAGACTGCCCGAGGGCGCGCTGATGCAGCGGGCCGCCGCCGGGCTGGCCTACGCCGTGCTGGACCTGCTCGGGTCGGCGTACGGCCGCCGGGTGCGGCTGCTCGTCGGGTCGGGGGACAACGGCGGTGACGCGCTGTACGCCGGGGCGCTGCTCGCCCGCAGAGGCTGCGCCGTCGAGGCGGTGCTCCTCTCGGAGACGCCGCACGCCGCGGGGCTGGCCGCGCTGCGGGCGGCCGGCGGGGTCGTGTGCCCCACGACGCGCCCCGGCGCGTCCTCAGGCACACGAGGCGACGCCGGCGACCGAGGCGTCCGCCCGGACGTCGTCGTCGACGGCATCGTCGGGATCGGCGGCCGGCCCGGGCTCCGGCCGGACGCGGTCGCCGCGCTGGACGGCCTCGACGGCGTCCCGGTCGTCGCGGTCGACGTGCCGTCCGGGGTGGACGTCGACAGCGGCGAGCTGGCCGGGCCGCACGTCACGGCCGACCTCACCGTCACCTTCGGCACCCACAAGGTCGCGCACCTGGCCGACCCCGCCGCGGCCGCGTGCGGCGCGGTCCACCTCGTCGACCTGGGTCTCGACCTGCCCGCCCCGGCGCTCGAGGCGCTGCAGCCGGACGACGTGGCGGCGCTGCTGCCGCGACCGGCGCCGGACGCCCAGAAGTACTCCCGCGGCGTCGTCGGGCTGCGCGCCGGCTCGGCGACGTACCCCGGCGCGGCGCTGCTGTGCGCCGGCGGTGCCGCGACCGGCCTGTGCGGGATGGTCCGCTACGTCGGCGACGAGACCGTCGCCCGCCAGGTCCGCGAGGCGCACCCCGAGATCGTGGGGGAGGGCCGGGTGCAGGCCTGGGTGGTCGGACCCGGTGGCGGCGAGCAGGCGGGCGAGGCGCTGTCCGCGGCCCTCGCCGACGGCGTGCCGCTCGTGGTCGACGCCGACGCGCTGCAGCACGTCGACGGCCCGCTCGGCGTCCCCGCCGTGCTGACGCCGCACGCCGGCGAGCTCGCCCGGATGCTCGACGTCGAGCGGGACGAGGTCGAGGAGGCGCCCCTGGCGCACGTGAGCCGTGCGGCCGAGCAGTACGACGCCGTCGTCCTGCTCAAGGGCCGCCACACGCTGGTCGCCACGCCCGACGGGCGCGTCCGTGCGACGACGACCGGCGTGCCCTGGCTGGCCACCGCGGGGGCCGGCGACGTGCTGTCCGGGCTCGTCGGCGCGCTGCTGGCCGCCGGCCTCACGCCGTACGACGCCGCCTCGGTCGGGTCCTGGCTGCACGGTGCCGCCGCGACCGTCGCGTCGTCCGGCGGACCGGTCGTCGCGGGCCAGGTCGCGGGTGCCGTGGCAGCCGTCGTGCGCGCGCTCCCGGACGTCCGCCACTGACGGGTGCGTCCGGATCGGCTGCCGGGGATGGAAGAATCACCCGGCATGACCCCCTCGTCGGCACCGCGCGCCGAGATCGTGGTCGACCTGGCGGCGCTGCGGCACAACGTCACCGTGCTGCGCGAGCTGGTCGGCGAGGGCGTCGCGATGATGACGGTCGTCAAGGCCGACGGCTACGGCCACGGCCTGCTCGAGTCCGCGGCGGCGGCGCGTGCCGCCGGGGCCGCCTGGCTCGGCGTCGCGACCATCGACGAGGCGCTCGCGCTGCGCGCCGGCGGCGACACCGGTCGGGTGCTGTGCTGGCTGGGCGTGCCGGGGGAGGACTACGCGGCCGCGATCGAGGCCGACGTCGACGTGACGGCGTACTCCGTCGCCGAGCTCGACGAGATCCGGATGGCCGTCGTCGCCGTCGGCCGCCCGGCGCGCGTGCAGCTCAAGGTCGACACCGGGCTCTCGCGCGGCGGCGCGACGCTCCGGGCCTGGCCGGACGTGGTCGCCGAGGCCCGGGCCGGAGAGGACGCCCGGATCTGGTCGGTCACCGGCATCTGGTCGCACCTCGCCTGCAGCGACGAGCCCGACCACCCCGCCAACGACGCCCAGGAGACCGCCTTCCGCGAGGCACTGGCCGTCGCCGGGTCCGCCGGGCTGGACCCCGAGGTCCGCCACCTGGCCAACTCCGCCGCCGCGATCCTGCGGCCGAGCGCCCGCTTCGACCTCGTGCGGTGCGGCATCGCGTCGTACGGCCTGGACCCCGCACCCGGCCGCACCCCCGACCTCGGGCTGGTCCCCGCCATGACCGCCCGCGCCCGGCTCGCCGTCGTGAAGCCGGTCGCCGCCGGGGCCGGCGTGTCCTACGGCCACACCTGGGTCGCCGGGCACGACACGACCGTCGCGCTGGTGCCCGTCGGGTACGCCGACGGCGTGCCGCGCCACGCCAGCAACCGTGCCGAGGTCTGGGTCGCGGGTCGCCGCCGGCCCGTGCGCGGGCGGGTCTGCATGGACCAGCTCGTCGTCGACCTCGAGGGCGACGCCGCTGCTGCGGGCGACCCCGTGGTGCTGTTCGGCACCGGGGTCTCCGGCGAGCCGACCGCCCAGGACTGGGCCGAGGCCAGCGACACCATCTCCTACGAGATCGTCACCCGGATCGGCGGACGGATGACCCGCCGCCACGTGGACACCGCCCCCGACTCCCTGCGAGGAGCCCCATGAGCCGCACCCGCAAGCTGCTCGGCGTCGCCGCCGGAGCGGCGGGCGTCGCCGTCGCCGGCACCGCCGTCGAGGTCGCCCGCCGCCGTCGCGTCATCGCGCGGCGCGGCGCGGGCGACGTCACCCCGCTGGGCTCGCTGCACGCGCCCGCGCAGACGGTCGTCGCGTCCGACGGCGTCCCCCTGCACGTCGAGGTGGACGAGTACGCCCCGCCCAAGACGCGCGGCGGCCACCGGGGCAAGGCCGGCGCGCAACCGGCGCTGACGATCGTCTTCTGCCACGGCTACGCGCTCAACCTCGACTGCTGGCACTTCCAGCGCGCCGGCTACCGCGGCCTGGTCCGCGCCGTCTACTACGACCAGCGCTCGCACGGCCGCTCCGGCAAGTCCACGCGCGGCCACGCGACCATCGACCAGCTCGGCCACGACCTGAAGGACGTGCTCGACGAGGTGGTCCCCGACGGGCCGGTGGTCCTGGTGGGCCACTCGATGGGCGGCATGACGATCGTGGCGCTGGCCGAGCACTACCCCGAGCTCTTCGAGGACCGGGTCGTCGGCGTCGCCCTGATCTCCACGACGGCCGGTGGCCTCGACCCGAGCCGGATCCTGCTGCCGATGGTGCCGCTCTCGCTGGGCAGCGGGCTCGCGCACCGGACGATGCGGCTGCTCGGCCGCGGGCACCGGGCGATCGACGGCATCCGCCGGGTCGGCAAGGACGTCGCGATGGTCGCGACGGACCTCTTCGCCTTCGGGGACGCCGTGCCGGCGGCGTACGTCCGCTTCGTCGACGAGATGCTCGCCGCGACCCCCTTCGAGGTGGTGGCGGAGTTCTTCCCGAGCTTCGGCAGCCTCGACAAGTTCCACGCCGTCGACGTGCTGTCCCGGGTGCCGACGGCGATCATCTGCGGCACCTCCGACCGGCTCACCTCGATCGGCCACAGCCGCAAGCTCAAGGTGCACATCGACGGGGCCACCCTGCTCGAGTGCGAGGGCGCGGGGCACATGGTGATCATGGAGCGGCACGACCAGGTGAACGCCGAGCTCGACCAGCTGATCGCGGCGGCCGCCGCCGCGGTGGAGTCGCGGTGAGCCTGGAGGTGCGCCGGGTCGGCGCGGACCACGCCGAGCGGATGCTGCTCGTGATCCGGGCGGCGTTCGAGGCGCGCCCGCCGCTCGACCCGCCGGCCGAGGCGCTCACCGAGACCGTCGAGTCGCTCGGGCAGATGATGGAGAAGGGTGGCGGCGGGCTGCTCGTCACCCTGGACGGTGTCGACGTGGGCGCGCTGGTCCTCGACCCGGACGAGAGCACGATGTACCTCCGCCGCTTCGGCGTCAGCCCCGCCGCCCAGGGGCGCGGCATCGCGCGGGTGCTGATCGACGCCGCGGTCGACGCCGCCAACGGCTACGACGACCTCACCGTCGTCACCCGCGTCGAGCTGCCGCGGACGCGCCAGTTCTGGGAGCGGCAGGGCTTCCGCGAGATCCGCCGCTACGGGCCGAACGTCGAGCTGCGCCGTCCGCTGCGCACCTTCCTCTTCGACGCGCCCGACGCCGAGACCATGCGCGAGCTGGGCTCGCTGCTCGCCGCCCAGCTGGTGCCCGGCGACCTGATCGTGCTCAGCGGCGAGCTCGGGGCCGGCAAGACGACCTTCACCCAGGGCATCGGCGCCGGGCTCGGCGTCCGCGGCGACGTGACGTCCCCGACCTTCGTGATCGCCCGCGAGCACCCGAACCTCGGCGAGGGGCCGTCGCTGGTGCACGTCGACGCCTACCGCCTCGGCGGGATCGAGGAGCTCGACGACCTCGACCTCGAGGCCTCCCTGGACGACGCGGTGACCGTGGTCGAGTGGGGTGAGGGGGTCGCGGAGGGACTGGCGGAGTCGCGCCTCGAGGTGCGGATCATCCGCGCGCTCGCCGACGAGGACGAGGACACCGAGCTCGACCCCCGCCGCGTGCTGATGACCCCGATCGGACCGCGGTGGTACGAGATGGACGAGCTGGACCGCCAGCGCGCCCCCCTCGCCGAGAAGCTGAACGAGAACCTCCTCCTCGACTTCTCCCGCTGCGACGAGTCCGAGCTGGGCGACCTCGACCCTGCCGTCCCCCTCCCGCTGGCGCTGATGGTCGCCGAGCACGACGGCCGCGTGCTGCTCGTGCACAACGCCTGGCGGCGAGAGTGGGAGCTGCCCGGCGGCATGATCGACGAGGGCGAGAGCCCCCGCGAGGCCGCGGTCCGCGAGTTCCGCGAGGAGACCGGGCTGGTCGAGGCCGAGGTGCACTTCATCGGCGTCGGCACCGTGCAGCTCGGCCACGAGCGCCGCATCGAGTACGCCGCGGTCTACCGCACCGAGCTCGCCGCCGCCGGCGAGCCCGCCACCAACGACGAGATCGACGACTTCCGCTGGTGGGACCTGATGGCCGAGGTCCCCGGCCTGTCCGCGATCGACGCGCACCTGGCCGAGATCGCGGTCGAGCGCCGCCCCGGATAGCCTCGGCCCGTGCTGCTCGCCTTCGACACCGCCACCCCCCTCGTGAGCGTCGCCCTCCACGACGGCGACGACGTGGTCGTGGAGCGGGCCTCCGAGCGCCCGATGAAGCACGGCGAGGACCTCGCCCCGCTCATCGCGACGGCGCTGGAGCGCGCCGGGATCGTGCGGCAGGACCTGACCGCGATCGCCGTCGGCGTCGGGCCGGGCCCCTTCACCGGGCTGCGGGTCGGGCTGGTGACCGCCCGGACGCTGGCGTTCGTGCTCGAGATCCCGGTGTACGGCGTGTGCACGCTCGACGTGCTGGCGGTCGAGGCCGTCGAGGCCGGTGCGGTGGCCGGCGACTTCGCGGTCGCGACCGACGCCCGGCGCAAGGAGGTCTACCTCGCGCGCTACGACGACCGGGGCGCCCGCCTGGAGGGGCCGCTCGTCGACAAGCCGGCGGTCCTCGCGACCGCCCGGCCGGTGGTCGGGGAGGGCGGCGGGATGTACCCCGAGGCGTTCCCGCACCGGGTCGGCCCGCAGCGACCGAGCGCCGGCTGGCTGGCCCGCACCGTGACCGAGGAGCGGGCCGAGCTGCTCGACCCGGAGCCGCTCTACCTGCGCCGGCCCGACGCGGTCGCGCCGGGCAAGCCCAAGCCCGTCTCGTGAGCGGGGCGCCGCACGTCAGGGCCGCCACGGGCGACGACGTCGCGGCGATCGCCGCGCTCGAGGACGAGAACCTCGGGGCCGACGCCTGGTCGGAGGGGCTGGTGCGCGAGGGCGTGACCGGGGGGCTGCCGACGGTCCGCTACCTGGTGGCCGAGCAGGCGGGCGTCGTCGTCGGGCACGCGGCGGCCAGCATCGTCGCGGACATCGCGGAGCTCCAGCGGATCGCGGTCACGCCGGCCTGCCGTCGTACGGGCCTGGCGCGAGCGCTGCTCACCGAGGTGGTCCGCCTGGCCACGGCCGAGGGCGCGGACCGGCTGCTGCTGGAGGTGCGCGAGGACAACGCCGGGGCGCGGGGGTTCTACGCGGCGGCCGGGTTCGACGAGATCGCCCGGCGGCGTCGCTACTACCGCGACGGCGCCACCGCCGTGGTCCTCGGGTTGCCCCTCGGGCCCACGGACGGCAGCGCCGTCTGAGTCGTGCGCCGCGGCGCCGGTCAGCGGCGCCGCGGGTGCCTCACGGCAGGTAGTACGTCGGGTTCGGCAGCTTGACGACCTTGGCGGAGTGCCCGCCGATCAGGTCGCTGAACTGGTCGCCGAAGTTGGCGACGATCCGGAAGCCGTAGTGGTCCTCGACGTAGTTGCGGGTCGACGACTTGTACTCGATGGTCGAGCACTTGGTGGCGTCGGCGTCCTGCGCGCAGTCGACGTACGCCGGCGGCGTGTCGGTGCTGGTGAACTTCGTGAAGTAGTACTGCGAGCGGAACAGCGGCTGGTCGGTCTTCTTGCTGAAGTAGAACTTCGCCAGGTTGTCCAGGGTCGCGGTGCGCTGGGCGTTGTTGCGCCCGGTCAGGCCGACGACCTTGCAGCCGTTGCGGGCCGCGGTGCGGACGACCTTGACCATGCCGGGGGTCGCCGGGAAGCGCTCCTCCTGCACGAAGGTGTTCTGCAGGGCGGGGTCGAAGTTGAAGTGCATCGCCGCGTCCTCCATGTCGTAGGTCATCAGCGTGGTGTCGTCGGCGTCGAAGACGACGGCCGGCTTCTGGTGCTTCCTGACCCCGCGGGCGCAGCTCTTCGCGAGCTTGTCGCTCCACGTCGCGGCGAGCGCCTTCATCTCGGAGACGTACGGCGACGCGCTCGTGTTCGCCCTGCCGTTGACCGCGCCGTAGTAGGTGCGGATCGTGGACTTCACCGAGTCGATGTTCGGGATGCCCTCACCGCCCTCGGTGGCGCCGCTCGAGCCGTCGGCCGCCATGTCGAACTCCGTGCGCGGCTGGCCGGCCGGGTCGCCCGGGCCGGGCGTCGTCAGGTCGAGGCTGGGCAGGTAGTACGTCGGGTTCGGCAGCTTCACGTTGTGCAGCGCGTACCCGCCCTGCAGGTCGGAGAACTGGTCGCCGATGTTGAGGACGATCGTCTTGCCCAGGTCGTCCTGGATGTGCCGGCGGGTGGCCGCCTTGTACTCGACCGTGGAGCACTTCGACGCGTCGCTGTCGGCCGCGCAGTCGACGTACGACGGCTGCGGCAGCGCGGTGCCGCCCGGCTGGGCGGTCCACTTCGTGAAGAAGTTGTCGGCGTCGAACTCGGTGTAGCCGACGTCCTGGAGGTTCGCGAGGGTCGCGGCCTCCTGGTCGTTGGTGCGGCCCGTGATGCCGTAGATGTCGTAGCCCTTGGCCTTCACGGCGGCGACGAAGTCGACCATGCCGGGCGTCGCGGGGAACTTCCTCTGCTGGACGTAGGTGTTCTGCAGCGCCGGGTCGAAGTTGAAGTGCATCGCCCCGTCCTCCATGTCGTACGTCGACAGCGTGGTGTCGTCGGCGTCGAACACGACCGCGAGGTTCGGCGCGGGCGCCTGCGGGATCTGGGCGAGGACGTTCGCCTCGAGGGCCTTGATCTCCGTGATGTACGGCGAGGAGTCCTTGTTCGCGATGCCGGCGGACGAGGCGTTGTAGTAGGTGCGGATCGTCGACTTCACCGAGTCGATGTTGGGGATGTCGGCACCGCGGGCGGTGCTGCCGGAGGAGCCGTCGGCCGCCATCACGAAGTGCGTGTGGGGCGTCAGGGTGGCGTCGTCGACGCGGGCGCCGGCGGTGGCCGGCGTGCCGATCAGGAGAGCGGCGGAGACGGCGGCTGCGAGGGCAGCGCGCGTCGCGTGGTGTCCCGAGAGGTGCATGGGTGCTCCGAGTTTCTTCACGAGGGTGGTGTCCCGAGGGGTTGGTCAAACCCGGACAACCTACGCCCGTCGCGCGGCCAGGGGAACGACCCTCAGGCAGAAACCGTGCCGGACGCGAAGGTGTGCGCCGCGACGTAGCCCAGACGCCCGTAGATCGCCACGGCCGGCGCGTTGTCGACGTACACCCCGAGGCTGCAGACGCCCGGCCCGGCCAGCCCGCGCCGGGTGAGGGCGGCGCTCAGCGCGGTGCCGAGGCCGCGCCCGGCGTACGCCGGCAGCACGGACACGCCGCGCAGGTGGCCCGAGCCGTCGGGCTGGCGCACCAGCGCGCCGACGGCCACGAGGGCGCCGGCCTCCCGGAGGCCGAGCCAGCACTCGACGCCGGGCGTGCCGGGGCGGGCGAACGAGTCGGGGTTGGCGACGTCGAGGACCGCGTCGATCTCGGCGGGGTCGGTGACCTCCTCGACCGAGGCGGCTGCCTCCGGGGCCGGGCCGCGGGTGAGCATCCAGTGCCAGCGGTGGGGCGCCGGCTGGTGCCAGGCCGCCGGCACCACGTCGTACGCCGTCACGTCGACGGTCAGCCGGAGCGGCTGCTCCCCGGCCGCTGCGAGGTCGTGCATCAGCGGGCCGAGCAGGTCGGGCGGGCCGAGGGCGGTGAACACCCTGCCGGGCGGTGCGCCCGGGCGGCCACCGGCGCCGTCGAGCACGACGGCCGCCCCGGACCGCCACGCGCGGCGCGCGCGCAGGGGGTGGTGGCGCAGGAACGGGTCGTCGGTGGTGGCCACCAGCTCCTCGACCCCGACCTCGCGCACCACGCCATTGTCGGCACAATGCTTCCCATGACCGACACCCACCCCGACGCAGGCAACGACGGGCCGCTCGTCCTGGGCATCGAGACGTCGTGCGACGAGACCGGCGTGGGCATCGTCCGCGGCCGGACGCTGCTGGCCGACGCGGTCGCGAGCAGCGTCGACGAGCACGCGCGCTTCGGCGGGGTCGTGCCGGAGGTCGCGAGCCGGGCGCACCTCGAGGCGATGGTCCCGACCATCGAGCGGGCCTGCGAGACGGCCGGGATCCGGCTGCACGACGTCGACGCGATCGCCGTGACGAACGGTCCCGGCCTGGCCGGCGCGCTGCTGGTCGGCGTCGCCGCGGCCAAGGCGCTGGCGATCGGGCTGGGCAAGCCGATCTACGGCGTCAACCACCTCGCCTCCCACGTCGCGGTCGACCAGCTCGAGCACGGCGCGCTCCCGGAGCCCTGCCTGGCCATGCTGGTCAGCGGCGGCCACTCCAGCCTGCTGCGCGTCGAGGACGTCACGGTCGGCGTCGAGCCGCTCGGCTCCACGATCGACGACGCGGCGGGCGAGGCCTTCGACAAGGTCGCCCGCCTGCTCGGCCTGCCGTTCCCCGGCGGGCCGCACATCGACCGCGCGGCGCGCGAGGGGAGCAGCGTCTACGTCGACTTCCCGCGCGGGCTGAGCTCGCGGCGCGACCTGGAGCGGCACCGCTTCGACTTCTCCTTCTCGGGCCTCAAGACCTCGGTCGCCCGGTGGGTCGAGGCCCGCGAGCGGGCCGGCGAGCCGGTGCCGGTCGCCGACGTCGCGGCCAGCTTCCAGGAGGCGGTCTGCGACGTGCTGACCCGCAAGGCGGTCGACGCGGCGTCGAGCCTGGGCATCGAGGACATCCTGATCGGCGGCGGCGTCGCCGCGAACTCCCGCCTGCGCACGATGGCCGAGGAGCGCGCCGCCGCGAAGGGGATCCGGGTGCGCGTCCCGCGCCCCGGGCTGTGCACCGACAACGGTGCGATGGTCGCCGCCCTCGGCGCCGAGATGGTCGCCCGCGGCCGTACGCCGTCCTCGCTGGACCTGCCCGCCGACTCCTCGCTGCCGGTCACCTCGGTCCTCGCCGGCTGACGCGGCTCGCCGTTGGGTGCGGTGTTGGTCCCAGCGGCCACTGCTTCATCACGGGATGCAGGTGACGTGGAGGTTCCCCCGGCGAGCTCACCGTGGGAAGCAGCGGTTCGCCTGCATCCCGTGATGAAGCGACAGCGCCAGCCCGCGTCATCACCACGCACCGAAGACGCCGGCGGTCACCCGATGGTGGCAAAACTTGTGCGATGGGGTTGGCTGGCGTCATGCATCAGGTGAAGGGCGTCGTCGCCCGCAGCAAGGGACAGCCCGTCGAGGTCGTGACCATCAACGTGCCGGACCCCGGTCCGGGCGAGGCGCTGGTGAAGGTGCAGGCGTGCGGCGTCTGCCACACCGACCTCCACTACCGCGAGGGCGGGATCAACGACGAGTTCCCGTTCCTGCTCGGCCACGAGGCCGCGGGTGTCGTCGAGGCCGTCGGCGACGACGTCACGAGCGTGGCGCCGGGCGACTTCGTGATCCTCAACTGGCGCGCCGTCTGCGGCGACTGCCGGGCCTGCAACCGCGGCGAGCCGCAGTACTGCTTCGCCACCCACAACGCGACCCAGAAGATGACCCTCGAGGACGGCACCGAGCTGTCGCCCGCCCTGGGCATCGGCGCCTTCGCCGAGAAGACCCTCGTCGCCGCCGGCCAGTGCACGAAGGTCGACCCCGAGGCACGTCCGGCGGCCGTCGGCCTGCTCGGCTGCGGCGTGATGGCCGGCCTCGGTGCCGCCATCAACACCGGCAACGTCGGCCGCGGCAAGTCCGTGGCCGTCATCGGCTGCGGCGGCGTCGGCGTCGCCGCGATCGCCGGCTCCGCGCTCGCCGGTGCCGGCACGATCATCGCTGTCGACATCGACGCCAAGAAGCTGGAGGCGGCCACCCGGATGGGGGCCACGCACACCGTGAACAGCAAGGACGTCGACCCGGTCGCCGCCATCCAGGAGCTCACCGGCGGCAACGGCGCGGACGTCGTGATCGACGCGGTCGGCCGCCCGGAGACCTGGAAGCAGGCGTTCTACGCCCGTGACCTCGCCGGCACCGTCGTGCTCGTCGGCGTGCCGACCCCGGACATGACGATCCCCGAGATCCCGCTCATCGACGTCTTCGGTCGCGGCGGCTCGCTGAAGTCCAGCTGGTACGGCGACTGCCTGCCCAGCCGTGACTTCCCGATGCTCGTCGACCTCTACCGCCAGGGTCGGCTCGACCTCGACGCCTTCGTCACCGAGGAGATCGGCATCGACGACGTCGAGGCCGCCTTCGACCGGATGCACGGCGGCGACGTGCTGCGCTCGGTCGTGGTGCTCGGATGACCGGCGACGTCCGCGTCGACCACGCCGTCTCGAGCGGCACCTTCAGCCTCGACGGCGAGACCCACCAGGTCGACAACAACATCTGGGTCGTCGGCGACGACACCGAGTGCGTCGTGATCGACGCCCCGCACTCGGTCTCCGACATCCTGGCCGTCGTCGGCGACCGCAAGGTCCGGGCGATCCTGCTGACCCACGCCCACGACGACCACTGCCGGGTCGCCCCCGCCCTGCGCGAGGAGACGGTGGCGCCGATCATGCTGCACCCGGACGACAAGGTGCTGTGGGACCTCACCCACACCGACTTCCTCTGGGACGTCGACCTGCACGACGGCTTCGAGATCACCGTCGGCGGCACCACGCTGCGGGCGCTGCACACCCCGGGCCACGCCCCCGGCGCGGTGTGCTTCCACGCCCCGGACCTCGGCTGCGTCTTCACCGGCGACACGCTGTTCCAGGGCGGGCCCGGGGCCACCGGCCGCTCGCACAGCGACGAGGACGTCATCAAGGCCTCGATCCGCGCGGCGCTCTTCGCGCTGCCCGGCGAGACCGTCGTCCACACCGGGCACGGCGACGACACCACGATCGGTGCGGAGCGGGCCTCGCTGGGCGCCTGAGGCGCACTGGACTGGACCGGTTCCGCTCCCGCGGTTAGTGACGGGGCTCACCTGGGCACGTGCGGTCATGCAGCCCGAGCACGAGGCCTACTGGGAGGCCCTGCGCGCCGCCGACCGACCCGCGGCGCTGGCCGCGGTCGTGGCCGCCCGCGAGCGCGGTGCCGGGCCGCTCGAGATCATCGAGGACCTGATCGTCCCGGCCCAGGTCCGGATCGGCGAGCTGTGGCTCGACGGCGAGTGGTCCGTCGAGGACGAGCACGCCGCGACCGCGATCAACGAGGGTCTCGTGCACTGGGTCTGCTCGTTCGCGGCGCCGCCGGCACCGGACGCCCCGCTGGTCCTGGTGTCGTGCGTGGAGCACGAGCGGCACACCCTGCCCGCGCTGGTGGTGGCCGAGGAGCTCGGCCTCGCGGGCTACCGCGTGCACCTGATGCCGGAGGACCAGCAGCCCGGGGACCTGCTCCGCGAGGTCTTGGTGACCAAGCCGCGTGCCGTGCTCTTCAGCGCCTCGCTCACCTCGTCGCTGGCGACGCAGAAGTCGCTCTTCGGCAACCTGCGCTCGGTCGGCATCCCCGTCATCGTGGGCGGCCAGGCCTTCGGCAACGACGAGCGCCGGGCGCTGGCGCTCGGCGCCACGGCGTACGCCGCCACGTCGGCCGACGCGCTGCGCCTCATCGAGGAGCTGCCCGTCCGCACGCCGCGCCACGAGCCCGACCCGTCCACGCCCGCGGACGCCGAGGCGGGCTGGATCCACGAGTTCCGCAGCGAGATCACGCCGTACGTCATCCGCGCCGTCGCCCGGTCCCACCGTGCCGAGGGCACCCCGTCGTGGTGGCTGGAGCTCGAGGGCCACGTCGACCACCTGCTCGGCTGCGTCGCCGCCTCGCTCGTGACCGGCGACGAGACGATCGTCGTCGAGATGCGCGACTGGTTCGAGCACCTGCTGCAGCGGCGCGGTGCGCCGCAGAGCCTGGTCCAGGAGGTCTGGGGGCTGCTGGCCGACGCGCTCCGCGGCCACCCGCTCGCCCGCCTGCACCTGGCCGGCGGTGCGCCCGTCACGGCCACGGCGCGGGGTGCTGCTGCCCAGGGCAACGAGGAAGCCGTCGCCTGAGCGACCGTCGCCTCAGAACGGGCGCACGAGCAGCGCGGTGCCGCTGCCGGCCACCCGGGTCAGCACGATCGTGGCGGTCTGGTCCCCGGCCAGGTCGAGCCGCTTGCGCAGCTGCTCCGGGACGACGTCGACGCCG